>JBFEQB010000057.1:0-16901 GCA_041549835.1 Luteolibacter sp. | reverse complement strand
GAGCGTTGGTGTGGGAGCGTTTCCATGGTGCTGGCGATCCGCCAGCGTGTTGAAAACCGGCTCATGACCATTTCTTCGCAGCTCCCCACAGGGCGGCCGGGATGACGAGACTGAATGCCAGTGCCCAGCCGGGAGCCTCGCGGCCTGCCGCGCCGATCCATGCGAAGAGTAATCCCACCGGGATGCTGCCACAGGCGAGCGATAGCATGAAACGGCCGAACGGCATCCTCACCAGACCCGCCGTACACGACAAGGCCTCGGGCAGGATCGGCAGTGCCCGTGAGAGGGCGACCATCCAGCCGCCGCCGCGGGCGAAAAGAAGGCGGCCTTTCTCAAACCCGATCTCTCCGAGAATCCTGCGTGCTGCCTTTTCTCCGATCAGGCGGCCGATTCCGTATCCGCAGATCCCGGCGGTCATGGAACCCGCCGCTGCGATGAGGCCGCCTGCGAGGGTCCCATAGATCCAGCCGAGAGCGGACATGACCACGGTTCCCGGCACCGGGAGGATCACGTCCACCGCCAGCAGAATGATTCCCGCCGTCCATGCCCACGGTCCGGCCTGCTCGATCCAGATAACGGTGCCCTCCAGTGTGAACCAGTTCTCCCATGTTCCGCCCCACAGAAGCCAGACTCCCAGCATCAGGGTGGAGACGAAAAGGAACCAGACGATCAGCCGCATGCCAGACCTCAATCAGGTCCAGTGGCTGACTTCAAGCTCGATCCAGTTGGAGGTGTTTCAGCTGTCAGTGAAGTCGGTGACAATCCGTCTGTGGACCTAATTCACCCTCGTCCATCCGCCGGGGAGGCCGGTTTTCGTGAGAAGCCATTGCCAGACCTGCACGTCGCGCGCGCGGAAGGCCCCGGCGCTGGAGAGTAGGTAGTATTTCCACTGGCGGTGGAAACGCCCGCCCAACGAACCGGCGAATCGAGGCCAAGCGGCTTCGAAGTTCTTATGCCATTCCATGAGCGTGCGGTCATAGTCCGCTCCAAAGTTGTGCAGATCCTCGATCACGAACAGGCCGTCGGCGGCATCGCTGATGTGGCCAATGGCGGGAAGCTCGGCGTTGGGAAAGATGTATTTTTCCGTCCATGGTTCGGTGGTGCCCCGGCGTTCGTTTTTGCCGATGGTGTGGAGCAGGAAAATCCCGTCGTCGGTGAGACACCGGGCGACGACTTTCATGAAGGTGCGGTAATTCTTTTTCCCGACATGTTCGAACATGCCGATGCTGACAATGCGATCGAAACGTCCGCTGAGATCGCGGTAGTCTTCCAAGCGGAATTCCAGCGGTAGGCCGGAGTATTTTTCGCGGGCGAAGGCGACTTGCTCTTTGGAAACGGTGACACCCACGCATTCCACGCCACAATGTTCCGCCGCATGGGCCATGAACGCGCCCCAGCCGCAGCCGATGTCGAGCACGCGCATGCCGGGTTTGAGTCCGAGCTTGCGGCAGACCAGATCGAGCTTGGCCGCTTGCGCTTCGGCGAGCGTGGTGGCGTTTTTCCAATAGCCGCAACTATAGGCCATGACCGGCCCGAGCATGGCTTGATAGAAATCGTTGCCCAGGTCATAGTGCGCCCTGCCGACCTGCCAGGCGCGGCGGTTGTTCTGCCGGTTGAACAAGCGGTCGCGCAGGACCGGGAGCATCAGGCTGAGCGGCTTTACCTCGCGGTCCAGTCTGGCGCGCAGGACATGGGCGAAGAATTCGTCGAGTTGCTCCGCATCCCACTCGCCGTCCATGTAGGATTCGCCGAGGGCTAGGCTGCCATGCGATGCGATCCGCTCGAGTACGTTCGCCACCTGAATCCTCATGTCCCACGGTCGCGGGCCATTGATCCGGATGTCGGCCTTACCCAGCAACGCTTCGATTTTTCCCCGAAGGACGAGAGCGCTCCTCGGCGCAGCGAGGTCCGATGATGATATGGCAATGGAAGCCATCGCGTTTCAACGATTCCAATATTACAATATACGCGCGGTGGGGGAGTTGAGCAAATGGGATGTGTGAATATCGATCCTTTAAGGCCGAACATCAAAGGGAAGAGGGATTCGAAACCACCGTGATCTGCGGTGATTCCTTCAGTCGTTCGGCTTTGCGTTAAACTTCTCGTTAAAGCAGGAGGCTACGGGCGTGCTGACTGGTGGACCTGGGCGATGGCCTGACGCAGTCGGGCGACCAGTTCTTGGGTCTCGGGGCTGATTTGGTCGAGCCAGAGTCTGACATCTTCGTCATCGGCCATGGCGGGGATGGCGGCCTTGGTGACGCGGTGGGTGACGAGGAACGCGCGGGCTTCAGGGGCGGTGGCGAGACTGAAGAGCCCGGCGTAGAACCACGGTTTGGGGTCGTCGATCCGGTTGCGGAGCCCACACATCGCGCGGGCGATTTCGCAGGAGCGTTCCAAGCGTCCGTCGGCGAGGGTGTATAGGTGATCCAACCAGGCCTTGGCGTGCTCGTTGAGGTGATCCCGAACGAGCCATGAACGGTTGACTCGCTTTGCCCAGTCGAAGGATGAGAGCTCGGAGGGTTTCATTTTGTAGAGATAAGGGAACCGGGGACTGACGCGGATGGACACGAATGTCTGGGAAGAAGACGAAAAACCAGTATCATTTCGTCATCCCGGAAACAGCTTGAATCCTGTTTTTCTGCGGTTGATTCCGCAGTTTTCCGCTTTTCCCGAGCAAGCCCTCAGAGGAAACACTGGCGAAGCTTATAAGTCGAGGCAGGCGCTGCCGAAGAGCGAGAAGCCGCCGGATTCCTCAATGTCGATGTCGAGGAGTTGGCCGGTGAGGCGGTCGGCGTCACCGTCGAAAATGACGATCTTGTTGTGAGAGGTGCGGCCGGACAGGCGTGAGGCTTTGGTTTTCGACGGCCCTTCACAGAGGACCTGCTGGCGGCTGCCGACGAGCGCGGCATTGCTGGCAATGGCGAGTCGGTCGACCACGGTGAGCAGGCGCTGGTTGCGGTCTTCCTTTTCCGGTTCGGAGAGTTGGTCGTCCATTTCGGAGGCCGGCGTGTTCCGGCGTTTCGAGTAGCGGAAGACGAAGGCGTTGTCGAATTGGAGACGCTCGACGGTGTCGATAGTGGCCTGGAAATCCTCTTCGGTTTCGCCGGGGAAGCCAACGATGATGTCAGTGGTGATCGCGATGCCGGGGCGGGCGGCTTTCATTTTCTCGCAGATCTCGATGAACTTTTCGTTTTTGTACGGGCGGCGCATTTCACGCAGGATGCGGTCCGACCCGCTCTGCATCGGGAAATGGATGTGCGAGCAGAGTTTCGGCAGATAGGTGAACGCGGCAATGAGGTCGTCGCGGTAGCCGATCGGGTGAGGGGAGGTGAAGCGGATGCGCTCGATGCCGTCGACTTCATGCACCGCTTCCAGCAGCTGGACGAAGGGAGACTTGCCGTCCACTTTCGGAAATTCGGTGCGGCCGTAAAGGTTGACGATCTGGCCTAACAGGGTGACCTCTTTCACGCCGTGGGCGGCGAGGTGGCGGACTTCGCCGACGATGTCGTGGATCGGTCGGCCGCGTTCCTTGCCGCGGGTGTCGGGGACGATACAGAACGAACACCGCATGTTGCAGCCCTGCATGATGGAGACGAAGGCCGAGGCCTCGCGGGGTTTCGCGATGTGGTCGCGGATGGTGTTTTGCGAGCCTTCCTCCTCGGCGATGTCACAGACCGATCCGCCGCGAAGCGAGTAGCTGGGATCGTCCATGCGGGCCTCAAGACGTTGCTTGAGGATGGTGTCAACGTATTCGAAGACCTTGTGGTATTTCTGCGTGCCTACGACGACGTCAAGGCTCGGCACGGACTTGAACAGTTCCTCGCCGCGGGATTGAGCCATGCAGCCCATGAAGCCATAGACCACGTGTTTCCGGTCGCGCCCGGCGTGCATCATGGTGCCCATTTTGCCGAGCGCCTTCTGCTCCGCCTGATCGCGCACCGAACAGGTGTTGATCAGGATGGCGTCGGCTTCGTGTTCGTTGGAGGTGACCGTGTAGCCGCCTTCGGTGAACATGCGCGCGACCTGTTCGGAGTCGCGCTCGTTCATCTGGCAACCGTAGGTCCTGACGTAAACCTTGGGCATGGGAATAAGACGCGGAGTGCGGAAGTCGGAACGCGGAAATCAAGCGAGCGTGAGGCGCTCGTCGGAATTGAGCTTGTCGGTGAGCTCGGGCCAACCGCCGGGGACCTGCATGTTGAAGCAATGGAGGTAGAGCGTGAGCAGCTTGGGATCAAACACATCGACGAGGCGGTCGAGGGTGGTGTCGAGGCGTTCGGTGTCGAGTTTCTGCGGAAGGTCGCCGACTACCGAGCCCTTGCCATCGTGAGGGATGCCCATGCCGTCGCAGAACATGCCGAGCATGGATTGCTGGCCGGCCATCAGATAAGCCTGCAGGAGGTGTTCGCCGATGGTGTTGCAGGCGTTGATTTTGAGGGTTTTGTGGATCCAGCTGTATTGATCGACGAGAGGTTTTTTCTCGATGAAAACCGGGCGAAGTTTGCGGTTTCCGGCGAGGGTGGCGACGGCGGATTTGTAAACATTGCGGTCGTTGGCGCGGAACCAATCGAGCATTTGGGTCACAATGGCGGGGTCGACGGCGGTATAGAGTTCGTAGGCTTTCACGGTGGGAAATTCGAAGGACGGGCAGTCAAGACGCAGGACGGGGGCATGACAAGGGCGAAGAAGTGGAGGGGAATATTTGCCCGGAATCCTGGATTGCCGCTTCTCACGGCGGGGGAGAGGGGTTATCGAAGTGGAGCGATTCCGCCATGAATTTCATGAAAATCTACTCCGATACTCCGTTCGGCCCTGCGGCCATGGATCTGTTGAAGGACGGCGTCGCGCCGCACGAGTTGGTGTTTCCGGAGCGTCTTGCGGATTCGGTGTTGGGAAAAAGCGAGGCCGGTCCGGACTTTGCCACGGCGGAAATCGCGTTCGGCCAGCCGGATGTGGACGGCGTGATGAACTCGGAAAGGCTGCGCTGGGTGCACTTGTCCACCGCTGGCTACACACGCTATGATACGCCGGAATTCCGCGAGACGATGGCGCTCCGTGGGGTGCCGGTGACAAACAGCTCGGCAGTGTATGCGGAGGCCTGTGTCGAGCACGTGCTGGCGTTCATGTTGGCCCAGTCACGCCAACTGGTGCCGGGATTGGCGAGTCATTGTGCTGCCGGAACTCCTGAGTGGTTTGCATTGCGGGAGGGCTCGGTGCCTTTAAAGAACCAGCGGGTAGTGATTTTGGGATTCGGGGTGATCGCGGCGCGATTGGTCGAGGTTTTGGCACCGTTTCGGATGGAAATCGTAGCCATGAGGCGCAGTCCGCGAGGGGATGAGAAAGTCCCGGTTTTTACTCCGGATGAACTCCAGCCAGCCCTTTGCCGGGCGGATCACGTGATCAACATCCTGCCGGACAACGCGGAATCCGAGCGCTTTGTTTCCGCGGATCGTCTGGCGTGGATGAAACCCGGTGCGGCATTTTACAATATCGGCCGGGGTGGAACCGTGGATCAGGATGCCCTCGTGGATGCGCTGGCATCGGGTCACCTCGGTGCCGCCTGGTTGGATGTGACCGATCCGGAACCGCTGCCGGAAGATCACCCGCTTCGCTGCATGCCGAACTGCCACATCACGCCGCACACGGCGGGCGGGCATCGGGCGGAATCCGAGACGCTGGTCCGATACTTTATTGAGAACCTCCGGCGTTTTCAAGCAGGCGAACCGTTGTTGAGCCGGATCATGTGACAGGGCGTTTTCTTTCCAATCGCGCGATCGAGCGATCGTGAACCCCGCCTAGCAGGAAGACGGTGACCAGCGCGCCGATTCCCGCGAGAAACATGTCGGACTGGGTGTCCCAGCCATCGCCCTGGGTGCCAAGAAACGATTCGGCCGCCTCTGCGGAAATGAGGGCTGCGGCGCACTCGATGAGTTCGTAGGTGGCACTGATCGCGAGGCAGACGGAGACCACGCAGAAACCGAGCCACCCGCGCTTGGCGATCACGTGGAGACGCAGGAAAATCTCACGACAAATCACGGCGGGCACCAGCCCTTGGGCGAGGTGGCCGAGTCGGTCGTAGTGATTGCGAGAAAGGTCGAATGTTTCCGCAGCCCAGTTTCCAAGCGGAACCCGGGCATACGTGTAATGTCCGCCGACAATCAGGATGACCATGTGCAGGCCCGTTAGGGCCAGCGCCAGGTCGGAGAGCCGCCAGCCGAATTTTGCCTGTGCGATGAAGATCGCCGCGAAGCCGAGGAACACGGGGGCGGTCTCCAGCCACCAGGTGAGCGTGTCATAGGGGCTCCACGCGGACCACGCGAGGAAGGGCACCACACAGACGAGCAGTAGGAGATTCGGGTTGGTTTTCATGTGGGGGGTGGAACATCACCGGACGCCGAGAACCTTTGGCGTGCTGGCGTTTCCAAATCGGTCGAGCACGGTCACTGCGATGGCGTCCGCCCGCGGAATGGTGGTCTGGCCGGCGCCCACGGAGCCGATGCGCACCGTGCGCCATGAACGTCCGTTTCGAGCCTGCACGGCGATCTTGGCGGTGGGGCCTTCCGGGAACCAGCGGACGACCGTGTTGCTGCCTTGCACAGTCGCGCTCACGCCGGGCGCGGCGGGCGTGATTTTACTTAACCATGGCATCGGCGGCACGGCGGCAGGCTGGGTGTAGGTGCCAGCGAGTTTGGTGGCGATGCCGCCTTTGTTGGTGACCAGACTCCGGGCGCTCCAGTGGATGTGGCCGTTCCAGTTTTTACCGATCCTGCGGGTGAGGTCGATCTGGTTGGTGATCTCGGACGCCGGGCGGCGGTCTTCGGGGCCGCCGATGCGCTCGGTGGCGATGCCGGGCCAGACCGGGCGGCGTCCCTGCCGCCGCCACCAGTCAAGCAGCGCGGGAAAACTCTGCTCACGGGGGGCGATCCGCCAGTAAAGCTGCGGGGCGAGGTAATCCACCCAGCCGTTTTTGAGCCACTTCCGCGAATCGCCGGCGAGTTGTTCGTAGGCGTCCAGACCCGCCTCGATCCCGGACGGCACGCCGGGGCGCCAGATGCCGAAGGGACTGATGCCCACGCGCACCCACGGCTTCTGTTTTTTCACCGACGCATACAGGCTGCTCACGAAGCTATTGATGTAAGAGCGGCGCTGGGCAGGGGATTTGCCGTCGTTGAATCGAAGTCCGGCTTTGGGATAGGGATAGAAGTAATCGTCGAGGTGCACGCCGTCCACGTCATAGCGGCGGACGACGTCGAGGATCACGTTGATGGCGCGCGCACGAGACTCCGGATTGGCGGGATCGCACCAGGTCATCGAGCCATAGGTTTTGGTGATGCCGGGCGCGCTGCGGGAGACATGGTTTCGAGAGACCGGGTCCGAGTTATTACAAAGCGCGCGGAAGGGATTGAACCATGCGTGTACTTCGATTCCGCGGGCATGCGCCTCCTTGATGCAGAAGGCGAGGGGATCATAGCCCGGCGAGCGGCCCATCGTGCCGGTCAGCCAGGGACTCCATGGTTCGATGGAGGACTGATAAAGCGCGTCGCACATCGGTCGGACCTGGAAAACGACGGCGTTCATTTTCAGGGCGGCCACCTTGTCGAGGATCTTGCGGAGTTCGGCTTGCTGGTTCCCGGCGCTCAGGCCTTTCGAGCTCGGCCAGTCGAGATTGTAAACCGAGGCGATCCACGCGCCGCGGAACTCCCGGGCGAGTTGTGGCGGACGCTCATTCACCGGCGCATACGACTGGCCGCAGGCAGGGCCGGCGAGAGTGAGAAGAACGGAGAACAGGCGGAGCATGGCCCGCATTATGGCCATTTCCCGTAGCGGGTGCAAGGCATCTGCCAGCAAGCCTGATCAAGCAATCCTGTCTCCCGTGAACTCTGCTTGTAAAGCCAGAGCGGTCTGGCGAATCTCCCGCTACCCGCATTCCGCGCATGAAACATCTTCGCATCCTTACCTTTCTGTTGTTTTTCGCCGGCTTGTCTCAAATCGCTGACGCCCACCAGGTGGAGACCGTGGAGTTCGAGTTTCAGAAACTCGAGACGCGGTGGCGACTGCTCGGCGAGATGGACATCGCCTACATGCTGCCGGAGACTCGCGGGATTCCCGGTGGTCAGCCGCTCAGCCGCAAGGGCGTGATGAAAGCCCCGCCGGAAGAGCTCGCACGCATCCGCCGGGAGACGGAAAACACCCTGCGCAACCTGCTCCGCATGACCTTCGCCGGGAAGGAGGTCCTGTGGCGCATCGAGTTTCCGGATTTTGAAAAGAAGCCCTTCGTGCTGCCAGAGGAAATGGCGGACTGGGCCTTGCTTTCCGTGCGTGTCGTCGTGGACGCCCGGCCCGGCCCGGGTGAGCTGACCATCCATTGGAGCGACAAGGAGGATGCCGAACTCATCATCCTCACCGAAGACAGTGAGGACGGGGAAATCGTCAGCGTGCGGCCCGGCGGCGAACTCGTTCTGGTGAAAGTCGCGGACACCGGCATCGTCAGCGCTGCCGAGCAATCGTCGTTCGGAAGTTGGGTTGTCTCCGGCTACCGCCACGTTCTTCCGCTGGGACTGGACCACATGCTTTTCATCTTCGGGCTGTTTCTGCTGGCGCTGAAATGGCGGCCGCTCATGTGGCAGTCGCTGCTGTTCACGCTTTCCCACTCGGCCACACTGGCCCTTTCCGTGCTCGGTTGGATGCGTCTGGACGCGAGGCTCGTGGAAATCCTCATCGCCTTCAGCATCGCTTTTATCGGCGTGGAAAACCTGTTCTCGCACAAGGTCGGGAAACTCCGCTACGCCTTGGTGTTCGGTTTCGGACTCGTGCATGGCATGGGTTTCGCCACCGTGATGGCGGACAAGGTGAAAGGCATCCCGCGCAGCCAGCTTACGCAGCCGTTGTTAGGCTTCAACATCGGCGTCGAGCTCGCGCAGATTTCCGTGCTCGCCGCCTCGTTCCTGATCTTCTGGCCGATCCGGAAACACACGCGCCTCGCCCGGACCGTCGGCTCGGTGATCGTCGCCCTCGCCGGCGGCGGGTGGATGGTCCAGCGGATGTGTTTCTGATGAACGGGACCGGCCGCACTCGGCGAGAGGTGGAAACCGACAGCGCTTCGCTCGGCTTGGCGTGGGGAATTCCCCTGCTGGAATCCGGCATTCTCCCCGCTGCGTAAAATGCGCAGTATCGGGCAAAGGAGGCGGAGCCAATTAGGACCTCGTGGTCTTAATTACGAACCGTGAGCGCGAACGCAACCCTGCAACGGCCCGTCGGAATGCCAACGATGGAAGGATACGACTTCAATGATCGCCCGTTTCTCGTGTTTTGGGAAATCACCCGTGCCTGCGCCTTGGCGTGTAGCCACTGCCGGGCCGAGGCGCAGTCCCAGCGGGATCCGGAGGAACTCGATCACGCTCAGGCACTCAAATTGATCGATGAACTCGCCGAGTTGAAACCACCGATGCTCATCCTGACCGGCGGCGATCCGCTGATGCGGCGCGATGTCATGGACCTCGTGCGCACTGCGACTGACAAGGGCCTTCACATCGGTCTGAGCCCGGCCGCCACCAACCGGCTGGTCCAAGCGGATTTCAGCGCACTCAAGGCCGCCGGCGTGCAGCGGATGTCGCTCAGCCTCGATGGTTCCACCCGTGAAAGCCACGATTCGTTCCGCGGCGTGGAAGGGACGTGGGACCGGACGATGGAAGCCATCCGCAAGGCCCATGAAGCCGGCCTCGATCTCCAGATCAACACCACGCTCACCCGTAGCAACCTCCACGAATACGAGGCATTCAAAAAGCTGATGTTCGAACTCAAGCCGGCGATGTGGAGCGTGTTCCTGCTGATTCCAACCGGCCGCGCGGGAGTCGATGAACTACCGGATGCCGCGGATCTCGAACGCATTTTCGAAGACATGTCGGATCTGATCGGCAACGCGCCCTTCGCCGTGAAAACCACGGAAGGCCACCATTTCCGCCGGGTCGTCATGCAGCGGAAAGGGGCCAAGGAAGCCAAGAAACGCCCGGGTATGAAGTCGCCGCTCGGCATCCGCGACGGCCGCGGCGTCATGTTCATATCCCATACCGGCGAGGTCTCGCCGAGTGGATTCCTGCCGATGGTTTGCGGCAACGTGAAGGAAACCCACCCCGCCCAAATCTACCGGAGCAGCCCGCTGTTTGTTTCCCTGCGCGACAACGACGCGCTCGGCGGCAAGTGCGGCCTGTGCGAATTCCGCGCCGTCTGCGGCGGTTCCCGCTCCCGGGCCTACGGTGTCTATGGCGACCCCTTCGCCGAGGACCCGTCCTGTGTTTACATCCCGAAGAAAGCCCAACCACAACTCACCACCACCACACCATGATCAACCTGACCAAACTCTGGACCGGCGTCGCCCAACCCGCCGACTCACTCCGCTACGGCCACGCCTCCGGACATCCCGCCAGCAACGGCGGCAGCGATGGCCCGAGCTGCATGCCGGTTGCCGCCCGCGCCCGCAAGCCCATCACCGTCTGGAACATCACGCGCACCTGCAACCTGCGCTGCGTCCACTGCTATTCGGACTCCGCCGCCGCCCAGTATCCCGGCGAACTGAATTGGGAACAGATGGGAAAAGTAGTCGAGGATCTCGCCGCCTACCAGGTGCCGTCGCTCCTGCTTTCCGGTGGCGAGCCGATGATCCACCCGCGTTTCTTTGAACTCGTCGATCTCGCCTCGTCCAAGGGCCTGAAACTCACAATCTCCACCAACGGCACACTCATTACGCCGGAAAAAGCCGCGTTACTCAAAGCGGCGAATGTCGCCTACGTCGGCATCTCGCTCGATGGCATCGGTAAGATCCACGATGAATTCCGCCGCAAGGAAGGCGCCTTCGACGGTGCGGTGCGCGGTTTCAAGAACTGCCATGAGGTCGATCAGAAAACCGGCCTGCGCCTCACCCTCACCCGCCACAACGTCGAGAACATCGAGCGGATTCTGGATTTCATCGAAGAGCAGGAAATCAAGCGGGTGTGTTTCTATCACCTCGTTCCGGCGGGTCGTGGCAGCGAACTCCAGGTGCTTGACTCCGACAAGGCCCGCGGTGCCATCGACACCATGATCGCCCGGGTCGAAGCGTGGCACAAACAAGGCATCGACCGCGAACTGCTCACCGTCACCCAGCCCGCCGACGGAGCCCACCTGCTGGTGCGTATGGAAAACGAAAACCATCCGAACCTCGAAGAAGCCCGCCGCCTGCTTTCATGGAATGGCGGCGGTGCGAACAGTTCCGGCCGCGGTATCGCCAACATCGATACCCAGGGTAACGTCCACCCCGACCAGTTCTGGCAGGACATCACCCTTGGCAACGTCAAGCAGATGCCTTTCTCCCAAATCTGGGAGGGAGGGAACCCTGCGACCGCCGAAAAACTCGCTGAGATCCGCTCGATCGGACTGCTCTCCAACGAGGAACGCCAGGCCCGCATGACGGGACCTTGTGCGGATTGCAAATGGTTCGGCATCTGCGGCGGTGGCTTCCGCACCCGCGCCTACTTCTGCAACGACGGCAACATGTGGGGCTCCGACCCCGGATGTTATCTTCGCGAGGAGGAACGCCGCGCCTCCTGCGCAGTCGCTTGATTCATCATCCGACCCTCGCCGTAAGGGCGAGGGAAGTTGGGTTCACTGCCCGCCGTGGCGAATGGGTCGGTCCTCGCTGAACGGCCCCGCCAAATGCCTCTCCTGTGCAGTTGGGTTTCCGGTGCTGCCGTGCTCGCTTGCGCAATTGATGCGCGTATTTTGGCGGAATCCGGGATGCGGATTGCAATGGAGGCTCCGATGTTGAATCGGGCGGGTGGCTGTTGACGGGCACTTGCCCGGAAAATCCAACCCCTAGATTTGTCATGATTGCGAAAAGGCTCCGGTGTGTCGCAGGGTGCTGTGGCGCGATGTTGTGGTGGACGTCGGTCGCGAATGCTTGGACCCCCGTTCCCGTAGTGGACGATCAGAAACTCTTCATGCCGGGTTCCCAACCCGGTTCGGTGGTTCTTCCCGACACCGCTGGCTGCACCAGCTGCCATGCGGGATTCAACACAGTTTCCGAGCCCTATCACCAATGGCGCGGATCGATGATGGCGCAGGCCACCCGCGATCCGCTGTGGCTCGCCACCATGGCCGTGGCCACTCAGGATTCCATCTGGGCGCTGGGAAATCCGAACGCCGCCGATCTCTGCCTGCGTTGCCACACACCCACCGGCTGGCTCGGCGGCCGCAGCGATCCCACCAACGGCACCGCCCTTTCCGTGGCCAGCGGGGATTTCGAGGGCGTCTCCTGTGCTTCATGCCATCACATGCTCGATCCTTTCACCGGCCTCGGCCAGCAACCGGAAATCCCGGCGGAAACCGATGCCGACAAGATCACGGAGGCCGCCACCACCGTCAGTGCCGATGTCGCGGCGCTCACCGGCCTCCGGCTCTTCGATGACAGTCCGTTTTTCAACACCACCACGAATCTCCCCGTTCATTATGGCACCGCCACCACCAGCGACCTGACCAAATACATCGAGGTTGGCTCCGGCCAGATGTTCGTCGATCCGGACACGCGAAAACGCCGGGGCCCGCGGATCGATGTGAGCACCAAGAGCCACAAGTTCCTCTACTCGCGGTTTCACAAGAGCCGACAGTTGTGTCACACCTGCCATGATGTTTCCAATCCCGTGCTCGCCAATATAGCGATGGGCAGCGGCACCCCGGAAACCCAGTCCGCCGCCTCGTTCTTCCATGTCGAGCGCACTTCCAGCGAGTTTGAACTCAGCGACTATGCCAATGTGGGCGGCGCGCCCACCGGTCCGCCGATGGCCGCCACCGGCGTAACCCATGCTTCCGATTGTCAGGACTGCCACATGCAGCGTGTCCCCGGCGGCTTCGCGAAACAAGGCATTCAGACCCGCACCGATGTGGCCAGTCATTCGCTCACTGGCGGAAATTCCTGGATGACCCGCATTCTCGCCAGCGTGGATTCCTCCGGCCCGGTCCCGGACAGCTACAACCAGGCGATTCTCTCCGGCGCGAAATACCCGGGTGCCTCGCTGGAAACCGCCGGCCTGCAAGGTGCCGGCACCGCTCTTGTTGATGGTTCGAACCGCGCCCTCGATTTACTCCAGCGCGCGGCCACCGTCGAGCTCGTGGACGATTCTCCAGGTGATGCCGTGTTGCGCATCGTCAATCATACCGGGCACAAGCTCATCTCCGGGTTCCCCGAGGGCCGCCGCATGTGGCTCCACGTTCGTTTCCTGGACGCGCAGGGAGAGACGATCGACGAGATCAATCCTTATCAGCCGCTGCAAACCACCATCGACGCCAAAGGCGATGAAATGTATCTGTCAGGAGGCGACCTGGCCGTTACCCGTGACGAACTCGTCTACGAAGCGAAGATGAGCAGCAGTCTCACCGGCGAGGAAAAGACCTTCCACTTCGTCCTCGCCACGGACCGCTACAAGGATAACCGGATCCCGCCACGTGGATTCCGCATCGCGGATGCAACTGCGCGCATTGCCCATCCCCGCTGGCACGGTGCCGACGCTCCGGACTATTTCACGGCGGAGGAATACGCCGGCGGCCACGACGAGGTCCGGATTTCGAAACCCGCGGCCGCCGTGGGCTGGGTGGCCACCCTTTTCTATCAGTCTACTTCGAAGCCCTACATCGAATTCCTCCGGGATGAGATCGTGGGCACCGCTTCGTCGCTGACCTTGCCCGCGCCCTCGGGTGAACCCGCCGCCTATGTCATCCAGAGTGATCCCTTTTTCTCGACGCTCAAGGGATGGGGCGATGCGATTTGGGACCTCTGGCTGCACAATCAAGGCAGCGCCCCGGTTGCCATGGCCAGTGCCATCAGCGCACCCCAGGTCACCTCGTTTGCCATGACCTCCGGCATTCCCGCCGCTACCGTGCAGACCCTTCCGGGACGCTCGTATCAGCTCGAACGCAGCATCGATCTCACCCCCGGTTCATGGGAAACGATCGGCCCGGTGATACCGGGGGACGGATCCACCGTGCCGTTGTCCGATTCCTCGCCAAGTGCATCCGGGCATGGGTTTTACCGCGTCCGCAACTGGCTGAGCCCCGGCAGTTGACCCGCACCCGCGAGCTGCGGGCGTCATTCCATCGCCAAACGCATTGCCCATGCGCGGCGGAAAGGAAATGATCCGCCCGGAATGACCGGGTGGACGGAAGCAACAATTCGCAAGGCGGCCTCGTGGCAGGCGTTCAAAGAGGGGCAATCGCTCTTTGAACGCGGAGCCGTGACCGAGGCCAAGGCCGGCCAAAACGGCTGGCAGGGTTTGGTTAAATCGGGGAAACGTCCGTTTCGCGTCAGCGTTACGGTGAAATCCGCCACGGACATCGAGGCCCGCTGTTCGTGCCCGCAAAACCAGGCGACCGGCGAGATCTGCGCTCATGCGGTGGCGGTGGGGCTGGCGGCGCTGGTCGCCAAAACCGCAAAACCCACCGCCGCAGTCCCGCGGCCGGCGGCGCCCTCTCCTGCGGCGGCCGTTCCATGGCAGATCGTGTTGCCGCTCAACTGGCGTGAGGCTCTCACCTGCGGGAAACTCGCTGCCACACTTGCGGTTTCGTCCGGCGACGAAATTACCCCTGCGGATGACCGCCTCAATGCCTGGCTCACCCGCGAACGGGTGGTGCCAAAGGAAATTCTCAGCCTCAACCTGGATTCAAGCCGGGTTTCCTCGTTTTTGGAAACTATCGCCGACCACCCGCGTCTGGCGGCTGGAAAGGAGCGGCTCTCCATCACCATCCGGTCCGGCGAGCGGATCCTGCTGGACGACGCCTCCCGCGTGGGGGACCGGGTCCGCTTGGTTCCAGCACCGGACTCGGGACCGTGGGTCGAGATTGCCGGGGCTTTCTGGCGGATTTCCACAGATTCGGTGACCCATGTGGGGGAGGGCAAAATCCCGGCGGATCTGGCGGCCTTCCTCACGGAGCTTTCCCGAGGCAAGACGTTGGAAATCCCAACGGACCGGTTTTTCAACTCCCTCGATGTCTGGCAGGAGTGGGTCGCCTTCCCGGACGGATCATGGGTCGATGCGCTGCACTTCGTTCCCGCTCCGGTGGTGATCGAGCTCATGCTGGAAGGTTCGCTCCAACACCTTGAGGCCCGCCTGATGGCGAAATACGGCACCGCTCCCGCGGTGCCGCCCGGCCTGGGCAAGGTCGAGGGCTTGCCACGGTTGCTGGAAGATCGCTGCGAAGTCCGGAACGCGGCGGCGGAAGAACGCGCCACAAGCCGTCTCATGAAGGCTGGCTTTCAACCCGAGGATTATTCCAGCGGCCGTTGGGTGCTGAAGGGGGAATCCTCCATCCTCGATTTCCTGACCCGCGCCCTGCCCGAGCTTCGCGCAGAATGGTCGGTCACCGAAGGAGAGCGCTTCAGTCACGTGCAAGGCCAGGTCGCGGTGGTCGCTCCAAAAATCAACATCCTCGGAACTGGTGAAGACTGGCTCAGCTTCGATCTCAGTTTTCAAACAAGTGATGGAGTTTCGATTCCCTCCGCTGAAGTGAGGCGTCTCCTGCGCTCCGGCAGGAGCTCGGGCAAGGTCGCGGGAGGCCACCATTTGGTGATCTCCAACGATGTCGCCGAGATCATCGATCCGCTGTTTTCAGACCTCGATTTGAGGCAGGAAGATCGCCATTTCACGGCGTCCACCCGGTCGGGGGAGGTTGTCAGGGAAATCCGGAAAAAACTTTCCAAGTCACGTAAAGCAAGGGAAACTGAAGAGCTGCTCACATTTGATTCACCGCCGACGTTCCACGCCGATCTCCGGCCCTACCAAACTCATGGCGCGGCCTGGCTTCACGACCGGGTTCAGCGCTTTGGAGGTGCCTTGCTGGCTGATGACATGGGCTTGGGAAAAACTATCCAAACAATCGCTCTAATCGAACAATTGTTTGCCGAGCGGTTGGGCGATTCCGGGGTGGTGTTGGTGTTGGCGACGGCGTCGCTTCTGGGAAACTGGGAGGCGGAGTTTGCCAAGTTCGCGCCCGGTCGGACGGTTAGGATTCTCCATGGCGCTTCGCGTGATGCGGTCCGGGGTAAGGTTCAGTCTGGCGACGTGGTGATCACGAGTTTCGGCACCTTGGCGCGCGATCTGGCCTGGCATCTGAAACGCGACTACCGCGCCGTGGTGGTGGACGAAGCCAGTTTGATCCGGAATCCGGAGACCGATCACGCCAAGGCGATCGCCAAGCTGCGGGCTTCCCGCCGGGTGGCGCTGACCGGGACGCCGATTGAGAACGGAGTCCGTGATTTGTGGTCGATCTTCCGTTTCATCCAACCCGGTTGGCTCGGCGGGCGGGAGGATTTCAAGGAGCGCTACGAAACGCCGCTTTCCTCGGGCGAATCCGCCGGGGCGGTGATGGAGCGGCTGCGGCTCAAGATTTCACCGTTTTTGCTCCGGCGGACGAAAGAGCAGGTGGCTCCGGAGCTGCCGTCGAAATTGTTCATCGACGAGTTCTGCGATCTGAGTCCCGACCAGCAGGCGGTCTATCGCGAGCTGCTGGTCGAAGGGCGCAAGCGGGTGGATGTTATCGCGGACTCCGGAAATCCCGGTGCTGCCCGGATGCAGATGCTCACCGCGCTGCTTCGGCTCCGGCAGGCGTGTTGCGACCTGGCTCTTTTTGAAAGCGAGCAATTCAAGCGATTGTTGGTAGCGCGGCGCTCGGCGAAACTCCAACGCTTGTTGGAATTGCTGGAAGAGGCTGTGAGGGGAAATCACCGCGTTCTGGTGTTCAGTCAGTTCCAGAAACAGTTGCTGGAAATCGAGAAATGTGTTTTGGAACGCGGATGGGACTGTCTTCGGCTCGATGGCCAGACCCGGAACCGTCAACAACTTGTGGATAAGTTCCAAGCCACCGACGGTCCGCCGATGTTTTTG
>JBFEQB010000056.1:0-16935 GCA_041549835.1 Luteolibacter sp. | reverse complement strand
TCCTGATGCGCGCCTCCCCCTTCGCTCTCGCCATTCTTTCGGCTCTGATCTTCACAAGGCCAGCTCCCGCTGCGGAAAGCCTTGCGGACTTGCTGTCCGACCCCGCCGTCCAACTCTCACGCCCGGCCGACCGCGCACGCGTCGTCGCCCGCATGGCGGAAATCGAGACCACGCGCAGCCAGAAGGCCCGCGCACGCGCAGCCGCCATGGGACTGCCGCTCCGCACCGTGCTGCCCAACGGCCGCATTCAGGAAATCGCCGCCTTCGATGGCGATCAACCGCTTTACCACACCACTCACAACGCCAACGCCGCCATTTCCACCGGTGCCAACCTCCTGCGCTCATCACCCTACTCGCTCTCAGGTTCCGGGGTCACCATCGGTCTTTGGGACGGCGGATCCGCCCGCTCCACCCATCAGGAATTCGGCGGCCGCGTGATCGTCATGGACGGAGCCGGGGCGGGAAACCACGCCACCCACGTCGGCGGCACACTCATCGCCACCGGCGTCAATTCCTCCGCCCGCGGCATGGCGAACGCCGCCGTCATTAATTCTTATGATTGGAACAGCGACAGCTCCGAGATGGCATCCCGCGGCGCCACCTATGCCGGCGAACCGGGCGCCATCTATCTCTCCAACCACAGCTATGGCTACATCAGTGGCTGGAACTACACCGGCAACCCGGCGAAACTCTGGGAATGGTGGGGCAATGGAACCTCATCCACCTCGATCGAGGCCGATTTCGGACGCTACACCACCTATACCAGAGACCAAGACGCCCTCGCCTTCAGCGCCCCCTACTACCTGATTTTCCGCAGCGCCGGCAACGAACGCGCCGACAACCCGTCCACCGGCGATCCCGTCGGACTCTCGCCCGGCGGAGGTTCCACCGTCTCATACGATCCGGCGATCCACCCCGGCGGCGACGGCACTTACCGGGGCGGGTTTGAAAACATCGCCTTCGAGTCCCTCGCTAAAAACGTCATGACCGTCGGCTCGGCTGCGGACGCGGTGACCGGCGGCGTCCGCGATCCCTCCAAGGCCAACGTCAGCTACTTCTCCTCATGGGGGCCCACCGATGACGGCCGGATCAAACCCGACGTCGTAGCCAACGGCGCGGCGCTCTTCTCCTCGCTCGCCGGCAGCAATACTTCCTACGGCACTTATAGCGGCACCAGCATGGCCACGCCTAACGCCTGCGGCTCCGCCTCACTCCTCATTCAACAATTCGGCGGCCTGTTTCCCGGCCAGGCCATGCGCGCCAGCACGCTCAAAGCCCTGCTCATCCACACGGCCGACGACCGCGGCAATGCCGGCCCCGACTACAAATACGGTTGGGGACTCGTCAACGTCCAAGCCGCCGCCGACGTCATCCGGGACCACTTCGATTTCCCTGAGAAACAACGCATCACCGAGGATCAGCTCACCACCAGTGTCACCAGCCGCACCCACCCCTTCGTCTGGGACGGAATTTCCCCCATTTCCGCCACCCTCTGCTGGACCGACCCTGCCGGCACCGCCACCTCCTCCTCGGACTCCCGCACGCCCCGCCTCATCAACAACCTCAACCTCAAACTCATCGCTCCCAACGGCTCCGAGTTCTTTCCCTTCGTCATGCCCTTCGTCGGCGATTGGACCCAAGCCTCCATGAATCTGCCCGCCACCACCGGTGTCAACAACACCGACAACATCGAGCAGGTCCGCATCGCCACCCCGTCCGCCACCGGCACATGGCAGGCCATCGTTTCCTTTTCCGGATCGCTCACCAACTCCAGCCAGAACTATTCGCTCATCCTCTCCGCCGCAGCCGCGGTAGAACCGCCGCCACTGCCACTCGCACTCTCGTCCGTCTCGCCAGCGAGTGGCTATGCCGGCCCCGTCACCCTCGACCTCTCGGGCGCCGGCCTGCGCGCCGACACCGCCGTCAAACTCACCCGCTCCGGCGAATCCGACATCTCCGCCACCAGCGTGCAATTGATCGGCTCCACCCTCCGCTGCCAGTTCGACCTCGCCGGAGCCGCCACCGGCACGTGGGACGTGGTCGCCACCAATCCGGATCTGGAAACCTCCACCCTCCCCGCGGCCTTCACCGTCATTGGCGCCATCTGGAGCGAAAACTTCGAGGGTTCCGTCAACGGCTGGACTTCGACCGCCGACACGGGATCCAACAGCTGGTCGCTCAGCTCCGCGCAAAGCCAATCACCGAACACCTCGTATTTCGCAGCTGGCCCGAGCTCGAAATCCACCACCAGTCTCACCTCGCCCGCCATTCCGATTCCCGCCAGCGCCACCGATCTGCAACTCAAGTTCTGGCACAACTACAATCTGGAATCGGCCTACGACTCCGGCAAACTCGAGTTCTCCATCGATGGCGGTGGCTGGTTCGACGTGGAGGACAGCGGCTCCGGCGCCTCCTTCGCCAGCAACGGCTACAACACCAAGTTGAGGGCGCGCGGCAATCCCAATAGCCGCAATGAATTCGCCGGTGAGAACGCCTGGTCCGGCAACAGCAACGGCTTCATCGAAACCATCGTCAACCTCACCAACACCTCCCAATACGCCGGCCACTCGCTGCGCATGCGCTGGCGCATCGCCACTGACAACAGCACTCCCAGCAACGGCTGGTATGTGGACAGCATCGCACTCCTTGGAGACGCCAACATCACCAACCAGCGGCCCACAATCACCGTCGCCGCCAGCACTTCGTCGATCGAAACCGAAACCGACCCGGACACCACGGTCTTTCAGGTCATCCGCGGCATGGAAACCGATCTCTCGGTCACCGCCACCGACGACGGCGGGGAACCCTCCCTCACCTACACATGGTCAGTCACCGGCGGCCCGGCAACTCCCGTGGTTTTCACCGCCAACGGCACCAATGCCGCGAAAAACACCACCGGCATTTTCCAAACCACCGGCGACTATCAGATCTCGGTCTCCGTCGCCGACTCAGGAAGCCTTGCGGTCAACAGTTCCGTCAATGTGCGCGTGCTCCAGACGGAGGACAGCCTCGTGGTCTCGCCCACATCCACCTCGGTGCAGTTTGGCACCACCCGGCAGTTCAGCGCGACCCTGATGGATCAATTCGGTGCGCCAATGGCCAGCCAGCCGGCATCGTTCGGATGGACCGCCAGTGGCGGCGGCACGATTGATTCCACCGGCCTCTTCACCGCCACCGCCGCGGGTGGCCCTTATGTCGTCACCGCCACCAGCGGCGCGTTTTCCAATATTGCCAGCGTCACGGTCACGCCGGCGCCCGCAGCCGTCGCCCTCACCAACCTCGCCAGAATTTACGACGGAAATCCGAAACCCGTCACCGTCACCACCACCCCGTCCGGGCTGTCGCTCGCCGTCACATACAACACCCTGCCCGACGTCCCCACCAATGCCGGCACCTACGCCGTGGAGGCCAACATAACCGACCCCAACTACCAGGGCACCGCTTCGGACACGCTGGTGATTTCCAAAGCCTCGCAGACCATCACCTTCGCGCCCCTCACCGCAGCCACCTTCGGTGACTCGCCCTTCGCCCTGAGCGCCACCGCCTCCTCCGGACTCTCGGTTTCCTATGCCAGTTCGGACCCGTCCGTCGCCACCGTTTCCGGTGACACCGTGACCATCGTCGGCACCGGCAGCACCACCATCACCGCGTCGCAAGCGGGCGACACCAATTACGAATCCGCCACCGATGCACCGCAACTGCTCACCGTCAACAAGGCCTCGCAAACCATTGACTTCGAGCCTCTCACCGCAGCCATCTTCGGCGACTCACCCTTCGCCCTGAGCGCCACCGCCTCCTCAGGTCTAACGATTTCCTACCAGAGCTCCGATCCCTCCGTCGCCACCATTTCCGGTGATACCGTGACTATCGTCGGCGCGGGCAGCACCACCATCACCGCTTCGCAAGCGGGTGACACGGACTACGAAGCCGCCACCGACGCGCCGCAACTGTTCACCGTCAACAAGGCCACTGCCGTCGTCACGCTCTCCGGCCTCACCCAGACCTACGACGGAACTCCAAAACACGTCACCGTCTCGACCGATCCCGCCCTGCCGACCGAAAACATTGATGTCACCTATCAAGGTCTGCCCGACGAGCCCACCGATGTCGGAACCTATGACATCGTCGCAACCATCAATGATCCGAACTACGAGGGCGGCACCACCGGATCCCTCGTCATCGAAGCAGGCAACGATCTGGCGTCCTGGAAAACCGAACATTTTTCCGAAGCCGAACAAACCGCCGGCCTCGCCGACAACAACGAAGACCCGGATTTCGACAGCCTCTCGAACCTCGGCGAATACGCGCTCGGCACCGATCCCCGAATCTTCACTCCTCCGTTCGTTCCCACTCTGGACGCCAACGGCCTCACACTCACTTTCACCCGGCCCGCCGGCCTGCCTGACGTCATCTACTTCGCGGAATCCTCCGAGGAACTCGGAACTTGGTCGCCCATTCCGCTCGAAGTGACCTTGCCCGGAGATCCGGAAACCGTGCGTGCCCGCGATCCACTCAGCGCCGGTGATCCCTCGAAGCGCTTCATGCGCCTGCGTTTTGAGACTCCGTAAATGACCGCCCTAGCCTCCGGGGTTGACGCCCTGCGGCGGACTATTGTTCATTTGCGCAAGCAATGCCCGCCTCCTCCGCCGATTCCAAGCCACTGGTCATGACGCCTCATCTGGCGCTCCAGCAGTATTTCGGATTCTCCGGTTTCCTTGATGGCCAGGAAGCAGTGATTTCGGAAATCGTCTCCGGCCGTGACGGTCTGGTCGTCATGCCCACCGGCGGAGGCAAGTCACTGTGCTTTCAAATCCCGGCCCTGTGTTTCGGCGGCGTCACGCTGGTGATCTCGCCGCTCATCGCCCTGATGAAGGACCAGGTGGACGCGCTTGTCTCCCGTGGCATCGCCGCGACTCTCATCAACTCCACGCTCTCATGGCCCGAGCAAAAAGAGCGCCTCGAGGGCATGCGCAGCGGACAATACAAACTCGTTTACGTCGCGCCAGAACGCTTCCGCGCCGAGAGCTTCCTCAACGCGCTCGATGGCATCGAAATCTCGCTCTTCGCCGTGGACGAAGCGCACTGCCTCAGCCAGTGGGGCCATGATTTCCGCCCGGATTACCTCCGCCTCGGCAAGGCCCTGAAAAAAATCGGCCACCCCCAATGCGTCGCCCTCACTGCCACCGCCACGCCGATCGTCCGCGAGGATATCTCCGACGTGCTCGCCCTGCGCGAGCCCTTCGAGCGCGTCAGCGGGTTTTCCCGCCCGAACCTGTCACTCGCCATCACCTCCGTGGACAAGGCCGCGCACAAGGACGAGCGGATGAAGTCCGTGATCGCCGCCCACAAAACCGGCATCATCTATTGCGCCACCCGCAAGAAGGTGGAGGCCGTTTCAGAAACCATCGCCAGCTGGGGCCTCAAGTGCGTCGCCTATCACGGCGGCATGAGCGATCAGGACCGCGTCCGCGCCCAAGAGGTGTTCATCCAACGCAAGGCGGACGTCGCAGTGGCCACCAACGCCTTCGGCATGGGCATTGACCGCGCCGACGTGCGCTTCGTCATCCACTACGAGGTCCCCGGCAGCGTGGAGGCCTATTATCAGGAAGCCGGCCGCGCCGGCCGCGATGGCGAGGCCGCCGTCTGTGAACTGCTCTTCAACTACGCCGACACCCGCACCCAGGAGTTCTTCATCGAAGGCGCCAACCCCACCGCCGCCTCCATCCGCTCGATCTATCAGTATCTCCTCAGCGAGGCGGACTCCGACTACGAAGTCCACCGCACGCTCGACGAAATCGCCGAAGGCGCTGACCTGAAAAACTCGATGTCCGTCGGCAGCGCGCTCGGCGTGCTCGCCCGCGCCGGCTACATCGAACGCTTCGACATCCCGAAGAAGCGCATGAAAGGAACCCGCCTGCTCAAGCCGGACACCCTGGCCCGCGCCCTCACACTCGACGAGGCCGCCATCGAGGAAAAGGACCGCCGCGACCGCGAGAAGCTCAAAGCCATGGTCGAGATGTGCTACTCGCGCGTCTGCCGCCAAAAATGGATTCTCAACTACTTCGGCGAACACGACGCCGGCGTCTGCGGCTGCTGCGATGTCTGCCGCGAACACGGTGCGGGCGACATGCGCGCCCCGGATGCCGAAGAGGAACTCGTCGTGAAAAAGGCGCTCAGCGGCGTCGCCCGCATGTCGCGCCGCACCCGCAATGGCTGGGAGCCACGCTTCGGCCGCGGCCGCATCGTCCAGATGCTCGCCGGCAGCAAGTCCCAGGAAATCCTCTCCGCAAAACTCAACGAACTCACCACCTACGGCATCCTCAGCGACAAAGGCTCGGGCTACCTCAACGGCCTGATGCGCTCGCTATCGGATGCCGGCCTCGTTCAAACCGTCACCACCGGCGACTATCCGCTCATGACGCTCACCCCGTTCGGGGACAAGGTGATGCGCGGCCAGGCATCCTATCAGCTCGTCTGGCCCGATCCCGAGGCAGGCAAAAAGGAGGTCGGCCTCAAGGACCACGGACACGACGGACAGCTCTACACCCTGCTGCGCGACCTCCGTGCGAAGATGGCCAATCACGAGCAGGTCCCGCCCTACGTCATCTTTTCTAACAAGACCCTCGAAGCCCTCGTCCGCTACCAACCGGTCAACACCGAGGAAGCCCTGCATCTTCCCGGCATCGGTGTTGCGAAAGTCCAGCGCTATGCCGAGCCATTCCTCGACGCCATCCGCATCTGGAAAAAGTCCCGGTGAACCTGGGAGTCCTCCGCACATCTAACCGGGTAGATCGAATTCAAGGCAGGCACTGATGACCGATTCGGGCCACTTCCCGATCGACCATGATCGGTCCTCATTGGATGGGCCGATCGAGAAACACGAACATGCGGGCCAGCGGCACACGACACGGCCAGGGTTTCCAAAATCTCAAAAGCTCCGTCCCCACCCTAACGAATGGCTCATCCCTTCACCGGCCATTCCAAACCACACCCATTTCCCCGGCGATTTCGGCGAGCTTTGCGTCCCAGGTCCAGAGTTTCACCCCGCCGATGACCGCTGAGGCCAGAAGTTGCGCACCGTTCCATTGAATGCCCCGCCCCCAGAGCCGCCGGGCTTCCACCATGCGATTGGTTTCCGCTTCGGTCGCGAGCGGCGGACGTCCCAAACGCGCGAGACTCCACAAGATCTGTTCGCGGTCCTTGAGGCACCCCATCGAGAGTTCCCCCACCACCAAAGGATGGCTCAGCACCTCGCCATCTTCCAGCAAAGCCATCAGATGGGAATTCCGAACGCGAAAATGTTTCACCCACACACAGGTATCGATCAAGACGGGAGTCATTGCGGTTCGTCAGCGACTTTGGAGGTTTCAGGCCACTCGATGGAACGGTAAGTCCCCACACCCCCGCGCCCAGGGACATCAAAATCCGGCATGGTGCCACCCAGCGCCGCCAAGCGCCGGGCCGCCATTTTCTTGATATACTCGTCCAAAGTGAAGTTAATCAGCTTGGATTTGTCTGCAATCCCGCTGAATTCGGCGGCTTTGGAGATCAATTCGTCATCAAGGGTCACGGTGGTTCTCATGCATCATTTAATACATCAAAAGCCGCCTCAAATAAAGCATTTTTTGATTCGTTTTTTAGAATCAACCCCGGATTCTTTCATCCACACCCATCGATAGGCGCTTTTCAGGGCACGGGATTCCCTCTACCTCTTCGCCGTGCTACACTCGCTGCGATTGATCGATTTCCGTTGCTTCAAGTCGATGGACCTCGAGGCCCCATCTGCGGGAGCCATCCTTGTCGGCGACAACGCACAGGGAAAAACCTCGATCCTTGAGGCCATCTGCGTGCTCGTCCGCCTGCACTCGCCGCGCACCCACCGCATGGCCACGCTTGCCCGCATTGGCAGCGGCGCTTTCGGCATAGCCGGAGATCCGTGGGGCATCGAACGCCAGGTCCGGCATTCTCGTGAGGGCTTGTTTCTGAAAGCCGACGACGAAACCCGCGCCAGCAAAAACTCTTACCTTGAAGACGGTGGCCTCGTCGTCTGGATGGGAAACGAGGACCTTGAACTCATCCGCGGACCCGGCGAGGGACGGCGGCGCTATCTGGATTTCATCGGCGCCCAGATCGACCCGAACTACCGCCGTTCGTGGTCGCGCTACCGCCGCGCCCTGCAGGCGAAAAACCTCCTGCTCAAGGAAAGCCGGCCCCGCGATGCGGAGATCCTCAGCTACGAGGAAATCCTCGTCGAACACGGCACCGTGCTCATGGAAACCCGCGCCCGCCTCGTGGCGGAGCTCTCGCCGCTCGCCGCGGAGGCCCAACTCAACATCAGCGGCCGGAACGAACCGCTCACCCTGCAATACCTGCCCGCCAGCGGTCCGGATTTGCGCGAATCCATGCTTCAAGCCCGCGAGCGGGAAAGGCGTCTGCGTCAGACCGTCGTCGGCCCGCACCGCGACGATTTCGCGCTGCGCCTGCACGGCATGCCCGCCGCGGACTTCGCCAGCGAGGGGCAGCAACGCACACTGGCCCTCGCCCTCAAACTGGCCCAAGGAAGCCTGCTGGTCGAACGCGGCGGCAAGGCCCCCATCTATCTGATGGACGACATTTTCGGAGAACTCGACCCCGGACGCCGCAACGCCCTCATGTCCCACCTTCCACCGAACGCCCAGAAGTGGATCACCACCACCCACCTCGATTGGCTCAAAGAATCCCCGGAACTCGGAGAAATCGCACGTTTCACTGTGAGCGGTGGCGCCTGCGCGCGGGTGACAGCGCGATGAGCCAAACCCCGCTTCCGGAAAAAGCCGGCACCCGCCGCGTTCTCACGAATGCACTTCCCCTCAACCCGGCAGCATGGCGAGAACGCTCATCCGATGAACCCTGAAACCGCTCACGATGCCGGCTCGAACGCTCTCGCATCGGCCATCAATTCCCGCACCTCGGTATCCGTGGTCTGTTGGAAATTCTCATACCACTGACCCACGGCATGAAAATAGATCGGCCGCATCAGGGCGATGAGTTCGTCCACCATTGGCTCCAACTTGTCACATGAATCCGCCGCAGCCGTCGGCACGGCAATGACGATCTTCGCCGGTTCCTGCTGATGAAGGGCTTGCACCGCCGCACGAATCGTCGATCCCGTGGCGATGCCATCATCGACGAGAATCACGGTTTTCCCCTTCACATCCGGCGCGCCGGTGTGACCGCGGAAAATCATCTCGCGGCGCTGGAGTTCCTCAAGCTCCGCCGCCGCCACCCGCTCGATACTCTCCGGCCGGATGTTCGAACCCCGCACGACATCCTCATTGATCACGCGCACCCCTCCGCTGGCGATGGCACCCATGGCGAGTTCCTCCCAGCCGGGAACTCCGAGTTTCCGCACCACCATCACATCGATCGGGGCGTGGAGACGTTTCGCCACCTCGTATGCCACGGGAACACCGCCGCGCGGCAGTCCGAGCACGATCACATCCGGCCGGTCCGCGTACTTTTTCAAAGCCCCGGCAAGCAATTGCCCGGCATGCGCACGGTCCGTGAAAATGACCTCATTCATAGCGTTCAACCTCCATCCTCACCACTCATTTGATTGCGGAACCACTCGGCGCTGATGTGCGCCACTTCCTCCAACTTGCCCTTCTCGGCAAACAGGTGTGTGGCACCCGGCACGATCCGCAGTTCTTTCCGGCAGCGAAGTTTCCCAAGCGCTTGCTCGTTCAACTGAATGACCACATCATCCAGACTTCCTACAATCAGCAGCGTCGGGCATTTCACGTTCGGCAAGGCGTCGCCGGCCAGATCCGGCCGCCCTCCGCGGGAAACCACCGCCGCAATCCGGTCACCGAGCGCTGCGGCAGCCATCAAGGCGGCACCACCTCCCGTGCTGGCACCGAAGTAGCCGATCTTCAGCCCCTGTGCTTCCGGTTGGCCCTCAAGCCAAAGCGTCGCACCCAGCAAGCGCTTCGCGAGCAATTTGATGTCAAACCGCAGTGCACCCGTGACCGCGTCCTCTTCTTCCTCGTCGTGCGTGAGCAAATCAAACAACAAAGTGCCGATCCCCGCTTCCCGCAGAACACGGGCGACATACTGGTTTCGCGTGCTGTGTCGGCTGCTACCACTGCCGTGGGCGAAAAGCACGATGCCCAAAGCCCCGGCGGGGACTTCGAGCTCGCCATACAAATTCACATCATCCGAGGAGATGGATACGCCGGAGTTCATCTCAGAGGTGTCGGGAAAAGTCGTTTTCATGGTTTGATTGAAGGGGTTTCAGCCTGTTGCGATTCAATGCGATCAAGAGCTTCCTTTGTGTAGCGCGTCCATGGAACGGCCCGCAAACGCGCTGCCGGAATGGCCTTTCCGGTCGCCTCGCAAATCCCATAAGTCCCGTCCAAGATCCGCTGGATCGCCGCCTCCACCTCGAAGAGTGCATTCTCCTCGCTGGAAAGAATCCCCAACGCAAACTCATGATCGAACTCGTCCACTGCCCGATCCGCATCATCCACGCTGCGAAACTCCAGCGGTTCGACCACCTCGGCAACCTGTTCGGCCCGATCCGCCACCAATGACGCGCGCAGGGTCTGTAGCTTACGATAATAGCGACTCCACTTCGACGGGATATGGAGGGAGGAGGGGTCTGACGTTACGGTTTTCATGGCAGCTTAAGGGACGCGATGCACGGGCTCGCGCTTCACTCGTCATGGTAGCCCGGGGGCAGGTTCCGTAAATCCGGTGTCCTGGATGTCCGGCATGCGGATTCCCAGCATTCCCGCTCACGTCAAATCACCTATAAAGGACCGCCACGACTCCCAATTTCCAAGGAATCGACGGCTGCTATGTTCAAACTGCGTCCGTGATGTGGATGGGCACTTCTCTTCCCCCCCCTGCAAATCCCCCCTGGTTGAGGATGGTCCACCCGTTCGCGAGCGCCTTGAAATGAAAACATGTTTTCGCAGCCCCGTCAGGTCGGCGGCCGGAGCTGAAGAACCACCAAAACCGCCGCCGACAACAACACGATTATGAGCCTGTTAACCAAATGGAACCCGTTGGGAAAATCCGACGAACTCGACGTGTGGCGCCCGATCACCCGTTGGGATCCAATCCGTGAAATGGAAGACCTCATGCGCGGCATGCAACGGTCCTTCGCCAGCCGGCCCAGAACCGAGGAGTCCATGACGCTCGCGGAATGGTCGCCATCCGTGGACATCGGTGAGAACGACAATGAATACGTCGTCAAAGCCGAGCTCCCCGAATGCAAGAAGGAGGATATCAAAGTGAACGTCGAGGATGGAACCCTCTGCATCAGCGGCGAGCGCAAGGTCGAAAAAGAAGAGACCGGCATGAAATTCCACCGTGTGGAACGCGCCTATGGCCGCTTCGAACGGACCTTCGGTCTGCCTGATCAAGCTGATTCGGACAAGATCAGTTCGGAATACAAGGACGGCGTCCTAACCGTCCATCTTCCGAAGAATCCGCAGGCGAAACCCTCGGTTCACCAGATTCCCGTGAAATGAACATCATTCGCGCGCACACGCCATAACAACCGTGCGCGCGAATTCGAAGGGTGGACGTCGGTGGAAACATCGGCGCCCACCCTTCCCTTTTTCCACCCCTATGAACGCCCGCCCGGCAACCCCGCTCCAACTGTTTCTCTGTGGCGACGTGATGACCGGCCGTGGAATCGACCAGATCCTGCCGTTCCCCTCCGAACCGACGCTGCACGAATCCTACGTCCGGGATGCCCGCCACTATGTGACCCTCGCCGAGGAAGCCAACGGGAAAATCCCCCGAGCAGCGGACTGGAACTATATTTGGGGCGATGCCCTGTCCGCAATCAATCAAGCGGATACCCGCATCATCAATCTCGAAACCAGCGTCACCTGTTGCGACGATTACTGGCCCGGCAAGGGAATCCATTACCGCATGCATCCGGAAAACATCCGCTGCCTCACCGCGGCGGGAATCGATTGCTGCTGCCTCGCGAACAACCACATCCTCGACTGGGGATACGAAGGACTCACCGAAACCCTGCGAACTCTTGACGAAGCGGGCATCGCCCACGCCGGTGCCGGCCGCGATGCCATCCGGGCGGCCGCTCCCGCCGTCCTTGATCCAGTCGGCAATACCAGAGTCCTCGTTTTCGCATACGGCATGACCACCAGCGGAATCCCGGCGCAATGGAAAGCGTCGAAACATCGACCCGGCGTGAACCTGCTGGATGACTGCTCGGACAAAACCGCACACCGCATCGCCCGGAAAATGACCGATACCGCAAGGCCGGGAGATCTCATCGTCACCTCGATCCACTGGGGCCCGAACTGGGGCTATGAAATCAGTGCGCAGGAAACCAACTTCGCCCGGTGCTTGATCGACGGCGGCGTCCATCTCGTTCACGGCCACTCGGCCCATCATCTCAAACCCCTGGAAGTGCATGAAGGACGGTTGGTGCTTTATGGCTGCGGCGACTTTCTAACCGACTACGAGGGCATCGGCGGACATCAGAACTTCCGTCCCGGGCTGACCTTGATCTATCTGGTTGGAATCCACCCGCGCGACGGCCGTCTCACAGCGCTGCGGATGCTGCCGATGAAGGTCAGACGCTTCTGTATGGAACACGCCACGAATGAGGATACCGAATGGCTGGCCGGAAATCTGAGCTGCCACGGCGCGGAGGTCAGACTCGCGGAAAACCATTTCCTGGAACTCAGGCTGCAGGAAATTCCTGAGAGATCAGCGGGCGGTCCAGCATGGCTTCATAGCGGTCCATGTAGTGACGCGCCACCTGGTCGTGATTGAACTCACGCCTGCTTTCCCGCATCACCCGGCGGATTTCCCGCGCGCGGATTTCAGCAGGCAGGGCGAAAAAATCCATCGCCCGGTCGATCGCCCAGCGGAGACCGCCGGAGTCATAGGTTTCGAATGGAAATCCGTTTCCCGCGGATCCCCCCACATCAAGCGGACGCACCGTATCGTAAATCCCGCCGGTGGCGCGCGCGACTGCCAGCGAGCCATAAATCGGTGCCACCATTTGCGGCAGCCCACATGGCTCGAACAGCGAGGGCATCAACATGAAATCCGATCCGGCATAAGCCAGACGGGAAAGCTTTTCATCGAACCCCACCGCCGCCACCCGCCTGCCGAGCCCGAAGCTCCGGATGATCTCGTGAAACCACATCTGATGGGGGCCATCCGCCACGATCGCCATCTGAAGCCCGCTCCCATCATAGTCCATGGCCGTCTGGTGAAGAATATCCGTCAGCAGTTGCGGCCCCTTCTGGAGCGGGTCCAGGCGGGACGGCCAGAAAAACACCGGTGCTTCCGGATTCACCGCGAGCCCAAGTCGGTGCTGCAGGGCGATCTTGTTGGCAGCTTTGCCGCCTGCCGCATCATCCGCTCCATAACTTCGGACAAGCGCGGCATCCATCGCCGGGTTATAGGAATTGTCCGGTGCGTTGAGAATTCCGGACGCGCAGCCCGCCGCGTATTTATTGCGAACCTCCGCCCTCACCGTGTCCGGCACCACCGGATGCCATCCTTCGACCACCTCCCACAAAAACCGCGGACTCACTGTGTTGATGAAATGCGCGCCGAAAATCCCGGATGTCAGCAGGTCCACTGACAGATCCGAGCGGGCCTGCTCATATCCGTTCGTCGGCATGCCCGTGAAAAACAAGTTCATCCAGAACTCCGCCGCATCAATTCCGCTCTCCTCGATCGCCTGCAGCGGCACGTCGCGCGTATGAATATTGTGAATGGTGAACAGGCTCTTGATCCCTCGCCGCCGGGCCATCGCGGGGATCAATCCGGTCATCCAGTCGTTGCAATGGATCAGATCCGGATTGACGACCGGAATGATGTGATTGATCACCTCGCGCTGGAACGCGAGCGCGATGCGCATGGCCTCGTCACGATAGCCGCTGTAAACCTGCTCCCGGTAATAAAAAATGCGATCCTCAGCCAGGTGGATGCGGCCACCCGGAAGTACTTCATGGTATTTTCTCAACTCGGCCTCATGCAGGTGGAAGATGTTTCCATTGAACAAGCGCCGGTAGTTCGGCAATGCCACATGGACATCCGCCCCAAGGGCCACCAAGGCGGAAATCAACGCGGCGGAAACATCCGCCAGTCCACCGGCCCTGGCTGCCACACATTGCGCGGCATGACCCATCGCATCCGGAAGATAACTGATTTCCGGAGTCACCAGAAGAATCCGCGGACTCCGGTATTCAGTGTTTGCCCTCATTGCCTCTTGGAACAGTTGGTTTTCCAGCGAAAAACCGGGGAATCACCCCTGTAATTCCAGTCAGCACGAGGCTACAGGCGGGCATGGCCTTTCGGATGGATGGATCAACTTAACTCTTGGCCGCTGCCTGTGAATCCGTGGTTTCCATGATCCCGCATCAGTCATTCGGAACGCCCCGCGTACGGGATCCAATTAGGCACCCCCGCAAAACCGCGGAACTCAATCCAACAACTCGCCGTAATGCTTGCGGGCCAGGGCCAGCGAGAGGTCGAGAATGCCTTGGCTGCGGGTATGACGCAGCGCCTCATCCGACATGGCGGCACACTCGGCGTGACTCAACGAACGGATCGCCTGACCCACGCCTGAGACTTGCTGCGGCCCCACGGACAATTCTTCCACTCCCAAGCCGATGAGCAATGGCGTCAGGCGGATGTCACCCGCCATTTCGCCACAAATCCCCGTCCAGATGCCATTGTCGGTGGCAGCGTCGATGGTGCGCTTGATCAAACGGATGACCGCCGGATGGGTCGCTCGGTAGAGTTCCGCGACATGCGGATTCACGCGGTCCACCGCCACGGTGTATTGGATGAGATCGTTGGTTCCGATCGAGAAAAAATCCACTTCAGGCGCAAGCATATCCGCGCACAAGGCGGCGGCCGGCACCTCGATCATGATCCCCACGGGAACGTTGGGATCGAAAGGAATGCCATCTTTGTCGAGTTCGTCCATGCAGCGGCGCACCATTTCCTTCGAGCGCCAGACTTCCGACAACCCCGAGATCATCGGAAACATGATCGCCACCTTGCCGAAGGCGCTCGCCTTGAGAATGGCCCGGATTTGCTCGCGGAACATCGCCGGACGCGCCAGCGAAACCCGGATACCCCGCCAACCGAGGAAGGGGTTGGGCTCCGGTTCCGTCAGGGGTTCCACCGGGAGCTTGTCGCCGCCCGCATCCAGTGTCCGGATGATCACACCGTGAGGCGCCATCTCGCGGGCGACTTTCGAATAGATTTCAGCCTGGTGTTTCTCATCAGGCATTTCCTCGCCGTTAAGCAGCAGGAATTCCGTCCGATAGAGGCCGATACCCTTGGCCCCGCTGCGTTTCACGTGCGGCAGTTCATCGACAATCTCGATGTTGGCGGAAACCGTGATGGCCCGGCCATCGATGGTTTCGGTGGTGGCCCCTCGTTTTAATTCGAGCGCGCTGCGGACTTTGGCCTTTTCGTCGCTGAGTTTAAGGTAACGCTCCAACGTCTCCAACGAGGGATGCAGGATGAGTTTACCGGTGTAACCATCAAGAATGGCGGGAGCGAGCGCCATCACATCAATCACGGCGCCTTCCAGGCCGACCACCGCGGGGATGCCGAAGGCCCGCGCGAGAATCGCGGTGTGGGAGTTCACACTACCCTGCTCGGTGGCGAAGCCGAGCACATGGCGGCGGTTCATCGACGCCGTATCCGAGGGCGCCAAATCATAGGCGACGAGAATATGCCGGTCATCGGGTCCCTGGTGGCGCGCATCGCTGTCCGGCGAGAAATTCCGCAACACCCGCTGCGCCACATCCTCGATGTCCGCCGTGCGCTCGCGGAGATAGGGATCTGGAATCCGCCGCATCGCCTCGAGAAAGTTCTGCATCACCGCGTAAAACGCGTATTCCGCATTCTGCAGCCGTTTGGAAATCGCCGTCAGCACACGTTCCACCACCGCACGGTCCTCAATCATCATCACATGCGCCTCGAAGATGCCACTTTCATTTTCTCCCGAGAGATCTTCCAAGCGGCTCTGGAGTTCGAGCAACTGGTTCTTGGTGAGTTCCACCGCCTTGCGGAACCGCTCCTGCTCACGAGGCACTTCTGATTCCTCGATCTCATACACCTCCGGCGCCGAAAACCCGCGGGCGATCACATGCACCGGAGCGATGGAGATCCCGGGAGATGCGGGGATCCCCTCGTAGATGACTTCTGGCTCGGTTCCGGGCTTCGGCATTGACTCGCGACACCCTGATTCCCTCAAGGAATTCGTTCAAGGCGCAATTTTCAGCGTGGCGGCAGCCTCCGCCAATGCGGTCGGGGTTTCACTCCTCCCTCGCCTGAACGGCGGTGATGGCGATGGTATAAACAATGTCTTCCACCAATGCGCCGCGTGACAGGTCGTTGACCGGGCGCTTGAGCCCTTGCAGCACCGGACCGATGCTGATGACATTCGCACTCCGTTGCACCGCCTTGTAGGTAGTGTTTCCGGTATTCAGATCAGGAAAGATGAAAACCGTGGCGCGTCCGCCGAGCGGGCTGTCCGGCGCCTTGCTGGCAGCAACTTCCGCAATGGCTGCGGCGTCGTATTGCAACGGCCCGTCCAACAACAAATCCGGGCGCTTGGTGTGCGCGATGCGCGTGGCTTCGCGAACCTTGTCCACATCCGCGCCTTGACCGGATTCGCCGGTCGAGTAGCTGATCATCGCGACCCGCGCGGGAATCCCCAGATTGATGGCCGAGTCAGCGCTTTGAATCGCGATGTCGGCGAGCATTTCCGCATCGGGGTCCGGGTTCACGGCGCAATCCCCATAGACCAGGACTTGGTCGGGCAGGCACATGAAGAAGATCGAGGAAACAACGCGGGTGCCGGGCTTGGTTTTGATGATCTGAAGCGCGGGCCGGATGGTGTTGGCGGAAGTGTGCAGCGCCCCGGAAACC
>JBFEQB010000055.1:0-18620 GCA_041549835.1 Luteolibacter sp. | reverse complement strand
GGGGCGAGGCGTTGCTTGCGCTGCAGGCCGGCGGGTGGATTCTGCCCGACCCGCACCCCCGTCGAGACCAGATCCCGGCCATTCGGCACCACCTTGGCGTAGCAGAAGAAGCCGGTCCGAGGATCGCGGGTGACCAGATAGCCGTCCTCGGTCTCCTGATAGGCGAAGAACTCGTCGCCGAAGATGCGCACCACAAACGAGCTGCCGTCCGGCTGGGTGTAGGTGAAGCGGTCGCCGTTAAAGGGGATGGCCTGGGCCACGCCGTTCAGCGCCAGCAGCAGAACCAGCAGGCCCAATGCCCTGAGAAACTGGCCCGGGAGTCGGCAGCTGGAGAAACGTGATCGGCGGAAGGATTCGAATCCCTGGCAAGATGCGACACTCTCACATCCGCATGCCGCGCCTTTTTCTGGATACTGTGTTGGGTCTTTCTTCATTTCGAAATCAGGTCATCTCCCTGGCCGCCTTGCTCATTTTTGGGCCGGATGGTGTTTCAGGATCCGGCATTGGATAGGAGGTTCACTGGAGCGGAGCAAGCTCATTTGTCCGCGCCTGAATGCTAGGGCAGGGCGATTGGCGGGAAAGCGTGCATTCATTGACCGGTCTGGATTTCGAAATTTTCGATAACCAGCGTCACTGATTTCGCCATGGCAGTGACGACATGATCGCCACGACTCCCCATGCGGCGGCTATGCGGAGCAATTACCTGTCAATCCGCACGGCCACCGGGTCACTCGAAATCAGCCAACTGCGCGCCGTTCTCGACGAGCAGCATTACCTCAAAGCCGATCGTCCCGCCGGACACGTTCTGTGGCAAGGAGCTTGGAAGCACAATCCGGAAAGCGGCCTCGACCGGCTTGTCGCCTTCTTCTGCTGGGTCGGCGCGGCCAAGCGTCTCAAGGACCGCGACGAATGGATCGGCTGGGACGCGGAAAGAACAGCTCCGCTGACTTCGAGAACGAGACCCGCGACTTCATCACCGGCTTGAGCGAGGGGGAAGCGAGCCATGCGCGGCTTGCCGCAATCGCCCGCGGGCACTGGTCGGTGGAAAACAAGAACCACTGGAAAAAGGACGCCACCCTGTGGCGCGAAGACCGGGGGACGCGGCGCAAAGCCAAAGGAGCCAGAAACCTCGCGCTCCTGCGCAACGTCATCCTCGCACTCATCCGGCCAACCGAGCATGCCTCGCTCAACCACGCATTCCTCCACTATGCCGACCACCGCTCCGCTGCCATCCGCCTCCTCACCCAAATGCCGCCCCACGATTCATAACCCGCCAATCGCCCTGACAACCTCGTCAGTCACATCAGCAACAACTTGCAAGGCTTCTGTTTTCTTCCTATGGGACTTACTTCCTTTGCCCTTTTCCGCCACGCGTGCGGCTTGTGCGGGTTGGGGAGCATTCAAACTAAAAGCGACAGTCTTTTGAGGGCCAGACACGCTCCGGTTTCCACCTCCACATCCATGATCGCTCCGCACAGGCGGACCGGCCCCTTGGCGATGGGAAAGCGGGTCGGCATTCCGGATTTGAAGCGCCAGACGACCGATTCGATGTTGCGGCCGAGCACCGACTCCTCCGGACCGCACATCCCGGCGTCCGTCAGGTAGCCGGTGCCGCCGGAAAAAATCGTTTCATCCGCTGTCTGGACATGCGTGTGGGTGCCAAGCACGGCGGAAACCTTACCATCAAGCATGCGGCCCATGGCGATTTTCTCGCTGGTGGTTTCCGCATGAAAATCCATCACGATCGGCCCGACCCCCTCGGCCCGCAGGCGTTCGGCTTCCTTTTCCGCAGCGAGATAGGGATTCTCCAACGGCGGTTGGATGAACGAGCGACCCTGCGCCTGCATGACCGCCACCCTGCCTTTGGCGGTCTCCAGCACCACGCTGCCGTTTCCCGGAGTGCCTTCCGGGTAGTTGATGGGGCGCAGCAAACGGGGCTCGGTCGGGAAGTAATCCACGACTTCCTGTTGGTCCCAGACGTGATCGCCGGTGGTGATGACGGCTGCCCCGGCGCGGAGCAGATCGATGGCGATTTTCGGCGTGATCCCCTTGCCTCCGGCCGAGTTTTCGCCATTGACGATGATGAAATCGAGTTCCTCCGCCTGTTTGAGGATCGGTAACTGCTCGATGACCGCCTTGCGGCCGGGCTCGCCGACAATATCACCGAGAAACAAGATGCGGATCGTGGACATGGTTGAATAGTTCGGCTGAAATCAAAGCCAGCGGGAGAATCCACAGTCTCGCGCCCGCCGACAATCCTATTTCCCGAATGACCCCATTCCTCAAACGCGCTCTCCCGCTGCTGGTCGTCCTCACACTCCTCACTCCCGTGGGGATCTATCTGGCCACAAGGCAAGTTCCGCCCCTCAAACCGGCAGAAATCCCCCCTCCCTCCCCGACGCTGTCCGTGCTCGGGGAAAAGCCCGACTGGTCCGCGCTCGAGAGATTCCAAGACACCATCACCCGCACCGATTTCGAACGCCTGCTCACCACCGTGTTCACCACCGGCGAGGCATGGCGCGAATTTATCGTGATCAGTGATACCGGGGCAAACATCCGCACCGGAGAACCTGAGGATTTCCGCCTGCGCTTCACCACGCCTGGAAATGCCGCCGCTGCGCCGCGCCATTGGAAATCCACCGCCGATCTGCCGCCCGCGCCTGCGGGACTGCCGCTCGCCGGATTGCACCTCGCCATCGACCCCGGCCACATCGGCGGCACGTGGGCGAAGATCGAGGAGCGCTGGTTCGCCGTCGGAAACGGATCTCCCGTCTGCGAAGGAGACATGACCCTGCGGGTCGCCGAACTCCTCAAGCCGCGCCTCGAAGCACTCGGCGCCACCGTTTCGCTCGTCCGGAAGAAAGCCGAGCCCGTCACCCCCCTGCGGCCGGATTCCCTAATGGAACTCGCCACGGAATCCGGTGAACCCACGGACTCCCCCGCCCAACTCCAAAAACTCGCCGAGCGCCTGTTTTACCGCAGCGCCGAAATCCGCGCCCGCGCCAAGCTCGTCAACGAATCCCTCAAACCCGACCTCGTGCTCTGCCTCCATTTCAACGCCGACGCCTGGGGAGACCCCAACTCCCCCACCCTCGTCGACCGCACGCATTTCCACCTCCTTCTCAACGGAGCCTACAACGACGATGAAGTCTCACTCGCCGACCAGCGCTTCGCCATGTTGGCAAAACTCCTCAGCCACACGCACGAGGAAGAGGCGCTCATCGGAGCCAACGTTGCCAGGACCTTCGCGGAGGTGAGCGGGCTACCACCGTTCATCTATCCTCCCGACTCGCCCAACGCCCTGCCCGTGGACGGCAATCCCTATCTCTGGGCGCGCAACCTGCTCGCCAACCGGCTTTACGACTGCCCCGTGATCTTCGCTGAACCCTACGTCATGAACTCCACCATCGACTACCCGCGCATCCAGGCTGGCGATTACGACGGCCTGCAGCAAATCGGCGGCAAAAAACAACCCTCTATCTTCCGTGAGTATGCCGACACGCTCGCCCGCGGGTTGGCCGATCATTATGCGGCACACCGGAAGCGCCCGCCTCCTAGGGATGACGAAAAGTGATCCGCCCCGATGACCAGCCTGCTCATGCGCCTCCATGCGCTCCTTCAGTAATCCGGGTGCCTGCTGGCTATCCGAACCCTGCCACTCATCCACCAAGCGCCCCCTAACAAGCCACCGACAGTTTCATCGATCTGAGGGACGTTCCCGCGGACCGGAGAACGAAAGCTCACCATTAGACCGGACGTAAATGCGAGCTGTCATTTTTGACTGGTAGTTCTGCTGAGACCGATAGGGGTTCTGCCCTTCAGGGCGCTGCGGCCGCTCTGCTTGAGTTCCTTGAGCAATGACTGCAACTCCAGGCGCTTTTTTTCCTCCTTGAAGTAGAGGTTGGTCGTTTCGCCCGGATCGGCCGCGAGATCATACAACTGCCCCGGAGCCTCGGGCTCCGTTTCGGCCAAAACATACTTCACCATGAAATCCTCGCTGTATGGGTTGCCACCGGAGCCCTTATGATCCAGATACTTCCACTTCCCCTGACGGATCTGGAACTCGCCCCGGAAGCCCTGCGTGAGCAGGTGCGGGCGAATAGGTTTCTTTGCACTCCGGATGCCGATCATTTCCGGAAGCATGTCGAAGCTGTCCACCGCCACGTCATCGGGTAGCTGATAGCCCACCACCGATGCGAGAGTCGCGAAGATGTCAGTGGTGCTTGTCATCTGGCTGGAGACCCGCCCCTTCGGAATCCGTCCCGGCCACCTGACGATATACGGAACCCGATGGCCGCCTTCCCATCCGTCACGCTTCATCCCGCGCCACCCTCCCACGGGATCGTGGCCATGATCCTGCCTCATCCAATCCACGTGCATCGTTTCGGCTCCATTGTCAGAGTTGAACAGGATGATTGTGTCGTCGTCGATACCCAGTTCCGCGATGAGATCGAGGACACGACCGGTCAAGGCATCGAGTTCGAAGACAAAGTCACCCCGAGGACCGGCATCGGTTGCTCCATTGAATTCCGGCGACGGCAGGACGGGAGCGTGGGCGATCTGGGTCGAGAGCACCGCGAAGAACGGTTGATCGGGGCGTTTCGTCCGGTGGCCTTTGATGAACCCGCTCATCTTATCGAGGAACAGTTGGTCGGCCCCGACGAACTGGAATCCCGGAGCCATCCATCCCTCGTCATTGTCCCACAGCCACTTGCCTCCCGGATTGGGAAGATTCTCCCTCTTGTGCCGTCGATCGGCAGGGACCGCCACCATCCCGTTTTCGATATAGACATAAAGGGGGTCGGTCGTGGGGCAGTTCGGGGTAATGAAGGACTCGTCGAAGCCCCGGCGGTTCGGGCCATCAATGAGAGGCGTGCTTTTCTCGTAATCGATGAGGAGAGCGGTCTCGAACCCGTTACCAAGTTGCTTCCCATTCTTGTCTAACCATGTGAGTCCGACATGCCACTTGCCGAACACCCCCGTCCGGTATCCCTTTTCCTTCAGCATGTCCCCCAAAGTCACGGTCCCCGACTTCAGGTAGCTCGGGCCGCCAGGCCCTTCGAAAGCTCCGCCGCCACCCCCGGTCGAGCGATAAATCTGCTGGCCGGAAAAGAGGCTGTATCGCGAGGGTGAACAGATGGTGGAAGGGCTGTGGGCATCAGTGAAGCGGATGCCTTCCGCCGCCATTCGATCGAGCCGTGGCGTCTTGTAGGCAGCCTTGGAGTTGTAGCACGAGAGGTCCCCGCTTCCCAGATCGTCAGCGTAAATGATGATGATGTTGGGCAGCTTCTCACCACCCGGCAGATCTTCGGCCCCCACCAATAGCGTGCATGCGGTCCAAGCGGCCATCGCGAGCAAGCCCCGTCGGGTGCTCTTGAAAACGGCCCATGGCGCTGTGCTGAACCGAGGCCCGGCGGTCTTGTCGCAGACGGTGACGGGGAAATACATTTTTTGTGATCCGGATTGAATGATGAGCGGCAGACGTTCAAACGGCTTCCACCGGACGGCCGATCCCGCGGCACCAGGTAAAACAAGCATCTTTCGTCGGCTCCTTCACGACCACCACATTCTCGGTAGCTGCACTTTTTCGGTTCCTCTTCATCCGCGCGTCAAGGTCAAATCACTGAAGCGCCTTACGCCGTGTTGTCCATTGGAATGGGTGTGGCGCCTTTCGTCTGGAGAATCGGATCGAGGAGAATCATCCTCATCGGCTGAGTTTCCACGCCTGCATCAGCGTGCGGTATTTCACCAGGGTGTTCGGCACTTCCCATGCCGGCACCGGCTTGCCTCGGAGATAGTCGAGATAGTTCGCGGTCACCTGACCGAAGTGCGCCTCGTGGCCGACCTTGAATCTCGCCGGGATCACCACTTCCCATTTCCCCCCGAGATCCTTCACGAAGAGGCCCGGCCAGCGGTCCGCAAGTTTGGAAACCGCAGTCGTTAGAGCGTTCTTCCACGCATCGCCGCCATCGGCCGGCTCGACGTAGAGCACCGGCTTGTAGCCTTGTTCCGGCCCCTGGCGGATGTGCAGCGAGGCCTTGCTGCCGCGCAGCAGGGAGTCATGGGTGTCACCGGCACCTGCCGGAGCTTCGAATTTCCAAAGCACCGAGACCTTGGCATGCACGCCGCGCAGCGTGTAGTTGAGTTCGCCGTTCGCCGGAGTTTGCAACACGCCTTTCGCATCGACGAGCGGCTTCAGGTAGTCCGGCCACGCGTCGAGGCCGGTCACCTGCTTGAACTCCGCGGACGTGATCGCCGTCGGCCAGCTTTTGGCGCTTAGGATTTCCACATCGGAATCGGCGAGCGTCTGGTCCGGAAAGCACTCCCACTGCACGAGATCCACGAGGTGGGTGGTCACATCGACGATCGCCTCGCCCTGTTGTTGCGGATCGAAGAACCACGGCGGACGCTGTAGCGGGGCGCCGTTCACGAGTTTGGAGAAATGATGGACGCTTTCCTTCGTCACCGCGGGATTCTCCGGCGTGCCCTTGTCCAACTCGCCGAACACATTGGGAAAACGCGAGAGCTCCTTCTGCAGCATCGTGGTGATCTCATGGCGCTCGGTCATGATGTCGAGCAGCAGGATTTTCTTTTCCGCCGCCACCCGGTAGGCCTCCTCGATCAGCGCGAATCCCTCGGGATCAATCGCCATCGGCTTGTCCGCCATCACATTCAGGCCGGCCTTCACACATTCAAGGATGTAGCGGGATTTCCTGCCGTTGTTGCCGGAAACCACCACCACGTTGCCGGGACGTTCGCGCAGCATTTCCTCAAGATAGTCCGGACTGGCGTGCACCTTCGTCTCCCACCGCGTCGGTTGCTCGGCCCGCGTGTTAAAACCCTCGATCAGCGCCAGATGCCGGTCCAGTTCCGGCCCGGCGGGCGCATACACGTGGGCCACCGGATCGACGCCCTCAATCATCGACTTCTGCACCAATGCCGCGTGAAAATGCCCGGGATCAAGCGTGATGAGTTGGACCGGATCGGAAAAAGCTGCGGCCGCAGAAAGTCCGGCCAGAGCAAGAATGAAGGGGGAGGTGGTCATTTTCATAGTGATTTCTGTCAGCAGCCTCGGAAAACGCCGCCCCGGATGCAATCCGCAATTAGCCCCAACAAGACCCGCACGATGCGGCAGATCGTAAGAATGCTCGGCGGGGCGACGTAAAGCCCACCATGCGCCGGAAACTTCCAAGACCTTTAATCGTGACCGCCGGAATCGGAATGCTAGCCGCATGGATCGCGCCTTCAGATGCCAGCGCCGAGAAATGGACCGCAGCGGAAGCGGACGGGCGGATCGAGGCGCGCTGCGGCGACCAACTGCGCTTCGCATGGCAGAGCACCCCCCTTGCCTCTCCGAAAGGTGGCGGGACATTTGCCGGCAGTGCGTTTCTGCATTCACTGCGCACGCCTTCGGGATTCGAATGGACGACCATCCAACCGCCGGATCATTTGCACCACTTCGGCCTGTGGTGGCCGTGGAAATACATTGAGGTCGATGGAGAAAAATACAATTGCTGGGAAATCCAGGAAGGTCAGGGAGCGCACGTGGCGCGAAGCGCGAAACCACTGGCCCCCGGCCCCGACAAACTGGAGTGGGAGTTTCTCAACGAGACAGTGATCAAGAAGCCGGGAGCCGCTCCGCTGACCGCGATTCTCGAAACGGCCCGCGTGGGCCTGACGACGAGCGGAGACGCGCAAGTGCTGGATATTTCCATCGCCCAGAAGACGGCGGATTCACCGGTGAAGATCGTGGAATACCGTTACAGCGGGTTTTCGTGGCGGGGACCCGCATCATGGAACAAGGACAACAGCAAGATGACCACCAGCGAAGGCAAGGGCCGCGACGATGCCAACGGCACCGTGGCCCGCTGGGTCGTGGTCAGCGGAGCTACTCCTAACGGATCGGCATCCGTGCTCATGATGAGCGCCGCAGAATCACCCGAAAAGCTGCGGGTGTGGGGTTCCAAAAACCACAACGGAGCGCCCTTCGTGAACTTCAATCCGGTGATGCAAAGCCCTCAGCCGCTGGATGACGCGCATCCGGCCGTCTCCAACCGCAAATACCGCGTGATCGCTGCCGATCATACGATCCACGCCGCCGAGGCGGAGGCGGAGTGGAAGAAATGGCTGGAGAAATGATGTGCGAGAAGGGGCCGGGAACATCCTGTCCGCACAGCCGGTGGACAGGGATGTCCACCCTCCTTATTTCTTCATGTTCGTGATGCCGTAAGGCGCCCGCTGCGGGCGGGACCGCATTGAGTTCGCGGTCTCATCGCCGACAAACTCCTCGGTTTCCGGATTCCAAGCCAGCTTGCGTCCGAGTTTCATCGAAATCCACCCGAGAATGCACGCGCTCGTCGAGCGATGGGCCACCTCGGGCGTGGTGACAGCCGGCTTGCGGGTCTGGATGCTGGTGATCCAGTCGAGATGGTGGTCGTTATCCGGGCTTTCATGCAGGCGGATCTCCTTCTCGCCGAGCGGCGTGGTCAGGATTTCCGGTTTGCTGGCCTGCAGGGCCTTGGCGGCTGGCCCCTCGGGAATGGGGTCGGACGAAGTGACTCGTTCCGCGCCGCGGGTGACGAAGATCCAGCCGTCGCTGCCCTCGAAACGGATGCCATTCGGGAGCGTGTGGTCGATGATGACCGTGACGCCGTTAGCATAGTTCATCTCAATGTGATAAGGGCCGTGGACGTTCCAGAGCCCGGCTTTGGGAAACTCGGCCCTGCCCTCGATGGAGACCGGACCGGTGTGCTCGGTATCCATGCCCCAGTGGGCGATGTCCACATGGTGGGAACCCCAGCCGGTGATCATGCCCAGGCAGTAGTTGTCGTTTCTCAACCAACCGGGACGCGGGCCGTAGCGGGTTCTCGTGTCCGGCCCCTGTGGGTGGACGCGATCCTTCGTGTAGGGAGCCAGCGGAGTGGCGCCGAGCCACATTTCGTAGTTCAGGTTGGGCGGTACGGGAATCTCCTCAAGGCTGCCGCCGGACGGATCGGTGGGCAGTCCGATTTTCACTGTGTGGAGTTTCCCGATCCGGCCGTTGCGCACCATTTCACAGGCGATGCGGAACTGCGCGCCGGAGCGCTGCTGGCTGCCGATCTGGAACATGCGGTTTTGCGCGCGCACGGTGTCACTCACCACCCGACCTTCGGCGAGGGTCATCGTGAGTGGCTTTTGAACGTAGATGTCCTTGCCTGCGAGAGCTGCGGCCACCACCGGCTCGGCATGCCAATGATCAGGCGTGCTCACTGACACCGCGTCGATATCCGGGTGCTGGAGCGCCTCGCGATAGTCGCCATAGGCTGCGGCGGTTAGATCGATCCCGCGCTCCTTGTAATGCCCTTCGACTCGCGCCTTCGCATCGGCCGCACGTAGTGAATCGAGATCGCAGACGGCGACCAGCCTGGTGGCGTTCTGGCGGAGAATCCCACCCATATCCATACTCTGCCCGATGCGGCCGCAACCGATCTGAAGGATATTGATCTTGTTGCTCGGGGCGTCGGCACCAAGGACGCGGGCCGGGATAATGGTCGGAAAACCCAAGGCGGCACCGGCGAGGCCGGAAACACGGAGAAAATCACGGCGAGTGGAGTGGACGGGGCTTTTCATTTGGTTCATTTGGTTTGGATGATGCGGCCTTTGATGCGGCATTCACTCCGCCATGTCGAGCACCCAGAGGATACCGCCCTGGATGTGGCTGCGAAACTCGGGATCCGCATAACATTCCTTGTCGTGACCGAGTGCGGTGTAGAAACAGCGGCCCTTGCCCACTTGATGGCACCAGGCGAGCGGGAAGCGGTTTCCCTCGAACTTCAGCGCCCATTTGTCACGGGGAGGCATGGCCACGCTGGTGGTATCCATTTCCAACAGCACGTGCAAACCCGGCACCAGATCGCACAGATAGCCCTCGTCCTTCCACCGCCATTCGGCTGGCAGTCCGGCGGTGGCCGGATGGGACTTGTCCGCGACGACGACCGTAAACTTCTGGTTCGGCGTGTGCCACTTGAAGGTGCCGCCAAGAATGCGCTTGAAGTCCGGATTCGTACGTTCCGAGCCTGATGCCGAATGGATGCCGACAAATCCGCCGCCGTTCTCGATGAAAGTGGTGAAGGCTTTGCTATGCGCGGGATCTGAGAACGCCTCGTTGTTGGAGTTCGAGAAAACAATGGCGCGGTATTTCGCCAGACGGCCCTCGGTGAACACGGTCGGATCATCAGAAGCATCGCAGGCGACCCCCTTTTCCGCGCAGAGTTCTTTTACGGCAGCCACACTGTCGGCGATATTCTCATGCACGTAGCTCTCGCCGACAGACACATGGTTGCGCGTGTAGATCAGAACGCGTGGTGGAGCCGGTTGGGCGGCCGATACCGCCGAAGCCAGTCCGGCACACGCGAGGGTCACCCGGAAGATGGCTTTCAAAAAAAACTCCTGACGTTCCATGATCAGCATACGTAATCCGCCGGAAGCGTTTTTCATCTAATGACAGCAGGATGGCAGCTCCTCGGCAGCCGGGTTCGCTGCTGGCTCGCTGCCAACTATTTCCGGCGGAAGCGTGCCGTGGAGACGCCATGCGAGCATCAGCGCGGCGACAAGGGCGAGGCCGCGACGCAGACGACTCATCGCCATCGGGGTGAGTTTCATGCGGATGCGATGGAACTGGTGCTGGGCCAACCAAAGAAGCGGCACCGTGCCCAGCCCGAAGGCGAGCGTGAACTCGGCGCCCTTGGCCGCCGAACCCGCCAGCAGAGCAGCACCAAACACCAGATAGAGCGGTCCGCAGGGGAGAAACGGCGTGAGCAGGCCCATCGCCGAAGCGCCGCCGTAAGCGGAGAACCTGCCCGCCTTGAACCGAGCGCGCGCCGTGAAGCGGTTCAGGATCGCCGGCCGCGGAACCTTTTTATCCAAACCGAGGGCCATGATCAGCAACACGAATACCATCACCCAAGGCAGCAACACCGCGGGAGAATCGAAGAACCACCTGAGCGGTTGCTGCCCGAGCGCGCCGCAGACGGCACCGATGATGCCGTAGGAAACCAAGCGCATGCCGTGATAGAGCGAGGCGGCGGTCAGGCGCTCGCCCTCGGACTTCGCCAGGGTCCCAAGGCCGCACGCGATCGGCCCGCACATGCCCGCGCAATGCAAGCTGGTGGCGAGTCCGGCGACGAGTGCGGCAACAGTGGTCACTTAAAGGATGGGAGAATGGGAGAATGGGAGACGACGGAGCTGACACTCCATTCAATCACGATTGGTGAACCACGACCTCACTTCTTCACCTCGACCTGCTGCGGAGAGTATTTCACCGCGACGGTAATCAGAGTGGACCAGGCTCCCAGCAAAATGACGAAGGCGAGGACAATGTAGATCCAGGGGTTCCGGGAAACGAATGCAGCGATGGTTTTCATACGGGTTCAGGGGTTCGTGGGTTTGAGTGATTGCGGATTGGGGCCAAGAAAGCGGACGGTTTTTTCCAATGTGACATCACCGGGATTCGCATGAACCTCAAGATTGATGTCCGAGACACCGATATAGGAATCCAAGGAAGCGAGAACCACGCAGGTGCGGGACATTTCATCGAGCGCGGCGACGGTGAAGGTTTGTTCGGCACCGCTCAGCTGATAGCCGGACGGGGTGCCTTTGCCAAGACGGATCGTGATGGTGGCCGCCTGGTTGCGTTTGTTCATCACCCGGATCTTGTAAATATTCCGGACCGAGGTCGCGTCGCTGTAAAAACCCGCGCCTCCCACGCGGGAAACCGTGGCGTTGAACGGCCGTGCCTTGTTCGAGGCCACCAGCAGCAGGGCTCCCAACCCAAGGGCAGCAAGCGCACAGTAAGCATAAATCCGCGGACGAAGGAACCGACGCGCCCTGCCGGCGAAACCGTTGAATGAATCGTAACGGATCAGGCCCTTCGGCCGGTCGACCTTGACCATGATCTCGTCACAGGCGTCGATACAGGCGGTGCAACCGATGCACTCGAGTTGCAGGCCGTTGCGGATATCGATGCCGGTGGGGCAGACCTGCACGCAGCGGCGGCAATCGATGCAGTCGCCTTCCGCCTTCCCCTTGGCACCACGGGGTTCGCCGCGTTTCTCATCATAGCCGACGTTGACGGTATCATCATCGGTCAGCGCGCCCTGAAGTCTGCCGTAAGGGCACATGATGATGCAGAACTGCTCGCGGAAATAGCCGAAGCAAAACCACAGGACGAGCGTGAGGAAGGTGACTACGCCGAACGCGGTGGCATGCTCGAACGGACCCGCATGCATGAACTCGTAGAGGCGCTTCAGCGAGACGAAATAGGAAAGGAAGACATGCGCGATCAATGCCGATATGATGACGAAGAGCGTGTGTTTGAGAACCCGCTTGAACACCTTTCCCGCACTCAGCGGCGCATTGTCGAGCGCCCGACGGGCGGGGGCATCCCCTTCGAGCCAACGTTCGATCCTGCGGAAAACGTGATCCAGAAACACCGTGTAGGGACAGGCCCAACCACACCAGATCCTGCCTAACAGCGAGGTGCCGAAAAACAACGCGAACCCGAGACCGCTGACCGCGAAGAACATCACCCACATGTCCTGTGGAACCAGCGTGAGTCCGAAGAGGTGGAACATCCGGCTTTCCACATCGAGAAACACCGCCGGATTGCCATTGATCCCGATCCACGGCAGCAGCACGTAGATCGCGATGAGCAACACGCCCACCAAGCGCCGCGCCACCACCCACTTGCCCCTGACATCCGCGGGATGCAGGAAATACCGCGAACCATCATCGTTGATGGTGGTGACGGAATCGAGATTCGGTTTCTTGGAGGCAGCCATGGGGAAGCGCGGAGACCCTCGCAACATCCTGAATTCCCCGCTCCGCATGTCATGCGCAAAACCGCGCAGGCCTTATGGCAGGATATGCGGAGCAACTTGCCGGACCGATCAAACGTAATGCAGTTCGCGCGCGGTGGCGTCGATGGCGGCATCGTTGTCGAGCAGTTCCTGGATGGGATCCCAACGGCCGGAGATGAGGGCGTCGCGTGCGGAATCCGCCATGGTGACCTGGAAGTCGAGGCCACCGGAACTGCGGACGCGGAGGTTTTCCACATCGATGGTGATTACGGTGGAAGGATCGGCCTCGATAGCCTCGCGGAGTTTCACGATGTCCGCTGCGGTGGCGATCACGCAGGGCATGGCGAGCGTGGTGGAGTTGCCGAAGAAAATCTCGGCGAAGGACTCGGCGATCACGCCGTTGAAGCCGTATTTTTTGAGCGATTGCGGGGCGTGCTCGCGGGACGAACCACAACCGAAGTTCACGCCGGCGACGAGGATGGACGCGCCTTCGAACCGCGGATCGTTGAGCGGGTGGTCGGTCTTTTCGCCGGTTTCGGCATTGAAGCGCACGTCGTAAAACGCGAACTCGCCGAGACCGTCAAAGGTGACACATTTCATGAACCGCGCCGGGATGATGCGGTCGGTATCGATGTCGGCGCCGGGAACGAAAACGCCGCGGCCGGAAACCTGTGTGACTGGATCGAGTGCCATTGGAAGATTTGAGATTGGGGATTGAAGGTTGTGGGTTTCGGATCAAGCGACGGCGGCGGGAGCTCCGAGGTCGAACAACTCGCGGGCGTCGGAAATACAGCCGTTGATGGCGGCGGCGGCGACCATGACGGGCGACATCAGGACGGTGCGACCGGTCGGAGAACCCTGGCGGCCCTTGAAGTTGCGGTTCGATGATGAAGCGCAAAGTTGATCACCGACGAGTTTGTCCGGGTTCATGGCGAGGCACATCGAACAACCGGCGCCGCGCCATTCGAAACCGGCGGCGGTGAAGATCTTGTCGAGGCCTTCGTTTTCCGCCTGGATGGCGACGATCTGGGAACCGGGGACGACGATGGCTTTCACGCCTGCCGCGACCTTGTGGCCCTGGATGTATTTCGCGACTTCGCGGAAGTCGGAGATCCGACCATTGGTGCAGGACCCGATGAACGCGACGTCGATCTTCACGCCCTTGATCGGCGTGCCGGCGGCGAGTTTCATATAGGCGAGCGCTTCGTCGATGGAGGCTTTTTCCAGCGGCGTGGTGGCCGTGGCGGGGTCCGGAATATTTTCGGAAATCGAGATGCCGTGGTCCGGGGAAATGCCCCAGGTGACGGTCGGCTCGATGTCGGCGGCGTTGATTTTGACGATGTCGTCGAACACCGCGTCCGCATCGGAAGCGAAAGACAACCAACGTGCGGCGGTGGCGTCGAAATCGCTCATGTCCACGTAGGGACGGCCTTTGAGGTAAGCGACGGTCTTGGCGTCCGGATTGACGTAGCCGCAACGGGCGCCGCCTTCGATGGACATGTTGCAGACGGTCATACGCTCTTCCATGGACATGCGCTCGAACACGTCGCCGGCATATTCGTAGGCGTAGCCGATGCCGCCCTTGGCACCAAGCAGGCGGATGATGTGGAGGATGACGTCCTTGGCATAAACGCCGGGACGGAGGTCGCCGTTCACCTCGATACGGCGGACCTTCACCGGGGCGAGCGCCATCGTTTGCGAAGCCAGCACGTCGCGCACCTGAGTGGTGCCGATGCCGAAAGCGATCGCGCCGAACGCGCCGTGCGTCGCGGTGTGCGAGTCGCCGCAGGCGATGGTGGTGCCGGGCTGGGTGATGCCCTGCTCGGGCCCGACGACATGGACGATGCCCTGTTTGCCGGAGGCGAGGTCGAAATAGGTCACGCCGAAATCATCGGCATTCTGGCGCAGCGCCTGCATCATTTCCGCGGCCAGCGGGTCCTGCGGTGCATCCTGATCGATGGTGGGGACGATGTGGTCCACCGTGGCGAAGGTGCGTTGCGGGAATTTCACCTTCAACCCGAGGTCACGGAGCATGCCGAAGGCTTGAGGCGAGGTCACCTCGTGGATGAGGTGCGTGCCGATGAAGAGTTGCGTGCGACCATCCGCGAGCGTGCCGACGGTGTGGGCGTCCCAGACTTTTTGAAACAGGCTTTTTCCCATGGTGAAAATGACGCCGTGGTTGGCGGCGGGCGGGAAAACTGCATGGGGCGCCTCGGCTTGTCAAAGCCACATGAAGCCGGAGGGGAAGAAAGATGCCCGAACAGGCGCCGCAAGTTTCACCTGAGTTCAATGATCAATCCGGCGACAATGCCAGCCAGTGCGAGCAATGACACGATAGCCAGACCGATTTTCAACCAATTGACGGACCTCCGCTCGTCCGCCGGTTTGCCATCCACCCATTCGTCCCACGTCCGATGCTTTTGGTCCGCAATCCGGTGGTAATGACGAAGAGATCCCTTGAAACGGGATTGCTCATCGATTGGTGAAGGGGGTTTCATGGCAGGCGAGACAGGGAAGCAGATCGCAGATGACCGGCCGCATGGGAAGCTGCTTTTTTCATAAAAACCGCCCAACGCGGAAAAGCGCCCATCCGCCGGGGCGGAAGGACGCTTGAAAATCAGGGGAAAACCCGATCCTTGCGGGCCTTTGCGTTACTTTGCGTAATGCACTTCCGGAGCGGGCGCGGGCGCTGCCTGGATCTCCTGGAATTGCGGAAGCGGACGAAGGCCGGGTGGTTTTGCCTCACCGGTGCAGCAGCAAGAGGAGGCCAGCAGAGCGAAAGAGGAAACAATAAGTGCGGAAATGATGCGGATCATGGAATCAGTTACGGTAGGTTCTAGGTGAGATGGGTCGGTATTCCCTGTTCAGGAATGAAACGTTGCCCGATTTTCAGGGTGCACCGGGCAGGGCGCGTCATTTCGTGGGAGCCACGTAAACCGGTTGGCTGGGGGCGGGAGCGGCACTCGGGCAGCAGGAAGCGGCGAGAAGTGCGGCGGCGGCGGCGATAAAGGCGAATTTCATCTTTGGATCAGCAAGGTTTGAAGTGGAAGCCAGCATGATTCCCATGCCAACCGTGGCTGCGAGACTAGCGCCGACCTTGATCCCTGCAAGGCAAAACACGCCAATAATGAAGCGCCCGAGTTGTGCCAGAAGCATGCCGTCGGAATCCCTCCGTAAAAGTTTACCGGCTGAAAAGCAGGGCCGGGAATTTCCGGCAACCCGTCCAATCTGCTTGCTTGAACGCAGCCGGAGGCTCTTGCTGAAGGCGTTCTATGAAAAAGCGAGCGATATGGATGATGGTTCCCGCCTTGGCCTTGAGCCTCGGAGCGTGCAAGAAAAAGGAAGAACCCAAGGCCCCGGAGGTGTCGGTGCCGGTCACAGCGGAACCCGCCGTCCCGGCACCACCTCCTGCGCCGCCGGTCCAGACCACCACGCTGAGCGCCGAAGAACGGGCCGCGAAACTCGGATTCGTGAAACACCTGCCGCAGGACACCGAGGTCGTCATCGCCTTCCACAACGGCTCGAAAACCGTCCAACGCCTCCAGTCCAGCATGCTCTGGAAACTCATGGGCATGGAATCCCCCCCCGACGCGGAGTTTGAAATGGAGGAAGGATTCGAAATCCAGGAATTCGAGCAGAACGCCGAGATCGACGCCGCAGCGGCGCCCGATGACGCCGAACCGACGGGCCCGGCGGCTTTGTTTGGAACCGAATTCACCATCGCCCTCGGCAAATCCACCGGGGAGCAAACCGCCAACCTTCTCACTCTCAACCGCCGCTCCACCTATTACCAGATGCGTGCGCTTGCCACGGCTTTCGCGGATGCCGCCGCAGATGGCGATCTCAACGACATGGCGGACGGGCTAGGTGAAACGTTCGGCCAGGAAATGCTCGAGAAGCTGCTCACCGACCCAGAATCCGGCGTGGCTTTGTTTGAAAAAATGCACATGCCGCCACTCTACCTCGCGTTCCGGACCTCCGCGTCCGGACGTGACGCCGCCGCCCAGCAACTCGCCGCGCTCACCGAAAACCTCGCCATGTTCGGTGACATGGTCGAACCGGTCGAAATCGAACGAGCCGACCGCAAATTCGCAGGCCACAAAATCAAAGGTGCGGCCATCTCCGACTCCATGGCGGAGAACCGCAAGGAAATGGAGGAAAGCCTCGACCCCGCCGTCGTCGACAGACTGCTTGCCGCAATCGCAAAGAAAGACCTGGTGGTCCTCAGCGGAACCCTTGGCGATTACGTCATGCTCTTTTTCGGTTCCTCCGTCGATGACCTCCAATTCGCACCGGACGTCCGCCGGTCGCTGGTCGCCACCGAGGCCTTGGCATTCAGCGACACCTACGCCTCCAAGGAACTCGCGGCCCTGATCTACGGGGCCGAAGACGCCTTGGACCGGATGATTGCATCCGTCGGCGGACTCTCCGAGATCGCCTCCGGTCTGCGCGACGGGCTCTCCGGTTCCACTGGCTTGGGCGACACCCGCGATCTCGAAACCCTGCTCCGCATGGTGGCGGAGCGCGAAGCCTCGCTACGCACATTGTCCGGCAACGAGAGCCTCGGCACCGCCGCGTTTTTTGAAGACGGCCTGAAAATCGAATCCTACGGAGGCACCGACAACGGTATGATCGACTGGAAATCCCCCAACCAACTTGTATCGCTGGGTGACTCGGAAAACGTCGCGATCTTCGCCAACATGACCACTGAAGCCGCCTACGACGAAAAAGCCCGCGCCTACGTCGAAGCGCTCATGGAAACCACCTATGCCGCAGCGATGAAAATCGCGGAACTTCCGATCGATGCCCCCCAGATGGCTCAATTCAAGGAAATGGCTGGGATCTTCGACACCAAGTTCCGCCCGGATCTCGTGACGCTGTGGGATTTCTTCAGCAAGGATTTCTCCGGCAGCCTCGGCAGCGAACGCGCCTGGGTCGTCGATCTCAGCGGCTCGGTCCCCGCGATTCCCGGGATTCCATCCACCGTTGTCGATGAGGCGAAATTCCCCCGGATCTCAATGGTGGCCCCCGTCACCGACCGCACGAAACTCGCCGCCTCATGGGGAAAAATGAACACCAGCCTCACTGGAGTCCTGGCCAAGGTCAGCGAAATGCTGGATCAGGAAATCCCGATGCAGAAACCGATCAGTTCGGAAAAAGACGGCTACACGACTTGGTTTTTCTCCCTGCCGTTTTTCAACGACGACTTCATGCCCTCGGTGACCGTGGGCGACCAATGGTTCGCGGCCTCAACCTCGAAAAACCAAGCGCTCGATCTCGTCAACCAAGCTGCCAGCGCCAGCGAAACCCGCACCGGCCTCTACTTCTCCGTCAACTTCAAGGCCCTCGAAAAATTCTCGCGGGAAACGTTCAAGGTGCTGGAGGAAAACTCGGACAAACTCGGCATCTCCCCCCGTGACATCAAGACCGTAGGACAATTCACAGGCCCCATGGAAGACCTCGACCGATTCACCGTTCATGTCCGCCGTGAAGACGGCGTGCTGCGTTCGAGCATCCACCTGAAGACCCGCTGATTTTCCATTCATCCGAGGGTCGGTTTCATCACCGTCCCTCTTTTGGTTCCCAGCCCCATGACGCTCGATCCGATCGGCACCGTCCGCTCCTGTTTCGGAGGGAAATTCGGCGTTCCCCGCCAGCCGGGCCTCTGCCCGAGCGCTTGGGGCGAACTGGTGTTTCACGAAGCTTACCGCAGCCCGGAAGCGCTGCGCGGCATCGAGGGATTTTCCCATCTCTGGCTGATCTTCGGCTTCCACCAGACCGTCG
>JBFEQB010000054.1:0-18846 GCA_041549835.1 Luteolibacter sp. | reverse complement strand
GAGATCAGCGCATCCGGTGAGAAATCACTCCATTGACACGGCCGCTCGCGACCGTTCGCCAAAGTCGCGGTGATCCCTCCATGAGAGTCGATGGCGATGTGGGATGTGATTTCACCTGACTTGAGCCGCAGTTCTGTGGCAACGGGTCGGTTGGCCAGACCATGCTCCAGATCAGTTAGAAAAACCTCCGCGGCTTCCGCCACGGCAAGCAGCGAGGAACGCGCGGCCCCCTGCGGATCACCCGGCAGGGATTTCAGATGGATGACGGCATCCTGAAAGCGGCAGTCACGCGCAAAATCACCCAGCCGGGCCAACACATCCGGCAACTTCACGGGTTGATCCGGAACGGCGGAATGGACTGGAACCACGGGTCCGGCGGTTTCCAGCAGCTTGGCGCGGCGGGCGAGGTCCAGCTGCCGGGCACGCACGTTGGACCGGGCGTGCCCTCGGGTTTTCAGCATGGCGAGCACCGCGTTGAGCTCATCCATGGCCGCCTCACAGCCCACCCTGTCGGGAGGATCTTCATTGAACAAGGAGCCTGAGAGCAACTCATGGTCGGCGAGGTAGTCGGCGGCATATGTCTGATAGATGGAAACCCATCCGTCCGTCGGCGGAAGTTCGGCGGAAACCACCGCACGAAAGCATGCAGCGGCCGGATCGATCATGCCCTGTTCCCAGTTCTTGAGTCCGGCCAGCATGGATGCGATCACGCGGGAAGCGCCTCCCTCCGGGACATCCGGCACAGCCATCGGCGGAAGGGCATCCAACCGACCGAGTATTTCCAACAATGCTTCGCCAGGCCCCTGCTTGCCTTCGGACAGCGACCGCATGTGGTCCGCGGTCTCCCTTGCCTGACGGCGGGCCTCGCCAGATTGACCGTCCAGAAAACGCACCATCACCGCTTCAATCCCAGCCCACGTCCGGCTCGGCTCCTGCACCGCTGGATGGTTGGCGAGAGCGCTGAATCGCACGGCCGCGTTTTCAAAATCCCTGGCCGCCACCGAGGCGCGGGCCTCACGGTAAGTCCGCGCGATGTCCACCGAAGTGTCCGGAACGATGACTGGCGGCGAATCCACTTCCGGTGTTGCGCGGATCTCAACCATGGGATCCGGTCGCGGAAGGCCCACCCACCACAGGGCCACACCCGTGGCGATGGCGAGGACCACGCTGCCGGCAACCACCGCCTTTCGTTCCCGGCGTTTTTTCTCGGCCCGGCGTATGGCGGCACTTCCCGTAGACTCGGGACGACCGGATTTCAGGTTGCTGAGCGAAACCGCGAGGCTGGCGATCATTTCATCGTAGGAACCGAAGCGATCGTTCGGATCATACGCCATCGCCCGCTCGATCGTCCGGCAGGTCTCGGCGGAAACATCGGGGTCAGTGGCACTCAGCGGAATGACCTTCTTCTTCGCTGCCCGGAGAATGTCGGTGGCCATGGTCTCCTCCCCACAGGAAGGCCTCCCGCTCAATGCGTGGTAAAGGCTGGCACCCAGCGCGTAGATATCTGAACGGAAATCCTCTTCGTATCTCTCCACCGTTTCCGGGGGCACGTAACACGGAGTGGCCCACAATTCCGTGGCTTGGGCCTTGCCTCCCTGAGTCACCAAAGCGAGGCCGAAATCCACGAGTTTCGCATGCCCCTCGGCATCCAGCAGAATATTTCCCGGCTTCACATCGCGGTGGATCAGACCCGCCGCGTGGGCCGCCTTGAGACCTTGGGCCACCTCGATGGCGAGCGGCAGGAGTTCCAACTCCGGGATTTTCCCACGCTTGTGGATATGGTGTTCGAAATGCCCGCCGGGCACGAATTCCATGGCGATGTAAAACCGCTCGAACGCGCGCCCGGTCCTGAGCACCCGCACCACATTCGGGTGGCTGAATGATGCGGTGATGCGCGCCTCCTCTTCGAAGGCGGCGATCCGCCGTTCGTCCTTGGAAAACTCCTCGCTCAAAATCTTCAGCGCCACCTCGCGGCCCAACGTGTTGTCGCGAGCCACAAACACCATGCTCATGCCTCCCACCGCATGGCGGCGGACCAGCGTGTAGGGTCCGAATTCCCGCTTCACCCGCGTCTGCTTGCCGCATGCCGGACATTCGACTTTCGTGAAGGGCACCAACGCCGAAACATCCATCGCCACCCCGCAAGCGGGGCAGTGGACAATGGTCTCCGGAACTTCGCTCACGGCCATACGCTAACGATGCGCTCCTCACCCGCGCAAACCTGAAACCCATTCCAATTTTGCCGCGGCATTTCTCCCCGGCAGATTCAGCCTCGCCGGAAACGCTCGACTTTGGCGCGGAGTTTCGTCTCATCACGGCGTCCACCGCCATGCAAATGGCACAGCTGAATCCGCCATGAATCAATCAATCTCCATCGCCTCGACCCTATTTTTCGCCATGACCACGGCGTTCCTCAGCTCTCTCTCCGCAAATGCCGGGGATCTTGAGGACGGCTTTCACAACCCGCCCGCTCCAGCACGCCCGCACACCTGGTGGCACTGGATGAACGGAAATGTGACCCGCGAGGGAATCACTGCTGACCTCGAGGCCATGACCCAAGCCGGCATCGGCGGTGCCCTCATCTTCAGTCTCGCGGGCCCCCACCACAACTGCGACACCCCAGCCGGCCCGGTTGACTACCTCGGACCGGTCTGGCTCGACATGATGAAGCATGCCACAGACGAGGCCGAGCGCCTCGGCCTTGAGCTTGGCATGCACAACTGTGCCGGCTGGGCCACCACCGGCGGGCCTTGGATCACGCCCGAACTCGCGATGCAGCAACTCGTCTCCTCCGAGCTCACGGTGGAGGGCGGCCGGACCATCCGTGAGAAGCTGCCGCAGCCTGAAGTCACTCTCGACCACTACCGCGACATCGCGGTCTTCGCTATCCCTGCGGAACTGGACACCGGGTTCCGCATCAACAAGTGGCAGTCCAAGGCCGGCCAGCGGGGCGGACCGGGCGGCCGACAGCCCGACCTCAAACCATTGCCGAAGGACGCTGCCATCCCACTGGATGCAATCGTCAACGTGACCGGACAACTCGAAAAAGACGGCACCCTCATCTGGCGCGCCCCCGAGGGCCGCTGGAAGATCCTGCGTCTTGGACACACGCCGACCGGCAAGACCAACATGCCTGCACCCGCGTCAGCCACCGGGCTGGAAATTGACAAACTGCGGCGCGAGGGCATGGACGTCCACTGGCGGCACGGCATCCAACCGGTGCTCGATCACCTCGGCCCGCACGTTGGCAAGGCGTTCAAACACCTCACGATCGACAGCTACGAGGCGGGCCTGCACCATTGGACGCCGCGGATGCGCGAGGAGTTCACCAAACGTCGCGGTTACGACCCCACCCCCTATCTGCTGGCGCTCACCGGTCGCGCAATCAACGACGGCCCGAGCACCGAGCGCTTCCTGTGGGACTTCCGCCGCACGATCTCCGATCTCTTCTCCGACAACTACTATGGCTACATGGCCGAGCTCTGCCATGACCATGGCCTGCTTTTCACCACTGAGCCTTACACCTCGTGCTTTGAGGGCCTGCAGGTCGGCGGCAAGGCCGACATCCCGATGGCCGAGTTCTGGGCCAATGGCGCTTATTCTTCCACGTTTAGACTCGCCGCGTCGCTGGCCCACATCCATGGCCGCCCCATCGCCGCCGCCGAGGCCTTCACCGCAGGGCCGGAAATCGGCCGTTGGCTGAACCACCCCGGATCACTCAAGCGCGTAGGGGACGTTGCCTGGACCGCCGGAATCAACCGCTTCGTCTTCCACCGCTACGCCCACCAACCATGGAGTGATCAGGTGCCCGGCATGACCATGGGCCAGTATGGCATCCATTTCGAACGCACCAACACGTGGTGGAAACCCGGCAGGGCGTGGCTCGATTACATCGCCCGCTCACAGGGCCTCCTGCAGAGCGGGGAATTCGGTGCCGACGTGCTCTGCTTCGCAGGCAACGCCGCGCCGAACGGAGCCATCCGACGCAAGGATCTGAGCGCCGCCGGTTACGACTACGATTCCTGTGGCACCGACATTCTGGCGGAGTTGACGGTCGAAAACGGCGAGGTGGTTCTGCCCTGCGGCAAACGTTATCGCCTGCTGATGCTCCCCGGGCACCCGTTCCACACCCCGGCCTTCACCCGCAAGTTGCGGGATCTCGTCCACGCCGGTGCCACCGTGCTCGGCCCCAAGCCCCAACATACCCCGAGCCTTGGCGGCTTCCCCGGCTCCGAGAAGGAGGTACAAACCATCGGCGACGAGGTCTGGGGCCAATGCGACGGCAAAACGAGCACCTCGAACCGCTTCGGCAAGGGTCGTGTCTTCGCCGGCCTGTCACCCACCGAGGTTCTGGCCGAACTTGACATCCCCCCGGCCGTGCAACTTCCCGGGGAATGCTCCTGGATCCACCGCTACTCCGACGAGGCGGACGTCTTCTTCGTTTCCAACCAGTCCGCATCCACCATCAACACCATCGCGGGTTTCCGCAGCGCTGGACGCCAACCGGAACTCTGGGATGGTGAAACGGGGACCATCCGACCCGCCGCCGGCTGGACGGTGGACGGCAAACACATCCGAATGCCTCTCCAACTCGCCCCTGAAAAATCGATCTTCGTCGTCTTCCGCCAATCCGGAAAACCCGCCGCCGACCCGGTGGTGCTGGCAGAAGGACCGGCAAGCGACGGTCTGCTCCCGGTTTTGGATGCCACCGCGGGAACCCGCCTGCGCGCTTGGCACAACGGCCCGCATACCCTGCACCGAGCGTCCGGCAAAACCGGACAACTCGCGGTATCCGGCCTGCCAGCGCCGCTCGCTCTCCCTGGCCCGTGGACCGTCCGCTTCCAAGCCAAGCGTGGCGCTCCCGCCGAGGCGCGCTTCGACAAGCTCATCCCGTGGAACGAACACACGGACCCTGGCATCCGCTACTTCTCCGGCACCGCCACCCACTCGGTCCGCTTCACGCTTCCGGACGGTTTTCTCAAAGACGGCGGAGAAGCTTGGCTCGACCTCGGTGAGGTTGAGGTAATGGCCCAGATCCGCCTCAATGGAGATGACCTCGGCATTTTTTGGCATGCCCCTTTCCGGGTCGAGGTGAGCAAGGCGCTGCGCCCCGGCATCAACACCCTTGAGATCGATGTCACCAACCTCTGGGTAAACCGACTCATTGGCGACGAGCAGCAACCTGACGACTGCGAGTGGACCGGCAAGGCTCTCACCCGCTGGCCCGACTGGCTCACCAATGGTCAACCGCGCCCGTCAAAGGGTCGTGTGACCTTCGCGACCTGGAAGCACTGGTCCGCCGATGCCCCGCTCCTGCCATCCGGTCTCATCGGCCCGGTCACCGTGCGACCCGCCCGTCTGGTCCCGGTGCCATGATCTCGTAGTTCGGTGATGGCCCGGGGGGCTGGGAAAGAGGGAGAGACGCCTCAGTGGGTCTCACCACATTCGCATTCGTTGCTTTCCCGCTCCGGCTCGATCTTGGCAGGTGGCATCTTGCGGATTTTTTCAAGGTCCGGCAGGGAGATCCACGGGTTCTTCTTGTTGGCGTAGACGTCGAGATTCGCATTCAGCGCTTCCTCGGTGACAGCAAGGGACTTCACCCCGCCCTCCGGAACTTCCATGCCGGCGGTCCAGACAATGGCATTGAGCACCACCGTGCGGAACCCATCCAACGCCCAGTTCCGGTGATAATGCCCGCCGGTGAATCCAACGCCACGCCCGCCATCCTCGCGCGCCACCCCCCACATCATCGTCTGTGGCTTGCCCATGCCATCCGCACCGTGCCAGTTCCACATGTTGATGTAGGCGCGCATCCGCTCCCGTGTCGGAACGGCCGTCACCAGATCCAGCACGGCCTTGCGGTCCTCTTGGAAACGCATGTTGTAGTAGAACTCATCGAAGCTCTCGAACTTCCCGGGCACGCCCCGGGAAATCTCGTGATCCGGCATCACCTCAAGCTCGGCAAGCCAATGGGGGTTCACCGAAAAATGGTCCTCCATCGTCGCTCCCACCCAGCGGCGTTGATACTTGTCAGCCATCTCCTTGCACGGGTGCACCGCGTAATGCATAAACATCAGGCCCACGCCCTTTTTCGCCAACCCGTCGAGATAATCCCATTTCCCGACGATCGCGCTCGAGGCATCGCAGTAGATCACGATCGCATCGGCCCCATCCAACACCTCCGGAGTCTTCGCCCATTCCACGCCGACCACCCGGGCCTTCACATCGAGCCCGCTTTGCTCATTCAAGGCTTTCGCCAGCAGCATGCTGCCCGCCCGGAACTCATGATCACCGGAACCGTGACTGCGGTTTCCCGCAATGAACACGATCTCCTTGGTTTCGGCCACCGCAGGAACGCCGGAGACCGCCATCAGCAACATCGAAATCAGCAACTTGAAATTCATGACTGAAGAATACGCGGCAATTCCCTCTTCCTTCCAGCAAGAATCCAGAATTCCTGATTTCACGAACCCGCCTGCTAGGAATCCACCGGTGGCGGGAAGCGCCTGAAGCCGACGGCGGCGAGCCTTTCGCCAAATGAATCAAGCGCTCCATGGATTCCAGTCCGGGGCCACAGTGCAAATTGGAAACCAACTTGGACCTTGCGGGGAAATCACACCCTGCAGAGACTCATGCCGTGGAAATTCGTGTCGATGTCCCCGGCGAGCGCCTTGATGCGTTTCTCGCAGCGCGTCTGGAGGATCTCTCGCGCTCACGCATCCAGACGCTCATCCGCGAGCAGTTCATCATCGTCAATGGGAATCCCGCCAAACCCCGTGACTCGGTGAAACCCGGCGACCTGATCGCCATCGCCATTCCCGAGGCCGTGCCGCTCGACAACGCGCCGCAGGACATCCCGCTCGACATCCTTTTCGAGGACGACGACCTCGTCGTGCTCAACAAAGCGCCGGGCATGGTTGTCCATCCCGCGCCGGGAAACCCGGACGGCACACTGGTCAACGCCCTGCTCCACCATTGCCGCGGGAAACTCTCCGGCATCGGCGGCGTCGAGCGCCCGGGCATCGTCCACCGCCTCGACAAGGACACCTCCGGCTGTCTCGTCGTCGCCAAGTCCGACGCCGCCCACCAGTCACTCGTCACCCAGTTTTCCGAACGCAGCACGATGGAGAAACTCTATCTGGCCGTCACCATGGGCATCCCGAAACCGGAAAAGGACACCGTCTTCACCCACATCGGCCGCCATCCTGTGAACCGCCAGAAAATGGCCGTCGTCAATCCGCCCGGCGGCAAGACCGCCATCACCGATTACGAAATCCTCGCCACCGACGCCGCCACCCTAACATCCCTCGTGCTCTGTCACCTCCACACCGGCCGCACCCACCAGATCCGCGTTCACATGCACCACAAGGGAGCCCCCTTGTTAGGTGATCCGATCTATGGCAAGCCCTCGAAAAACCCGACGCTTCCGGATCGCTTGATGCTGCATGCGTGGCGCTTGTCCTTCGACCACCCGGTTTCCGGGAAACGCCACTTGTTCGAAGCCCCCGTCCCGGAGGAGTTCGGGCATTGGACCTGCGGAGTGGCGCTTTTTGAAGCCCCATGACGTAATTTCCCGGCTGGGGGGATAAGCCAACGCGGTTGGTTCTGATTTCGGCATTTCCGTGCCGCGGTTTTTAGGCTTGGCTCCCCCCATGTCTGACGTGCTGCTTTCCGAACTTCTCGCTGCCGTGGAGCAACAACTGGTTTCGCCACAGACCAAATACGTGGCGAAGACCTTGCAGCGCTTGCTGAATGCGGGGATGAACGAAACCGAGTCGAAACGCCAGATCGCCTACTGCCTCAGCGAGGAGATGTTTGAGATTCTCAGGCAAAAACGCCCTTTCGACGAAAACGCCTACCGTGCCGCGCTCGACGCGCTGCCGCTCGAGGCGGAAGACGATGACGGGTAACCCGGCCAGCTACTGGAGGCCGCGCAATCGTTTCTGCTCGTCGATCCATGCGCGGTCCTCATCGGAAAGTTTGCTTTCCTTGGTTCGCGAGCGGGTGCCGTCCGGCTCGATCAGGGTGAGCGTGCCTTTCGAGTAGCCGGTGAGCTTCGCAAACACCTTGCGCCCCCTGCGGTCACACCATTCGCGGTAGCCTTTCTTTTCCAGTCCGGCACGCCATCCCTTGTAGGCCTCTGCGGAAACCGCCTCACCGTGCTTGATCTGACCCCAGGTGAAATCCGCCTGGCCGCGCTTGTAGCCACGGTAGCGGCCGATCACCGCACCGCTGGGGTTGAGCAGCAGGAGCGACGGATGGCCCAAAACCTTATACTGTTTCTTGAGCCGGGAGACGTAGCTCCTGAGGTCCGACATGCGGGTTTCCTTGGCCTCCAGCGAGAGATCCGGATCGTCCACTTCAATGTTCGCATCGACGCGCAAACGGATGAGTTTTTCCGCGGCCCATGTCTCAAAATCCGGCGTGGAGAACAACTCCTCGGAGAGGGCCTTGCACATCGGGCTACGAGCGGAATCCGTGAACCAGATGAGCAGCGGCTTGCCCTCACGGGAGGAACGTCGTTTGGCGATGGTTTCACTCTCCTCCCATGGTCCACGGCTCTTGGGAGCGGCGAGGATCGTCGAGAGCTCGGGCAAGGTGGCGTCCGGGTTGTCCGGATCAGTGAACACGATATCCTCCTCCGGCGTGAATGCCGCTGCCCTTGGAGAAACCGAAGCGTTTCCGCCGGGCGTGACCGGATTGCCATCAACCGCGCCCCTTGCGCGGAGTTGCAATGGAACACCGCCGCCACCGAAAGGGCTGTCGATTTTGGGAGGCTCGATTTTACCGCCACTGATCCCGAGTTTCGCGCATGAGGAAAGACCGATCACCAGCACCAACGGCCACGAAACCGGACACCTCATCAGGGAAACCATGATCGAACGCCGCATCTTATTCTTTCAATCGGACCGGCGTGCCACAATGCGTGCAACGGAACCAGCGGAACACCAAGAGGTGGAAACAAAGCGGTAGGATGTATCCCAGCCCTTTCACCCGGTGCGCCCGCGAGTTCTTCAGATGCGAGCGGTGGACAAAGAGTTTCTGCCCGCAAATCCGGCAACTTCCGCTCAGCCCCCAGATCAGATAGGCGATGCCGCACAATGGCAAGGTCACGGGAATCCCCAGCAACCATCCAGGCACCCATGCGAAGCGCTCCGGCATCTCCGCCGACAAGAAAAGCAGGGCCACTGACACCATGGACAACGGGAACACCAGCATCACGAGCAGTGTCATGACCGCACCGATGGCGAGCGAGAACGGGTGGCTGTGGAGAACCCCCCGGATATACCAGCGGGACTCGGGATCGCGACCCTCATTGGTCGCGGTGCGGGGTGCGCGCAGCAGGGCGACCCTGTCGTTCGCAGGGGAGGCTTTCACAGCCGGCGCCTTGAGCAGCGGTTCGCCCATGTCTTCGATCGAACGGATTTTCGAGGTATCGATTGCGAGGCGCTGGGCGGACGGATCGGCAAGTCGCACGTATCCGGAGGCGGCCACCTGCCGGGGTTGGCGCGCTCTGGGCAGGCGCTCTTCCACCTTCACATCCAGATCCCCGGAATAGTGATTGAGCAGGATTCCAGCGGGAATTTCGGAAACCTTCAACTGGCTCCCCATCAGCACCTTGGACGGCAGGGGAATCGCCAGAGGCGCGGCGGCAAGCAATGGAGCGACTTCCGGCGAACGCTCGAAATCGACCGCCGGCAACACTGATACTTCTGGCTCCTCGGGCTCGTCCGGCTCACCGACAACATCCCGCGCCATGCCGATCCATTTCTCCACGGCGGCCCGGCTTGGATTGCGCTTGGCGATTTTGAGCATCGAGTTCGCGCGTTCGAGCTCGCGGTGCAACTCATCCACTCCGGCGTTCGCGATCGACTCGACATCGTGAAAACCCGTCGCCTCGAGAAGCTCGAGCGAGGTTTTTCCGATTCCGTAGATGTTGCTGAGATTCACCGTGCTTGGCCTTCCAAGCGTGGATTCTAGTAGATGATCCATGGTTGGCAAGCGGTCATGCCAAGGCGGAAAGCATGTCTCCGAGTTGTCCGAGTTTCGTCTTCCACTCTTCAAGGCGGACTTTCTCCTGCTCGACGACTTCCGGCGGCGCGCGGTCCACGAAGCTGGCGTTGCCGAGTTTCCCCTCGCACTTCTTCACCTCGATTTTGATTTTCTCGATCTCCTTGGAAATTCGGATCCGCTCGGCCTCCACATCGATCAGCCCCTCCATCGGCAGATACACCTCACCGACCGGGGTGAGCGCGGCGGGCGTGCCTTTCGGGGCATCATAGGAGGAATCCAGAACGATCTCCCCCGCCCCGGCAAGCAAAGCGAGCACCTTGGTTTCCTCGGGCAGCCAACCGATCGCGCCCTTGACGACGAATTTCACGTCCTTGCGCGAGCCGACGTTGTATTCGGCCTTCAAATTACGCAAGCGGCCGGCGGTTTCGTAAATGGCGGTGGCCTTACTCTGGGCGGCCGACGCATCCGTTGCGACGAGAGGGCCGGACGGCAGCACCTTTTGCATCAGGAACCCTCCTTCCTCTACATAGCCCATGCGAAGCGAAAGCTCCTCGGTGATGTGCGGCATATAGGGGCTCATGAGCTGCAGGTAGCGGCTCATCACGGCATCGAAGGTGCCGAGCGTCGCGGCCCGCGCTTCCGGCGTGGCGCTCTCGCGCAGATCGAGTTTCACGGCTTCGAGGAACTTGTCGCAGAACTCGTTCCACAGGAACTCATACAAAAGTTGCGCGATCTCGCCGAAGCGGTATTCGGCATAACTCTCCTTCAAATCCGCCGACAGCGCATCCAACTTCGCCATGATGTCGATATGATACGGCGGCAGATCTTTCTGATCACTGATCACTTGGCACTGATCACTTCCCGCCATCTGCCGGAAACGGCAGGCGTTGTAGAGTTTGTTGGCGAAGTTCCGGCCTTCTTGCACCGAGGCTTCGTCGAAACGCAGGTCGCTGCCCACGGGCGCGATGCGCAGCAGGCCGAAACGCAGCCCGTCCGCGCCATATTTCTCCATCAGGTCGATCGGGTCCGGCGAGTTGCCCAGCGACTTGCTCATTTTGCGGCCTTGCAGATCGCGGATGATGGAGGTGAAGAAGACGTTCTTGAATGGCAGTTCACCCGCAAAGCGGAAGCCGGCCATGATCATGCGGGCCACCCAGAAGAAAATGATGTCCGGACCGGTGACGAGGTCGGTGGTCGGATAGAATTTCCTCAGCGTCGCGCTGTTTTCGCCGAGGTCGCTCATGGTGGCGAAGGGCCAGAGCCAGGACGAGAACCAGGTATCCATGACGTCTTCGTCGCGCACCCAGTTTTCCGAATCGCTCGGAGGTTCGATGCCGACGTGGATGTCGCCTTTTTCGAAATCCGCCATCTCCAGCGACTCAGCGTTCTTGAGCGCTTCGAGTTTCTCCTTGTGATACCAAACCGGGATCTGGTGGCCCCACCAGAGTTGGCGGCTGATGCACCAGTCCTGAAGGTTTTCCATCCAGTGGGCGTAAGTCTTCGCCCAACGCTCGGGGCGGAACTTGATGTCGCCGTTCGCCACGGCATCGGCAGCTTCCTTCACACACGGGTATTTCAGGAACCACTGCATCGAAATGCGCGGCTCGATCGGCACGTGGGCGCGCTCGGAGAAGCCGACGTTGTTTTCGTATTCCTCCACCTTGATGAGCAGGCCCATCTCTTCGAGCTTCGCAGCGGCTTTCTTGCGCGCGACGAAGCGGTCGAGTCCGTGGAGGTCCGGGCACTCGGGACAGTGGATGTGCGCGTCGGGTGTGAGAACGTCCAGGATTTCGAGGTCGTGGCGCATCCCGATCTCGAAGTCCGCCTTGTCGTGGGCGGGAGTGATTTTGAGCGCGCCGGTGCCGAACTCGACGTCCACGTGATCGTCCGCGATGATCGGGATTTCGGCATGCGGAAACGGACGCTTCACCTTGCGGCCGACGTATTTCGAGAAGCGCGGATCCTTCGGGTTCACGGCCACCGCCACGTCGCCCATCAAGGTCTCCGGGCGGGTGGTGGAGATTTCCAGAAACTCGCCGGGGGCATCCACGAGCTCGTATTTCATGAAATACAGCTTCGAGCGCTGCGGCGTCATGATCACTTCCTCGTCGGAGAGCGCGGTCAGCGAAACCGGGCACCAGTTGACGATCCGCTTGCCGCGGTAAATCAGACCTTGCTTGAAGAGTTCCACAAACACGTGGCTCACCCACTTCGTATAAGACTCATCCATCGTGAAGCGCTCGCGGCCCCAGTCACAAGAACAGCCGAGGCGCTTGAGCTGCTTGATAATGATGCCTCCGTGGTGGTCCTTGAAATCCCACACGCGCTTGAGGAACTCGTCCCGGCCGAGGTCGCGGCGGGTCTTGCCCTCCTTCTCGCGCAGCTCGCGCTCGACCTTCGCCTGGGTCGCGATGCCCGCGTGGTCGGTGCCCGGCAGCCACAGCACTTCCTTGCCCTCCTGCCGCGCGCGGCGGGCGAGAATATCCTGCAACGCATTGTTCAGGACGTGCCCGAGGTGCAGGATGCCGGTGACGTTCGGCGGCGGAATGACGATCGAATACGCGTCCTTCGAGGACGAAGGATCGGCTTCGAAGCATTTCCCGTCGATCCAGGCGGCATACCATTTGGCTTCCACCGCCTGGGGTTCATAGGCTTTCGCTAACTCGGACATGAGGGCGGATGGATGCCAGACGGGCTCGGGTTTGTCCAGCATGGGGAAGGATCCAGGCGGTTCTTGATTCCCCCTTTACTTTTCCCACATCGCGCGAACTACTTCTCACGTTATGAAAGCCATCGTCGCCATCGCCGCACTCCCCTTGTTTTTCGCCTCCTGCGCCCAGCAGTCGCTCACGGGCGACACCTACTCACGTAATGAGGCCGGACAGGCACAAACCGTCAAAACGGGCCGGATCACCTCGGTCCGCTACGTGAAAATCGAAGGCGGCACGACCGCAGGCACCATTCTTGGCGGCGTGGCAGGTGGCGTCCTTGGCAACCAGATCGGCAGTGGCAGCGGCCGCACGCTGGCCACCGTTGGCGGTGCCGGCCTGGGGGCCGTCGCCGGATCCCATGCCGGACAGGCGATGGGCAGCCGTCAGGGCCTCGAAATCCAAGTGAAACTTGACGAAGGGGGATCTGTCTCAGTCACCCAGGAAAGCAATCCCAACGAACCGTTTGCCGAGGGTGAGCGCGTGCGCGTGCTCTATGGCGGCAGCCGCACCCGCGTCACCCATTGAGCGACCCGGCCCATCGCTCAATGGGTCGCCACTTTGACGAGCAATCCGGTTTTCCGGACGTGCCGGAGGTTTGCGGCGAAAAACCAAGCCGCGAGCGTGCCCCAGACGAGGTTGAGCAGAAACGCGGACCGGACCATGTCCCATGGCGCCGCATGGCCTGAGAGCACCGCGCGCATGCCTTCGAAGATCGGCGTGCAGGGCAGGGTCTTCGCGATGGGTTGAAGCCAACCCGGCAGCACCGCCACCGGATAGAAAACGGCGGCGAGCGGCTGGATGAAAAACGGCACCGCCCAAGCGAGACTCTCGGCCGCCTGCCCCCAGCGCATGATCAGCGCGGTGGAAACCATGCCCAGAAACCACCCGAAAAACAACAGGTTGGCTAGAAACGGCAACAGCGCGAAACCGAGGCTCGTGATCTGGAATCCATACGCCAACGACGCGACCACCGACAGGAGGGCGAGCGTGACCCCCACGCGCAACACGCCGACCATGCAGGTGGCCGCCACATATTCCACGGTGCGGACGGGCGCGACGAACACGTTGAGCAGGTTGCGCGTCCACACATCCTCAAGGAACGAAATGGCAACCCCCTGCTGCGAGCGGAACAGCACGTCCCACAGGATCATGCCTCCAATGAGAAACATGATGGTGGTCGGGAATCCCCCGGCCGCCTGCTTCTGCAGATAGATGGTTAGAAACCCCCAGACGAGCAGGTCGACGAGCGGCCAGAAGATGAGCTCGACGAACCGCACCGGATGCCGCGTGTAGAGAAACACGTAACGGAGGACGAGCGCGCCGACGGTGAGGAAGGAAAACGGCATGGAGTGGGATTTTGAATTTCTAATTTTGGATTTTGAATTCAGTCACTTCAATCCGATCGCCTCGATTTCGCCCCGGGCCACTCCGATGAAGAAATCCTCCAGCGAAGCCTGGTTGAAACGTGTTTTGACCGCATCGGGGGTGCCCTCGGCGAGGACCTTGCCGCCGTGCAGAAACACGAGGCGGTCGCAGACCTCCTCGATGTCGCGCATGTTGTGAGAGGTGTAGAGAATCGACAGCCCGGTCTCCATCTGGAGCTTGCGCAGCAGCTTGCGCACGCGGTCGGCGATGTCGGGATCGAGCGAAGCGGTGGGCTCGTCGAGCAGCAGCAGGCGCGGCTGGTTGAGCAGGGCCTTGGCGAGATTGACGCGGGTGGACTCCCCTGCGGAGAGCCTGCCGGTGACGGATTTCCGAAGGTGGGTGATTTCGAGGAGTTCGAGCAATTCGTCGATGCGCTCTTTCGGGCGTGGCACGCGGTAGAGCTTGGCGAAAACCAGCAGGTTCTGCCAGACGAGCAGGTTGGAAGGCAGGGCGGTATAGGCGGAGGAGAAATTGAGCTGGCGGAGGATTTCGATGCGATGTTTCCAAAGGTCCATGCCGAACACACTGACCGCTCCGGACGTCGGTGTGGTCAGCCCGAGCAGCAGGTTCATGGCTGTGGTTTTCCCCGCGCCATTCACGCCGAGCAACCCGAGCGACTCACCCTCGGCCACCGTGAAGGAGAGGCCGTCCAGCGCCGTGAACCCGCCGAAGACCTTCACGAGGTGGTCGGCTTGAAGGATCGGCTCGGTGGCGGGCATGCGCACAACCTTGACACCATGCGACGAAACTTTCCATCGGAATTGAGTGCGCTTCCAACATACTGTCGATAGATATATTATGTTCTTGGAACATGCCCGCCGAAGGCTAGCGTGTTGACGCTTTTTTGGCCTGATGACCCGGCTCAAAAAGCTCACCACACATTCCATGCGCGTGCCCTTTTCGTTTTCGGGTTCCATCACGAAAGCCCGCCCGTCCCACACGAAAGCCCGCCCGTCCCACCACCATGAAAGCCTCCTTTCCGCCCGTCATCCCGCTCGTTCTTCTTGCCTTGGCCTCCCCGACCCAGGCGCAGAACCAGATCATCTTCGGATCCGAAGATGAAAAGGCCAAGGAGGTCGCTGTGGACGCTCTCTTCGAACCCGGAAAACTCTGGACTCTCACCGATGCCACCTTGGAAGCCGCTTGGAAAGACAAAGGGTTCAAGTGGAATTCCGAAAAAGTGAAGGACCGCGGCATCATCCGTCGCGCAAACTGGGGCTTCGGGCAAATGAAGCTGACCGCTTTCAAAGGCACCCGGAATCTCGAGGAGGTGGTGTTCCGCCTCAAGGGTGGCAAGCTCGCCGAGGTGTCGATCGCCATCTGGAACAAGGGAGACTCGAAAAACCCGGACATCTCCGAGAAAGACTTCGATGCCATCGTTGATGGATGGTCTGAAGATTTGAACCACTGCGTGGCCCCGAGGTTCCAGGACCGCGGCAGGGACACCGCCAGCGCCGCACGGGCCGAGCGCCGGATGTGGATCAGCAAGGAAACGCTCGCCCAACTCGAATTCAGCGGCGGGAAGGAAAAAATCCGTGACCCGTATTCCGGCCGCGAACGGAACGGCAAGAACTTTCAGGGCGAGTTCATCCGCCTGCGACTGCTGCCCAAACCGGACAGCATGGTCGCCCTCAACACCAGCACCGGCGGATCCGTCAAAGTCAGGCGCTCGGATCTGGTGGAAAAAGTCGTCCGCGAGCCTTCCGGCGACGTTTACATCCCGAAAATCCCGATGGTGGACCAAGGCGACAAGGGCTACTGCGCCGTGGCGACCGCAGCACGCTTGCTCAACTATTATGGCGTGCGCGCCGACCAGCACGACATCGCGAAGATTTGCGGCACCGAAGCGGGCGGCGGCGGCACCAATCCCGACGAAATGGAGGACGCCATGCGCAAAATCTCCGGAAAATACAAAACCCGCTTCCAGACCGAACTCGACCTCAATTACACCAGCCGCAAATTCAAAAGCTTCATGCGGAAATACAACCGCTCCGCCAAAAAGCTCGGCAAAAAGGTGCTCGATACCGACAATTTCATCTACTTCATGGACGGACTGGACTCGGAAGTCCTGCGTGAGGTGAACGGCAAAGGCTTCGTGTTCGACAAATTCATGAAAATCATCCGCGAAAACATCGATAAGGGCGTGCCCATCATGTGGGCGCTCCAACTCGGCAAATATCCCGAGAATGGCGAAGAGGCCAGGCAGTCCGGAGGCGGCCACATGCGCCTCATCATCGGCTATAACAACGCGAAAAACGAGATTGTCTTCAGCGACTCATGGGGTGCCGGCCACGAGAATAAACGCATGGCCGCGCCGGATGCCTCGGCGGCCACCATGGGCCTCTACCTGCTCCAGCCGTCGACGTAGTAAAATCCGGGAATCCCCGCCGGATCGTTGGCAAAATCCGGGATTGCCACATCGCTCCGGACTGGTCAATGCTCCGCCCGGTCGGCGGGCAGCGCCGGATTTACTCACTCCACCCATCGCTTCATGAAACCGACACTTCTTGTTCTCGCGGCCGGAATGGGCAGCCGATATGGCGGCCTCAAACAAATGGACCCGATGGGCCCGAATGGTGAGACCGTGCTCGATTATTCGGTTTATGACGCCATCCGCGCCGGTTTCGGGCGGGTGGTTTTCATCATCCGCGAGGATTTCGCGGAGGCCTTCAAACAAGGCGTCGGCTCGCGTTTCGCGGGCCGGATTCAAGTGGACTACGTGTTTCAGAAACTCGACGACCTGCCGGAGGGCTTCAGCGTGCCCGAGGGACGCACAAAACCCTGGGGCACCTCGCACGCCGTGCGCGCCGCGCGCCACGCCGTCAACGGGCATTTCGCGGTAATCAATGCGGACGATTTCTACGGTCAGGACGCCTACTCCCGCGCTGCCGCGTTTTTCGACAGTCTGCCGGAGGGTGCCACCAATGAGATCGCCATGGTCGGATACCCGCTCGAAAACACTCTCTCGGATCACGGCCACGTCAACCGCGGCATCTGCAAGATCGACGAGAGCGGCTTCCTCACCAACGTCGAGGAATACCTCAACATCGAGCGCGAAAGCGACGGCCACGTCCGCGGCAACGCGCTCGACGGCAAGCGGCACGTGGTGCCGGAAGGCTCGTTGGTATCGATGAACTTCTGGGCTTTCGGCCCGGCGTTTTTCGGACAACTCGAAGAAGCGTTCGTCCGCTTCCTCCACGAATCCGGCGATCAACTCAAATCCGAGTGCTACATCCCGACCGTGGTGGATCAGCTGATCCACAGCGGCCACGCACAATGCCCGGTATTGCGCACGACCAGCCAGTGGTTCGGCGTCACCTATCCCGATGACAAACCCTTTGTGGTGGAGTCCATCGCAAAGTTGATTACGGAGGGGGAATACCCGGAAACCCTAAGCTAAGTCGCTGGTGTCCTCCTCTCTCCCAGTCCATGACATCCGTGCGGTCGCCGCGCGCTTCGATATGCGTGCCGATTTCGTGAGCGCGCGCGCCTACGGTTCCGGTCACATCAACGACACTTATGACGCCGTCTTCGATCAAGCGGGCCAACCGGTCCATTTCATCGTGCAGCGGATCAACCACCACGTCTTCAAACAACCCGCCGAGTTGATGGAAAACGTCGCCCGCGTCACACGGCACGCGCTGGACGCGCTCAAGGCGCAACACCACCCGGAAGCCCACCGCCGCACGCTCACCTGCATCCCGGCGCTCGACGGCAAACCGTATGCCAATGATGCGGAGGGAAATTTCTGGCGCATCTATCCCTTTATCGAGCGGGCCCGCGGGTATGACGAACTCGAAACCAACGAGCAGGCCTATCAGGCTGCCCGCACCTTCGGCGAATTCCAAAACCTCGCCGCCACCCTCGGCGGGCCGCGCCTCCACGAGACTATCCCGGACTTCCACGACACGCCCAAACGTCTTGCCGCACTGGAATCCGCCATCTCCGCGGACACCGCCGGACGCGCTGCCGAAGTGGCCGCTGAAATCGCCTTCGCCCGCGCCCGCGCCGGAGATTGCCACCGTGTCACCGACCTCATCGCCGCCGGGGTCATCCCGGAACGCATCACCCACAACGACACCAAGCTCAACAACGTCCTGCTCGACGAATCCACCGCCGAGGGCATCTGCGTGATCGATCTGGACACCGTCATGCCCGGCTCCGCGCTCTACGATTTCGGCGACATGGTGCGCTCATCCACACCGACCGCCCGCGAGGACGACACCGCCACGGACCAGATCGGCATCCACCTGGACCGCTTCGAGGCGCTCGTCAAAGGCTACCTCTCCGCCGCCACCTTCCTCAACGAAGTCGAACGCCAGCACCTCGCGTTTTCCGGCAAACTCCTCACCCTCGAGTGCGGCATCCGCTTCCTCACCGACTACCTGCAGGGCGACGTCTATTTCAAAACCCGTCACCCGGGCCACAATCTGGACCGTTGCCGCAACCAGTTCGCCTTCGTCCGGGTGATCGAGGAAAACATGGCCGCGATGGAGGAAATCGTCGCAAGCCATTCGTAAGCGCGCGTTTCCCGGAATCAAAGTGGCGAAACAAAGCCGCTTGTGGGATTCGCTTAATGGGCGAAATTCCGCTGGAAGACCGACCGATCTTCTGGGAGCGTCCCCCGTTCCCGCCGGCCATCCGCCAAGGATTCCCGCCCCAAGCCCACTCCGCCCCACCCACCACCCAAAATCCT
>JBFEQB010000053.1:0-19087 GCA_041549835.1 Luteolibacter sp. | reverse complement strand
TTCCGTCACTGAAATCAACCCGGAAGTGTTTGCGGTTCAAGTCACCCCCACATCCCGCGGCACACTGCAGTTTCAGCTGAACGCTGGAGCCAGCCTAGGCGACGCCTCGGGCAATGCCCTCGACACCTCCAGCGCCATCGTGGATGACACCACCATTGTGGTTTTCACCGCCTACGAAAGCTGGGCGGGCGGCGAAGTTGTTTCGTTCAATGTGGACGACAATGGAGACGGCATCGCAGATGGAATTGCCTGGGTGCTTGGCGTGGCGGGCCCCAATGAGAACGCCGGCTCAAAACTCCCCATTGGCACCAACCAATCCGATGGCAGCCTCAAGATCGAATTCAGCATGCTCAACGCTTCGAACCGCGGCGGCACCACCGTGAGCTTGGAGTTCAGCAACGATCTTGGAGCAGCTGATCCGTGGGCAAACCATCAAGTGCTCGTTCCGGAATCCAGCTCCACGGTGGGGGGAGTCACCTTTGACATCACTCCGAATGGGAACATGAACGAGGTCCAGGCAACCATTCCGGCATCCGCTGCCGCCAGCAGCAGCAAACTGTTCAGCAGGCTTTCGGTGGCGCACTAAAACGCATGAAGGCTGAAACCTTGTTTTTCCGCCAAGCCCAGAGCTTGTGGCCCACACACACGGGCTCTGTCAAAAAGGCGGGAAAATGCGAAAATCAGCCCCTTGCCAGTCTCTGGGGGCAGTCCGCAGTTTCTTGACGATTTGTTCTGGGGTGTGTCGTTTTCTTTTCATGATGAGAGTCGGATCCCGCTCGCGCCGGGGACTCTCATAGCAGACGGTTCAATTTCCAGGGAGCACACCACGATCCCGGCATGCCCGCACCATGTCCACCAATGCCATCACCGTTGGAGCAGTCCTTGATCTTCCGGGAATTTCTGTCACGAATCGGCACCCGTTGATCATCCGGTCGGAATGCATTCACGGGCACTGGAATCTCCACCGACATCATGCATCCTATGAACTCCCATTTGATCCAATTCGTTCGCCAGACCTGCCTCACTGCCGGGATTTTATTCTTCAGCCTGGGATGGACCAGGGTTTCGGCGGAGGCACCGCCCATTGCCATCGCGGAGAGTGACTTGGTGATTGAAGGAGATACCGGACCTTTCAAAGCCTCATGGGAATTCCAGCGCCCGGAGCCGGATTTGATGCTTGCGACGCTCACACTGACGGCACCGCATGAGGCGCAACCACCCGCCATCCAGATCAGGTGGAAATTTCCCGCCGTGGACCTGGCAGGGATCTGGGCCTCCGATTACTCCAAGCAGAACTTCGACCATCAGGGGCTGAAGATCGAGTCGCGGGCGGTGATGCGTGCCCCCCTGCTGATGTATCTCGGGCCGGGCGATGGGAACCGGTTCACGATTGCGGCATCGGATGCCTTGAGGCCGCTGACCATCGGCGGCCGGGTCAAGGAGGAGGATGTCAATATCCATGGCTTCTTGAAACTATTCGCCGGAGCGGAACCGCCATTGAAGACCTATCAGATCACACTCCGCTTCGACGGCCGTCCGCTGGCCTATCAGACCGTGCTGCGGGATACCGCCCGCTGGTGGGCCGCGCAGGACGGCTACCACCCGGCACCGGTGCCCGAGACCGCCCGTGTGCCGCTCTATTCGACCTGGTATGCCTATCACCAGAACATCGACCCGGACACAATTGTCGAGGAATGCCGTCTGGGCGGCGAACTCGGACTCGGCGGCGTGATCGTGGATGACGGATGGCAGACGCTCGACGCGAGCAGGGGCTATGCTTTCACCGGCGACTGGAAGCCCGAGCGGATTCCGGATTTCAAGGGCTTCGTCGACCGGGTGCATGCCCTGAACCAGAAGTTCATCATGTGGTATTCCGTTCCCATGGCCGGCGAGCACTCGGAAGCCGCAACACGATTCAAGGGCAAGACGCTGGGGTTCAACACGATTCTCAAGGCGCACATCCTGGATCCGCGCTACCCGGAGGTGCGGGAATATCTCATCGGGCTCTACGAGCACGCCGTGCGCGATTGGGGAGTGGATGGTCTCAAACTGGATTTCATCGAGTTGTTCGCTCCGAATGCCGATACCGTGCTCACGGCGGAGGAGGGCCGGGATTTGGCGTCGGTGGACGAGGCGGTTGACCGCTTGTTCACCGACATCATGGCGCGGCTTCGCGCCATCAAGCCGGACATCGCGATTGAATTCCGCCAGCCTTACAACGGACCGTTGATGCGGAAATACGGCAACATGCTGCGCGGTGTCGATTGCCCGAACGCGGGACCGGTCAACCGCAAGGAGACGGTGGATCTGCGCCTGCTCGCCGATAACACCGCGGTTCACAGCGACATGTTCATCTGGCATCCCGACGAACCGGTCGAGAGCGCTGCGCTGCAGATTCTCAACGTGCTGTTCAGTGTGCCGCAACTGTCCGTACGCCTGGCCGAGGTGTCACCGGAACACCGGCGGATGATTGGTTTCTGGATGGGTTATTGGCGGGAAAACCGCGAATTGCTTCTGGACGGGGAATTCCTGCCTGTCTCACCGGCGCAGAACTATCCGATGGTGAGCGCGCGGACCGCGGAGAAGGTGGTGAGCGTGATTTATCAGGATATGGTCGTCACTCCGGGAGAGCGTGCCCCGGGCCACATCGACATCATCAACGCGAAGCCCGGAAAGTCCGTGGTGCTGCGTCTGGACGACTCCTTCGGCGCCGCCGTAATCCGCACCTTGGATTGTCGCGGAGCCGAGGTCGGCGAGGAAACCAGAACCCTCGGGCCCGGTGCCCACGCTTTTGAGGTTCCGCCGTCCGGATTGCTCGAGATCCGGCGGAACCGGCAGGAGAAATGACCGCCTTCCGGCCCCGGTTGCTTGCGTTTTCGGAAGACCGGAACACTCAGCGCGGCCGGGGCAGATTCGCGCCGGACTCTTTCAGCCAGACATCGAGGCGATTCCGCATCCGGTCGGTCCGCTCTGGCTGCTCCTTGGCGAGGTCCTTCGTTTCGCCGATGTCGTTCTTCAGGTCGTATAGCTCGACGGAATCGTCGTCGAAGAACCTGATGAGTTTGAAGTCCCCCATCCGGATCGCACTCCCGAGCCGGTTGTTTTTGTGAAAGGCGAAGTTCGGATAGTGGAAGAAGATCGCGTCTCGCTTCAGTTTGTCCTCGCCCCGCAACAACGGGACCAGACTCTCACCGTCGGCCCCAATATCTGGCGTCGGCTCCAAGCCCGCCACCTCAAGCATGGTGTGGTAGAAGTCGGTCAGGATCACCGGCTCGGCGGAAAGTGTCCCCGGCGAGACTTTGCCCGGCCAGCGCACAATGAGCGGCACGCGGATGCCTCCCTCGTAGAGATGCCCCTTGTCGGCCCGCAGCGGCCGGCAGTCGCCCACCCCGCCGAAGGGACCGTTGTCCGAGGTGAACACCACCAGGGTTTCCTCCGCGATCCCGATCTCGTCAAGCGCGTCAAGCACACGTCCGGTCGCGGCATCCATCGCCTCGATCATGGCGGCGTAACGATGGTCCTTGTATCCCTTCAGCGGGCGCCCCTTGTATTTTTCCACAAGGGCTTCCGGTGCCTCCATCGGCCAGTGCACGGTGTAGTTGAACAACGCCGTGAAGAACGGTTTCCCCTTCGAGTGCTGCTCCTTCATGAAGGCGATCGTTTCGTCCGCGAGGCGGTCGGGCAGATACTGCCCCTGCTTGCGGTCAGGCAGGGAATCGATGCCGTAGGGATCGAAGAAAGTCGGCGGCCCGCCGAACGAACAACCACCGAGGTTGATGTCGAATCCCTGCGCCAGCGGATTGAACTGCGAGTCATTCTTGGCGTAGAGATGCCACTTGCCGATGAAGGCCGTCGCATAACCGCCATCGTCTCTGAGACGCTCCGCGATGGTCACCTGCTCGAGCGGCAGGTGATCCAGCATTTCGGCCGGAAGGAGCTTCGAGTTCTCCGGTGTGAACCGGTCCTGATGCGGCAGATGGTTCGTGATGTGCAGGCGGGCCGGCGACTGGCCGGTCAGGATCGCAGCCCGCGTCGGGGAACAAACCGGGGCCGGCGCATAGGCGTCCGTGAAGCGCATCCCCTCCGTTGAAAAGGTGTCAAGCCGCGGCGTGTGCAGATGCGGGTTTCCCTGGCATCCGAGATCCATCCACCCCATGTCGTCGATCAGGATGAACAGGATGTTCGGCTTTTTGGCGTCGGCACCCGAGAGTACGCCAATTGTGAGGGCGCATGTCACGCCGAGGTGCGTGAGAAGAGTCATCTGAATTTTGGTTTGAGATTCTCACGCTGCTTTTTCGCAAGCCGTCACCAATCCGAGCCAAGTCCGTGCCGTCCGGCGAGTTCGAGCAGATCCTCGCGCATCGGCCACTCGTCGGGACGTTCGCTGCTTTGGTGGCGTTTGCTGGCACCCTTGAGCGTCATGCAGCCGGTGTTGTCGCCGATCCGGCGGATTTGCTCGACTTCCTCGGGCGTGAAACGGACATCCGGCAACGCACCGAACTCGCGGATCTTGTCCTCGATGGGGCGTGCGGTCTCTCCGGCTTCCTGGATGAAAGTGGGCACCACGCTTTCCACGGCGGGGTGGCTGAGGTTCCAAATGGAAGCGAACTGCAGCAAGGTGAGCTGGTATTTCTCCGCGAGCGGCAGCATGCGGTTCGCTTTTTCCATCCCGTGCTGGACCCATCCTTCCGGACGGTAGGTCCGGTGGTCGCCGGGTTTGAACTCGTGGCCGGGTAGGGCGAGATCGCCGTGAAACACGCCGCCGTAATCGACGACGCGGGTCATCACCTTGACACCGTGTTTTTCGCAGGCGGGCAAGGTGAGCCCGACGGGCCATGGTTCGAGCGGATTGAGAATGAGCATCGACCAGTCGATGAACTCGCCGAAGTGTTCGAGGCAGTAGATCAGGTCGAGCGAGAAGCCGTTGGCGGGGCCGGGAGCGATGCCCAGTTTGGCGGCGAGACCCTCGTCCTTCGCGGCTTTCATCGCCTGCCAGAGCGGTTCGCTGGTGTAACCGAGTTCGTCGGGATTGTGGAGCATCAGCAGATCGAAGCGGTCGGTGCCGCAGCGCTCAAGCTCCTTGGTCGCGGCCATGCGCACGAAGTCGGCGAATTTTTCCGGGCCGCGGAGATTCGGATCGGTGAAGCGCGGATAGCCGCGGCTGCCCTCGCGCTGGCCTTCGTAGAAATCATGGCCGATCATGCCGACCAGGCTGTAGGTCGAGCGGTCGATGCCCTTGAGAGCCCGGCCGAGGAGTTCGTCAGCTTTGCCATTGCCGTAAACATCGGAGGTAACGAAGGTCCGTATGCCGGATTCGTAGGCGGTTTCGATGCAACCGATGAAGCGCTCCTCGCTGAGGGTTTCGCCGAAATGCATGAAACGTCCGCCGCTCCAAGTGCCGTATGCCGTGGTAGTAGGATCCATAATCGTGAGGCGGATGACTAGCCGCCCGGACCCGCCGGGTCAACCCCAAGACGAACTCCGGACGGGTAGGACAACCAAGCTAGGGAACACAGATGCCAGAGAACGCTGAGGATTTCACGGAGAGAAATGAAGGGCCTCAAAGCGTAAGCCATCGCTGACCCGAACTTTGCGCTTCCCTCTGCGAACTCCACGCCTCTGCGTTGCGCTGAAACCATCTTTGATGCGCCGGCCCTGCCCCGGCACGATCCGCTATCGACATCCCGGACCACTTGTTCCATTTTTCCCGCGAGCATGAATCCCCTTCCAATCATCGCGGCAACCCTCGCCGCCACGGTTCTAACTGCTTCCGCAAGCCCCCGGTTCGCCCTGATCCGTGTGAGGGACATCTACGCAGGCTTGCCGGCGACGAGCGAGTTGCAGAAGAAGATCCAGACCGAGCGGGCCGGGATCATGAAGGACCAGCGGGCCGACGACCTCCGGAAAATCATCGCCAAACTCCAGGATCTGCAGGCCCGCCTTTCCGACAAGAAGAACCCGCTCCCCGAGCAAGTCAGCCGCAAGCTCGCCCGCAGCTACGAAATCAAGCGCCAGGAAGCGCAAACACTTCAAAAGGACTTCGAGAGTTTCAGGACCGAGCGGGAGAAGGAGATCAACCGGAAAATGGTCGCCGACATGCGCGCCTCGCTCGACAGGATCATGGAAACGGCCCGCGCGGTCGGCAAGGAGCAGGGCTATGATCTCGTTTTCGACAGCTCTGGAAACACCAACACCGGTTTACCGTTCATTCTCTGCAGCAGTGGGTCGGTGGACCTGACCGACGATGTGATCGCCGCGCTGCAGGACTCCGCCAACGCGGAAACCGTCGCCACCGAACCCTAACTTATCATGGATATCCTCAACGCCGCCCTGCAAAGCGAATTCATCTGGGGACTCCTCCTCGGTCTCCTGGTCGCCGGGTTTCTCTGGAAATCCGGATTCACCGCACGCCGCCACGCCGCACGTGAGATCAGGCGAGTGGAAGCCGAAATGAAGGAACTCCAAGGCCACCTCAACACCCAGCTCAAGATCAACGCCAGTGGCAACGAGGTGTTGCAAACGGAGTTGAACACTCTCCGCCAACAGAACGAAACGCTGCGCGTCAACAACGCCGCGCTCCAACAGAAACCGGGGCGTGCCGAGCAGCGCCAACTCCAGGTTTATGAAATCGCCATCCGCTCCATGCGCGAGCAAGCGCCCGGATTCGCCGCCGCATGGGAAAAGGCCATCCGCCAAGGCGAAACCGAAGTGGAGGCCTCGGAATCCGGCCTCAAGAAACTCGTCCGCCGCGTGATCCCGGGCTTGGGGAACTCTCCGGTCCAATCAACGACAATCGTCGGCGAGGATACGTCCAACAACGTTTGAGTGTTGGTAGCGGCGGTTCCCAACCGTCGCCACGACTCCATCACTCCAGATAGGGGTTCGATGCCGCTTCTTTCGCGATGGTCGTGGCCGGGCCGTGGCCTGACAGCACACGGGTTTCCGGAGGCAGCGTGAGAAGGTGGTGGTCGATGCCGTCCAGCAGTTGTTGCGTGCTGCCGCCGGGAAGGTCGGTGCGGCCGATGGAACCGGCGAACAAGGTGTCTCCCGAAAACACGACACCGGCGTCCGGCAGATAGAACGTCACCGCGTCGGTGGCATGCCCCGGCACATGGGCCATCGTAATTTCCAAACCCGCCATGGAAAGCGGACGATCCATTTTCAAAAGCGCATCGATCTGATAGGGCGGCACCGAGATCGGCATGCCCCATGCGCGGGCGGCGGCTTCCAAGGTGAGCTCGGTCGAATACGGCGCGAAGCCATGAAGACGGGCACCCGCCGCCTGCAGCGCCGCGGCATCCGTGACGTGATCGTAATGCTGGTGGGTGAGCAGCACGTCATCTACGCGCACGCCTTTTTCCTGAATCCAGTCAGCGACGCCTTCCGGTGCGTCGATGAGGAAATTTCCGTCGGAAGTTTCGACGAGGTAGCCGTTGGTCTGGACCATGCCGCCGGTGTAGGAGGAGATTTTCATAAGGGTGTGAGGCGGCGCAAGGTGGACGCCGCAAGCGGCATTGGCAAAACGAAAAACGCCCCGGTCGTGGATGGCCGGGGCGTTTTGGAAATGGTGGCGGCTTGGCCGGAATCAACCGGCAAAGCTGGCATAGATCGCGATGACCACGATGATGAGGCCAAGGCTGGCCCACTTGGCGTTCTTCCACGGGGTCATATCGATCGGCGTGCTGGTTTCCAGCGTCCATGGAGTCTCGCGTGGCGCGACCTTACCCCATACTAGCATGAAGACGACAAGGGCGGCAAAGACGAAGCCGAGGAAGTGGAAGTTGTAAGCAAACACCTTGTCCACGGCGGGGGCCACACCCGGGATGAAGTATTTCACACCGATCATCACAAGACCGAGGACCAGTGCCCAGAAGGCGGCCCGGCTCGGGACGCGTGGGTGAAGCATGCCGACGACCACCACCGCGAAAATCGGGATGAAGTAGATCGCGTTCATGTTCTGCAGGTAGGCGAAGATACTGTCTTGGCCGGCAAGCAGCGGAGCCACGAACATGGCGGCGATGGCGATGCAGACGACGAAGACCTTGGCCGCGCGGACCATTTGTTGTTCCGAGCCCTTCGGATTGATGACGTGGTGATAGAGGCCGATACTGAAGAGAGCGGAGGTGCTGTTCAGAGCGGCATTGAAGGAACTGAGAATGGCTCCCACCATGACGGCGGCGAAGAACCCGGTGAGATGAGGGGGAAGCACTTCACGAACGAGCGTGCCGTAAGCTTGGTCGTTGGAAATGCCGTCCTTGGCGAAGAGGTGGTAGGCGATGATGCCGGGGATCACGAGATAAACGGGGCCAAGCAACTTGAGCAGGCCCGTGAGAAGCACGCCTTTCTGGCCTTCCGCGAGACTGCTTGCGCCGAAGGTGCGCTGGATGATCTGCTGGTTGGTGCACCAGTAGAAGAGGTTGAGCAGGGCGACGCCGGTGAAGAGCGTGCTGAAGGGAACGCTCGTTTCCGGCGTGCCGATCGAGTTGAGGCGCTGCGGATTGGCTTCCTTGAGCAGCTTCCAGCCTTGAACGATGCCTTCGCCGTCGCTCACCCTGTTGAGGGCGAACCAAGCGATCATGAAGCCACCGACGAGCAGGCCGACGCCATTGATGGTATCAAGCACAGCGAGCGTTTTGAGGCTGCCGAACCGCGAGTAGAGCGAACCCATGATCCCGATCATGAAGACGGTGCCCCAGAGGATGATGGTGTCGGGCTGGACCTCGTTTCCAAAAATCATCTTGGCCTCGGTGATGCCGGTCAGGTTCTTCAGATCGAGCATTTGTGAGAGCCCGACAGCACCCGAGTAGAGGATGATCGGGATCAGCAGGAAGGCATAGGCCAGAAGGAAAATCATATTCGTCAGCGTCTGGGTGGACTTGTCGAAACGGTTTTCCAAGAACTGTGGGACGGTGGTAATGCCGGTCTTCAGGAAGCGTGGCAGGAAGAACAGCGCCATCAGCACCAAGGCGATCACGGCGACGACTTCCCATGCCATCACGCAGAGACCGTCTTTGAAGGCGGCGCCGTTAAGGCCGACCATCTGCTCGGTGGAGAGGTTGGTCAGCAGCAATGATCCCGCGATGACCGGGAAGGTGAGTGATCGACCGCCAAGGAAAAAACCATCGGACGAGCCCTTCTCGTCACGTCGGGTGATCATGATGGTCAGGAACGCGGCGAAGAGCGTGAAGGCTAAGAACGAAATCAGGGTCATGGTTGTGTGGGTGTGGTTTTATCCGTTAAATGGCAGGCAAATCAGGTTCGAGGCGGTTCACTCCGCGGAGAACTTGTGAATCATCACGTGTTTGTAGGTTTCTCCGGGGCTGAGCACGCAGGACGGGAAGTTGGGCTTGTTGGGAGCATCCGGGAATCCCTGGGTCTCCAGGCAGAGGGCGCTGCGTCTGGCGTATCTGACGCCGCCTTTGCCGGCCACGGTTCCATCGAGGAAATTGCCGCCGTAGAACTGGATGGCTGGCTGGTTGGTGGAAATCTCCATTATCCGGCCGGACTTCGGGTCCTCCAACCGGGCGGCAAGACGCACGCTATTGCCTTTTTCAAGCACCCAGCATTGGTCGTAACCACCGCCAAATTCGAGGGCTTCGAAATTCAGATCCACCCGCTCACCGATCACCGTCGGTCTGGTGAAATCCAGCGGGGTGCCGGCCACCGGAGCGATTTCGCCCGTCGGAATCAATCCCGCATCGATCGGCAGATAGTTGGGGGCGGCCAGCATCAGGACGTGGTCGTCAATCGATGTGGTAGGATCACCGGACAGATTCCAATACGAGTGGTGGACGAGATTGAGAATCGTCGGCGCGTCGGTGGTGGCTTTCACCTCCCACTTCAACTCATTGTCATCCGTGAGGGTGTAGGTGACTTTCACGGTAAGGGTGCCCGGAAACCCTTCCTCACCATGGTTGGAAACATAGCTGAACTCCACGCCGTTGGAGTCGGTGGGTTTCCCGGACCAAAGGACTTTGTCGAACCCCTTGATACCGCCGTGAAGGGCACAGAGAATGCCGCCGGGATCGTTGTTGGTGGCGAGGCGGTATTCCTTGCCATCGAGAGTGAACCTGCCGTCCTTGATGCGGTTTCCGAAACGACCGACCGTCGAACCGAAATAGGAGGTGTTGGTCAGCCATCCTGCCAGGGTGTCGTAACCGTGGGTGAGATCAGCGATTTCTCCGGATTTGTCCGGCGTTTCCATGGAAACGAGAATGGCACCGTATTCCGTCACACGGGCCTTGAGGCCATTCTGATTGGTGAGGGTGAATATTTTCGACTCCCGGCCGTCGGGCATTTTGCCGAAGACTTCTTCCTTCACTGCGGATGTGATATTCATGCAAGGGCTTTCCGGCAAGACGCCAGACGATGACCAGCGCGTAAATCATCACGTGGGTTGCTTAATGCGCTGGCGGGTTTTTGCGGATTTCGCCGAGCCTGCCAAGCTCGAATTCATCTGGAGGCTCCTCCACCCGGAACTGATGTGACGAACCATCCATGGCCATCCACTGACCCGCAACCCACGGATCCCCAGGCGAAAGGGATCCACCCCTAGCAATCCGGGAGCTTGACAACAAGGGTGTTCTTTTGATGACTTCCCGCATGAACACCCCAAAGACCATCTCCGTGCGGATCCTCGCTCTTCTGGCACAACGATTCACAACCTGTTTCCGAAAGCGCGCGAACCGCCCGCGAAACATGGAAATCCAAATGGAGTTCCCCTGGCTCTCAAAAAGATGAATTTCCGGGATTTTGCGCTTACGCTCGGCGCACGAGGCCTCTATACGTCCCTCCAAGCATCCGCATGGAGATTCACAAGCCCACTCTCGAAATCCGTCGCCGGGCGATTTGCCTGGTGGCCGCCTGTCTGATCGGGCCACTGGCTCTCAACGAGCAAGCCCCCGCGCAAGAGCTTGCCGAGCAGGAACTTGCCCGCCGCAGCACAGCCATCCAAGAAGCTCAGGAACTGCTCCGCAAAGGCGACCAAGCCTATCAAGCCGGGCGCTACAGCGAAGCGGTCGAAGCCTTTGCCGGGGCCCGCGAGATGATTCCCGACGCACCGGTGTCCGCCGAGCTGCGCGCTGCCGCCACCGAGCGCTACGCCCAGGCAGCCGTCGAACAGGCGCGACTTCTTTCCCGAATGGGCGACGTCGCGGCGGCCAAGGACGCCATTGACACCGTGCTGAGCGAAAGCGTCGCCCCAAACCACCCGGGAGCGCTCACCATGCGCGCCCAACTCGACGACCCGATCCGCACAAACCCCGCTCTCACCGCCGAACACACCGCGGACGTCGATCAGGTGAGGCGCCTGCTCTACACTGCGGAAGGTGCTTACAATCTCGGGAAATTCGACGAAGCAAACACCCACTACCGCGACATCCTCCTAATCGATCCGACTAACACTGCTGCCCGCCGTGGTATGGAACGGGTATCAGCCGCCAAAAGCGGATATCAAAATGCCGCCTACGACCACACCCGTGCCGAAATGCTCAGCCAGGTGGATGCCGCTTGGGAGACTCGGATTCAGGTGCCGGAGCTCGGTTTCAGCCTTGAAGACCCCGGCGGAGCACCCGCCGCCTTCGGCTCTATCACCGTCGCGGCGAAACTCGACCGGATCATCATCCCCAAAATCGCCCTCGATCAGGCGACTCTGGGCGAGGCGATCGATTTCCTCCGGGTGTCCACCCGCAAAACGGACTTGGCGGGGACTGGTTCCGATGAGGTCAATTTCACCATCAACCTCGGGCCGCCGGACTCTGAAGCCGCACAACGCATTCGCAACCAGACGTTCGACCTTCAGCTCTCTCAGGTTCCTCTGGCAGTCGTTCTCAAACACATCACGGAGATCACCCGGACCGCCTACAGGACGGACGATTTCTCGGTGATCATCACCCCTGCGGGATCCACCTCCGATGAGTTGATCATACGCGACTACAACGTCCCTCCGGATTTCCTCACCAGCCTCAGCAGCGGTGCGACCACCGCCGAATCGAATCCCGATCCATTCGGAGAAAGCCCGGCGGGTGCGGGCCTGCTCACCAGCCGCCTGAGCGCCCAAGAGGCCCTCGCCAAACAGGGAATCAGCTTCCCCGATGGGGCCAGTGCGAACTTCAACGCCGCCACCAACACCCTGCGCGTCATCAACACTCCGGGCAATCAGGACATCATCTCCCAGATCGTCGAAACCATCAGTCAACTGGAACCGGTGACCGTTTCCATCCAGGTGACGATGATCAAGACCCAGCAGACCAACCTGAAGGAGCTCGGGTTCGATTGGCTCATCGGACCTTTTGGGAATTCCGGCGGGCACCTTTTCGGCAGCGGCGGAACGGTTGGCAACGGCACTCCCCGAACCAACGCCGATTTCATCAGCCCGATCGATTACACGAACATCCCCGGCATCCCGGCGGCCTCTGGGGAGACGGTTTCAAATCTCGCCACCGGTGGATTGAGATCCGGTGACGCTGCGATTTCGAGCGACTCGATTGATGCCATCATCAACAATCCTGAACGCAACAACCAGGGCAGCCAGGTGGCACCGGGCATCCTCTCCATGACGGGGCTTTTCTCTGACGGGCAGTTCCAAACGATCATGCGCGGCCTGGATCAACAAAAGGGCGTGGACGTGATGGCCCGCCCGTCGATTCTCACGCGCAGTGGACAGGCCTCCAGCATTCTGATCGCCCGCGAGTTCATCTATCCCACCGAATACGAACCCCCGGAACTACCGACTTCCGTCGGCACGGGTAGCGACGGAGGTTTCCCGGTCACCCCAGCCACGCCAACCGCCTTCGAAACAAGGGAATTGGGGATTTCACTCGAAGTCCTTCCCGTCGCCGACGCCAACAAACGTTACGTTGACATCACGCTCAACCCGTCGATCACCGAGTTCGAGGGCTTTGTGAACTACGGCAGCCCGATCACAAGCCCGGTCAGCGGACTGTTCGGAACCACGTCCGTGACCCTCACCGAAAACCAGATTCTCATGCCTGTTTTCAACACCCAGAAAACCTCCACCCAGTTGACGATCGCAGATGGATCGACGATCGCATTTGGTGGTTTGATGGCGGAAAGCATCCAAGCGGTGGAAGACAAGGTTCCGGTGCTTGGCGACGTCCCGCTTTTAGGCCGGTTTTTCCAATCCACTTCCAGACAACCCGTCTCCACCGCCATTATTTTCCTGGTTCACGTCGAACTTCTGGACCCCACCGGCCGGCCGTATCGGGACCGTTGATCGCAGCCACCCAGTTCCCTCCTCGACATGTCCGTTCCCAGCGAGCCGGAGAAATACTCCATCGATCAAATGATGGACCGCCTCAAGAACCGCCGGGAGGGAGTTCCGCTGGCGGACGGCAAATTGGTGACACGGGCCGACGGAAGCCAGGCCATCCGGGTGCGCATGAAAAAGCGCAGAAGCCACCAACTCCACAAGGAACAGCGCCGGAGCCAACATCGTGCCCGCATGCTCCAAGTCTCCGGAGCACTGGTCCTTGTCCTTCTGGCCTTGTTCGGATCGGGCGTTGCCATCGTATTCGCGAACAGCGCCCCGTTCCGCGAGGGCCTCGTCAGGAAAATCGCCCTCTGCAGCGGTGCGGGTGCCGAGTTGCACCAATTCCGGATGAACCCGACCAGCGCGAACGCCTCCGCGCTCACCCTCACCTGGCCGGCCGGCAACGTGCTCGGTAGTCTGAAGGCCAGAAACCTCTATGCTGAAATCTCCCCCGTAAGCTTCCTTGGCAAGTCCATGGTCGGTGAGGAAGTGAGAGCCAGCGAGGCCACCCTCACCCTGCGCATCCCCCAAGCGGACAAACCCTCGCGTGAAATCCCCGCATCCGAAGGGATCCAGCCTGTCCGGTTCAATCATTACAACCTTCCAAAACTCCACATCCTTGTGGGAAATCCGTCGGCCCCGGGAATCCGGATGCACGGTTCCGAAGCCTCCTTCATCCCGCAGAATCCCAATGGCCGCCCCCAGTTGCTCCTAAGCCGCGGCGACCTCACCATCAAAGGATGGCCGAAACTCCAGATGGACCGATCGCACATCGAGTTCCGTGGCAACGACGCGGACATCATCGGAATGCGCCTCAGGCATGCAACCGACCCCCGGGGGGTCTTCGAACTCAGCGGCACCCTCTCACCCTACGCCACAAATCAAGCATCCACGCTTGCCGTTCAACTCGATTCCTACCTCGTTGCCGGCATCGCGGGAACCGAACTCGGTCGGCTTTTCTCAGGAAGAATCGATACGGTTTCCTCCTCAACCTCCAATTACCTCTCGTTCACGCCTGGTCCGGATCCCTCCCCATCCCTGTCCGTCACTTTCCGCAACTCCCTTGCCAGCGTTCTTGAAGTCACCGGCTTTCCGTTTCTTTTCGGCCTCTCGCAGACCTTGGATGACGAATGGTTCGCGCGTCCCGTGTTCGATAGTGAAATCCGGGGAATCCTCCGCCGGGTTGACGGGAATGTCTCCATCGAAAATCTCAATCTTGAGAACAAGGGCCGCATGGCCTTGCGGGGCATGGTCGCCATGACTCCAAACCGGATCTTGTCCGGCAAGCTCGAAGTCGGTGTCGCCCAGGGAATGATCCAATCGTCCGAAAATCCGCGCTTGGACGCCTTGTTTGGCCCGCCGCGGGACAACTTCCGCTGGCTCACTCTCAAGATCAGCGGAAACACCAACTCCCCCGCAGACAATTTCAAGGATCTTTATGAGTCCAACATCGACTCCAAAGCAACCGCTCCGGCGGACAGGATTCCCAGCTTTGAGGACCTCACACGGCCGAAATAGCCCGCACGAACCCGAAAAACCCCTTGGCTGAGGGACCGGATCCAGCGGTATCGCCGGCCACAGCAATTCATGCGTGATTTTTTTTAAAGAAGAGCGTGGCATTCCTGCCGGTTCTCGTTCAGGGTAAACAACGGATAAGGCACCTGAAATTGCCATCCATTCACCCAAACCAAACGACAAAGACCATGCAAACTGCCAACGTCAACCTGCCGATCACCGTCACCGTGCGGCACGAACAAGTGACCGATGCCCTCCGCGCTCACGCCCACCGGAAAATCGAAAGTCTGCATCTCGATTACCCGCGGATCATCGAGGCCAAAGCGATTCTCGACGTGCAAAAGAACCGCCACATCGCCGAAATCATTCTCTTCTGCGCCAACCACATCACCATCGAGGCCCACACCGAAGGAAAGGACATGTACGTCGCACTCGACGAAACGATCGAGAAAATCGCCCGTCGCATGCGCAAGCACAAGACACGACTGCTCAAGAAACACCGTCCGCATCGCAACGAGTCGATCCGGCATCTTGAGGAACGCTACTTCAACGAGGAGGTCCTCGACCACCCGGAAGGCGCCGATACCGATCCGGTTCCCTACATCGTTCATCCGGACAACTACGCCGTCCGCACCATGTACAAGGAGGACGCCATCATGCAGTTGGAACTCTCCGACCGGCCGTTCGTGCTCTACAAAAGCGCCCGCCGCGGCTGCCTGACCATTGTTTATCGCCGTAAAGACGGTGAATACGCCGCGATTGACGTCAAGGATGAGGCCGCCTGATTCCTTTGGCATCCGAAACTTAGGCCGGAACGGGAGGGCACTCCCCTCCGGCCTTTGAATTTGTGCCAACTCGCCGCTTTACAAGGCGGAAAACGGCTCCCATAGTCCCGCGCCCATGACCCTTGCTGTGATCGACTGGCTCTCCATTAGCATCAATCTTCTGTTGGTGCTCTTCTTCATCATCTGCCTTCTGATGACCTTGCTCATCATGATGCAGCGCCCGAAACAAGAGGGCCTCGGCGCTGCGTTCGGTGCCGGCGTGACGGATCAGGTCTTCGGTGCCCGCACCACCAACGTCCTCCAACGCGGCACGGTCTATCTCGCCTCCCTGTTTTTCGTTCTTGCCCTCACGCTGGCGATTCTGATCGGCCACAAGAACAAGAAAACCAGCATATTGGCACCAGCGGACCCAGCTGCCAAGGTGGAGGAAATACAACCCGAAACACCTCAGGAAGAAATCAAACCCAAGTCCCTGAGCGAAGAACTTCCCATCGAAGAAGCCACTCCGGCCGATGCTCCCGATGCCGCGCCATCCACCCCGGAGACGCCGGACACACCACCTGCTCCGGCGGACACATCCGATGCGGCTCCCGCCGCTGACCTCGAAGCTGCTCCCGAAACCACCACAGCGCCCGAGCCAACCGCACCTGCGGATGATGCTCCTGCCACTTCGGAAGAAAAATCGGGCGAACCCTAACGCTTCAACAGGGTGACGAAAGCCGCCCGCAATGATCTCGACGCCCCCATTTGGGCGCGCAAGGACGCTTTCCCGAAATGCCCGCCCGGCTGGGGCTGGCTCGATACCAAGGGGCGTCCCCACCCGAGCGACTCAAACGACTCGCTGATCGCCGCCATCCGCGACGACCGCAATGCGGACATCACGCTCGTCTGGACCCCCGGACGCGCGCACATGATCCTGCCGGAAGAGGTCGAAGGTTCGGCCGCCGCCGTCCTTGCCGCCCGCAAACGACGTGCGGCTGATGATCTGGTGGACTCCCATGACAAGCTCCGCTGGTTCGGCCTGCTACTGGGAGGGCTCGCCGTTTACATGCTTTACAAAGGCTGGATCCTCGCGCCCGGCAGCGCGGCCCCCGTGCAACGACTGGGCTTCGGCCTGCGCGCCCTGTTCAGCTCAATGTCGCTGGGCATCACGCTGCTGATGTTTTTGATCTTCGCCTTTATCCCGTGGTATCAGGCGAAAAAACAACTCAAGGAACTCTCCCGCTGGACTGACGGTGACACCGCCGCGATCATCCCCCTCCTGCGTTTCGAAACATGGCTGGATTCGCAGAAAGCGCCGGTCACCCGCACCCTGCTCGGTTTGATCACTCTTGTGGCGATGGCCCAGATTTTCTGCGAGTGGAAGACGGCGGGCTTTGGATCCCTGCTGGCCGTGTTCAACAATTGGGGGGGGATCCCCTTCGCCGGCCTCGTAAAAGGCCCCACCCTACACGCGGAATGGTGGCGCTTCCTGACCTCCCCGCTGTTGCATGGCAACCTGATCCATTTCCTGATGAATGCGGCCGCCCTGATCTATCTGGGCAAACGCATCGAGGTCTTCGCCCGCTGGCCGCATGTGCCCCTCGTGTTCCTGTTTTCCGCCTTTGTTGGCGGGGAAGTGTCCGCCCGCCTGGTTGCCACCACCTCCGTGGGTGCCTCGGGCGGACTGATGGGCTGGCTGGGATTCCTGATCGTATTCGAGTCCCTGCATGGCCGCCTCGCCCCACGGAATGCCAGACGCCGCCTGATCGCCGGAGTTTTCCTGACCGCGCTCATCGGCCTCATCGGCTATCGGTTCATCGACAACGCCGCCCATGCAGGGGGACTGCTTGCCGGCATGCTCTATGCGGCGATCGTTTTCCCAAAATCCGCATCGCCGAACCGACCGGACTCCACAGCCACCGACCGAATCGCGGGAGGCACGGCGCTTTGCGTGTTGATGTTCGCCGCAGTCCTCGCAATGGTGAAAATCCTGACCAGCTGAAGCGATCGGACGCCACCGCCTGAGGGTCACCGAAAAGCAGGATTCGCGCAATTCATCACAAGCGACGGGTAGCCCGTGTCTTGGCGGCGGAGAACACTCCGCTCGCAACCTATTGCCTTACCCATCAACGCTCATGAAATCCACCATCACCGCCCTCGGAGCTTTCGGCCTTTTCGGTTCATTCGCCCTCGCCGGCTCAGTCGCGACTGACATCGTCAGCCCGGCACCCACCGCATCCTCGGACGGTTTCGCCCAAGCCCGCCGCCCGATCAGCAACCCGACGCTCTTCGACCTCGCGCTTCCGACCACCAACATCCATCCGATTTTCATCTGGCACAACCTGCCCGACACCATCTCCACTACCGGCGGCGGCACGGCTCCCGTCGGCGGTGACGTCCAGGTCTATGCCCTGCAATTTGAATTCGCCCTCAACGAGCGCCTTTCCATCGTCGCCACCAAGGACGGCTATGTGGACTTCAACCCGAACAAAACCCTGTCCAGCGAGACCGGCTTCGCAAACCTCGGCGCCGGCCTGAAATACGCCTTCATTCTCGATCCCGCTTCCGGCACCGCACTGAGCGGCACCGCAACAGTCGAACTCCCCACCGGCAACAGCGATGTCTTCCAAGGCGAGGGCAAAGGCGCGTTGAACCTGATCGCTTCCGGCCTGAAACTCGTCGATGCCTGGCAATTCGCAGGCGCCGCCGGCGTCCAGATCCCGTTCTCTAACGAACAATCGACCGACGGATGGCTCAGCGCACACGTTAGCTATGAAGTCTGCTCCTGGTTCATCCCGCTCGTCGAGGTGAACTGGTTCCACGTCCTCGATGCTGGTGATGGCACCGGCAACTTCGGCTCGCAACTCGGTGGCGCCGTTCCCGGCGCGGTCAACTTCGAAGGTCCCGATGTCTTCAACATCGGTGCCGTCAATGCGGGTGAAAACCGTGACTTTGTCTCCGCCGCCTTCGGTTTCCGTTCGCGCATCACCGACAGCATCGATATCGGCGCTGCTTATGAAATCCCGCTCACCGATGAGGAGAACAGCCTCACGGATGACCGGATCACCGTCGATCTCGTCTGGAAGTTCTAATTGGCTTTCTTGGAGTATTGGTTGTTCCGAAGTCCGGAACGGTTCGCCGTTCCGGGCTTTTTTGCGGGCGGGTATGCAATCGGCACCGGCCTCCGCATTCCCGAGTGGGCGCCTACTCCGGCAGCCCGCTTGCGACCGCGTCCCAGCGCTGCTTGAATGTGGAACTGCTCTGCCCAAGCACAGTGGCTGCGGCGAGCGCGCGTTCACGATTTCCCGCAAGCCAATCGAAGGCGATGGCGCACTCGTGGCGGCGCAACCGCTCCGCCTCGTTCTTCGTGTTTTTCACCAGCACTCGGTGCAGCGAGATCAGCGCATCCGGTGAGAAATCACTCCATTGACACGGCCGCTCGCGACCGTTCGCCAAAGTCGCGGTGATCCCTCCATGAGAGTCGATGGCGATGTGGGATGTGATTTCACCTGACTTGAGCCGCAGTTCTGTGGCA
>JBFEQB010000052.1:0-21306 GCA_041549835.1 Luteolibacter sp. | reverse complement strand
GGTTTTCGTTGCTGCTCGCCGGACTCGGGAAACAGGGAGCGGCACCTTTTCAGCAGGCTCTGTTCTGGCAGGCCGGGTTTTTCACCGCCGCGCTGCTGGTGTTTTCCGCCGCATGCCGGTGGAAACCGGGCGGGAATCAGAAGTCGCCCGGGAAATAGCAGGATATGCGGAGTTTTAGAGTGAAATGCTTTGCGCCATGGAGACGGTTTTCGCAACCTAGCGGAAACCAATTGATACGGTATGAAACGGCGTTCAACGCGCGGATTACGAAAGAATCCGCGAATGCTCTCCGGACAGTCTCCGGGAGCGTGGGTGATTTGCGTTGCTGGTTTGGCGGCGCTCATGGGCTTTGCACTTTGTCAGCGGGCACCCGGTGAGGAGGAAATCATCCCGAGCGAGACCTGTCTGGACTGCCACTCGGACGAGGAGCTCACGATGGAGCGGGAGGGCGGCAAGGAGGTTTCGGTTTTCGTGGATGAAAAAAGATTCAAGGCGTCGGTGCACGAGGCGCTCGACTGCGCGGACTGCCACGAGGGTCTAACAAACGATCATCCGGACGACGAAAAGCCCGCGGAGCCGGTGAACTGCGCGCCCTGTCACGAGGAAGCCGCAGAGCAGTTCTCCGCAAGCGTGCATGGCGCGCCGCGGTCGAACGGCATGAAGGTCGCGGCCACCTGCACCACCTGCCACTCGGGGCCCCACGAAATGGAGCCGGTCAAGCATCTCGACTCCCCGGTTTCCAAATTCAATCTGCCCCAGCTTTGTGGCAAATGCCATGAGGATGAAAAAACCGCGGACTCCCTGGGCTTGAAGAACCATGACGCCATCGCGCATTTCCGCGATAGCATCCACGGGCAGTCCCTGTTCAAAAAAGGCCTCGTTTTCGCGCCATCGTGCAATGACTGCCACGGCGTCCATGACATCAAGCCCGGTGCGGACGTTGCCTCGCGGACGAACAAGGCCCGCATCTCGGAGACTTGCTCCGCCTGCCATCAGGGTGTGCTGAAGATCTACGCCAGGAGCGTGCATGGAGAGCTTCTGGCGCAAGGGGATGCCAAGGCTCCCGTGTGCACGGATTGTCACACGGCGCATGACATCGAGCGGCCGAGCAACGCGCACTTCAAGGCCGGCAGCGACCACAGCTGTGGCAAATGCCACAAAGACCGGCTGGAAAAATACCATGAGACCTATCATGGGAAGGCGATCGCGCTGGGGAAGGCGAACGTGGCTCCCGATGTGGCGGCCTGTTATGACTGCCACGGCCATCACGACGTGCTGGCCCATACCCATCCGGAGTCGAAACTCTCGTCGCAGAACATCGTCGGGACCTGTCGGCAATGCCATGCGGGTATAGGGGTGTCGTTCACCCAATATCAGCCGCACGCCGACCCGCACGACGGGAAGAACTACCCGGCCCTCAACCGGGCGTATTGGTTCATGACGTCGCTGCTTCTCGGCGTGTTCGGTTTTTTCGGAATCCACACCCTGCTGTGGGTCGGCCGGGCGGTCGTTGAATACCTCCGTGATCCGGCGGCGTTCCGCGCGGCGCGGTTGGCAGCCCACCAGGACCCGGAAACCTATCGCCGCTTCAACTCGTTCGAGCGACTCCTCCACATCCTGGTGGTGAGCAGTTTCCTCACGCTGGTGATCACCGGCATGCCGCTGAAATTCTACTACACGGCGTGGGCCAAGGAAATGTTTGCGGTGCTCGGCGGGCCTGGTTCCGCGCGCACCCTGCACCATCTCGCGGCACTGGTGACCTTCCTCTATTTCGGCCTGCATCTCTGGTCGCTGGTCCAGAATGTCTGGCGGAAACGCGGCACCTTGTTCAATCCGGAGAACGGTAAATTTGAATTCCGGCGGGTGTGGCGTGGCGTGTTCGGGCCGGATTCCATGGTGCCCTCGATCCAGGATGTTCGGGACTTCGTGGCGCATGTGAAATGGTTCTTCGGCAAGGGGCCGCGGCCGCAATGGGACCGCTGGACCTATTGGGAGCGCTTCGATTACTTCGCGGTGTTCTGGGGGGTGGCCATCATCGGGTTCTCGGGACTGATCCTGTGGTTTCCGGAGTTCTTCTCACTCTTCCTGCCTGGATGGTGCATCAACATCGCCGTGGTGGTGCACTCCGACGAAGCGCTGCTGGCCGCCGGTTTCATCTTCACGTTCCACTTCTTCAACACCCACTTCCGAATCGACCGCTTCCCGATGGACATGGTGATTTTCTCCGGCCACATCACCAAGACCGAGATGCTGCAGGAGCGCCGTCGCTGGTATGACCGCTTGGTCGCCAGCGGGGAACTGGAGAATCACCGGGTGGTTCACGAAACCTGGAAAAAACGCCGCGGCTATTACCGCGCACTCGGCTTCTTCTTCCTCGCCACGGGCGTTTCGCTGCTGGGTCTCATGATCTACGCCTTGCTCAGTCGGTTGGGGCACTGAGGCGGGTTGCCCGGTCCAGCAGTGATTGGAACTTGGAAGTTCGCAGCCGCCGCGTTTCCTTTGGCGCGTGGACTTCATCCGGATTCGTGGCGCGCGGCAGCACAACCTGAGGAATATCGACATCGATATCCCGCGGGGGAAACTCGTCGTGATCACCGGCCCGAGCGGATCGGGAAAATCGTCGCTCGCATTCCACACGCTCTACGCCGAGGGCCAGCGGCGCTATGTGGAAAGTCTCTCGGTCTATGCCCGGCAGTTTCTCGAGCAGTTGGAGAAACCGGACGTCGATTCCATCGAAGGTCTCAGTCCGGCCATTGCCATCGAGCAGCGCGGCGGCGGCCTGAACCCGCGCTCGACCGTGGCCACGGCGACCGAGATCCACGACTACCTGCGCGTGCTGTGGGCGGCGGCCGGTATTCCGCACGATCCGGAAACCGGCGAGCGCCTCCAGCGCATGGGCGCGGCGGACATTGTGAGCGCACTGGCCGCGTTGGCGGAGGGGAGCAAGGTGATGTTGCTGGCCCCGGTGCCGGAGGAGGAATTGCGCGAGCCCACGCGTTTGTTAGGTGACCTCCGGCGGCAGGGATACATTCGCGTCCGGGTGGATGGCGAGGTGTTGGAAATTGAGGAGGCGGGAAATGCATGGCCGCAAGCCACGCCGGTGGTGGAGATCGTGGTGGACCGGTTCGTCGTGCGGCCGGGTGTGGAATCGCGCATGGCGGACTCGGTGGAAGCCGCACTGCGCCTCTGCGGCGCGGAAGCGCGTGCGGCGATTCAGGAGCCGGATGCGGACGCGTGGCGGGATCTCAGTTTCCAGACATCCTATCGGAATCCGCGAACCGGTTTCGTCATTGGCGAACTCTCTCCAAAACACTTTTCCTTTAACTCCCACATCGGTGCCTGCGTGGCATGCGAAGGACTCGGCACCGAGGTCTTCTGTGATCCGGATTTGTTAAGCGTGGGAGAGGACGCGGAAAAAACCCTGAAGCGCTACCGCGAGGCCAAGTCCGAGATCACGCGGCGCAAGCTCGCGAAATTCATGGCCCACCGCGCCTGCAGGGTTTGCGAAGGGAGACGCCTGAAGCCTGAGTGGCTGGCGGTGAAGATCGAGGGAACTAACAAGCGCTGGCTCGGCATCCAGGATTTCTGTGCGCTCGGGGTTTCCGAGGCGAATGCATGGCTCGATGGCTTCCAAATGGATCCGTCCAAGCTGGAAGTCTGCAAGCGCCTTGTTCAGGACGTGCGGAAGCGGCTCTCGTTTCTGGAAGAAGTCGGTCTCGATTACCTGACGCTCGACCGCACGAGCGGCACGCTTTCCGGCGGCGAGGCCCAGCGCATCCGTCTCGCCACCCAGCTCGGCGCGGGCCTGTCAGGTGTGATCTATGTGCTCGACGAACCGAGCATCGGCCTTCACGCCGCGGATACCGGAAGACTCATCGGCGCTCTAACAAGGTTGCGCGATCTGGGAAACACGGTGGTCGTCGTGGAGCACGATGAATTGATCATCCGCGCTGCGGATCATGTCATCGACATCGGCCCCGGTGCCGGCGCGGCTGGTGGACTGGTGCTTGCCGCAGGCCCGCCGGGAGAACTCGACTCGCCCACTGGTGAGTGGCTGAGAGGGGATGTCGGGCATGGCGGTTGTAAACCGCCGCCACATGATGCGGCGGGCTCACTCGTCATTCGTGGCGCACGGGAGCACAACCTGCGGAACCTCGACGTCACCATTCCGCTAGGTCGCCTGGTTTGTCTGTCGGGACCGAGCGGCAGCGGGAAATCCACCCTCGCCGACGACATCCTGCGGCGTGCGCTCGCCCGATATTTCCACGGTTCCGGCGAAACACCGGGAAAACACGATGCGATTGAAGGACTGGATCTCATCGAAAAATGCGTCGTCGCCGACCAATCACCGATCGGCCGCAGTCCGCGCTCGAATCCGGCCACCTTCACCGGCGCGTTCGATCTCATCCGCGGGTTGTTCACCAAGCTCCCGCTCTCGAAACAACGCGGCTACGGCCCGGGTCGTTTCAGCTTCAACGCTGCGGGCGGACGCTGCGAACGCTGCCAGGGCAACGGCCGCCTCAAGATCGAGATGCATTTCCTGCCCGACGCGTGGGTGACGTGTCCCGCATGTGGCGGCAAACGATTCAACCGCGAGACGCTTGAAGTGACTTACAAGGGCAAGTCCATCGCCGAGGTGCTTGACTTGCAAGTCAGCGAGGCGCTCGGGTTTTTCCGGCCCATCCCGAAGCTCCGCAAGATCCTGGCGATCCTCGAGGAACTCGGCCTCGGATACCTCAAACTCGGCCAGGCCGCCAACACGCTTTCCGGCGGTGAAGCCCAGCGCCTCAAGCTCGCTGTCGAACTCGCTCGTCCGCAGGCGCCGCACACGCTCTACCTCTTCGACGAGCCGACCACCGGCCTGCATTTCGGCGACGTCGAGCGCCTGATGGCCGCGTTTTTCCGCTTGCGTGACGCGGGGCACAGCGTGCTCGTCGTCGAGCATCATCTCGACGTCATCGCCGCGTCGGACTGGGTGATCGAACTCGGTCCCGGCGGCGGCGTGCATGGCGGAAACCTAGTCGCTCAAGGCTTGCCGTCCGCAATCCGCCAAAACCCGGACTCGCCCACCGGCCGGGCGTTGGGGCGCCCAGCGTAGGCGGGCATTCCACCCCGTTTCATCCCGGCTTATTCCGCGGGAGGGATATCCCCGCCCGCCCGGGTGCGAAATTGGAGGCCCTGCACGTGCTTGCGAAACAGGCCCGCCTCCCCGAAGGAAGTGATCGGGCGGCCTTCCATTTCGAGGCCCTCGATGAGCACGTTTGAAATGCCGCGCGTGTCACTGTAACCGTCAAGGATCGAGTCCGAGCGTGTGGCGGTGGCTACGTTCACGTTCCTGATGACGACATTATGGACGAGCCCCCGGTTGTTTTCAAAGCGGGGAAGATCCTCCTCCGCCGGAATATACCACTGGTAGGGGTTGCAGGCGTGTGCGGGCCGGTGCTCGGCGGGGACGGGCTTGCGCTGCGGGTTGCTGCGCCGGTAGGGAGCGGGACAGTCGTCGCTGTAGATGGAGAGTCCGACAGTGAAGTCCAGCAGACGGCCAGCGTTTTCAACCCGGACATCCTCGATGAGCAGGTCCTCGATCCGGGCTCGGTCGCCATTGTGGATCGTGAAGGCACCGCCGCCGACGTGGATGATGTCGCTGTCGCGAAAAGTAATGCCGCGGATCGTGTCGATGCGTAGCTCGAATCCGATCTCAAAGGCCTGGCCGCCGGAATCATTCCACAGCACGCAGTTGGTGATCGTGATATCACCCATCACATCGCCCTCGATCCGGGGGACCTTGTGTCCGCCCAGCGTCTCGGGGTTGATCATTTCCTCGAACGGGATGTCCTTGACGCCCGGCGGATAGATCGCCTTGACGGCGATGCAGTCGTCGGTTGTGCGCCAGAAACAGCCATCCGCCCGCACCTTGCTGGAATACTCGATGTCCAGCCCGTCGCTGTTGGCCCGCCAGCCGATGACCCGGGTGTTCGAGAGCCGGATGTTCTCCGAGCCGCTGAGGTGGATTGACCAGCCGAGCGGATCGAGCAGGATGATGTTCTCGAGCACCGCGTCCCGACATTCGCGCAGCACCAGCATATTGATTTTCCGCTTCCGTTGAGTGGCGTCGAGAATACCCGCGCCGCGCACCGCCACATTGCGGGCACCGCGAGCGCGGACCAGCCCGCGGACGACCGCGCCGCCCTCGAGGTAGAGTGTTTCGCCGTCGCCAAGTAGGATCTCCCCCGCGTCATGGATCCTGCCGGCCTCGAAATACTTGACCTTCGGATCGTTCTTGTCCGGCGGATCCGCCAGCTCCGGGTTGGCGAACACCAGCAGCGCATCCTTCGGGTTGCCGTCGATTTCCACACTCAGGTTCATCGGGCGGGGGAGCAGGAAGCGGAACGTCTCGCCCTGGATCTCCGCCTTGATTCCGGCAGCCAGCGGCCGCACCACCACCTCCTTGGGCACCCTCCCGAGCTTGACCACCACCTCAACCGGCCCGCGCATGCCGAAACTCAGAAATGCTCCGCGCTCGGTTCCCAATGCGGGCACGGCGGTTCCCGCAACCGTGGCCGCATAGACCGGGCTGGTCGGATACTCCGCGGGGAAGGTGTAGGTGATGACCTGCGCTCCACTCTCAAGGCAGGCAAGTATCCCAAAAATCGGACCGAGGACGTGGCGGAATGCTTTGGTAATCATTGGTGTGGGAATGAGTTCTTTGTCTTGGGCAGATGCCGTGTATTCAAGCGCTTGGTCGGAGTCAAGGGCGTTGCAAGTCGACTGCGGCTGAACCCTGACCGTTTCGGGCTGCAGGCATTTCCACACCGAGGGTTTGACAGTCGGCCCACCGGAAGAAACAGTCGCGGGCATGTACGAGACGTCAGGAAAAATCAAAGTCATCAGCGAAGTTCAGAGCTTTGCGAGCGGTTTCACGAAACGTGAATTCGTGGTCACGACCGCGCATGACAAATACCCTCAGGACCTCAAGTTCGAGGTGGTGAAAGACAAGTGCTCGCTGCTCGATGCGTTCGAAGCCGGTCAGGAAGTGCAGGTGAATTTCGACATCCGCGGCAACGAATACAACGGCAGGTATTTCGTGAACCTCTCCTGCTGGAAAATCCAAGCCGCCGATGGCACATCGGGTTCCGCCAAACAGGCGCCTCGCGGCCAGGCCGCGCCGGCGTCCGGTGCGGAGCCCGACCTTTCGGAACTCCGCAAGGATGATGATTTCGACGATGAGGTTCCTTTCTGACGGCTCCACAGGGATCCGTCCGGCCGGGACGCTGCGAAAAGGCCGCTGAGCAGAAATTTCCGTTGGACAATCCCGATGTCGGCAGGTAACGACCTGCCTCCCGGCGCGGGTTTCCGCCTGGCAATGAACTTGGCAGAGTAGCTCAGTGGTAGAGCAGAGGACTCATAAGCCTTTGGTCGGCGGTTCAAATCCGCCCTCTGCTACCAGTTCGTTTTGAGTGGCTGTTTGGTAATGGGGGTGAGGGGCCAGCCATTCGACCATGGCCATTCAAGCATAAGCTCATGGAGGGTGGAATCCGCTTCTCCCCGAGATGATTCCATGGGTTTTGATCTTCCGCAGGGACTCGTTGGACACCGGTTGCCTGCATTTGATTTCCTCCGGAAAATGCGGGAGGCACGCTTGCCTTGACTCACCCGGGTTGACGGACATTCTCGATCGCATGAAACGATGCTGGAGATGGCTCGCGCTGGCGGGATTGCTGCTTTCGCTTAATTCCTGCCACCTGATCGGTGCGTCCGGGCGTTCCTTAGGTCGGTTGGCGAATGGTATGGGCGGGCTGCTCGGGCCGGTGGCCGCCGCGGCGGCACTTTGAGCGGAAACCGGGTGAATGGGGGCCGGTCGGTGCCTCACGGCGAGGCTGGAGGTCACCCTTGAGAGCGCGGTACCGATGCGGGCCGGGATCGGGTTTCCGGTGATCAAGATCGGCAAAACGGAAGCGGACGGGAAACGCCCTCGGCGAACTCCATGCTTCCGCTCAGCTGCACATCGCGAGATTCCGGTGGAACCAAAGATACGACATCGACGCCACTTTTTCGATCATTCCAGGTTCTGAAAAGAAGTGATTCGCTCCTTGGATGAGCTCGAGCATCGGTCGGTCGCGCATTTTGCCGCAGGCTTGCCGGTTGTGGTCGATGTGGGCGCGGTCTTTGGCACCGACGATCATCAGGGTGGGTGCAAGTACTTTGCCGAGGACCTCTTCAGCGAGATCCGGGCGGCCGCCGCGGGAGATGACGGTGCGGACGAGGTCCGGGCGGTTGGCGGCTGCGATCATGGCGGCGGCCGCACCGGTGCGGGCACCGAAGAGACCGATGCATAGATCGCGGGTCTTGCGGTTTTTCCCGAGCCAGTCGATGACGGAGGTCAGGCGGGCGGCGATGCGGTTGATGTATTCCTGGTCCTGCGGAGCGGCGGGATCACTGGTTTTTTCGCGGCGGTCCGCGAGGTCGGGGAGGAGGACGGCGAAGCCCTTGTGGAGGAGTGACCGGGCGACGAGGCGGTTACGTGGACTGAGGCAGCTGTTACCGGGACCGTGGGCGAAAACGATGATGGATCTGGCGTTTTTAGGGATCTCAAGGATGCCGCGGCTGATCATTTTTTCGGGGGAAGATTTGATGATTTCAGGGGAGGGGAATGTTTTCACGGCGGCAAGCCTAGGGGCCCCGAGTGGCTTGTGAAATTGGGAGGTTCCCTGCATCAGAGTCGGGAAATCGAGACGAGGTGGCTAGTGATTCCGCGTACGCGGGCTTTCTGGTGGGTGGGTTTCATTCACTCGCTGGTGATGGGGTTGCCGGGTCAGCTGACACCTGACTGCGGATTTTCCTGATTTGAGATGCGCGAGGGTGCCGATTTCGCGGATCCGCGCATTGGAGTAGACTGCAAACCGAAAGCCCGGTCCGTGACAGTGGCGGGGTATCAACACCAACAAGCGAAAGGACACACCATGACACTGGCAGCTGAAAAAGAAATGACGCATATCGGCGAAAGCAAGGCCGCCGAGGATCACGATCATGACATGATTCATGAGCTCAGCAAACGGCTCGACGCCTATTGGCGCTACGATCAATACATCGCCAACGCGGAGAGCGACCCGGACCTGCAGCGCTTCTGGAAAGGGCTGAAGACCCAGGAGTTGGATAACATCGCTCAACTCAAGCGCTTTATCTCGAGTCATTGCGAGGTTGGCTGTTTCTGAGACGCGGGTATGCGAACGCGCCCTTCCGGGAATTCACCGCGGAAGGGCGTGGTTTTATGGATCAGTGGGAACCGGCATTCAATCGTCCGGCCATAATTCGCGGAATGTCCGGGGCATGGCACCTTGGATCTCGGAGATTTCCCCGTCCTCAATGCGCTTGCGCAGAACACCAAATACCGCGGAGACGCATTGCTCCGGGGGCAGGTTTTCGGCGAATGGCGAGGTCAGTGTGTTGACTCGATCAAGGAATGCGATCTTGTTCATTTTCACTGGTTTGTTCGCGGGGGACCAGCCTTCGAAATAGATGCCGCGAAGGAGGGTGGGAAATTGCGCCGCAAGATCGCAGGCCTCTTCCGCGGTAAGTCTGTCGCGCAAGGTGTGTAGAACACTGCGCAACACGTGATAGGCGGTCTGCCGGTCTCCGAAAGGAAGGGCTGCCGCCACATCCTCCAGCCATTCATAGGTTTTTTGGAGGGAGGCGTTGAAATTGCGTGTGATCGGGTCGCTCATGGTAGTTGGGCGGGACGGTTGCATGGTGGGTGGGATCCCGCCACTGTGTTGCCGCCAACGAAGCGTAGCGGTGGGGAAACCATGCGCCAATTGGGTGTTTCAGCGCGTCGGGATGGGCGGCAAAAGCGGGGTCGGTTACGGGGATCGCTTACGCGTGGATTCCAAGTGATTCCAGATGGTTCACCCTTCCGAAGGGCTTCGGGCTCCACATGAAATTGGATGGCCAAAGGATGAGAAGGGGTGATAGCTTCGGCCCATGAAGCAGTCGGATGAGGAATCCGTGGCCTTGGGAAAGAGTGCCGAATTGCCGGAGCGGCGGAGTCATGGTTTGGAGGAAACGCCACCGTTTCCCATTGTCGCTCTGGGAGCCTCCGCGGGGGGGTTGGAGGCGTTGGAGTCGTTTTTGAAGCATGTGCCGGTGGACAGTGGAATGGCCTTCGTGGTGGTGCAGCATCTCGACCCGCAACATGAGGACATGCTGCCGGAGTTGCTGCAGCGGCGCACAGAGCTGCCGGTATGCCGGATTGAGGACGGGATGACGGTGGTGCCGGACCGTGTGTATGTGATTCCACCAAATCGGGATCTATCCATTTTACATGGTGTTCTGTTCTTGCTGGAGCATCCGGTGGAGAGCGGCCCGCGCCAGCCGATCGACTTTTTTTTCCGGTCCCTGGCGGAGGATTGGCGTCAGCGGAGTGCGGCTGTGATTTTGTCCGGAATGGGGATGGATGGCTCCGCAGGGGCAAGGGCGATCAAGGAACAATGCGGTGTGGTGTTCGTGCAGGATCCGGCATCGGCCAAGTTCGACAGCATGGTGAGGAGCGCGATTGATGAGGGGGTTGCGGACGTGATCGCTCCGGCGGAGGAACTTCCGGATCGAATCGCCGAATACTTCCGCCATGGGTTGTTGGTGACCATGCCGTCCGAAGAGCCGGATGCGGATCCAAAGGGGGGGTCAGGCATGGAAAAGGTGTTGATCTTGTTGCGGCGGCAGACCGGCTATGATTTCTCGGCCTACAAGAGCAGTACTCTGTGGCGGCGCATCGAGCGGCGGATGAACCTCCATCACTTGGGCGCGGTCACCGATTACGTGCGCTATTTGCGGGAGAATTCGCAGGAGGTGGAGTTGTTGTTCCGCGAGATGTTGATCGGTGTGTCGGGGTTTTTTCGCGATGCACCGGTGTGGGACCGGCTGGAGACCGTGGTGATGCCGGAGCTGATCCACGAGCGCCCGGATGGGGCGACGCTGCGCGCTTGGGTGGCGGGCTGCTCGACGGGCGAGGAAGCGTATTCCCTGGCGATGGTCTTCATGGAGGCGATGGATGCGGTGGAGGCCGCGCAGCGGATGAGGCTTCAGATATTCGCGACGGATCTGGACAAGGATGCCATTGATCGGGCGCGGATGGGCCTTTATCCGGTGACCATTGAGAAGGATGTTTCGGAGGAGCGGTTACGGCGGTTTTTTACTCGTGAAGAGGGTGGCTACCGGGTGGGCAAAAAGATCCGCGAGATGGTGGTGTTTGCCACGCAGAACCTGATTTCCGACGCGCCGTTCACCAAACTGGACATTCTGAGTTGCCGGAACCTGTTGATTTATTTTCACGCGGAGATGCAGAAGAAACTGCTGCCGCTGTTCCACTATTGTCTCAACCCAGGCGGGTTTCTGGTTCTGGGAAATGCGGAAACCATCGGCCCGGCGACCGATCTGTTCGCGCCGCTGGCAGGCAAGGAGCGGATTTACAGGCGTGTGGAAACCTCCGCACCCTTGGAACGCATGCATTTTCCAGTGGCCTTCACCCTTCCCTCCGGTCGCGGCGGGGCGGTCGCGGCGGTGGCGCATGGACCGCCTCCGGTCATGGATATTCAGACGCAGGCAAATGGATTTCTGCTGCAACATTACGCGCCGGCAGCGGTCTTGGTTTCCGAATCGGGAGACATTCTCTACATCAACGGCAGGACGAACCGTTACCTCGAACCTGCGGCCGGCCGGGCGAATTGGAACCTCTTTGTGATGGCTCGGGGCGAATTGAATCACATCTTGTTCGAGGTGTTCCGCAGGGCGATCCGGACCAAGGAAGTCGTCGTCGCAAAGAATCTGCAGGTGGAATCTGACCCGGCGAAGGGGCGGGTGGACATCACAGTGCATCCCATCACGGAGCCCGCATCCTTGCAGGGAATGGTGATGGTGCTGTTCACGGAAGCGGCTGGCGAAACGGCTTCCGAAGTCAAGCCGGTCAAGTCAGCGAAGCCGAACACCCGTTTGGCTGAGATGAGCCGTGAACTCCGCCACGCGCAGGAGGAACTGCAGGTGCTCAGGGAGGAAATGCAGACGACGGGTGAGGAGCTCAAATCCTCCAATGAGGAACTTCAGTCCGCCAATGAGGAGCTTCAGTCGATGAACGAGGAACTCACCACTTCCAAGGAGGAAATGCAGGCGATGAACGAGGAGTTGCAAGTGGTGAACCAGGACCTGATGACCAAGCTGCAGGATCTCTCGCGGACGAACAACGACATGAAGAATCTTCTGAGCAGCACGGACACCGCCACGCTGTTTCTGGATAATGATCTCAACGTCCGCTGGTTCGCCCCGCAGATGGCGGACATCATCAATTTGGTCCCGAGCGATGTGGGGCGGCCGGTCACCGACATCGTTTCACGTCTCGAATACCCCGGTCTGGCTCAGGACACCCGCGAGGTGCTGCGGACGCTGACTCCTATGATGAAGGACATTCCCACAAGCGACGGACGCTGGTTCGCCGCCCGGATCATTCCCTATCGCACCAAGGAAAGCATGATCGACGGTCTGGTCATCACGTTTCTCGACGTCACCGAGAGAAGAAACATCGCGGACGAGTTGGAGGGTTGCAAATCGCGGCTGCAAGCGGCGGCCGCAAAACCGGAGGCCGGAAGAGGCGAAAAATCATGAGCGGGGAAGAAAACCATGGCGCGGGCGGTCCGTGGCGGCAAATGGCGGAAGATCGCTTGGCGGAAGGTCGCCCACAAGCCGCCACGCCTCTCGATCCTGTGGAAATGTCCAGGACGGTGCATGAGCTGATGGTCCACCAGGTGGAGCTGGAATTGCAGCACGAGGAACTGATCGAAGCGCGCCGCGAACTGGAAGAGAACACCGAGCTCATGGCGGAGCTCTATGATTTCGCGCCGGTCGGTTATTTCTCGCTCTCCGGGAGCGGCCTCATCCGCAAGCTGAATTTGATGGGCGCGCGCATGCTGGGGCGGGAACGGACTCCATTGCCTGGAGCCCGTTTCGCGGATCTTGTGGCGCCGGAAAACCGGCAGGCTTTCGAGCGCTTCCTGGCACGGATTTTCAACGGTGAGGCACCGCTCCCCGTTGAGGTGGTGTTGGTCGGGGATGGTCGACCCGCCGTGACTTGCCGCCTGACGGGTGCGCTTTCACCCAATGGCATGATCTGCCGCGTGGCCGCCATGGACATCACCGAGCAACGGCGTGTGGAAGCTGCGGTGCAGAAGAAACATGAGGATCTGGAGCGGATTTTCGACCTCTCCCATGATCTGCTCGGGATCGCGGGCAGCGACGGTCGGTTCCGGCGGGTGAACCCATCGTTTGAGCGGGTTTTAGGCTACAGCCACCAAGAACTGACCCGTTGTAGTTTTCTGTGCTTTGTGCATCCGGACGACCAGCAGTCCACCTGCGGGGCGTTGGCTCGTCTCAAGGCGGGCGAGGAAGTCAAGGATTTCGAAAATCGCTATCGCTGCGCCGATGGCAGTTACCGGTGGTTGGAATGGCGGGTCACCCCCTACGGCGACGGGTTGATGTACGCCGTGGCCCGCGACATCAGCGAGAAAAAAGCGGCGCTGGACGCGCTGCAACGGTCCGAGAGGAAATTCCGCAGCATCGTGGAATCCTCGCCCACGGCGATGTATCTCTACCGCCTCGGGGAGGATGACCGTTTGATTCTGATTGAAGCCAATGACGCGGCTGACAAGGAACTCGGTATCCGGCATGGTGAATTGATCGGTAACCCCCTCGAGGAGGCGTTTCCGGATCTGGTGAACACCGAGGTCCCGGCCATGTATCGGGCGATCGCTAAAGGAGAGCTTGGCCCCCGGCAGTTTGACATCGCCTACGATGACGGAGTCGTCTCCGGATATTTCGAGGTCACCGCATTCCAGACCAATCCTGGAACCATCGTGGTGGCCTTCTCGGATATCAGTGAGCGCAAGGCCGCCCGCGAGGAACTGGAAGCCCGGGTTCGGAAACGGACCGAACAATTGCAGGTGCGCAGCCTGCAATTGCGCGCCTTGGCCGGTGAGCTGAGCCATGCGGAAGAGCGCGAGCGGAGGCGGATCGCGGATTTGATTCACGAGGATCTGCAACAAATGCTCGTCGCTGCCGTGTTGAATCTCGGTATCTTGAAATCGAAGATTGCGGGTGCGGGCGATGAGGAGGAATTCAACCACATCGAGGGGATTCTCAGGGATTCGATCAAGGCCGCCCGTTCACTCACGGCGGAGTTGAGCCCCCCGGTTCTGCAGCAATGTGGTTTGGCCGCCGCCCTCAAATGGTTGCGGACCTGGTGTGGCGAGAAATACGCGATGGAAGTTCGGGTCAATGCCGAGGACCCCGTGGATCCCTGCCCGGAGGTGGGCTCCACCTTGTTTCGCTGCGTGCGTGAGTTGCTTTTCAACGTCGTCAAACACGGGGGGGTGAGAGCCGCTGAGTTGCACATGTGGCGGACGGACGGGGACATCTTGAAGATCAAGGTGAGCGATGAGGGCCGTGGCTTCGATCCGGAGGAAGTCCGGGCCCGCGAGGGCTCGGCCGGTGGCTTCGGTCTCTTCAGCATCCGTGAACGGTTGGAGTGGCTGGGTGGCGGGCTGGAAATCGACAGCTCACCGGGTGCCGGCAGTCGTTTTACACTTTGGGTTCCGTTGAAAATCGACCGATCGGCACACGGTAACGATGAAGTCGCTGAATCTCCCGGAGGCGGGGCCGCCTGAGCGGTGTCGTGTTTTACGCCAGCCCATGCGGCGCTCATTCTCCCACCGGCAGGGCGCGTGGTGGAGCCGGATCGCTCGGAGCGGCTTGAGGCACCGGACTCGCGCGGGGAGGAGCGGGTTCCTCTTCCACCGGCAGGGCGCGTTTCGGTTTCACCAACACGGCTTTCGGCGGTGGGTTCTCCTCTACGACGCTCGCTTTTTTGGGGGCGATTTTGAGTTGTTCTCCGGTCGGCGGGGTTTTGCGCATGCGGATTTCCACCCGGCGGTTCGCGGCTTGTTCTTCGGGTGTGCCGGCGATCACCAGCGGTTCGTAGCGGCCGCACCCGCGGGTGCTGATTCGCGCCGCATCCATCCGCAGTGATTGCACCAGATAGGCCTTCACCGCTTCTGCACGGCGGATGGAAAGTTTGAGGTTGAACTCATCACCGCCGACGAGATCGGTGTGGCCTTCAATCCAGCAGTAAAGGTTCGGATTCCGGTCCATCAGCAAGGCGAGTTTCATGAGTCCGACTTTGGCACTCTCCCGGAGTTCCGCCTTGTTGAATTCAAACAACAGGTCGCTCGGCAACATCGTCTTTTTGGAAAGCAGGATGTTAGGTGGCAGGTCCAGCAGGTCGTCGAGCGATGCGATGCCGTCCAAGGCGCCCTGTTCGACTTTTCCATTCGCGCCACGCCTGATCAGGTCTTCGGTGAATTTTCCCAGGTCGTCGTCCATCTGCACGGCGCCGGGATCCACGGTCACCTGGCCGATTTCAGCTGGCTTGAGAGATTCCGGTTCGCGACCAAGTTCCGGCAGGTCGGTGTCCACTTCAAGACCGGATGAGGGGTCCATCGCGACGGCTGCGGGATCTCCCCCGGCTGCCGGGTTCTTCATTTGCAGCGCATACTCCGCCTCCTCGATGTCCGGCTTGATGTCAATTTCCTGATCTTTTGGCAGGGCGGCGAGGAGTTCGACTTCTTCTAGCAGCGCCGCCGTGTCGGCGGGTGGCTGGACCACTTCTTCGGGAGGAGCGGACACCTGGTCTTCCATCGGGCGGATCTCCACCTGCCGGACGTTGATGCTCCCGGTGTTGAGTTCGCGCGCCTGCTCGAATTTGAGGGCGATCTTCATGTGGTCCAAGGCGAAGAATACCGCGACGTGTAGGAGGATGGAGAGCAGCATCGCGACGGTGGCCCACCATCCCAAATGCTCGGGGCCGGGCAAACGATAGGTTCGCCCGCCGCGCACTTCACTCCATGAATAGCCGTTGGCCATGGCCCCACTTTACGCAGGTGATATGGGTTGGCAATCCCGGGAATGTGTGAATAGGCTTGGGGCTGGCACTCCTTGTGCTTTCCCGCGATTTCAATCACTCACCACCATGGCTGCGAAAAAGACTGCAAAGAAAACAACGGCATCCGCCACCAAAGCTCCCGTAAAAACCGCAACACCGGTCGCGAAAAAGGCGGCGAAAAAGGCGGCGAAGAAAACCACCACCAAGGTCGCTGCTCGGAAAGTCGCCAAATCTCCTGCGGCCAAGGCTGCGAAGCCAGCCCCGAAGCCCACCACCGATGCGATCGCCCGCGCCGCGTATCTGATCTACCGCCGCCGTATTGAAATGGGTCTCCCCGGAGATTCCCACAACGATTGGCTCGAAGCGGAGCGTCAGCTCGGTGTGATCCGGTAGGCCTGAAATTTCCGCTTGTTCTGGCTTGGAGAATGCGCGGCGGGTGACCAGACTCCGCCCCATGAACTCCTACTCATCCCTCGGCATTGGCTTGGCCGGATTCGGGACCGTTGGTTCTGGCGTGTGGAACACCCTCGAACGGAACGGTGCTCTCATTACCGGGCGCACCGGAGGCAATGTGCGATTGCGCATCGAGAAAATCCTTGTCCGGGATCCCGCAAAGGCCCGTGCCATCACCGGTGCGATTCCCGAGGGCGTTTTCACCACCGATTGGCGTGCTCTTGTGGAGGACCCCGCCGTGGATATCGTCGTCGAGTTGATCGGGGGCACGAGCGACGCGTTCGAGATTGTCGCCGCCGCCCTGAGGGCGAAAAAACCGGTGGTCACCGGCAACAAGGCGTTGCTTGCCGAGCGCGGCGTTGAGTTGTTCGCGCTCTCCAAGGAAACCGGGACCCCGATTCACTTCGAGGCCGCCGTGGCGGGCGGCATTCCGATCATCCGCACGGTGCAGGACTCGTTCATCGGCAACCGCATCATTTCGTTTTCCGGCATCATCAACGGCACTTCGAATTACATTCTGGGCCGCATGACCGACGTTGGCCTGACCTTCGAAGCCGCTCTCGCCGAGGCCCAGGCGCTCGGTTATGCCGAGGCCGATCCCGCACTCGATGTCAATGGTTGGGATGCCGCCCACAAGGCGATCCTTCTCGCCACACTCGCCTACGGATTCCCGATCGATCCCGCGTCCGTCCACGTTTCGGGCATCGAGCAGGTCCGGCCGACTGACATTCATTTTGCCAAAAGCCTTGGCTACGTGGTCAAGTTGTTAGCCGTGATCCGTGAGCACTCGGATGGTTCCGTGGAACTCCGCGTCCAGCCCTCGTTCATCGCAAAATCCAACATCCTCGCCTCCGTGCATGGCGTGTTCAACGCCGTCGCCGTGCATGGCGATGCGGCAGGTGAGTCGTTGTTCTACGGCCGTGGTGCCGGCCAGGACCCCACCGCATCCTCGGTCGTGGCCGATCTGGTGGAAGCCGCGCGTTCTCTCGGGCACGTGTCCGGGCACCGGGGTTTCCTTCCGTATCGTGAGAAGGGCCACGTCCTTCCTGTGAGCGAGACTTCCACGGCGTATTACGTGCGGTTTGATGTCACGGATCGTCCGGGCGTGATCGCTGAAATCGCGAACATCCTCGCGAATCACCGGATCGGCATTTCAGGCACCCATTCGCCGGTCAATCCCTCGAATCCCGATGCGGAATTCGTGGACATGGTGTTCCTGCTTCATACCTGCCCCTTTGGCAAACTTCAGGCGGCGCTCGCGGAAATCGAAGCACTTGATTGCATCAACAGCGATCCGGTGGTGTTCCGCATCGAGAGCCTCGCTTGAATCGGCGGGCGGAGTCCGCATCGCTTGACATTTGCAGCAATCCGCCGGAGTTCTGGGACATGCAAATCCCATGGGCATGGATCCTTCTGGCGGCGGTCATCCTGGTGGTGATCATTCTCAAACAGCGCTCCCAAGTGCCCGCGGATGACGCACGGCGGCTGCTTGCCGCCGGTGCCATGGTGATCGATGTGCGGAGCGCATCCGAATTTTCATCCGACTCCATTCGAGGCGCGATCAATCTGCCATTGGACGTGGTGGCGGAGCAAATCCCCGCCGTGGCACCGGACAAGAGCGCGCCGGTTTTCCTCCACTGCCAGAGCGGCACCCGCAGCGCGATGGCCTGCCGGAAACTACGGGCAATCGGCTATACGCAAGTGTTCAACCTCGGGTCGCTGGCCCGCGCCCGCTCGCTGTGCGAGGCCGCCGGAAGGAGGTGATCACACCAAGCCGTCCTTGCGCGCCTGTTTCCAATAGGCGTATTCCGAGCGGTTGAAATCGATATACTCCGGTGAGAGATCGCTGGAATACATCGTGTAATCCGCGCTGCCTTGGTTGAGATCGATCGCGATCTCGATCTCGGGCCCGGCGACGGCCGTGCGGAGCGCATCCATCGGAGTGTCGGCCTGAAGGCCGCCGATGCACGCGGCCTTGCCCCCGATGTGAATGTCGATGAGTTCCTCGCGGATGCGGGCGCGCGAGTAGCCAACAGCATGGATGATGCGGCCCCAATTGGGATCGCCGCCATTCCATGAGGATTTCACCAGGGCGGATTTGCAGACGGCCTCGGCGACCTTCTTGGCATCGACATAGGTGCGGGCGCCCTTCACATGGACGGTCACAAATTTGGTGACGCGCTCGCCATCCCGGACCACCGCCTTGGCGAGTTCCAGCATCAACCAGCGCAGCGCACGGCGGAACTGCTTGCAGCGTTTGCCGTTGCGCCGGACCGGCGACATTCCGGACGCGCCATTGGCGAGCATGATCACGGTGTCGTTGGTGGACATGTCACCATCGATGGTGATGCGATTGAAACTGTCCTCAACGCATTCGAGCACGGCCTTGCGGAGCGTGGCGCTGGGAATGTTCGCATCGGTGGTGATGAAGCAGAGCATGGTGGCCATGCTTGGGGAAATCATGCCAGCGCCCTTGACACAGCCACCGAGGCGGACGCGCTGATCACCGAGATCGAAGGAGATCGCGATTTCCTTCGCGCGGGTGTCACTGGTGAGGATCGCCGCGGCGACATCCGATCCGTTTTTCGGGCCGAGCCCGGCCAGCAGTTTCTCGTATTTCGGTTCGATTCGCATCATCGGCATCGGCAGGCCGATCACGCCGGTGGAGGCCACACCGACCTCGGTTTGATTGAGGCCGAGTGGTTTGGCGACCGCCTTGCACATGGCTTTGGCGTCATGGATGCCCTGGACGCCCGTACAGGCGTTGGCATTTCCGGAGTTGACGATCACGGCGCGCAGGTCGCCCTTGCGGAGGTGAGTCTGGGAGACGCGGACGGGCGCCGCTTTCACCCGGTTGGTGGTGAAAGTGCCGGCGGAACTGCAGGGGCGGTCCGAGTAAATCAGGGCGAGATCGAGACGGTCGGCGTTGGGTTTCTTAATGCCGCAGCTCACGGCACTGGTGGAAAAACCAACAGGCGCGCCGACGCCACCTTTGATGCGGGTAACCGGAAAATCCATGGGGAAAGGGGAAGAGCGGCGGAGCGTGGGCTACTGTTAAAAATTTTGCAATCCATCAGTCTCGGAAAGTCCGAACATCAGATTGAAGCTCTGCACCGCCTGTCCGCCGGCACCTTTTCCCAGATTGTCCTCGGCGCTCATCAACAGCACCCGGCCGGTGCGTGGGTCGTGCTGCCAGCCGATATCGACGAAGTTCGTGCGGGTGACGTTTTTTGTGTCCGCGCAGCCACCCTGGCCGAGCAGGCGCACGAAGGGCTGATTCCGGTAAGCGTTTTCCAGCGCGGCATCGATCGCTTCGGGCGTCACTCCATCGCGGAGTTTTGCGGTGGTGGTGGTGGCGATGCCGGCGTTCACCGGAATCAGGTGCGGAATGAAACTGATGACCACGGTTTCGCCGGCGGCGAGGCCGAGTTCCTGCTCGATTTCCGAGAGATGCCGGTGTTTCGGCACGCCGTAAGCACGGGTGCTTTCATTGCACTCGCAAAACAGGAGGGTCAGGTCCGCCTTCCGGCCGGCACCACTGACGCCGCTCATGGAGTTGGCGATGATGGTCGCAGGATCAATGAGGTTTTCGCGCAGCAGGGGAAGCAAAGGCAGCAGGATGCTCGTCGGGTAACACCCGGGGGATGCCACCAGTCGCGCGGCGCGGATTTGCTCCGCCCGGATTTCCGGCAGGCCGTAAACCGCCTCCGCCAGCAGGTCAGGGGCCGGATGGGCTTGGCCGTAGAATTCCTTATACACCGCCGCGTCACGTAGCCGGAAATCCGCGCTCAGGTCGATCACCCGCAGGCCGCGCTCAAGTAGTGCGCGCGCGATCTCCGCCGCCACGCCGTGCGGCAGCGCGAGGAAGGCGGCTTGAGCACCGGTCGCGGCGATCGCGTCCGGATCCGGCTCGATGAACGCGAGATCGGAGCCGGGAGCCTTGCGAAAGCGGGGGAAGACATCGCCAAGGGCCTTGCCGGCTTCCTGACGGGAAGTCGCCGCCACCAACTCCACGCCCGGATGGATCAGAAGCAGGCGGAGCAACTCGATTCCGGTGTAGCCGCTGGCTCCGACGATGGCGGTCTTGATTCGATTCATGCGGCGCATGGAATCTCATGATTTTCCGTGCTTGCCAATCCGCATTTGCCCTGTTTCTTTCGCCGTCCGTTCACGGCAACGGGCTGTAGCGCAGTCTGGTAGCGCACTACACTGGGGGTGTAGGGGTCGTGGGTTCGAATCCCACCAGCCCGACCATCAAAAACCTCCCCTTCCCCTTGCGGGAGGTTTTTGGTTCCCCGGGTCTGGTCCAAAGTTTGGGGGATGGGTCGTTTGTTTGGATGACTGTCCATTCGAGGTGATCGATCCTGTGGCCGATGTTGGGTTTGGGGGCCGCTTGGGCGAAGCCAAAGAGGGGACAAAAGGCGGAGGAAGGTGCCGACGTCTCATTGTGAGGGGGGAGCCTTGGATCCTTTTCTCCGGGACCTCTTTAAGCGTGGGGAACCCGAGTGTTGCTCTGGATGGGGGCGCATTCAGGCGCGGACAAATGGCTTGCTACGCCCCATTGGTCCTCTTATCCACTGTCGGACCCTGCCACTCCATCCGGCCCAAAAATGAGCAAGGCGGCTAGGGAGATGACCTGATTTCGAAATGAAGAAAGACCCAACACAGTATCCAGAAAAAGGCGCGGCATGCGGATGTGAGAGTATCGCATCTTGCCAGGGATTCGAATCCTTCCGCCGAGTCCCGGGCCAATTTCTCCGGGCATTGGGCCTGCTGGCTCTGCTGCTGGCGCTGAACGGCGTGGCCCAGGCCATCCCCTTTAACGGCGACCGCTTCACCTACACCCAGCCGGACGGCAGCTCGTTTGTGGTGCGCAT
>JBFEQB010000051.1:0-21789 GCA_041549835.1 Luteolibacter sp. | reverse complement strand
GGCATCGCCAAAGACGATCTCCTACCGGAGGAATGCACCGTCACCTTTGACGTGGCGTGGAAGAGCGATTCGATCCAGCTCAAGGTCATTCTGTTCTCGGATCAACCCAGTTCGGAAAACCCCGACTCCGGCTACGAACTCTCGTTCCAACGCAGCAGCGTCTATCTCCGAAACTGCAAGACCCGGAGCTTTCTTGGCAGCACTCACTCGCAGGCGCTCAGAGAGGACGAAAAGGTGAAGATCCAGATCCGGGCCAGCCGGAAATCCGGCAAAGTCTGCCTCTTCATCAACGACCGCATCATCGAGGTGTGGACGGACCCGGACATTGCCAAAAACAGATTCGGCTCATGCCTGCACTTTGTGTCCGCCAAATCCTTGCCGATACGGATTTCCGGAATCGGGGTCACCGAGTGGGATGGTCTCGTCGATCAAATGCCCGAACTGAGGGTCGGGATGAATCGCCGCTTCGGTTTTCAGGAACAGCGCGACATTCCAGAGCCAGAGGAAACGGAAACCACAAAGGAAAACCAGATGGAACTCGCAAACGGCGATCGTTTGGAAGGCGAGGTGACGTCCATCGAGGACGGCATGATCTCCGTGAAAACTCCGTTGGGGGACTTCAAGGCTCCAATCCGCAGGTTCCGCACGGTGGCTCTCAAAAAAGTTGATCTCGAACGCTGCATCCGCCGGAACGGCGACATCCGCGCATCACTCCCGGACGGCTCGTCATTCGTCTTCAGGCTGGATGGTGTGGACGATGACACCCTCACCGGCTCCAGCCAAAACTTCGGAACCGCCACCTTCAAAACCGCCGCATTCAACCGGATCGAGTTCAATATTTACGATCTGGCGCTCGATGAAAAAAGGGGGACCGACGATTGGTGAGCACCGCTCTTTCCCGGACGGGAGAGCGGCTTCACGAGTGCGGGCCTGTCGCCGGCCCTTCTCATTCTCGCGGCGGGCGGGTCAAATCCCCAGAGGCAGCTCGCTGGCATCGCGTTCGGCTTCCTCGGCGAGGCGCGAACGGGCGGTTTCGAGGTAGTGGGCGTCGAGTTCGATACCGGTGAAGGAGGCGAGCTTCTGCCTGCTGGCGGCGACGGCGGAAGTGCCGATGCCGAGGAACGGATCGAGCAGACGGGTTTCCGCGCCCTTGCCATGGAGACGGATGCATTGCTCGACGAGAGCGACGGGAAAAGTGGCCGGATGCGGGCGTTCCTTATCGCGCGACTGGATGGTTTCATAAGGGATGAACCAGTTGTTGCCACGGCAGCGCAGGTCGGCGCCACCGGTGTGGCCCCAGCGGGCGATGTTGGACTTGTGAACGTAAGGAACCCCGGCAGCGCGGCGGTCGAGTTGAACGTCGCCGGTTTTTGTCAGATGGAAGACATACTCATGGCAGTCGTTGACATAGCGCTTTGAGTTGATCGGTTTGAAATGCCCGGCGCTGACCTGTTCTCCGGCGGGGGTCTCGATGGTGACGGATTTGAGCCAGTGAAACGTGTTCTGCAGCAAGAATAACGGATCGTTTCCACCGGTGAGGGCGAGAATGAGTTGGTGAGGCAGGAGCGGATTCGCAGGAGCCGCGCCGACGTTGAGGAAAAACGAGGCGTCATCCGTCATCACGCGTTTCACCTCCGCGGCCCACGCATGGCACCAAGCAAGGAACTCCTCTCGCGGAGCGGTGTCCTTGAAGGACTTGTAGCTGATGCCCAGGTTGTAGGGCGGCGAGGTGACCACCAGATCAATGCTCCCGTCCCCGAGGGAGGGGAGCATTGCCAAACAGTCACCGTTGAGGAGATTCATCTGCAGCAGTTAAGGAGATGACTCCGCCGCGGTCAATGACCGCCGTGTTGCACCGGAAAACCCGCCTCCCTGACGGCAAGGCGAGGGACCTTTTCCGAGGTCACCGACATCCTGCACCGAAGCCCGGTGAATCTTGGCAGTTGTATGAGCACGGCTTTTCTGCGAAATAGATTATATGAAGACCGCAATTCAAATCGCCATCCTTTCCACCGGCCTCGTCGCGTTGCTTTCCGCCGGTGAGGCCCCATCCGCTCCCGCCTCGGATTCCGGTTTCGGTGAGCAGAAATGGATCGGCCCGCCTTATCTCAGGTTTGGCCGCGACACCTCCGATACCGAACTTCCCAGCTACCCGGCGGTCACCACATCCTACACCCACTGCTTCGCCTCGGATTTCGAAAGTCTTCCGGGAGACGTCAGTTCGGATGAATTCCGTCTCTGGGCCCCGGTCCTTCCCCTGAACCGCGAAAACATGCATCTGATCGCGTATCTCGGCTATGCAGCGAACCAATTCGACGCCGACGAAACCACGATGCTGCCAGACGACACGCTTCACAGTGTGCGTTTGCCGGTCACTTTCATTCACGATATTTCCGAAAAATGGCTGTGGGGTGCCATGGTCATGCCGACCTACGCGGGAAACTCGGGCAGCAGCGACAATTTCACCACCTCCGCCGGCCTCGGCGTGGGATACAGCCACAGCCCGACGCTCAGGGTCTTCGCCGGAGCCTACTACGCCCATGATTTCGGAGATGACTTCTTCATGCCCGGCGCTGCCTTCATCTGGAGGCCGGCTCCCCGGTGGGAGGCCTACCTGCTCGGCCCCATGGGCGGTGTCAGCTACAGTGTGAACGAGCGCTGGCTACTCTCCCTTTACGGCCAGTATTCCTCCCCCACTTGGTTTGTGAAATCCGATGACAACGGTCCCGACCGCCATGTCAGCATGTCGAGCCTACGCATCGGCGTGAAGGCACAATACCAGTTGCACGGCATGCTTTGGGGGTTCATCGCCGGTGGTTGTTCGATGGCCCGGGAACTCGACGTGCGGGATACGGACAATGACACGATTCAAAACAGCGACATGGATCCAAGTGCCTACGTCCAAGTGGGGCTGAATATTCGTTTCTGACCCGGAAGCCCGGATCCGCTCACGCGTGGTGAAGCAGAATCGAGTTCGCCCCGAAATGATCTGACAGAATATCCGCCACAATCACGATGGGAATGCCGGGGCGCACCAAGTCGTCCTTCAGGAGTTGGGCGGTGACGCGCTGGATGGTTTCCTCGATATTGGAGGAAAACGACAACTTGATGGCACGGACGCCGCGGGTCAGGGCGAGCTGGCGGCAGACCGCTTCCTTCGGCGTGAACGCATAGAATCCGGCGGTGCGCGGACGGAGCATGGCCACCATGTTTGCGAGCACGCCACGGCGGGTGAGCACGACGAGGCGGGCGTCCGACAGGGAATCCGCCAGACTGACGGCTGCACGGGCGACTTTCTGGCGTTCGTCGCGCAGCAACATCGCCTGCCCGAACCCCTGACCACCCGAGCGTTCCATGCGGGTGGAAATCCGGACAAGGGCCTCCACGCAACGTTCGGGATAGCGACCAACGGAGGTTTCCCCGGAGAGCATCAGACAGTCCGCTTCTTCATAGGCCGCGTTCATCACATCGGTGACCTCCGCACGAGTGGGCGTCGGGTTGGTGATCATGGATTCCAAAAGCTGGGTGGCTACGATCACGCGTTTGCCGAGCTCGTGGCAGCGTTTGACGATCCGGCGCTGGAGCAGCGGCAGTTCTTCGAATTCGACCTCGGTGCCAAGGTCGCCACGGGCGATCATGATGACATCCGCTTCGCCGATGATGGCATCGATGTTCTTGATGGCCTCCTGATCCTCGATCTTCGCGACGAGTTGGGCGTCGCCCTCAAGAGCGATCATCGCCTCGCGGAGTTCGCGGACATGCGCGGCATCCCTGACAAACGAGCCCGCGATGTAATCCGCATCGCACTCAACGGCGAGCGCGAGGTCCTTGTAATCCTTCTCGGTGAGGGCGGGAAGATTCAAACGAACGCCGGGTAGGTTGATGTGACGGCGGGAACCCAGCGTGCCGGGAGTCGTCACGTGGCAGAGAATGCGCTCCGCCTCCACGACATTGATGCGCATGAGCAGCGCCCCGTTGTCCACGACGAGGGTATCACCCTCGGCCACATCGCCCATCAGGCCTTCATAGTTGACGGTGGTGGATTTTTCGACGGTGGCTTCCGTGCCGACTTTGCGGAACTCAACCACATCCCCCTCCGCAAGGGTGATCGGATCGGAAAGGTCACCGGTGCGGATCGAAGGGCCGGTGAGATCGAAGAGCACGGCGATGTGCGCTCCGAACTGCTGCGCCTGCCGGCGGACCCGTTTCACCATTTCCGCGGCCCATTCATGCTTGGCGTGGCTCATGTTGAGGCGGAACACATTGGTTCCCGCGACCATGAGTTTACCGATCATCTCCTCGGATTCCGTGGCGGGGCCAAGCGTGCAGATGATTTTTGTTTTTTGTGCCATTCTGTAATTTCAAATTCGAGATTTCAGATCTGAAGTCATCATCACGCTTGATCGAGGGTCTTCTCGGTGGTGGCGTCGATGATGGCGAAGCGTTCGCGGTTGAGCGTGGGGTCCGAACGGAAAATGAGCCTTCCGGAATGGGAGCGCTCAAGCTCGACGAGAAGTTTGGAATCCTCGCTCTTGAAGCGGTTGAGGACGTCGCTATTGACGATGACGACGATATCTCCGACGACGTCGCGGTTTTTCTGAATGACGGTATTGAGGTGGCGCTGGATCTCCACGGACATGGTCATCGGCGTCTTGACGCGCCCACGGCCCGAGCAATAGGGGCAGGGTTCATACATCGAATCGCGCAGCGATTCATTGAGCCTCTGCCGGGTCATTTCCATCAGGCCGATCGGCGAGATTTGCAGCACCTGGGTCTTGGCCTTGTCCTTCTTGAGGCGCTCCTTGATGGCCTTGTAAACGGTCTGCTGGTCCTTGCGGTGGCGCATGTCGATGAGGTCGATGACCACCAAGCCGCCGATGTTGCGCAACCGGAGTTGGCGGGCGACCTCCTTGGCGGCCTCGATGTTGGTTTCAAGGATCATCTTGTCCACATCCTTGGCGCCGCGGTTGCGGCCGGTGTTGACGTCGATGGCGATCAGGGCCTCGGTTTCATCAATGACGATGTAGCCACCGCAGGGGAGCCAGACCTGGCGGGAAAACGCCTCGTCAATCTGCTTCTGGATGCCGATGCGTTCGAAGATCGGTTGGGTGGCGGTGGGCAGGTGGTGGACGCGGCGCTTGGCGCGGCGGGAGATTTTCCCAGCCACGTTGCGGATCATCTCGGTGGTTTCCGCATCATCACAGAGCACCTGGTTGATCTCATCGGTTAGGAAATCACGGGCGGTGCGTTCGATGAGACCGGGCTCCTGGAAGATGCAGGCGGGCGCGGGATTGTTGGCGCGGCGGGCCTCGATCTCGTCCCATTGTTCGAGCAGCATGGCGAGATCACGGACGAGGTGGCGGCGGCGGATGCCGGTGGCGGCAGTGCGCATGATGATGCCCATGCCTTCCGGAACCTGGAGTTTCTGGGTGATGCCACGGAGACGGGCGCGCTCCTTGGGATCATCGATCTTGCGGGAGATGCCAAACTGCTCGGTGTAGGGCATGAGCACGAGGTAGCGGCCGGCCAGCGAAATATTGGTGGTGACGCGCGGACCCTTGGTGCCGATCGGCCCCTTGGAAACCTGGATGACGATTTCCGAACCGATCGGATAGATCGCAGGGATATCCTTGGAAGTGATCTTCTTCTGCTTTTTCCGTTTGCCTTCGCGCTGGATTTCCTCGAGGCCGGCGTCGAGCGCGGCGGGGATGGCATCCCAGAAGTGAAGGAAGGCGTTCTTGTCGAGGCCGATGTCCACAAACATCGCCTTGAGACCGGGCTCGATGTTCTTGACGCGGCCCTTGAAGATGCCACCGACGATGTTCTGGTCGCCCTCGCGTTCGACGGTGTATTCCTCAAGAATACCGTCTTCGAGAAGGGCGACGCGACGTTCGAGTTTTTCGACGTTGACGATGATGCTGTTGCCGCGGGAGGGATCGGGTTTGCCGATGCCAAGGAGTCTTTTGATGTGTTGGATCATGATGATGGGTAGTGGGATAAAGGTTGTTGTTGTTAGTGGAAGAGTCAGGGTTCGGCGACGGGCACGGCCTTGGGAATGACGGTGCCTTCGGCGTCGATTTCGGGAGTGAGAGTGGGAACGGGCGTGACGATGTTGTCCGCGGGTTGCGAAACGGGTTGTGGCGGAACTCCGCCGAGCTCGTCACTGGTTTCGACGATATCCTCGGTTTCGGTGGCGTTGATGGCGGCGAGCACGTCTTCGGGAAGTTCGATGGCATCGATGCGGTCCGTGTGACCGGCGAATTCGGTCTGCGGTTTGAGAGGGAGCTTGAGGCCTTCCTCCTGTGCGAAGAGCCCGCTGTAGATCAGGTGGACCAGCGGACCACAGACACCGCCGCCGGAACCGCCGTTCTGGACGAGGACGCAAACGGCGTATTTGGGATGCTCGTAGGGGGCGAAGCTGATGACCCAGGAGTTATGGGATTTCTGTCCGTTGTCGATGGTTTGGGCGGTACCGGTCTTGGCGGCGACCTCCATGTCCGGCATCCTGACCTTGCCCGCGGTGCCGCCGGACGCGTTGACGGCCATCCACATGCCTTTGCGGATGAGCTCCAAATCCGCGGGCTTGATCCCAGCTTCGACGAGGTCGACGACGAGTTTCGGTTTGTCGGGAATGACGATTTTGCCGTCATCGGCGACGGCCTTGCGGACGATCCGCGGCTGATGGTATTTACCGCCGTTAGCGACGCAGGCGGCCATGGCGCAGAGTTGGAGCGGGGTGGCCATGGTATCGCCCTGGCCGATGGAGGTGAACGCGTTGAGCACGGGGGTCATGGCACCGCCGGGATTGGCGGCGCGCCACGCGCGGCTCCCGGGAAGGATGCCGGATTTTTCTCCGGGAAGCTCGATGCCGGTGCGCTTGCCGATGCCGACCATCTGGCATCCCTCGACCATCCCCTTCCAACCTATCGTATTGGCGAGTTTGTTGAAGTAGGGGTTACACGATCGCTGGAGGGCTTCCGAGAGCGGCAACAAACCGTGGCTGCCTTTGTGCATGTTCCACAACCAGCATCCGATCTTGTGATTCCCGTAGGCCACATAGCCGTCGCAGGAAAAACCGCGGAGAGCCAGCCCCTGAAGCGCACCCGAGATGGCCGTGGGCACCTTCATGGTGGACCCTGGAGCATACGCGGAAATCGCCCGGTTGGTGAGTGGTGAAAGCTGGGCGTTCTCACGATAGCGTTTCCACCGCTCGCTCGAGATACTGGGAATGAACGCGTTGGGATCGTAGTCGGGCACAGACGCCATGGCCAGCACCTCGCCGGTGTTGGCGTCCATGATCACCCCGGCGGCGCGACCGGCGCGGCGAAGAACGTTTTCCAGCAGGTATTGCTTGCGGGCGTCGAGGGTGAGCTGGAGTTTCGCGCCGACACCGGGTTTGATGTAGTCGGACATCCGGAGTGTGCGGCCCTTCTCGTCCTTGACGATGGTCTTGCGTCCCTCAGGTCCGCGAAGCACGGAATCCATGCTGGCCTCGACTCCGGCGATCCCCTTGTCATCTCCGATGTAGTGGTTGAACACCCGGGTGGCGCTTTCAGGGATGTCCCCCTTCTCCCACTGCTTGAGATAACCGAGCACGTGGCTTGCCAGCGCTCCATAGGGATACTGACGTTGTGGCCGGGTGCTGACATACACGCCTGGAAGTGCGAGGTTGTGCTCGGCGATCTTCGAGAAATCTCCATAACTGAGGTCCGTGCGGTAGCTGTAGGGAATAAGCCCTCCATGGGTCAGGAAATGGGTCCGCAGCGCGCTGGCTTTGAAATTCTTGGCAAGACCGAGTTTTCTCAATCGCCCGATGGTGCTCTCATCGCCATCCTTGACGATGGAGACGATGTCTTTTTCCGAACGCTTGCGGGGGATTCCGTCTTCCTTGGTGAGGCGCTCGATGGTTGGATCGTCCTCGTGCTGGGCGAGGTAGGCGTTACGGATCTCCTCCAGATTGAAGGAAACCTCGTATTTGCGGAGGTTGCGGGCGAGCGTGATGCCGTTGCGGTCGGTGATTTCCCCGCGGATGCCCGGCTCGCGGACGGTGACGGTCCGGTTGCCCGGGACCTGGTTGAGGAATTCCGTCCGGCGCTCGATCTGGAACTCGTGCAGGCGGGTCAAGAGCGCGCCGAAGCCGACGAGTATGAGGGCCGTCAGCAGATAGAGTCGCAATCGGTAGCCGGGTTCCATGGGATCAATAGGTGCGGCGGCGGCCAGCCTCCGGATTGATGGAGTGGTGGCAGATCCTGGCGATGCGGAACAACATCCAGAAGATCAAAGGCGAAACCAGCATGGTGAGCATGGAGGTACAGGAAATCTGGAGAACGGTCGGCCGGGTGAGCATGAGATCTCCTCGGACAAAATTGATGATGGCGTATTCCGCCGAGAGATAGAGGAAGACGGCGATGCCCGAGAGCATGGCGGAGAACTGCCACTTGCCTTGTTTGAACAGCGGCTGGATGCCCTGCATGAGGAATCCCATGCCACCGAAAAGCAGGATGGAGTAACCGAAGCGCAGGGACTCGACCTGTTGAGTGTAGACCTCGAGGTCTCCGCCGTGAGGACCCAGCGCGCATTGAGCGTCCCAGAAAAAGCCACCGATAAAGGCGAGCAGGAGCATGGTGGGCTGACCGACGGTGACGGCGCAGCAGAGGAACACCAACTGCACGAGAAGAATCCGCGAGTCGTAAAGACCCGTGAAGGCGGGCAGGAACTGCTGGATCACGAATGCGGCGATCAGTAGCAGGATGGTGATGACGGAATAGCGGATCACGGAATTGTCATAATTCGGTGGAAAGGACCACAAATACCGCACCAAGATCCGCGAAGTTTACCGAGGGTCGGACAAGTGCTTCGGAATCCAGCGGGCCTTTTTCGACCGAGTCGATGGTCCCTAGAAGAATATTCGGTTGGAAGATGCCTCCCCGACCGGTGGTGAACACACGCTGGCCGGGACGGACGGCGGCATTGGCTGATAGATATCGGAGGCGCAGCACCGGCTCCCCGTCAAACCCTCCACGCTGGCCGCTGAGGATACCGACTTCCGGCGAGCCCTCGACGCGGGCCGCCACCTGGCACTTCTCGTCGGTGAGAAGCAGGACGGACGAGCGCTCGCCGCCGTTGTCGATGCGGTCGATTTTTCCAACCAGCCCCTCGTTGGAGAGCACGGAAAGCTGGGTGCCGATTCCGCGCTTGGAACCGGCGTCGATTTCCACGGTCTGCCACCAAGTGGTGGGGTTGCGGCGGATGACGCGGGCGGCCACCACATCGAAGTGGGTGGCTTTCTTGAAATCAAGAGCGTGCCGGAGCTGGACGTTTTCGTATTCGAGAGCGCGAAAACGGGATTCGATGAGCCGAAGACGTCCGAGTTGCTCACGGGTGACTTCGAGTTCGGCCTCAAGTTCCTTCGAGTGGCGGACCTCCTTGAGAAACATGCGGGCCTGGGTTTCCATTTTCGAACCGGACTTCAGGAACGGCGAAATCGCGGAGTAATAGGAGGCCTGGATCTCGCGCACACTGCGGTCGCTCCGCGTGAGCGCCCAGACGGCACCTCCAAGGAACAGCAGCAATGCGATGAGATTGAGCGGCTTCATGGCCGGGTATGATCCAAGGAACCGCTTAACGGTCGGAGTTGGCCACCCGCTTCAGGAGTGCGAGTTCCTGAAGTGCCTTGCCTGTGCCCTCGGCCACGGCGCTGAGGGGGTCCTCGGCGACGTGAACCGGAAGCCCGGTTTCCTCTCGCAGCAGGCGGTCAAGCCCTTTGAGCAAGGCTCCTCCACCCGCCAGGACGATGCCGCGATCCACGAGATCGGACGCGAGTTCCGGCGGGCAGCGCTCAAGAGTGGTGCGGACGGCGTCAACGATGGTGCTGAGCGGGTCCGCCATGGCCTCACGGATTTCCTGCGAGGTGATGGTGATGGTTTTGGGGAGTCCGGCGACAAGGTCGCGGCCTTTGACCTCCATGGTGAGTTCCTTCGGAAGTGGCGCGGCCGAACCGAGGCGGATCTTGATGTCTTCGGAAGTGCGCTCCCCGATCATCAGGTTGTAGGCGCGCTTCATGTATTGGATGATCGACTCGTCGAGTTCATCCCCGGCGGTGCGCACGCTGCGGGCGTAGACGATGCCCGAGAGGGAAATCAGCGCCACTTCGGTGGTGCCACCGCCGATATCGACGATCATGTTTCCCGATGCTTCCTGCACCGGCAGGCCCACGCCGATCGCGGCGGCCATCGGTTCCTCGATGAGATAAACTTCGCGCGCCCCTGCCTGAAGAGCGGATTCGCGGACGGCGCGGCGCTCGACTTCGGTGATTCCGGAAGGGATGGCGATGAGCACCCTGGGATTCGAGCGGCGGCCCTTGTTCACCTTGCGGATGAAATGGCGCAGCATCGCCTCGGTGACTTCGAAGTCGGCGATGACTCCGTCCTTGAGCGGGCGGATCGCCACAATATTGCCCGGCGTCCGGCCGAGCATGCGTTTGGCGTCGTCCCCGACGGCCAGCACCTCGTTGGTCCCGGCTTTGACCGCAACGACCGACGGTTCGCGCAAAACGATGCCGTGGTCCTTGACGTTGATCAGAGTGTTCGCGGTGCCCAAGTCGATGCCGATATCATTGGAAAACAGGTTTCCGAAAAGCTTCTTAAACATGGAATGTGTTGAAAATAAGAGAGTCGTGAAAGTTTCAGATGCCCCGAATGGATCCCGGCACCAATTCGATCCGGCCAGCAAGCCCACATAGAACGAACAAAAGGGTGGAAAACAGTCGGTAAAAGCGGGCGAACTTCGTCATTCGCAGCCACTAGGTCAAGCCAGAATCCCTGCGCGACGGGTGATCCCAGCGACCGTAACTCCCTAAAATTCCAAGCTCCGCCGGATGAGCCATCCGCGGAGGCTGTGCCACCTCACTTCCACCCCTCGAGAAAGGCCTCGAGATCGTCAAGACTCGGACTTTTCGCCGTGCGCACATAGTGTCCGCTGGTGCAGACGCCGAGGCTGAGGCAGCCTTCCGGATCGAGGCCGAGCATCTGGCCTTGCGAGAAGCCGGCGTTGAAATGATCGCCCGCGCCGGTGGTGATGAGCGGTTGATCGGTGTAGGGTCCGGGCACCCATGCGGTTCCGTCCGCCGTGGCGCAGGCAGCGGATTCGCGGGGATGGATGACGACGGTCGTAAGGCCGATCTTGCTCCGGATATCGGAGGCCATCTTCCGCAGATCCTCCTCCGACTCACCCAGCGGGGCGAAACCGAGTTCGCCATACACCCGCTGGGCCTCCTTGAGATTCAGCCCGAGCGTCACGCTGCCGAACTTACCAAAGCGCGCCATGATTTGCAGAACTTCCAGCAGATCCTCCTGCGAGCGCTTTTCCGGATCCGCAAGATCGAAGAAGAATATCCGCCCCTCGCGCGGTGGCAATGCGGGCAGCACCTCATCGACGAGCGAGCGCAGGATCGCCGTCATGTTCGGAATCATCGTCCAGTTCACCAGCGAAACGAGATCCACTTCCGCCAATTTGGCCCGGAATTTCTCCGCGCCCATCACCTCGTTGATGGTGTCGAGCGTGATGCTGTCCAAACTCCGCAACTGGCCGAGCATCAGCTTTCCGTCGTTGAACTCCACCGCGGTGGTGGTGGCAGGATCGCACAGCGAAACCACCTCCGCACGACTCGCAAAGTCGTGGAAAACCGCGTGCAGCGCCGGTCGGCCGAGCGCTCCCACGTAAGTCACGCGGGTTCCCGCCTCAAGCAGGGCGTTCGCCATGATCGGCCCGTTGCCACCGAGCTTGTCCATCAGCGGATAAAACTCGATGTTGGTGCTCTTCCCCGCAGCTCCGGCGACACGCTGGGCGAATTCAGGGATCGAACGGATCGGCGTGAACGCATCCCCCTGAGCAATCCGCTGGGCGACCGGGGTGACGATGGTATCCACGAATCCATCCAGTCCGACGAGGGCGGAATTCGTGTGGGACTTCGCCCGTGCGGTACGAAGAGCGGCGAGCGCGCGTTGCTTGAAACTCATGACGGCGGATGCTGATTGCACCCACCGGGCCGGTCAATCCTGCAGATAGGTCTTCGGCCGGTAGAGCAACGCGTAGGGAATGAACGCCAGCGCCGTGCCCAGCATCAGCCAGGTGAAAAACCGGAAATACGCCGCCCCTTGGAGGCGCGTCTGTCCACCGCTAAACCCAGTGCGTTTGAAACCGGCGGCATCGATCCCGGCCTCGGCGTCCGTGTTGAGGCCCAGTTCGCGTTTGCGCCGCGCCAACCACGGCTCGGCGGGATGGTATTGATCCGTCCACGAGGGCTGCGCGGGAGCGGATGCCGGTTCGACATCGATCATTATTCCGAGATCCCATTGGGTGCCCGGCCTTCGGTCCGGACCATCGCTCATCAGCCGCGCCCGCTGCGAGTTGATGATCTGGTAACGCACGGGAGAACCCCAAGGGTCCCGGAGATCTTTCAAGCGGGCGGAAACTTCCGCCTCCTTGGGAAGCTGGCCGCCATTCATCCCGGCAAGGGACTCGACGATGGCGGCGGCGGCTTCGAAGCTCGCACGCCCCGGAATTTCAAGAGCCCCCGGCACTCCTTGTTTCAACCGCTGCACGAGATCGTCCTCCGTGCCCGTCACGCCATCGTAACCCGGCAGCACCACTGTCCGCGGGTCCTTGCGCCAGTCTTCGGGAAGTTGCGCGATGGCCTGCTCGAGTTGCGCCGCCGCAGCGTCCGGAATCTGGATGAAATGATTCACTCCCGCGACAAAGAAATTCCCGACCGCCACCGCACCGAGATAATAACACATCAGAAACGACTTCATCGTCTTCGGCGCCTGCGTGTAGGCGTATTCCAACGCCACGATGGACACCATCACCTCCGATACCGTTAGAAGGGCGAAGGCGAGGATCTGCCAGCCGATGTTGGGCCTTGCCCCGCCGTCGATCCACTGCTGGATCAGCGCCACCAACGCGAAGCCCCCCACCATGATGAAGAATCCGAGCCCGATCTTGCGCAGCGGCGTGAGCTTCCATACCCGGTCGCCCAGCGGATAGACGATGTAGGCGAATACCGGAATGAACGTGAGCACGAACACCGAGTTGAGCGATTGGATCTGCGAGGGCAGCCACTCGAAGCCGAGGAAACGCCGGTCCATGTCCAGAGATTGGAAAATCCAGGTCGTGCCGGTCTGGTCGAAGAGCGCCCAAAACATCGCCACAAACAGATAGAGCGGCAGCAGCTTCAACATCGCCTTCAGCCCGCCGCCGCTGAACACCTCTTTGACAAACTGTTTCCCGCCCGGCGGCACATGAATGAAACGGTTTCTCCCGATCCAGAACACCAGCGTTGCCAACGCCATCAACACACCCGGCACACCGAAAGCCCAGTGCGGGCCATGCCATTCCAACAGCCATGGCGTGAGCATCACCGAGACAAACGCACCAACGTTGATGGAGAAGTAAAACCAATTGAAAATCCGTGGCAGCAGGTGCGCGTTGCGCGCGCCGAACTGGTCCCCGACGTGGGCGGAGACGCAGGGTTTGATCCCGCCGGACCCCAGCGCGATGAGTCCCAGCCCGGCCATCAGCCACCACGGGGAGTTCCCGAAAGCCCCCATGCACGCCAGCGCCGCGTGCCCCGCGCAATAGACCATCGAGAGCACGATGATGGTCCGGTATTTCCCGATGAACACATCCGCCAGCAGCGCCCCGAAAAACGGGGTCAGATAAACCGCCCCGTTGAAAAGATGGACCCGTTCGGTGGCTTCCGCCTCGGTCATCACACCCGCGCCCGCGCCATCCAACAGGTGCAGATAGTGCACCATGAAGACAGCCAGCACCGCCTTCATTCCGTAAAACGAAAACCGTTCCGCCGCTTCGTTCCCGATGATGTGTGGCACACCGGGCGGGAGGCCTTCGAGACTGGCAGGGGAGGTTCTGTAGGACATGAGGTTTGGCGGTGTTCAGTGAGACGGACGATCCCAGTCCGCCCAAAAGCGCTGGGTCTGGGCGAGGTCCGGGATGACTTCCATCAGGATCGCTTGCTCGCCCGGTTCAAAGCGGTCGAAATCGTCGGCACGGCGGATTTGGAGATGGTCCATCCCCCACAATGCGGCCAATCCCGAGAGATTGGCGGAATGAGGGTTGATCATGCATTCGGCGGCACGTGGACTCATCGCTTTCAACCGCGGCAGCCGACCGAAGATTTGCCCACCGTTGTTGTTGACCACCACCAGCACCCGGCCTTGCGACTCCACCTGCCCCAGCATGAATCCCGCCGCCAGATCATAGAGCGCTGTCAGATCCCCGACCACGGCCCAGGTTTCGCTGATGTCCGCGGTCCAGCCGAGCCAGGTGCTGATTTGGCCGTCGATGCCGTTTGCGCCGCGGTTCGCCCGTATCGCAGGCACCGGACGCGCCCACTGGGCAAAGAAATTCCATTCGCGGATCGGCAGGCTGTTGCCGAGAAACACGCCGCTGCCGATCGATGCATAGTGGGAAACCGCCCGGATCAGCGCCGGCTCGCTGTCAGGGTAACATTCCAACAACTCTTCCGCCCGTGCCGCGCGGGCGGAGGCCCCCACGAGGAGGTCCAGCGCGTCCTCCGCCGGTTCCACATCACCCAGCGCCGGAAGCACCCGGTTCAGCGGCCCGCGGGTCACTTGGCTCTCACGGGCAAGACCCGGCAGGCCGTTGCGGCAGACCGACCACACGGAAACTTCCGGCAGTTCCTCAAGATCCCGCCAGAACCGCCCGCTCGGCACTTCGCCGAGACGCAGGATCTTCCCCGGTGGCCTCGCTTTGAGCACCCGGTCCGCATCATGAATCGCCAGCCCGAAGAGCGCCTCCCGCAGCCCGCTCGTCGCCTCCACAAGCACCGGCGCGCCGAAGTCCCGGCAAAAATGAAACACCTCTTCCCGCTCGTCGGGTTCCAGCCCTCCGACCATCACCACGATGCCCTGATAGAGATCCCCGCGCAGCCAGCGCGCCAGAGCCGCCACATCGATGCGCTCCTTCTCCGGTGAGAAAACGGCCGCCCTTTCACCCGTGAAATCCTCGTCATCCGTTTCGAACTCCTCTTCAAACTCCGCATTCACATGGATCGGTCCCTTGCCATCCCATTCCGTTAGAGCCCCCTGGAATGCATACACCCCGAAAATCCCCTGTTGCTCGATCGCCTGCGGCGCGCCCGACCCATGGAAATCCGACGGTCGGTCGGCAGTCAGCGCCACCAGCGGCCGCGCCTGATAGTGAGCTTCGATCATCGCCGGCAGCAGTTCCGCCGCAGCCGTCCCGCTGGTGGTGACCACCGCGCAGGGCAGGCCGGTTTCCAGCGTGCGGCCCAGTGCGAAAAACCCGGCACCGCGCTCCTCGAAGTGCCTCCAGAGCCGCACCAGCCCCGCTGCTTCCGCCCGTGCCAGCGCCTCGATCAACGGCGCGTTCCGCGCGCCGGCACAGATCACGAATTCGCACACCCCCGCGCCGAGACATCGCCTCACCACTTCCACTGCCGGATTCCATGCATTGCTCACGGCCCTTGTGCTAGCGGATGCGCCCGGGATTGTCCAAGCCGGGAATCAAGCCCCCCCGCTAAAACCACTCATCCGCAGGTCCTTGGCAATGAGCTCGATTGTCACTTGGTTTGCTCGATGTGCAACGGCCAGGAGCCATCGAGTGATGGCACTGGTTTGAATTCGGACGTGTTGGCGGCGGCGTGATTCAAGCCCGCACAGGCCTCAGGCACTCATGCTCCAGCCACTCCCGCTCCTCCTCGTTCAAAAGTGGCGAGAGCTTCTCAACCACCTCGAGGTGATACGCGTTCAGCCACTCGATCTGATCCGCCGGCAGCAACGACGGCTCGATCAAATCCACATTAATGGGACAAAACGTCAGGTTCTCGAACTTGAAGAAGCGACCGAACTCGGTCTCCCGGCTCAGCACCGTGTGCACCATGTTCTCGATCCGGATGCCATACTCACCCGGCCGGTAGCAACCCGGCTCGATCGTCGTGATCATCCCCAGCTTCATCTTCTCGGTGCTTCTTGAGGAAATATTCTGCGGCCCCTCGTGAACCTCCAGGCCGAACCCCACCCCGTGCCCGGTGCCGTGCTTGAAGTCGCGACCGTGCCGCCAGAGCGGCAGACGGCAAACCCCATCGAGCTGCCCGCCGGTCGAGCCTTCGGCAAACTCCAGCATCAGCAGCTCAAGCATGCTGCTCAGGACCAGGGTGTAGTCCTCCTTCTGCTGCTGGGTCGCCTCTCCCATCGGGATCACCCGCGTCGTATCGGTCGTCCCGTGCAGGTAGTTGCCTCCCGAGTCGATCAGGAACAGACTCTCCAGCTTCACCGGCTTATCCGTCGTTTCATCCACCGAATAGTGGTTCAGCGCGCCATCCGGTCCGTAGCCCATGATCGATTCGAAACTCACATGGCGAAACCCTTCCACTTCCGCGCGGCAAGCCTCCAGCTTGCGACTGGCCTGAAGCTCGGAAACCTCCCCGCCTGCGCGCAGCGTGCGATACAGCCACACGTAGAACCGCACCATCGCCGCCCCGTCTTCGATCAGCGCCCGCTTCAAATGCCTCACCTCAGTGGCGTTCTTGACCGCCTTCAGATCCGTCACGATGGCACGACCATTGACCCACACACAATGCTCGCCCGCTTTGGCCAGACGCTGGCTGGTATAGCTCGGCACCAGCAACAGGCGGGTCGATGAATCGAGCCCCTGCAGAGTCGCCTCCGCCTCATCATACCCCTTCACCGTCACTCCAGCCGCTCTGAACCTTTCCCGCGCCGCGTCCGTCAGTTTCTCCCCATCGACGAAAAAGAACACCTCGTCGAGCGTCACCAGCGTATGGCAATACGGCGTCGGGTTGCTCTCCATGTCCGTGCCGCGGAAATTAAGCAGCCAGCAGGACTCATCCGTGCGGCCCAGCAAATACGCACCGACCTTCTGCTCCACCATCGACCCACGCACTTCTGAAATCTTCTCTTCGATGCTCTTGCCCGCAAACTCATCGCCCACCATGAACAACTCGCCTTTCGGCGCCGCCGGGCGATCCGTCCACAGAGGATCGATCAGATCCAGATCGGTCCGAACCTCCAGCCCCATCGGCGTAAGGCTCTCGATCCAATCCTTCGCCTGCTTCAGATTCGTATCATCCCCGTTGAAGGCCACCACCTGCCCCTCATCCAATTGTGCTTTCAACCACACATCGATCGCCGGAACATCCAGATCGCTCATCCGCATCAACTCGATCTCGGTTCCCTCAATCGCCGTCGCCGCAATCTGATAGTAACGGCTGTCGGTCCACAAACCGCACCAATCCGCGGTCACCACCACCGTCCCGGCCGACCCTTTCATGTGCGACAGCCACTCCCGGCAACGCCAGCGAGCGGCCACATATTCGTTATTGTGGGGATCGGCATTGGAAACAATCAACGCATCCACTCCTTCAGCCGCCATCGCCGCCCGCAAACCGGTCAGTTTCTCCTTAACTTGCATGCCCAGACCAAGCCCGGACGCCCCCCCCACCTCAAGCAAATTCGGCGCGCCGGCCGGCTCCGCTCCCGGTTCCGGGGTCCTCGATGATTTCAAAGGATTCGGAACTGCCAGACAGACCGCCGGTAGAGTTGGATTTGACCGGGTCTCCAGCCATCCAGAGTGCCTGACACCGCCTGTTCCGGCGCCCTAACTTGACCGCCCTGCATCCCAATCCCAATCCTGCTCTTTGCATCTCCAACAAAAGATGCCACGTTCACCCCCATTAGAGAATTTCATGAACAAACGCATCATCATCATCGGTGCCGGCCCCGGAGGCCTCACCAGCGGAATGCTCCTCGCCCACCGCGGCTATGACGTCACCATCCTCGAAAAAGCCCCCGTCGTCGGCGGCAGGAACGCGGCACTCAAGGCCGGCCCCTACACCTTCGATACCGGACCCACCTTCCTCCATCAGAAGTTCACCCTCGACGAGATCTTCGCGGAAACCGGAAGAAAACCCGATGACTACCTGCGTTTCACCCAGCTCGATCCCATGACCCGCCTCACCTGGGGCGATCTCTCCATGGAAACCAGCTCCGACGAGGAAACGATGACCCGCAACATCGAAGCCGCGTTTCCCGGGCAATCGGGAAACTACCACCGCTTCATGCGCGATCACTCGGAAAAACTCCGCCTCATCTTCCCCTGCCTGCTCGGGCCCTATCACCAGCTCCGCAGCTACCTCAAGCCCCACCTGCTCAAGGCCCTCCCCTACGTCGCCACCAACAGGTCCGTCATGGACGTGCTCGGCGACTATTTTGATGAGGAGCGCCTCAAGCTTGCCTTCACCTTCCAGGCGAAATACCTCGGCATGTCGCCCTGGAACTGCCCCGCGCTCTTCAGCATCCTTTCCTACATCGAATACGCGCACGGAATCTATCATGTCGAGGGCGGGCTCTCCGAAATCTCCACCGCCATGGCCAGGGTCTTCCAGGAGGAGGGCGGGAAACTCCGGCTCAACAGCGAGGTCCGTGAAATCCACTACCAGGGCGGCAAGGCCTGCTCCGTCGAACTCACCAGTGGCGAGTCCATCCCCTGCGACGATCTCGTGGTCAATGCCGACTATGCCCACGCCCGCTCCACCATCTTCGGAAAGAAAAACCTCCCGCGCGAGACGCTCCTGAAGAAAAAATATTCCTGCTCCACCTTCATGCTCTATCTCGGGCTCGATACGATCTACGAAAAGGAACCCCACCATCACATCGTCTTCGCTGATGACTACACCCGGAACGTCCATGACATCCAGGGCGAGCGGGTCGTTTCCGATGACATGTCGGTTTACATCAGGAACTCCAGCATCAACGACAAAACGGTAGCTCCGGAAGGCCACTCGCAGCTCTACATCCTCTGCCCCACCATCAACACCCGCAACGGATACTCATGGGAGGAAAACCAGCGGAACTACCGGGAAAAGGTCCTCGACCGCATCATCGCCACCACCGGTATGAAAGATCTGCGCGAACATATCGTTGAGGAGCGCTGCATCACACCGACCGATTGGGAACAGGCGGACATCTTCATTGGAGCCACCTTCAATTTCGCCCACACCATGGACCAGATGCTCTACCTCCGCCCGCGCAACCGCCTGCAGGGGTTTGATAACGTCTACCTCGTCGGTGGCGGCACCCATCCCGGCAGCGGACTTCCCACCATCTACGAAAGCGCCCGGATCTCCTCGAACCTCATCTGCGAGTCCTACGGCGTGAAACGCGACCGCGTGGACTTCGCCACTCAGGTCCTCGCCACGGGCTTCGCCTGACATGAAGACGAAACACCGGCTTGTCGGCTCCTTCGCCGCGCTCCTCCTCGGCTTCACTCCGGTGCACGCCGCGAATGACGCCGCCTCAATCGAGACCTACAGGAAGTGGCACGACGTCTGCCTCGGCGGAGACACCGACCGGATCGACACCCAGATCAGAAAGTTCGAGACTCAAATCACGAACAACCCGGCCGACCACCTCGCGCAGGCATTTCTCGGCAGCGCCTGCGCGCTCCGCGCCAAAGCCGGTTGCTGGCCACCCTCCAAACTCAAGTTCCTCAAACTCGGCAAACAACATCTCGATTCCGCCGTCGCCGCCGCACCCGCGGACGCTCGCGTGCGCATGGTTAGAGCAATCGCCTACTACAAGGTCCCCGAACGCTTCGGTGTCCGGCCCACCGCCCTCAAGGACTTCGAGCTCCTGATTCCCATCGCAAAAAATCCAGAAGGCCGCCTTAAAACCAACGAACGGCAGGCCATCCTCTACTACGCCCACCTCGCCTATCAGAATGACGGGCGCCCCGGTGCCGCCGCGCTCAAAACGAGTTGCCACCAGCTCGCGCCGGATTCCAGCTACGGCAAGCTAACCCGCTAAACCCGGATCTCCTTGGCCGGCTTGGCGGCCCGGATCCACCGAAATCCAGCTTCGCGTTCCTTCGCGTCTCTGCGGCAAACCCCAAGACCTTATCGCAACCACTTCTTCATCAAGCCCATCTTCCCCGCCCGCGGCGGCAGCGCTTCGAACACATCCTTCACGAAATAACGCGTCGTCACCGCCCGCTCGTAGGATAGCGCCTCCACCCCCGCCTTCCCGCGGTATCGCCCGCTCCCACTTCCTCCCACACCTCCAAACGGCAGATCCATGTTGCATGCCTGTTTCATCGTGTCGTTCACACACACGCCGCCCGACCGGACCCCCGCCGTCAGCCCCCCGATGAATTCCTCATCCCGCGAAAACACATACATCGCAAGCGGTGAGGAAAACCGCCGTAGCCTGCCTATCAGGTCATCCCGCCCCCGGAAACCCACCACCGGCAGAATCGGCCCGAAGATTTCCTCACTCATCGCCGCATCCCCCCACTCCGCATCTGGCAGAATGCGGGGTGCGAAATGCAGCCGCGCCTCGTCATCCCCGCCCTTCCGGATTTCCCTGCCGGAAACCAAACCTCGCAGGCGCTCGTAATGCCGCGCGTTGATCACCCGCGCCATTTCCTTCTCCCACGGCAGCGATTCCAGCAAAACCTTCATCTCCCCGATCAATTCCTCCCTCACCTCCTCGTGCACGGCCACGAAGTCCGGGGCAAAACACGTCTGCCCCGCATTGAACAACTTCCCTATCAGAATGCGCCGCGCCGTCGCGCGGATATCCGCGGAGCGGTCCACCACACACGGGCATTTCCCGCCGAGCTCCAACACGGTGGGCGTGAGATGCTCCGCCGCCTTCCGCGCCACCACCCTGCCCACCTCGGTGCTTCCGGTGAAGAAGATGAAATCAAAGCTCCGCTCCAGCAAGACTTCCGCCACCGTCACGCCGCCAGTCACCACCGCCACATGCTCCGGCGCAAAACACTCGCCAATCAGCCGCACCAAAAACCGCTCGCTCGCCGCAGCCATCTCGGAGGGCTTCAGCACCACCGTGTTTCCCGCCGCCACCGCCGCCACCACCGGACTCAGCGAGAGCTGGACCGGATAGTTCCACGGCGCCATCACCAGCACCACCCCATACGGCTCGCGCACGACCCGGCTCCGGCACGGCAGGAAATAGAACGGACTGCTCACCCGCCTCGGCTTCAACCACCGCTCCAGCGAGCCGCTCACCAACCGGATTTCCTCCAGCAAAAAATGATATTCCGCCACAAACGCCTCGATCTCCGGCTTCCCCAGATCCTCCGCCAGAACCGCCATCATCTCGTCACGCCTGTCCCGCAATGCCAGCTCCAGACGTTTCAGCGATTCCATCCGCATCGGGATCCCCCGGGTTCCGCCGCTCTCGAAAAACGCCCGCTGCCCCGCTATCACCCGGTCTATCGTTTCGTTAGCAGTCTCGGACATCGTTGGTCAAACTACCCCCACCCCGCTCATTGACAAGCGGTTAAACTACTAGAAAGTGACGTCATGAACCGCACCAAAGTCGCAGTCATCGGCGCCGGCCTCGGCGGCCTGTCCGCCGCCATCTCGCTCCGTGCCGCCGGATATGAGGTCGAGGTTTTCGAGAAAAACCCACACATCGGCGGCAAACTCAACGTGCTCGAAAAAGACGGCTTCACCTTCGATCTCGGCCCCTCGATCTTCACTCTCCCCCAGTTCTTCCGCGACCTCTTCGAGCGCGCCGGAGAGAACATGGACGACTACCTGACTCTCGACCCCGTCACCCCGCATTGGCGGAATTTCTTCGAAGACGGACTCGTGCTCGATCTCTATCAGGAACCGGATGCCATGCGCCGCGAACTCGGCAAACTCGCCGGCGACCCCGCCGCCCACTGGCGCGAGTTCCAGGC
>JBFEQB010000050.1:0-22328 GCA_041549835.1 Luteolibacter sp. | reverse complement strand
TGGCGAGTCCGGCGAGCTGCCGGTTGAGATCCCGCAGCACGGCGGTGACGCGGGCCGTGCCCACCGGATCGGTTCCGACACTGATCTTCACATCCGGGGTGATGCCGATGTGCGGCACGTTGACGACCACGATCTGGAGGTTCGGATTGAGGGCGATCGCCCAGTCGAGGATTTCCGCGGCATCGCTGATGAAATCCGCGACGAAGCTTCCCGCCGGGCCACCATTGTAAATCGTCCCATAGACCGCCCTGACGTCGTTTCCACCGATGAAGAATACCAGGCGCTCGGCTGTGGATTGGATCTGTGTTTCAAGATCGTTGATGTTGAAATCGTCCGTCGCGTTGAAATTCGTGAGCTCGATCAGCGGAGCCAGCAGCGTGTCCCCGGCGATCAATTCCTCGATGCTGGTCTCTCCGGTCACAAAGCCGCGGAGCTGTTCGATTTTGAGGCCCGGCAGCGCCCAGTTGTAATCATTCCGGAAGAAGAGCCGGACGAATAAAAATGCGATCAGATTGTTGCGGGATCCTTGATCGAAGCTTTCGTGCCGATAGGCGGGATCATGGAGGATCTCGATCCAGTTGCGAACCTCCGGCCCGAAGCCGTCGCTGAGCAAAGCGGACCCGAACTCCGCCTCGTAGGCGAAGGTGAGCGAATCGCCGAGGGTGACGCATTGCTCGGCGGCGGACACCGGAGCCGTTTGGAACAGAAGTGCCGTAAAGATCGCGAGGGGGAGGTTCTTCATGGCGCAGACCCATACCAATAGGCGCGATTGCCTGTTTTGCAATCAATTCGGCCGCTTGAAATGGTGGGATTGCTTCAGACCCGTGAAGCGGAGATTTTCCATCCCGAAAGGAAAGTTCAGGCCCGTTTTGTGCGTTATGTTCGGACCATGATGCGTCATCTCCATGCAATTGCGGTTCTGTCTCTGGTTCCATTCGCCGCCTTGTACGCGGAAGGTGAGTGGAAATCCCTCTGGAACGGACGGGATCTCAGCGGCTGGTCGACGTGGATGCAGCGGCCTGAACCGGGTTCCGAGGTTCCGGGCATGACGCGGGGCGCCGACGGGAAGTATGCCGAGGCCATCGGCTCGAACCGCGACCCGCTCCAGGTGTTCACCGTGACCGAGGTGGACGGGCGGCCTGCGATCCGGATTTCGGGCGAGGTGTTCGGCGAGCTACGGACACGCGGGTCGTTCCAGAACTACCGCTTGCGGTTGCAGTTCAAGTGGGGCCAGCTGAAATGGCCGCCACGCGACGAGCCCGCGACGCCGCGCGACAGCGGACTGCTCTATCACGTGCACGCGGCGCCGGGCGCGGAAGGTCGCACCTGGGCGCGTTCGATCGAATTGCAGATTCAGGAACACGATGTCGGAGATCTTTACGCGGTGGGATCGGAGATTTCCGTGAGATCGACCGCCCGGACCGAAGGAGATCGGACGTTTTTCGACTATGATCCGCGGGGGGAATGGCGCGTCTTCTCGCAGGTTCCTGGTAAGCAAGGACGCTGCGTGAAGCAATCCGACCATGAGAAGCCGACCGGCGAATGGAACACGGTCGAGATCGTCTGCCTCGGTGAGGACAGCCTCCACATCGTGAACGGCAAGGTCGTGATGCGGCTGCACGCGCCACGACGGATCGACGGGCCGAAGCCGGTGGCCGTCACCTCGGGTCCGATCATCCTGCAGTCAGAAGGCGCGGAGATCTTCTACCGGGACATCGAGTACAAGCCGGTGACCGTTCTGCCGCCGGAGTTCGCGGAGTAGCTCGACAGGCATGTGGCGCATGTTATCGGGATGCTTCCGGGTTGAAGTCGATCCGATAGACGAAGGCATGACGGCATGGCTTTGCGCGGGGAACCGAGAGCTCGAGTCCATCGGCGGTCTGCCTCCACTGGATTTCCTCATTCGAGCCCAGCATGCGGACGCCGCTGATGGTCTTGCCGGGCAGGTCCTGCCCGCCGAGCGCCCTGACGAGGGCATCCGTCCCGGGCCAGCTCATGCAGATGGCGTAGAGCGAGTTTCCTTTGGCCGTGAAGCGGATGTTCACGGGAGCGTCTCCGCCTGCCGTCCCATCGTGGAAAACCCGCCAAGGTGATGTTCCGTAGATGGCTTCGCCGTTGGTTTCCATCCACGCCCCGACCTCCATCAAGTGATCGATGCACGGCTGGGGGATGAGTCCTTCCGGTGTGGGGCCGACGTTCAGCAGGTAATTGCCGCCCTTGCTGACGATATCGACGAGGCGGGTCACGATCTTGCCGGCGTCCACCCAATTATGATCGTTCCGGTTGAATCCGAAGCTGGTGTTCATCGAGCCCGGGTTTTCCCATTCGTAACCGATTGGCTCGTCAAAAATCTCGTTGTCGCCGGAGGTGATGTAATCGCAGTGAGGCGGCGGGATTTTTTTGGGGAAGAGGCAACCTTGGATCCGGCTGTTGAGCACGCACTCGGGACGCAGGTTGCGGATGCTTTGATAGAGATTCCCGACCTGGGCGTCGTTCTTCATGTCGATGCCGTCAAACCACAACAGGTCCGGCTTGTAATTCACCAGCAGTTCCTCGATCTGCGGCTTGGCGAAGTCCACGAGGTAACGGTCGAAATCCGCCTGCTTGGAATCCGGGTAATCCCAGACGTTGGACTGCTTGTATCTGTTGCCGGGGCCTTGCGGCCGATACCAGTCGCGGTCGATGGAATAGTAGCAACCGAATTTAAGCCCCGACGCCCGGCACGCATCGGACAACTCGCGGGTGGCGTCACGCTTGAACGGCGTGGCATCGACGATGTCATAGGGCGTCAACTTGGAATCGAACATGCTGAAGCCGTCGTGATGCTTGGCCGTAAGCACCACGTATTTCATGCCGGCCTTTTTGGCGATTGATGCCCAGCTGTTGGCATCGAATTTCACCGGATTGAACTTCTTGGCGAGCAATTCATATTCCCTGACAGGGATTTTTTCTTCAAACATGATCCACTCGGAATACCCCGTCTCATGGACCGAGTCCTTCCATACCCCGCCGGGGATCGCATAGAGCCCCCAATGAATGAACATGCCGAAACGGCCGTCGCGCCACCATTGGATCCGCTGATTTCGAGCCAGATCGGCCTCCGGTCCCTCGCCTTCCATGGCGGACGGCGCCGCCCATGAGCTTGAAGTGCCGGTGGAAATCACCGCCGCCGCCAAGACGAGACACTTGATGATCTTCTGGGGAATCCTCCGGATGCGGCCGGGAGTTTGTCTGGAGCGCCGATCCTCGGGCCACTCTCGGGCCGGACCACAGGCTGCGGCGGTTCTGGATGTCATGATGAAAACTGTTTCGGGATGTCCCGCGCTGTCCAGCGGTAATCGGAGCCGGGTGGTGCCGGAGACCGGCTATCGGCGCAATTGCCAGTTTTCCACCGCTACTTGAGAAAGTGCCCGCCGAAGCGAGCGAATCGGAGTTCGCCTTACCTTGGGGCGATGGGGAGATCGCCCGTCCAAACAAAAACGGCGGACCCTTGCGAGGTCCGCCGTTCGGGAAGGATGGATCGCCGCTTACCTGCGCTTCATTTTGTTCACGCCGTAGATCGCGTCATCGCCAAGCTCTTCCTCGATGCGGAGGAGCTGGTTGTATTTCGCGATACGATCCGAGCGGCTCATCGAACCGGTCTTGATCTGGCCGCAGTTGGTGGCCACGGCGAGGTCGGCGATGGTCGCGTCCTCGGTTTCGCCGGAACGGTGGCTCATCACGGAGGTGTAGGAGTTTTCCTTGGCGAGTTCGACGGCGTCGAAGGTCTCGGTGAGGGAACCGATTTGGTTCACCTTGACGAGGATCGAGTTGGCCACACCAAGGTCGATGCCCTTCTGGAGGAAGCTGACGTTGGTGACGAACAGGTCGTCGCCGACGAGCTGGACCTTGTCGCCAATCTTGTCGGTGAGGATTTTCCAGCCGTCCCAGTCGTTTTCGTCGCAGCCGTCTTCGATCGAGTCGATCGGATACTTGGCGCAAAGTTCAGCAAGGTAGGCGGCCTGTTCTTCGGAGCTGCGCTTGGCACCCTTGTCGCCTTCGAACTTGGTGTAGTCGTAAACGCCATCGGAGAAGAACTCGGAGGAGGCGCAGTCGAGGGCGAACTTGATGTCCTCACCCACCTTGTAGCCGGCTTTTTCGACGGCGAGCGAAACGGTGTCGAGCGCGTCTTCGGTGCCCTTGAAGGTCGGGGCGAAACCACCTTCGTCGCCGACTGCGGTGCTGAGGCCGCGGTCATGGAGCACTTTCTTGAGGCTGTGGAAGATTTCCGCGCCCATGCGGATGCTTTCGCGGAAGGTCGGAGCGCCTACCGGACGGATCATGAATTCCTGGAAGGCGATGGGGGCGTCCGAGTGGGAGCCGCCGTTGATGATGTTCATCATCGGGACGGGAAGCACCTTGGCGTTGGGGCCGCCGAGGTATTTGTAAAGCGGAATGCCGAGCTGGGCGGCGGCGGCTTTTGCGACGGCCATGGAAACGCCGAGGATGGCGTTGGCACCGAGCACCTTCTTGGTGGAGCTGCCGTCAAGCGAGAGCATGGCGGAGTCGATGGCGGCCTGTTCGGTGGCGCAGAAGCCAAGGATTTCCGGGGCGATCTTGCCGTTGACGTTTTCAACGGCCTTGAGTGTGCCTTTGCCGAGGTAGCGGGCCTTGTCGCCATCGCGGAGTTCGACGGCTTCGTTTTCGCCGGTGGATGCGCCGGAAGGAACCGAGGCGCGACCGATCGCGCCACCTTCAAGGTGCACGTCGACTTCAACTGTGGGATTGCCGCGCGAGTCGATCACTTCGCGGCCGCGGATTTCAACGATGGTGGTATAGTCCATGGTGTGTTATGTGTGGAGAGGTGGGTGGAGGGGGGAGAGACTCAAGACCTGAAGGCTCAAGACTCAAGACAAGAGGGAGATATGAGGGGCAAAGAGCAGAATCCGACCGATCGCCTGAATCAGGGATTGTAAGGCCTGATGGATTTGATGGTGAGGGTCTGCATCTGTTCGGTCGCCTCGTCGCGGATTTCCACGGTTTCGCCAGGGGCGCGGCCGACCAAGGCCTTGCCGACTTCCGAGAGGTAGGAGACGAGCTTTTGTTCCGGGTCCGAATCCCATGCGCCAAGCACGGTGATTTCGCTGTCCGCACCGGATGAGTCGGTGAGGGTGACGATCGTGCCGATGTTGACCTTGGAGGCATCCGAGCCCTTGAAATCCGTGCCGCGGGCGGAGTGGATTTCCTTGTCGAGGGCGTTGCGCCGGTGGTTGAGGTATTTTTCCATGTCCTTGGCGGACTTGTACTCGAAGTTCTCACGAAGATCGCCGTAGGAGCGGGCGATTTTGATGTCGTTGACGTTCTGCGGGATCTTGTTGCGGATGATGTCGTCGAGTTCGGCCTTCTTCTTTTCGAGGCTTTCCCACGAGACGAGCAGGGATTCCTCGGGGCGCTTGGCGTTGTTTCCGCTGACCAGCTCGCCGGTTTCCGGGCGGGCCTTGATGATGCGGGCCATCAGGGACTTTTTCTCAAGGTCGGCGAAGACCGGGCAATCGAGCAAACGGCGCGAGAAATTCCGCGCTTCGTTGATGTCCATGGTTTCCACCAGATCGATGAGCAGTTTCTTGTCATCGCCGAGCAGGCTTTGCAGACGGGAGGTCTTGCGGGGACCGTCGGAAAGGTGGTCGTTTTCCAACAGGTTGAGGATCGATGCTCCGACATCGGCGCTGAAGACTTCCGCGGAGGGGCCCTTGCGCTCGCGGCAGACCCAGATCAGCGCATCCGATCCCAAGTCGCGGCGCGCGATGGCGGAGCGAAGGTGGGTGACCAAGGCGGGCAGTTCGCCGCGATCCAAAAGAATCCGGGCGATTTCGGTGACGCCACGGGCACCGACCCGGTCGAAAACGAGAACGATTTTCTCCACCCAGACGTCTCCGAAGGCGTCGGGGAAGGCTTCATAGACCGCGCGCTGGCGGCCGGATGGAAGGGTGCCGGCCTCCTCTGCAAGTTTCAAGGGGTCGGCGGTGAGCAGCAGGTCGGACAGCCGGACCGCCGCGGGATCGAGTTCAAGGGCCTTGGATGAGCCGATGACTTCATCACGGGCGGCGACGAGTTGGAGGGCTTGGCCGAGTTGGACGCGGGCGGCTTTCTTGGCGCCTTCGTCGATGTCTCCGAGCAGGCGTTTGAGGGCGTCCACGTCGTTGTCGAACGCACCGATGTCGGAAGCAATCGCTTCGAGGGCGCGGATCATGCCTTTGATGTCCTTCGAGGCCTCAAAATCAGCGACCAGAGACTCGGCCGGGCTTTGATCACCGGTGCGCAGGACAATCGCCTCCGTGCGTTTTTGCGGCACGACGGCCAAGCGGCTCTCGCGAAGCGCTTTCTTGGTGGAGTCCCACCATTTCTTGAAACCCGCTTCCGGGATCACGGTGCCGGAGAGTTCCTTTTCCAGGGCGTCGCCGGTCATGCTGCCGCCGTGGCTTTCCAACAGATGGACAACGAGCGCGATCGGATCGCTTTTCGAAAGGGCGCGGAGTTCCTCGATTTGTTCGATTTTCTTCGCACGGAAATCGTCATTGGGAATCCACTCGGTCTTCTGGAAGGCGAATTGGAGTTCCATCGTCTGCCCGCTGGATTTTTCAAAGTCGATCACGACTTTTTTTCCAGGTAGGTCCCAATCGATCACCTTGCCGGCGCCGAAGGATTTATGAAGGCAGAAATTTCCGGGAGCCAATTGAGAAAGGCGTTCGCCGACAGGAGTAGGAATGCGACCGGCTTCAACCAGTTTCGCCACGTCAGGATGCATGGGGCGCAAGATGGGAAGCCGGACCGGAAAACGCAAGGCATTCCCTTGGGAAATCTTTCAGATCCCCCGCCATCAGGGATTCGACGGAGGGGGGGGCACCACCCGTGGTCGCGGTTGGCGGGGCGGCATCATGTGGCCTTCCAGCGCATGGTCCAAGCCGCGGCGCAGGGCGTGGACCCGCCGTTTCCAGTCGCCCGGAACCTGGTCGAGGCTCCCGTTTTCCGGCAGTTCTCCCACGTAGATCAATTCGCCCTTGGGGTCCTGGATTTTCACCTTGTAGAGCGCGCCATCCCGCCGGATCTCGGCGCGGCCATCGTCCGTCGTGTAGCTGGCGATTTTTTCAGAAATGCTGAAGACCCGCATCGGGCCGCCACATTCGCCGCCAGGAAGCACGGCGCTATCGAGCAGATCACTCGGAAACGGATGCTTCGTTTGCGGGGCTTCGCCAAGTTTCAATTTCACCTCCATCGGTTTGCCCGCCCGGAATCCAGAGATGGAAACCTCGTCACCGGGCTTTGACAGGCGCAGCAAGGCGGCCAGTTGGCCTTCGTTGACCAGCATCTGGTCGCCCATCTTCCACAGGACATCGAACTCCCTGAGCCCGGCGTCATCGGCTGGGCCGCCCTCGTTGATCCTCCGGACCACGAAACCGATCCCGGGAGGCAACTCCGGCAAATGCACGGTGATCGATTCATCCGGTCTGGAAACCTCCAGTCCCAACCATGCGCGGGGCGCTTGGGGCACCCTCGCAACCGGGTGAGGATCCTTGAAATCCGTCGGTTCAGCGGCCAAGAGCCCCCCCCCTCCAAGCAGAAATGTGATGACCAGCAGGAGCTTCATTTTAGAACGTGCTCACAGGCATCAGCAGGTATTCCTCACGGGGTTCGGAAACCACCATCACGATGCCGGTTTCCTCATCCAAAAGACGATTCTCCTCCACCACCCGGAGACGCAGAGTGCGCATCGCGTTGCCAGCCGAATCCTCCCGCCAGCCTTCCTCGGATATCGACTTGACGCTCCCCGACTCACTGACAAGCACGAAACCCGGGCCCGGATCCCGCTCCGAGTTGGAGGCGACCACCGGGACTGGCGATCGGGACACGGCCAACGGCAACAGCAACGCCGCGGCAATTCCGGCGGCGGCTATTCCTGCCGCTAAAGGCCGGCGGAGCCAAGGCGGCTTCGCCGGAACGGCGTCCCGGGGCGTCCCAGCCAGTTCGTCGAGCATAGCCTCGATGCCATGCTGGCCGTTGTCGCTCAGAGCGGCGGGCATCAGGCGGGCGAGAATGGTTTCGACGGGATCAGGCTTGTGCATGGCGGAGCTCCTTGATGCGGCGCAGTTCGTGCGCCAGTTGTTCCAATGCGTAACGGTAGCGTGATGCGGCGGTGTTCGGGGAAATTGCGAGGGTTTCCGAAATCTGCAAAAACGTCAGCCCACCCCAGAATTTCATGATGACCACCTCGCGCAGCTTCTGGCTGAGGTTCTGGACGGCATCGCGGAGGATCATGGCCTCCTCGTCTTCCTCCAGCAACGGATCGAGCCAAACGTCCTTGAAATCGTTGAGGTAAATCACGGACTCCTCGCGTTTCCGGCGGCGCTTCTCGCTGCGGTGATGGTTCAAGCCGCAGAAACGGATGGTGGAAAACACCAGCGGGAGGTCCGGTGGTCCGCCGCCCTTCTCCGCCTGAAAGTGCCACATCCGCAGGATGGCCTCCTGCACCAGATCCTCGGCGTCCTCGCGGGTGTTGCTCCAGCCACGCGCAAACAACAGCAGGCGCGGGCCGTTCTCGGCCAGCCATTCCTTCCATGTGCTCGCGGGGGATTCCATCATCCGAGGGTTTAATGCCCCGGCCCGGGGCTTTTGTCTGGAAAATCCCGCCATGCCGGCGGGATGGCGGGGTTCTCAGTCGAGAAACCGGATTTTTCCGGGCACCGGTGGGCGGCCAAGGGCCATCGCCTCGTGCTGCTCGTCGGTGCAGGAGGCATTGATCGGCGCATCCGGTGCGGCATCGCTGGCCTTCAGGTAGCCGTTTTCAATCATCCACTTCTCCACTTCCTCGCCACTGACGTCCGGCAGCATGTGGCCGTCGACCTCAACGCACGGGGAAAGCGGTTGGCCGCTGCGCTGTTCCATTTCCCAGCGGAACGCGGGGTTCTTGATGATGTCCTTCTCCTCATAGTCGAGGCCGTATTTGCGCATGATGGCGCGGACGCCTTCGCTCCAGCCACAGAAGGTTTTCAGATACGCGGTGATTTTCGGGGATGATTCGCTCATGGTTCTCGGTTTGTCGGGGAAACGCATAGCGTGGATTTCCAGATGTGCAAGCAAAGCCACGCGTGGACAGGGGGCGGCGCACTCTCCGAAGGGGTCACCTTCATGCCGCCGGTTGCTGCTGGGAGATGCAGTGGAGCGTGCCGCCTTCCTCGACCAGTTCGAGGCAGTCGATGCCGGTGATTTTCCGGTCCGGAAACAACTCGCGGATCATGCCGAGCGCGCGGTCGTCGTTGCGGCCTTGGCGGAAGGTGGGAACCAGCACGCCGCCATTGACGATGAGGAAATTCACATAGGACGCCGGCAGCACGGGCAGGCGCCACCCGGGAAGCTCGCAGGCTTCCGGGAGAGGGATCTCCAGCACTTCGAAGGGTTTTCCGTTAGGTCCGTGGAAGGAGCGCAGGCGGGCGAGGTTGTCTGCCAGAACGTCCCGGTTGTGGGCCGAGCGATCGGTGCAGGCGAGAATGGTGTGCGGGTCCACGAACCGGGCGAGGTCGTCGATGTGGCCGTCGGTGTCGTCGCCCTCGATGCCTTGTTTGAGCCAGAGGATGTCGGAGACGCCGAGACCGTCGCGGAGGCGTTGTTCGATTTCGGTGCGGTCGAGTCGCGGGTTGCGGTTGGGGTTGAGCAGCACGGCCTCGGTGGTGAGGAGTTGGCCGGCGCCATTGATTTCGATGGCGCCGCCTTCGAGGATCATGCCGCCCTTGAACACCCGTTTGCCGAGCGCTTTCGCGACGCGTTCGGGAATTGTATTGTCCAGATCCCAAGGCGGGAATTTTCCGCCCCAGGCGTTGAATTCCCAATCGGTGACGGCCACCTCGCCGGTTTCGCGGTGTTTCACGAAGATCGGCCCATGGTCGCGGCACCATACATCGTTGTGCGGGTGGTCGAAGAGTTGCACATGCTCCGGCACCGCCTTCGCCCGGTTGCAGGCGGCGGCGATGGCCGGGTGATCGGCGGACGGCGCGTTGATCCTGACGATTTCGTGGCGGGAAACGGCGGCGGCGATTTCCGCGAACTTCTTCCAGATCATGTCCCGCTTGGCGCCCGCCCAGTGGCGCGGATCGTCCACCGGCCATGAAAGCCAGACCGCTTCGTGCGGCGACCATTCGGGAGGCATCGAGAATCCTTCAGTCGCGGCGCTCATAAGGTGCGGAATCAGGCTTCGACTCGTTCTTCGATCCGGGCTTTTTTGACGTAGAAGGCGTAGGCTGCAATGACCGTAAAGCAGACCAGTGGTACGATGTAGGACTTGGCCGCGGCGACTCCCATCATGGTTTCTTCTTCTCCTCCAAAGATGTCGATCAGATTTCCTTGGAGCACGGTCAGCAATGCTCCGCCGAGGATCGCCATGATGAGGCCCGAGGCTCCCAGCTTGGTGGCTTCACCCAGACCACGAGAGCCGAGGCCGAAGATCGTGGGAAACATCAATGACATGAAGACCGATGTGGCGATCAAGCATACGATGCCGAGGGTGAACGGGCTTGGGCCGACGAAAGGAATGTAGCCATCGAAGGCGATATCGCCCCCTAAGATGACTCCCAAAGAGCAAATGACTCCCATGATGGCAGAGAAGGCAAGCAGCGTGCTTGGTTTGAAACGGGACATCAAAGCGGTGAAGATCCAGCGAGAGAGAGAGAAGGAGATGATGGCCATCATGTGGTAGTTCATCGCCTGGCTGTCTTCGATCTCCAGTTGGCCGGTGATGTAATGAAAGGTGTAGGTCCACACGGCGATTTGGGCGCCGACATAGAAGAACTGAGCAATAACGGCAAAGATGTAGTTGGGCCTGGACAGCAGGAAGCGAATGGTTTCGCCAACATGAGCTTTCTTGTCGTGCTCTTTGACCGCAGGCATCCGTTTGCTGGTGGCGATCAAAACCCAAAGAATGATAAGGACCAGTGCTGCGATGAAGTAAGGCATCATCACAATGTTGAGCTGCTCGACTTGAATGGCCTTCACTTTCTCATCAGGCATTCCTTCGGAGATCCGGCTGTTCACCACCTCGAGCTTGGTGAGGATGGCAAACTTGCAGAGGAACAAACCGATGAGGGAACCTACCGGGTTGAAAGATTGCGCAAGGTTGAGTCGCCGTGTGGCCGTTTCCTCCGGGCCCATGGCGATGATGTAGGGGTTGGCGTTGGTCTCAAGGACGGAGAGTCCGCCGGCGAGGACGAAAAAGGCTATCAGGAAGGGGTTGAACTGTAGCATCAGGCTCGCAGGGTAGAACAGGAGTCCGCCCAGAATGTAGATGCCGAGTCCGGCCAGAACTCCGACCTTGTAGCCATACTTTCTGGCGATGACCGCACCCGGGATGGCGAGCACGAAGTAGGCTCCGTAGAAAGCGTTTTGAATGAGGGCGGTCTGCGCATTGCTGAGTTCCGGGAAAATTTTGAGGAAGGCTTTGACCAAAGGATCGGTCATGTTGTTGGCAAGTCCCCACATGGCGAAGCAAGTGGACAGGAGGATGAAGGGAAACAGGATCTCTTGGGGGACGATGGATGGTTTCGTGTCCTGGGTTTGGGCAGAGGAGTTCATGGTGCAATGGGTTGGGTGGGGCGTTTGTGCCGCATGATTGGCGCTACGCGCCAGTCTAAAGGCCTAAAGATCTAAAGTAATCGCACCAGCGCTTCTAATAGGACTTTCGACATTAAGACTTTCGACCGCCCCGACGAGCCGGGGCACACAGGAGCGAAGCGTCCTACGCCTTGCCGTAAAGCGGGCCATAGTTTTGGCACGCGCGGAAGTCCGCTCCCTCGGGGTCGGCGGTGCCGAAGGCGTGCCACGCGCTCGGGCGGAACACGCGATCATCCGCCACGTTGTGCATGTAAACCGGGACGCGCAGCATCGAGGCGAGTGTTAGGTAGAGGTGTCCCACGTGGCCGCAGGTCATCACGCAGTGGTTGGCGCCCCAACGGTTCATCACCTCATACGCGCTGGTGAAGGCGCCCTTGCCTGTGAGGACCGGCGCGAACCAGGTGGTCGGCCAGGTCGGGTTGGTGCGTTGGTCGAGCGCGTCGTGCACCTCGTCCGGGAGGTCGATGGTGTGGCCTTCGGCGATTTGCAGGGCGGGGCCGAGCCCATCGACGAGGTTGAGGCGGATCATGGTGGCGGGCATGCCGCCCTTGGTGCGGAAACGGGTGCTCCAGCCGCCGCCGGGGAAGTACTCGGTGATGGACGGGTGCCAGGTGGTGGCCTTGAGGCAGCGGTTCATTTCCGCATTCGAGATTTCCCAGAACGGCTTCATGGTCGGCACGCCTTTGCGGGATTGCTCACCGGTGCCGTCGAGGGCGGCCGGGCCGGAGTTGATCAGGTGGAGGATGCCATCGCCGACGAGCGGGTGTTCGACTTTCTGGCCGCTGGCTTGCTCGATCGCCTCAAGGCTCCAGTAGGTGCGGAGGTCGGCGAAAATCTGCGCGGTGTTGGTGAGCAGATGGCCGAAGAGCATGCCGGCGCCGTTGAGGGCGTCGTTTTCGGTGGCGACGATGTAGGGCGCGCGCTTGCCGTTCCAATCGAAGGACGAGTTGAGGATGGCCTCCATGAAGTCGCCGTTAGGAAAGTGGTCGGTCCATTGGCGCTGGCCCTGGAAGCCAGCGGCGATGGCGTTGTGGCCTTGGGCCTGCTCACCGAGCTTCATTTTCTTGAGCTTCGGGTTTCCGACCATCAGGTCGCGGGCGATGAGCGCCATTTTCACGCTATCCTCCCATTCGGTGTCGAGTTGTTCGCGCGGGCGGGTGGTTTCCGGCGAGTTGTAGTCCTTGCCTTCCTTGCAGTGTTTTTTCACCCAGGCGAGGGCGGTTTCATACTCGGCCTTGTCATACTGGCCCTTGCGCATGCGGCCGGCGATCTCGCTCATGTCGATGGCTTCGACCCGCATGCCGAACCATTTTTCCCAGAGTTTGGTGTCCACCACGGAACCGGCGATGCCCATCGAGGTGCCGCCCATCGAGAGATAGGATTTGCCGCGCATCAGGGCGACGGCGAGGCCGCACTGGGCGAAGGACAGCAACTTCTCCTTCACGTCGGCGGGAATTTTGGTGTCGGTGGCGTCTTGCACGTCCTTGCCGTAGATGCCAAAGGCGGGAAGGCCCTTCTGCGTATGTCCGGCGAGCGCGGCGGCCAGATAGACCGCGCCGGGGCGCTCGGTGCCGTTGAACCCCCAAATGGCTTTCGGTGTGTGTGGGTCCATGTCCATCGTCTCGGAGCCATAGCACCAGCAGGGGGTGACTGTCAGGGAGACGCCGACGTTGGAGAGTTTGAACTTGTCCGCGCAGGCGGCGGCTTCGCGGACGCCGCCGATGCAGGTGTCCGCGATGACGCATTCGACGGGCGAGCCGTCGGGATAGCGGAGCTTGGCTGCGAAGAGTTCCGCGACAGACTTCGCCTGTTGCATGGTGCGTTCTTCGAGCGATTCGCGAACGCCGCCGAGGCGGCCGTCAATAGTGGGGCGAATGCCGATTTTTGGATAGGCGGTTTTTTTCATGGGCGAATCGGTTCAATGAGGCTTGCGGGGATAAATCTGGCAGTCCGAAGTGAATTGTCAGGGAAATATTAAGGCAACTTGAAGGAGGGCGGCTACCTACCGCCTATTTGGCCGCCATCACGACGAGGGATCTTATTCTATCCTGACAATGCTGTGGATGCTTCTCGCATCGCGGCTGCTGCCGGAGGCACCCGGATTCAAGGATGCCTTCCTCTTTCCGCAGGTCTTCAAGCCAGTCCATCACGTGCCGCCGTCGCGTTTCCGGCAATCAATGCACCCGCAGTGGCCGGGTTTAGCCGGCCGGTGATGAGTCCGGATGCGAGACCCGAAACGAAGCCGAAGATGTGGCCGAGCACGTCGGTGTTGCCGCCCGGCGTGCCGCCACCGAGCCAGCCGAGAAGGATGATTCCGGCGATCACGGGCGCGGCGGTTTTCGCCCACGGCAGGCGGAAGCGGTGGCGTAGCATGAAGGAGAATCCAAGCCCTGAGAGAATTCCGAGCGCTCCGAATACGGCGGTGGACGCGCCGATGGAGACGAAGGCTTCCGGCCATGCGACGAAGGATGTGATCGCGTTTCCAACCGTCCCGCAGGCGAGGATCAGCGCCCAGCCGCGCAACGGGCCGATCGAGCGGGAGACCAGTGTGCCGAAGAGCATGCCGCTGAGCAGGTTGCCGATGAGGTGGGGCGGATCCGCATGGAGGAAGAGTGCGGTGAAGGGCCGCCACCATTCGTGGTTTCCAATCAGTTCGATGCTTGAGGAGGACCCGTGATCCATAAGCCAGGGTGTGGTGCCTTGGGAAAGGTAGGTCAGGATCAGGACCAGCGCCCAAATGCCATAGACGCCCCATCCCGCCGGGAAGTGGAACACCTCGGAATCAGTGCCGGGAGAGGGGGGCGGATTCGCCTGTTCCTCGTCGTATTCGATGAGTTCACGGGAAATGGCCGGGGCTGCCCCGGCTTCGGCGTGCAGGGTGTATCCGCCGGAGTCTTCCGCATTCGCGACCCAGCAGGGTTGGCGCATCGCGAGAATGACCAGGCCGTGCTCGTGAGCTTCCGCCAGCGTCGGATAGTTTCCGATCTCTACCAGATTCTCCCATTCCGTGGAGGTGTGTTCATCCGTTTCGCTCATGAAGTGTTCGCCGCACAGGGGGCAGTGGCGGATTCCCGGCACGAATGGAAGCATCGGCGGATTCTTCCATTCGTCAACCCGGCGAATCCGCCGTTGGCGGCTAGAAGCTTTTTCTCAGGTGCGAGGGTAGGATGCCGAGTTGATCGCGATATTTGGCGATCGTTCGCCGGGCGACTTTGACGCCTTGTTTGGCGAGGGCTTTCATCAACGATTCGTCGGACAGCGGTTTGGAGGGGTTTTCGGCGGCGACGAGCTGTTGGATCGCCTCACGCACGCCGGCATTGGAAACCTCGGTGCCGGCCTCGGTCTGGTAGCCGGTGGCGAAGAAGGCGCGCATATCCATGAGTCCTTGAGGCGTCAGGACATGCTTGCCGGCAACCGCCCGCGAGACGGTGGTGGCGTGCATGCCCAGCGCGTCGGCGATTTCATTCATGGTGAGCGGACGCAGGAAGCGCGGGCCCTTATCAAAGAACTCCTGTTGTCGGCCGATGAGCAGGTGGGCGATGGCGAGGATGGTTTCCTGGCGCAGCGAGATCGAGCGGATCAGGCTGCGGCCGTCGCGGATCTGGTCGCGCAGGAACTGGCGGGCCTTGGCGTCCACACCGTTTTTGCCGATCATATCCTTGTAGAAATCATTGATCCGGAGATTCGGGAGGTGCTCGCCTGTGAGTCTTGCCTCCAGAATACCGTCGTCATTCTTTTCGATGATCACATCGGGAAGGATGTAGGGGTTTCCGGTGGGATCGAAATCGCCGCCGGGGTTCGGCGTGAGCCGACCGATGCGCGATGCGGCCTCGGCCACCCGCTCGATGCTGGTGCCGAGCGCTTTGGCGATCTGTGGGTGGCGCTTGCGGGCAAGGTCTTCGAGATGGTCGCTCACGATCTTGTGTTCGATGGTCTCCGTGCCGCTTTGGCGTTCGAGTTGCAGCAGCAGTGACTCGGGTATGCCGGACGCGCCGATGCCTGCGGGATCGAAGGACTGGATGAGCTTGAGTGCGGCGTTCAGGTGGACGGGTTTGATGCCGAGACGAATTCCAAGGTCCTTGGCCGGAAGATCGAGGAAGCCGCGGCCATCCAGATTGCCCAGGATCGCTTGCGCCGCCTCGCGAACTTCCGGCTCGACCATCGCCAGGTCGAGCTGTTGCTGCAGGTGTTGCTGCAAGGTCATTGGCGCGACGATCGATTCGTAAAGTCGCTGGCGGCGCTCCTCGTCCTCGGTGGTCCACGGGGAGGATTTTTCCTGCATGATCGAGCGGTCGCGCCAGTCGTCGTCGGTTTCGTTGAGGTGATCCAACGAATCCGCCTCTTCCGGATCCGGGCCTTCCTCGTCGAGTGAAATGGACTCCGTCACGTCCTCTAACACTGGATTTATCTCCAGCGCTTGGGTGATGATCTGGGAGAGTTCCATCGTCCCCGCTTGCAGGATCTCAAGGCTCTTGCGCATCTGCGGCGCGAGCGTCTGCTGCTGGGAGAGCGACTGATGGAGATTGAAGTCTGGCATGGCCGGCAATCTGCTTGCCGACAACACGCTACCTCAAGGGGGGGGGGATCAAAGCAAAAAACGTGCCAGAGTCAAAAGTCATTTGGGGTCCCCTTCCGGCTTTGTCTGTGGTTGTGCCCGTTTCAGGCAAAATATCCCACGCCGGCCTTGAAAAGCGGCTGGTGTTTGTTGCCGGGCAGGTTTTTGGCAACTTGGGAGCCGCGGCGTTCGGTGTGGCCCATTTTGCCGAGCACCCGGCCGCAGGGGCTGGTGATGCCTTCAATCGCGGCGAGCGAGCCGTTGGGATTGATGGCGATGTCCATCGAGGGTACGCCGCTTTCGTCGCAATACTGGGTGGCGATTTGGCCATTTTTAGCCAGTTCTGCGATGACCGAGTCGCTGGCGAAAAACTTGCCTTCACCGTGGGAGAATGGGATGGCGTGGAGGTCTCCGGCCTGACTGTGGGCGAGCCACGGGGAGAGCGTGCTGATGACTCGGGTGTTGGCGTAGCAGGAAATGTGGCGGCCGATGTCGTTGTGGACGAGGGTGGGGGCATCGGCGGCGGGTTCGCGGATTTCGCCGTAGGGGACGAGGCCGGTTTTGACGAGGGCCTGGAAGCCGTTGCAAATGCCGAGGATGAGACCGTCGCGGTTCTGGAGCAGGTCCATGATGGCGTCCGCCACGCGCGGGCTGCGGATGATGGTGGCGATGAATTTGGCGGAGCCGTCGGGTTCGTCCCCGGCGCTGAAACCGCCGGGGATCATCAGGATCTGAGACTGGCGGATTTTTTCGGCCAAGGCGGTGAGGGATTGCTCGATGTGGGCGGCGGTGAGGTTGCGGAAGACGAGGATTTCGGCACTGGCCCCGGCTTCGCGGAAGGCCTTGGCGGAGTCGTATTCGCTGTTCGTACCGGGGAAGCTGGGGATCAGGACCTGTGGCCGGATTGATGATTGATGGTTTTTTATTTTGGATTTTTGAACCGCAGAGACGCGGAGGTCGCAAAGGGACGCGGAGGTGGTTTCCGGTTGGGTCGGGTAGACGGGTTCGAGGGTGGATTCCCAGGCGGACTGGAGGTCGGTTAGAGAGTGGGTTTCCTCGTTGAGGGTGAGGGTGGGCTCGGCGGTGGTGGTGCCGAGGGTTTGGGCGTTGAGGGAAGAGGGGAGGGTTTCGGTGTGTTCGATGAGGAAGGAAAAGTAGGCTTCTGAGAAGAAGGCATGGCGGATGGAATCCGCCGCCACGAAGCCGATGCGGTTGCCGAAGCACATTTTGGCAAGGGCGGCGGCGATGCCCGGTGCTCCAATGTGGTGGAGGGAAAGGAGTTTGCCGGAAGCGTTGAGCTGGTGGAGGGACTCGGCGGTTTGCTTGAGTGCTTCGAAATCCGGGAGGTCGTCGGCGTCGCGCGGGACGGTGACGAGTGAGACCGTGGAGCCGGGTTTCTTGAACTCGGGACTGAGGGCGAGGCTGGCTTTGCCAGGGGCGAGGGCGAAGGAAACAAGGGTCGGCGGGACGTCGAGATCGTTGAAGGAGCCGGACATCGAGTCCTTGCCGCCGATGGCGGCGAGGCGCAGCGAGTGCTGGGCGTGGAAGGCTCCTAACAACGCGGCGAAGGGCAGGCCCCAGCGTTTCGGATCGTTGCCGAGTTTGGGGAAATATTCCTGCAGCGTGAGGCGGATTTCGGAGAGTTGCGCGCCCGCTGCCACGGCCTTGCAGACGGATTCGGTGACGGCATAGACCGCACCGTGGAAGGGGGATTTTTCCGAGAGGTAGGGATCGAAGCCCCAACTCATGTAGGTGCAGACGTCGGTGTCGCCTTCGAGCAATGGCAGCTTGGCAACCATCGCGTCGGGAGGGGTGAGCTGGTGTTTGCCGCCGAAGGGCCAGAGCACGGTGCCGGCGCCGACGGAGCCGTCGAAGATTTCTCCGAGGCCACGCTGGGAGGCGATGTTGAGGGAAGACAAGTGATCAGTGAGCAGTGAGCAGTGAGCAGTGGAAGAAGAGAGCTTCGCTGGCGCGACATGCACCTTGGCGGTCTGTTGGACGCCGTTGGTGTCGAGGAAGGCGCGGGAGAGATTGACGATGGTCTTGCCGCGCCAAGTCATGATGAGGCGGCCGGAATCGGTGACGTCGGCGACGTGCACGCACTCGAGGTTTTCCTTGTCGGCTTCGGCGATGAAGTAGTCGATTTCCGAGGGATCGACGCAGACGGCCATGCGCTCCTGGGATTCGGAGATGGCGAGTTCGGTGCCGTCGAGGCCGTCGTATTTCTTGGGGACGGCGTCGAGGTTGATGACGAGTGAGGGAGCGATCTCGCCGATGGCGACGGAGACGCCGCCAGCGCCGAAGTCGTTGCAGATTTTGATTTTTCGGGTGAGTTCCGGGTTGCGGAACAGGCGCTGGATCTTGCGCTCGGTGGGGGCGTCGCCTTTCTGGACTTCGGCGGAGTTTTCGAGAGCGGTATCGGTGTGTTCCTTGGAGGAACCGGTGGCGCCGCCGACGCCGTCACGGCCGGTGCGGCCGCCGATGAGCAGGATCACATCGCCGGGTGCGGGGGTGCCGCGGAAGACGTTGGCGCGCGGGGCGGCGGCGACGACGGCGCCGATTTCAAGGCGTTTGGCGACGTAGCCGGGGTGATAGACTTCCGCGACCTGGCCGGTAGCGAGACCGATCTGGTTGCCGTAAGAGGAGTATCCGTGGGCGGCAACCTGGCAGATTTTCTTCTGCGGGAGCTTGCCGGGGAGTGTTTCGGAGAAAGTCGTTAGAGGGTCGCCGGCACCGGTGACACGCATGGCCTGATAGACATAGGAGCGGCCGGAAAGCGGATCGCGGATGCAGCCGCCGAGGCAGGTGGCGGCTCCCCCGAAGGGCTCGATCTCGGTGGGGTGGTTGTGGGTTTCGTTCTTGAACATCACAAGCCACTCTTCCTCGGGGCGGTCGTCGATTTTGACGGGGACCACGATGGAGGCGGCGTTGACTTCCTCGGAGACCTCGAGGTTGTCGAGTTCACCGGAGGCGCGGAGTTCGCGCATGCCGATGAGGGCGATGTCCATCAGGGTGACCGGTTTGTCGGAGCGGCCGAGTTTGGCGCGGGTTTCCTGATAAGTCTGCCAGGCGCGGGCGACGGGCCCGGACGGATCGTCGAAGGTGACCTCGTCGATCTTGGTGAGGAATGTGGTGTGGCGGCAGTGGTCGGACCAGTAGGTGTCCAGCATCTTGATTTCGGTGATGCTGGGGTCACGCTTTTCCTCGCCGCGGAAGTAGGTCTGGCAGAAGGCGACGTCTTCGGCGGACATGGCGAGGGCGAATTCCGCGCGGATGGCTGCGGGGTCGCGGGAAATGAAGCCGGTGAGGGTGGTGACGTCGGCGGGGGTGGCCGTTTCACGGCGACCGGTGATCGCCGCTACGGGGACTTCGTGGGAATCGACGGCGTTGATGACGTAGGCCTTGATGCGGTCGACTTCGTCGGCGGAGAGGGTGCCTTGGAGGATGATGATTTTGGCGGAGGATACGGTGGGACGGTCCTTGCCAGTGAGGATCTGGACGCACTGGGCGGCGGAATCGGCGCGCTGGTCGAACTGGCCGGGCAGATACTCGACGGCGAAGGCGGTTTCGTTTTCGCCGAGCGCGAGGGTGGGGGAGATGTCGTCCACCTGCGGTTCGGAAAGGATGTGGGTGGCGGCCTCATGGAATTGCTCGCCGGTGAGCCCGTCGATATCGTAGCGCTGGACGACACGGACGTTTTGCAAGTCTGGCAGGCCGAGCGATTCCTTGAGGTCATGCAAAAGGTGGCGCGCCTCGGCATTGTGGGCGGCCTTTTTTTCAACGAAAATACGGTTCATCAGCGGTGGAGCTTCGGGAAGCGCCGGATGCTAAAGAACCGGACCGTGAGGGCAAGCGGAATGGGGGCTCAGGCGTCGGAATGGGAAAACGCCTGTTGATGGAGTTTTTCGAACTCGGCGCGAGGCATCGGCGAGGGGTCCGGGTATTCGAAGATGTTTCCTTCGAAATTCCGCAAGGTCACGCGGCCGGGGTCGGTGTCGATGAGGTAGTTGGGGTTGATCGGGATTTTGCCGCCGCCGCCGGGGCCGTCGATGACGAACTGCGGGATGGCGTAGCCGGTGGTGTGGCCGCGGAGGCCCTCGATCACGGCCACACCTTCTGCGACGGAGGTGCGGAGGTGGGACGAGCCGTTGATGAGGTCGCACTGGTAGAGATAATACGGCCGGACGCGGCACATGAGCAGCTTGTGGACCAAGGCTTTTTGGATTTCCACGTTGTCGTTCACGCCACGCAGCATGACGCTCTGGTTGCCGAGCGGGATGCCTGCGTCGGCGAGGCGGCCGAGGGCGTCGCGGACTTCGCTGGTGAGCTCGCGCGGATGGTTGCTGTGGATGGAAATGAACAGCGGGTGGTGCTTTTTGAGCATCTCGCAGAGTTCGGGCGTGATGCGCTGGGGGAGGAAAATCGGGATGCGCGAGCCGATGCGGAGGAACTGGATGTGCGGGATGGCGCGCAGGCGGGTGAGGATCTTGTCCAAGCGGTCATCCGAGAAGAGCAGGGGATCGCCGCCGGAGAGCAGGACGTCGCGGATTTCGGGGTGTTGTTCGAGGTATTTGAAAGCGGGTTCCCATTGGGTTTCCAGATGCTGCTCGCCGACGCCGGAGACTACCCGCGAGCGGGTGCAGTAGCGGCAATAGGATGCGCAGCGATCGGTGACGAGAAACAGGACGCGGTCCGGATAGCGGTGGACAAGTCCGGGCACGGGCATGTGCGCATCCTCACCGCAGGGGTCCGCCACTTCCTCCGGCGCGTTCCAGCCTTCCTCGATGCGCGGGATGACTTGTCGGCGGATCGGACAGTCCGGGTCATCGCGGTCGATCAGGTTGAAATAGTGCGGCGTGATCGACATTGCGAGCTTGTGGCCGGCGAGCAGGACGCCGGCGCGCTCGACGTCGGTGAGATTCAATCGGGACTCGAGGTCCGTGAGCGAATCCACGCGGTTGCGGAGCTGCCATTTGGGGTCGCTCCAGTGGATCATCGATTCCTGTGGCCAGTATCCGGGAGCGTGGGAGATGAACGAGGGGTCGAGGTCTGAGGGGCGCATGGATCGGTAAGGGGTGGGCGAATTTCGGTTAGCGATTGGAAATCGCAACCGGGAATTTCACCGCAATGTGGTGCAGCGGCGGATGAGTTCCACCAAGCGGCCTGCGGAGGCCGCTACAGTGGTTGCGGAGGGCGGTTGGTCGTCGGGTTCTTGATTGGTGACGATCGGGCGGGTGGAAACACGCAGGGCCGGAAGGCCCATTTCAAAGAGCCTGCTGGCGAGGTCCGTGTCCTCGCCGAGGCAGACGACTTCCGCGCCGCGGACGCTGCCGAGCCCTTGGGCAAGCGCGAGTGGCGGCGCGGCGGCGTCCCGCGAGCTGAGCCAGAGTTCCTCTCCAGCCCCCATGGCTTCGACGCAGAGCACGGCTTTTGGGGAGACCGCCAGTTCCTGGATTTTGGCGGCGGTTTCGAGCGACGGGGATTCCGGATCGTTGGCGTGAGGCAGGAACACGAAATGCACGCTGGCCGGAGGAGTGTCGCCCGCCAGCGCTTGGGCTGCGGCGAGCGTGGCGGCCAGACCCGTGGCATTGGCCTCGGCGCCCGGCGAGCCGGGGCGGCTGTCGTAGGAGGAAAGCACCCAGACGGCGGGCGAGTCCGGACTTTTCCCACGGAGCGTCACGTGGATCAACGGCCAATCGGCCGGGCCGCGTTCGCGATGAACCTCGTAGCCCGTGTTTGCTGGCCCGAGCAGACCGTCGATCATGGCGGCCGTGCGGGTCAGGTTGTTCGCGGCGCTTTCGCTGGCACCGTTCCGCTCGCCGATGATTTCGACGAATTTCTTCAAATCATCCGCAATCATCGGGATCGAAACGGTTTGCACGAAACGTTGCTGCTCCACCTTCAACTGCTGGTTCTCGCGATGAAGTGCGAACCAGACGGCGAAGACCCCGGAAGCCACCAGCCACAGCGGGAGGATCACCAGCAGCAGTGCGACCCACTTCGAGCGTTTGGGGGATGCGTCCGTCATCAACCTCCAGGGTTTGCTGAATTGTCGGGCGAGTCTTCGAACGAGTCGGATTCGGCTTCAATTTCCTTGCGCATTTTTTGGGAAATCCATGGACGGATCATCCCATAGACC
>JBFEQB010000049.1:0-23181 GCA_041549835.1 Luteolibacter sp. | reverse complement strand
CGCCATCCGCGAACTCGAAACCCAGTCCGGCGAGAAAATTCTCGAACACTATCAGATCTCCGCCAGCACCAACACCAAGGCGAACGTCGCCGCCGAACTCACGCCTTCCGAAGAGCGCGCCGTTTCCACCGCCGACGTCGTGCGCCTGTGGCGCCAGAAGGCGGGTCCTATTTCCGGGGCCAAGGCACTCACCTTCGCGGGCACCGCTGGACCGCCCGGTCAGGGCCTCGACATCCAGCTCGAAAGCCCCGACCTCGACGCGCTCCGCCGCGCCGCCTCCGCACTCAAGGAGAAGGTCGCCACCTATCCCGGGCTTTATGACATCAAGGACACCTTCGATGCCGGAAAACCCGAGATCCAGCTTGACCTGACACCCGCCGGGGAGGCCGCCGGCTTCAACCGCCGCGATCTCGCGCTCAACGTGCGCGACGCCTTCTACGGCCGCGAGGCCCAGCGCGTGCAGCGCGGACGCGACGAGGTGAAAGTGATGGTCCGCTATCCGCTCGGGGAGCGCGGCATGCTCGACACCCTGCGCGGCATGCGGGTCCGCGCTGCGGACGGCACCGCGGTGCCGTTCTCGGTAGTGGCGGATGCGACTTACGGCTCCGGCCTCGCCACCATCCGCCGCGCGGATTTTAACCGCATCGTTAACGTCCAGGCCGAGGTGGACAAGGCGACCACTTCCGGCGAGGAAATCCTCCAACGCCTTGAAGCCGAATATTTCCCCGAGTTCCGCGCCCAGAACCCGGACGTCACCATCGCCCTGCGCGGCGAGGCCGAACAACGCATGAAGTCGATGAAATCGCTGCAGTTCGGATTCCTGCTCTCGCTCGTTTCGATCTATGTGCTGCTGGCCATTCCACTCAAGTCCTACACCAAGCCGCTCGCCATCATGTCGGTCATCCCGTTCGGCATTATCGGCGCATTGTTAGGGCATGTCCTGTTCGGCCTGCCGGTGAGCATTCTCTCAGTCTTCGGCCTGCTTGCGCTCAGCGGCATCGTGGTGAACGACTCGCTGGTGCTCGTCCACCGCATCGATGAACTGAGGTCCGGCGGCATGGCGCTTCGCGAGGCCTTGTCAGAGGCCGCCGGCCAGCGCTTCCGCGCCATCCTGCTGACCACGCTCACCACGTTCGTCGGCCTTACCCCCCTGCTCGCGGAGACCGCCGTCCAAGCACAGTTCCTCAAGCCGATGGCCGTTTCAGTCGGCTTTGGCGTGCTCTTCGCCACCCTGATCACGCTCGTCCTGCTACCGATGCTGTTGCTCATCGCCGACGACTTCCGCCGCCATTTCCGCAACTCGGTGGCGGCATGGAAATCCCTGCTGCCATGAAACCCGGACCGGATTTGAAGGAGGCCGCGCGCGAGGTCCGCGAGATCTATCAGGAGTGGGCGCGCCGTCCGATCGAGCGCACCTGCACCGGCATCGCCGATTGCTGCCGCTTCCGGCTCGTCGGCCACACTCCCTATCTAACACGTGGCGAGGCCTTGGTTGCGGCCAAAGCCTGGCGCGCTGCCGGCCGCAAGGAGGTGGTGGTCCCAAAGGATGGCAGTTGTCCGTTTCTCCATCCGAACACCGGCAAGTGCCGCATCTACGACGGCCGCCCCTTCGGCTGCCGCACCCATTTCTGCGCCGCCGCCGGCGGCCCGGCTGCCAGGAATGAGGTCCGCGACCTGATCCAGCGCCTTGAGGACATCGATCACCGCCTCGGCGGAAACGGAGCGATGAATCTGCCGACCGCCGTGATGGATGCGATGAAGAAGGCGAGATCGGTTTCTTGAACCCCTTCGCAGGAGTTTGCACTGGGACTTTCGGGACGGAACACTAGTGTCGGGCGCATGAAAATCGTGTGGATCCTGCTGGCAATGGTGGCATGCGCGTCTGCCGCGGAGCATGACCACTTCATCGCCATGGCCGCCGAAACGCACGGCTCGGAAGGGGCGAAGGCGGCGCGGTTCCTGGTGGAACACATGCCGCCGAAGGATCGCGAATCGCTTTCCAGCGGGTTTCTGATGCGGAACCTCGATCTTGCATTGCAGGCTCGCAACGAGTTTCCCTGGGCGAAGGCGGTTCCCGAGGATGTGTTCCTCAACGACGTGCTGCCCTACGCGGTACTCGATGAATCAAGGGACTCATGGCGGGAAGACTTCCTGGAAAAGGCACGACCGATCGTGAAGGACGCGAAGTCCGCGGGCGAGGCCGCCCAGGCGTTGAACCGTGCGTTTTTCAAACTCATCAACGTTCATTACCACACCGGTCGCAGGGCACCGAACCAAAGCCCGAAGGAATCGATGGCAAGCGGCCGGGCGACTTGCACCGGACTTTCGATCATCCTGGTCAACGCCTGCCGTGCGGTCGGCGTTCCCGCGCGCGCCGTCGGCACGCCCATGTGGTCGAACGGTCGGGGCAACCACACTTGGGTCGAAGTCTGGGACGGCGACTGGCATTTCACCGGAGCGGACGAATACAACCCGAAGGGGCTTGATCGCGGATGGTTCCTCAAGGATGCCGCCCATGCAAAAACGGAAGTCCCCGAACATGCGATTTACGCGAGCTCGTGGAGGAGGAACGGATTGTCGTTTCCCCTCGTCTGGGCACCTAAAAATCACGCGGTGGCTGCGGTGAACGTGACCGCGCGATATGCCAAACCCGCGGCCGATGGCGGTGGGAAGGCGAGGCTTGGAGTTCGGTTGTTAGACTCGGGGGCCGGCCAGCGCATGGTGGCGAAGGTGCGGGCATGCGATGCGTCGGGCCATACCTTCATTGCAGTGGAAACGCGCGCGGGCACCTCGGACCTCAACGACATGCCGCGCATCCCCTCACATTCCGGAACGAAGGGCTGGCTGTTCTTCAGTGTCGGGAACGAAACACGGGAACTCCAATTCGGTCCGCTGGAACCGGGCGATCCGACGGTGGATGCGGTGTGGCCCGAGCTCGCTCCGTGTTCGCCAGCCATCGCGGCGCTGCTCACATGGCTGGCGGTCCCGCCTGCGGACCGGGACGCGGATGCTCCCGCCCTCCGCAACGGACTTTCGAAGGAGGATGCCGAAAAGACCTTGTTTCTCTTAGGCGGCGAGCGGCTGGCAACGCTCGCCGGCGAGCGCAGGGCGGAATTCGATTCGAAGGCGCTGGTCCACGGCGACAAGACCATGCGCTGGCTGGAGAAAACTTTCGGAGAAGAGCCTCCGGGGGGGCACAGCCTGTGGATTTCCATGCACGGTGGTGGTGGCGCTCCCGCAGCCGTGAACGACAGCCAGTGGAAAAACCAGATCCGTCTCTATCAGCCGAAGGAGGGGATTTACGTCGCGCCGCGGGCACCGACGAATACATGGAATCTTTGGCACAAGGCACACATCGACCCAATGTTCCAACGCCTCATCGAGACCTATGTGGCGCTCCGCGGCGTGAACCCGGACAAGGTTTACCTGATGGGCTACTCGGCGGGCGGAGATGGCGTCTGGCAGCTCGCACCCCGCATGGCGGACCGCTTCGCAGCGGCGGCGATGATGGCGGGTCACCCGAACGAGTCATCGCTGTTAGGACTGCGGAATCTTCCGTTCGCGGTCTTCGTGGGCGGCCGGGATGCGGCGTATGGCCGCAATGAGATCGTCGCAAGGAAAGCGGCGGAACTGGATGTGCTCGCCGCCGCCGACGCCGGATCCTATGTGCACATCGCGCGGATCTATCCGGACGTCGGTCACTGGATGAACGGCAAGGACGCGGAGGCGCTTCCATGGATGGCGAAGTTCCACCGCAATCCATGGCCCCGGAAGATCGTCTGGCTCCAGGACAACGTGACGCATGACCGTTTCTACTGGCTGAAGCTGCCCGCCCGGACAGCAAAGGTCGGCCAGAAGATCACCGCCACCGTGGACGGCCAGGCTATCCGGATGGAAGGCGACGTTCCTGACGGAATGACACTCGTGCTGTCCGACGCCCTGCTTGATCTCGACCGCTATGTGACGGTTTCGGTGAATGGCAAGGCCGTGTTTTCCGGTACGGTGAAACGGACGCCGCAGGCAATCCTGCAATGCTTGCTAGAGAGGGCAGACTTTTCCGCGGCGGGCACGGCGATGTTGGTTCTGCCATGAACCCTCTGACGGAGGCAAAAGGAGGGCATCAGGCCGCCCCAGCAAAAGCCGCGGGCCTCGACGCGCGGAAACAAGATTGGGGCCAACCGATCAAAATCAGCCGGGGTCGGAACCCATGCTCCGCCCCTTCCTTTGCTACAAACGTTCCAACGCGGCCGCCAAATCCTCAAGCGGCGGCCGCTCGTTGATATCGTGGACATCGATCCACCGGATCACGCCCTGTTTGTCGATCAGGATCAAAGCACGCTCCGAGGTCCCATCAGACCTCAGCACCCCGTAGGCCTTGGCCACCTTCCCATGCGGCCAGAAATCCGAGAGCGCTTCGAATTCGAGTTTCCCCATCAGGCCGGTCCATGCATAAAGCGAGGGAAGGTTGTCGGTGGTGATTCCCAGCATCACGGCATCGTGTTTCGTAAAAACATCCACCGCCAGGTTGTAGCCCGGCCATTGAGCCGAACATACCGGTGTGAAAGCGGCTGGAACGAAGGATAGGATGACATGCTTGCGCGAGCGGTAATCGGAAAGTGAAACCTTCTTCCCGGACACCGCGGGCAGCGTGAAGCCGGGTGCCCGATCACCCACCCGGACCGCCAGTTGGCTGTCAACCGGTTTGAGCTTTCCCGTGGACTGAATCAGCGATGAAGGCACGGGGCCAAGCGATGACTCCGGTGCACAAGCCCCGATCAACGCCGTGATCGGCAGTCCTATCCATAAACGCAATCTCTTCATAACTGTCAGAATTCAAAATCAATGCCAGATCGCCCCGAGAATATCCTCGGGAGGGGCCGTCGGATCCTTGCTCCGATAGATCTCCTTCCAACCGCCGCCATCACGCCGCAAGGCCAATAACAAGGGTGGACGGAAGTCACCGTAGCGCAAGGAAATCGTCCTTTCCCGATCCGGAATCACCGGGAAAGGCACACCAAAGCGCGTGCGGTACAAATCCGCCTCCATCTCGGTGTTGCCCCAGCCAATCGCGTAGAAGGCGATTTTCCCTCCGAGACCGCGTTTTTGCACCAGTGCATGGAGCTCGTTCACATGGGACGCCGCCGTCTGGCACGTGTGGCAGTACATATCGAAGAAATCGACAACCACCACCTCGGCATCGGTGCGCAGGAACTCCGCTTGAGATGCCGTGGAACCCTGCACGGGCGCACTGCCCTCATTGGCACAGCTTGCCATGAGCAGCACGGCTGCTCCCGTCACCGCACTGGCAAATCCTCGGGTCATGTTGGAAGCATCGTTGCCAATCATAGTCACGCAAACGCTTTCAGAAAATGCGGAGCGGATATTTCCACCCCCTCCGCACCTCGTTCAAGCGACCGCCGGATCAATATCTCCAAGTGAGTCCCAACTCGATGCTGTCTTCATAGAGTTCCGACTTGAAGCTCGCCGGTTGTCCGAACGGGTCGGTTCCGGAGCCACTCATGCTGTTATTGAAGGCATGCATCCAAGCGAGGTTCAGAACCAGGTTTTCCTTCACCGCCCAGCCGACACCAAGAGTCAGGTGATGCTCCACGATCGCCGGAAAACCGATGGTCCGGAAACCCTCATAATAATAACTCGCGATGTCCTTTCCTTGGACCGTATTGGTGGAGTTCGGACTTCCGGTGTTCGGGTTGAATGAGCCATCCCAGCCATGATGCTCCTTCACCGGATTGTTGCCGAAATTGTATCCGGCGCGCAGGAACAGCTTCTCCGGAACGATCGCATATTGGACTCCCAGGCTGACCACCCACTGGTCCTCCCAATCGAATTCGTCATAGCCGGCCGCATCCGACCAGTTGAGCCAGCGTCCGTCCAGTTCCACCAGCAGGCGATCATCAAGTCCCGTCCAGGCGACGCCCAGCGCCACCTGCTGCGGGATCTCAAGCTCGAGCGAGTCGGAGGAACGATCTCCATCAAAGTCGGTCACATCATCAAACGTCGTGGATTGCGGTGAGATATAGGTCAGGCCGATTGAAACGTCTTTCACCGGTTTCCACACCGCGCCCAATTGAATGCCGAACCCGAGGTCGTTTTTCTTACCCGCACCCAGATCGAGGGTCGCGTAATCCATATGAAGCGAGGCACCCAGCGACAAATCGGGCGAAACGGCGTAGGCCATGGATGGCGCGAATTTCGCAATCGCGAGGTCGGTGTAAACCCCCGCCCCCATCGGAGCGTAGTTGCCGCCCCCAAAGTCGAAGAACTGATTGTTATCGATCACCGTATCCCGGTAGTCCACGCCAAGACCGCTGATGCCGTAGGCGGCGACCCCCATGCGCCAGCGGCTGGTGTCTCCTCCCACGGGAAAGGAAACACCAAGCGCCGGAATGAAATAACTGCTCGTGTCGCTGTCGGCCCCATAGGTCGTGCCGCTGGCGGTGACCGAAGTGGATGGCCGCGGCATGAAGACGGTCATCGCGGCATCTAACTGCGGTTGGGAGCAAACCGGGCTCAAGCACATGGCGGCCGGATTGGAAAACACGGCGCTCACCGCGTCTTGCGGGGTCGCCACTCCGGTGCCGCCCATGGATCGTGACACCGGTCCGATGCCGATGAACATGTCGCCGTTGGTTGCGTGGCCCGCCGTCGTGCCGAGCCCCAGGCCCAACACCATGGCACTGATCTGCCTGGTCGTTCTTTTCATGAATCTATTGTGGTTTTTTGTGTTTCGATACTCTGGGTGGGTAGAGAATCAGGTGAAGATGATTTGGGAGCCGGCGGACATTTCATAAAACTCGCCGACGGTCATCACGCCTTCCATCTGGGGACAAAAGTCCGCCTCGGTCAGGTGGAACATGTCCACGGTGGCCTTGCAGGCATAGAGCTTGCCGCCCGCGTCATGGATCATCTCGATGAACTCGCCGACCGGCGGGATGTCGAGTTTGTCCATTTCCTTCTTCATCATCATGGTGGCGAAACCCGACATGCCCGGGATCGCGCCCATCCAGGTCGGCAGCGGAAATCCCTTGGCATCCGGAACGCGCATCGCCGGATTGCCTACCGTCGCCACCTTGAGGCTGTTCATGTATTTCGTCAGCACCCCGTAGAGGCCGAAAAACGTGAAGAACAGATTGGCTTCGATACCCTCCATGCGGGCGCCGTTGGCCATGATCAGGCCCGGATAGATGCCTTCCAGCGATCCTCGTGAGACGATGATCGACACTTTTTTGATTTTATCTTCGTTGGACATGGTTTGATGGGAGTTAGACGCAACTTGCGGGTTTCGGATAGCCGGAGATCTTCGCGGCCTTCTTGATCGGACCGTCCGGGAACAGGGCATAGAGATCCTTGGTCGGAATGTTGCCGATCTTGTTCATCCGGCGCATTCCGGGCACCACGCCTTTTTCGTCGAAGTCCTTGCTGATGAATTCGAGCACTTTCCAATGCCCGTCGGTCAAGGTGATGCCTTCTTCAGCAGCGAGCGCGGCGGCGACTTCCCGGTTCCATTGCGAATGATCGGTCATGTAACCTTCTTCGTTCACATCGATCACGGTTCCATTGATGTTTTTTTGTGGCATGTCTTATGTTTGGTTTGAGGGTTGATTTTCAGTTGGGTTTCCCGGCGGCAACCGGAATTTTCTTGCCGGATTTTGACATCCGGTGGTCGAGCAGTGGAATCGGCACCGCATTGAGCAGCACGTTCCAATAGATCCACTTGAAGGCCATTTTTCCCAGATGGTTGATCCGGGACTCGCCGAGCAGCGAGAACGGCCCGATCCCCGGCACGGGGAAGGTTCCTGTCACCGGCTCCTGTTCGTAGTTGAAATCCAGCAGGAACCCCTTGCCGTATCCGGATTCGATGAAGCAGTTGGCATGACCGTCGAAAGCAGGGTCCAGGGGTTGCCCGCGCATGAAACGCAGGATGTTTTCGGTCAGGACTTCGGATTCGAAATGGGCTACCGATCCCGCCTTCGAAGTTGGCACGTCAGTCGCGTCGCCAATCACGAAGATATTATCTTTCACCTTTGACTGCAGGCTGTTTTTGTCGGTTGGCACATAGTTCAGTTCGTCTCCGAACCCCGAGCGATCGACCATCGGATCCCCCATGTTCACGGGAACCGTCACCAGCAAGTCATACGGCACTTCCCGGTCATCCCATGAGACGATCGCATGGTTGTCATTGTCCACCCGCGCGATGTTGAAGTCCTTGACCACCTCGATCTTCTTTTCATCCAGCAGATGGCCGAGGACCTTCGCAGCGGTCGGTTTGGTGAACGCGCCTGAGAGCGGGGTGACATAGATGATTTCAGTCTTGTCCCGCACGCCCCGCTCAGTGAGCCACCAGTCTGCGAGAAAAGCGAATTCCAAGGGAGCGACAGGGCACTTGATGGGCATCTCGCAAACGTGCACGACCAGCCGGCCACCTTTCCAATCGGCCAGTTTGTCCCGCAGTGCCCTAGCCCCTTCAAAAGTATAGAATTCAAAAACCTTCTTCTGCCAATCCGGTCCCAACATTCCTTCGGTCTCGGCAGGCGAAGGGCGGGTGCCGGTGGCGATGATCAACAGATCGTAGTCGAGACTCCTTCCATCCTCCAGCAGCACCTTGTCGGCGTCGGCATCCACCCGATCGATCGCCGCTTGGATATATTCAACGTTGCCGCCGACCAGCGGCTGCTTGGGTTTCACAATATCGGACTCGGAGTAGATGCCGAATGGCAGGAACAGGAATCCGGGTTGATAGTAATGGTGAGGATCCTGATCCACGATCGTGATCACCCACTCCGCCCGGTCCACCTTCTTGCGGAGGTGATTCGCCATCATGGTCCCGGCTGTCCCGGCACCAAGTATCAGTAGTCGTTTTTTCATGGTTTCCCTGTGCTCATGTATTCGTTCCGTAAAAACTCCACCAGGTTGCGGACCGGGCCCTCGTCCTTCAATCGATAGAGCATTTTCTTGCCATCCCTCCGCGCCTCCACCACTCCCGCCAGCCTCAGCATCCGCAGTTGCTGCGAAACGTTCGTCGCCTTGCCCTCACCCGCGACATCCACGATGTCCTGCACGCAATACTCTCCGTGCATCAGCATGCAGATGGTCCTCAGTCGTGCCTTGTTCGCCACCAACTCCAACATCCCGATCACTTTGTGGCACATCAACTCGTTGGTCGCGAATGCCTCTCGGATCTCTTCTAGCGGTGTGGTTTTCATTTCAATGCCTGCTGAACTGTTGAGAATTGAAACTGAAGTGGCGCCGCGCGGCAATCCCATAGGCTGTGCGCATTCTGTGGAATCTTGCGCACGAATTGCGGCGAGCGTGCAAAATCCCGAAGATTTTCTCGGATTGAGCGGTATTCACCACCAACCCGCACGCACGGGTCTGCGCGAATCCCCAGGGTTTTTCCTCTAGCTGGCTGGATTCGCCTCGCGCTCCAGTTTTTCGAGCCACACCACCAGCATCGCCACATCGGCAGGCGTGATGCCAGGGATCCGTCCTGCTTGACCGAGAGTCGCGGGACGGATTTCCGTGAAACGGAGTTGCGCCTCCTGTTTCATGCCGCGGATCGTCGAGTAGTCGAGGCCGGCCGGAAGGCGCCTCCCCTCTTGCCGCGCCATACGTTCGATCTGCGTGCGCTGGCGCCCGAGATGACCTTCATATTTGAAATCCGTCTCAATGAGCGGCCAGAGATCCTCATGGAATTCCAGTCGCAGTCGTTCAGGCAGCATTTCCCATGAGTTCTCGCTGCGGCGCAGCCACTGGTCGAGCTTCACGCCCTCATGCACCGCTTGGCGCACCCAAGGCTCCGCTCTCTCCATCGCGGCGGCCTTTTCCGCAACTCGTCGGAAACGTTCGCCGCTGACAAGTCCCACCGCCGCCGCTTTGGGCGTGAGACGGAGATCCGCGTTGTCCTGACGGAGCAGCAGGCGGTATTCCGCACGACTGGTGAACATGCGGTAGGGCTCGGTGCAACCACGGGTCACGAGGTCGTCGATCATGACCCCCAGATAGGCCTCCTCCCGCCCAAGAATGAATTCCGGTTTTCCCAACACCTTGAGCGCGGCATTCGCCCCGGCGATCAGCCCCTGCCCTGCGGCTTCCTCATATCCGGAGGTGCCATTGATCTGTCCGGCAAAATACAAGCCCTCGATATGCTTGGTTTCCAAGGTCGATCGGAGTTGGGTTGGTGGACAATAGTCATACTCAACCGCGTAGCCCGGCCTCAGGATTTCGCATTTTTCCAAGCCCTCGATCGAGCGCAGGAACTCCAACTGCACTTCGTAGGGCAACGAGGTGGAAACCCCGTTGACGTAGTATTCCATGGTGTGGCGGCCTTCCGGTTCGAGAAAAACCTGATGCCGCTCCTTTTCCGCGAAACGAACGACTTTGTCCTCGATCGACGGGCAATAGCGCGGCCCGACCCCCTCGATCACCCCGCAATACATCGGGGATTGGTGGAGGTTTCCCCGGATGATCTCATGGGTGCGCGGGTTGGTGTACGTGATCCAACAGGGCATTTGTTCCACGTGGAACGCGGAATCGCCCCATGGATTGAGCGTGAAAATGTCGTTCGGCTCCTTTGTCAAAGTGTCGGCCAGGAAGCTGAACTTCGGCACCGGTTCGTCGCCGCTCTGCCGTTCGCAACGGGAAAAGTCGATCGATCGTCCATTCAACCGGCAGGGAGTTCCGGTCTTGAATCGTTCCACGGCAAACCCGAGACGCTTCAAGGCCTCCGAAACATTCGAGGTGGCGTCGCCCATCCGGCCGCCCTTTTCGTTCCGGAGCCCGACATGCATCAGCCCGCCCATGAAGGTGCCCGCACTCAAGATGACCGAACTCGCACGAATCTCCATGCCGAGGGACGTCGCCACACCCACCGCGTGGCCGCCCTCAACCAAAATGTCGGCCACGTTTCCCTGATGGATCTCCACACCGGGCATTCCCTCCAGTTCGCGCTTCATCCGGAATTGGTAGGCCTTCTTGTCGCATTGCGCCCTTGGCGCGCGCACGGATGGACCTTTGGACGCGTTGAGCATCCGCCATTGGATGCCCGTGGCGTCCGTGTTCAAGCCCATCGCTCCTCCCAGCGCATCAATCTCGCGCACCATGTGGCCCTTGGCCAAGCCTCCGATCGCCGGGTTGCAGGACATCTGCCCGATGGTGTCCAGGTTTTGTGTGAGCACGGCCACCTCGCACCCCAGACGCGCCGACGCCAGCGCGGCCTCCACCCCGGCGTGGCCGGCGCCAATCACAATCACATCGTAGCTTTTGGGAAATCGGAACATCGCAGGACGCGGAACATAACCACCAGACTCCGGGGCTCAAGCGCGGAAACCACCCAAGTTCCACGTGGAACAATTTCACTGACTCCATCCCAAAATTTCCGGCCGAAGCAACCCCGGCAAGGAGCGCCCCAACGAGAATTTCGAATCCCCGGCACGCCCGCCCGTGGCCCCTCGGGCCACCCGCGCAAAGTCCCGGACCGCAACCCGCACCACGGATTGCACGCAAATCAAAAAAACCTTGTTCGAACCGCAATTTTCGCCTAGCCGCGCCGCCGAAAATCCACAATTCTCCCCCCGCCATGACACGTTATCTGCCACTCTGCATCATTGTCGGCCTCCTGATTAGCTTCCGGGTTCTCGGAAGCGTGTTTCCCGAGACCCTACCGAATTTCCAACCCCTCGCCGCCCTCTTCTTCTGCGGCGCACTGCTCGCCACCGGTTGGCGCGGATTCGCCATTCCTCTCGGTGTCTGGGCCGTGACCTTCCCTCTCGGAGTCGGCCACACCTCCAGTCCCGCCGTTTTTTTGACGACCTTGTTCGCGCTGACACTGATCTTCTTCCTCGGGAAAAAGCTCTCCAACCGGGGCATCTCCACCCTGCTGGTCGGTTCCATCGCCGCAGCCATTACGTTCCACCTCATCACCAACGGCGCGGCTTGGCTGGGTGATCCCCGCTACGCCAAGACTCTCGGGGGTTTCTGGCAATCCATGTGGACGGGTGCCCCCGGCGATCTCCTGCCATCGTGGGTCTTCCTGCGGAATCTGACCGCCGCCAACCTTATCTTCACCGGTGTCTTCCTTGCCACTCGCATCCGTCTGCCGAAAGCCGCTGCCGCGGTTCCAGCCCCGGCGTATGCCAAGTCCCGCTGAGGACTGAAAACCCGGCCCTCCCGATATTTTCACCACGCCGCCCATGACAAGCGCCAGCCCCGCCCCACTCGATTTCGCCAGTTCGCCGATCAACCAATCGCTCACTCCCGAGCGGAAAATCGAACTGTTCACCCAAATGGTTCGGATCCGCCGCTTTGAGCAGGCGGGCTTGAAATACTATCAGGGTGGAAAAATCGGGGGGTTCCTCCACCTTTACATCGGGCAGGAAGCTGTCGCCGTCGGCACGATCTCGCTCGCTGGGCCGGACGATCATTTCATCACCGCCTACCGCGACCACGGCCATGCCCTTGCCGTAGGCATGAACATGAACGAATGCATGGCGGAAATGTTCGGCAAGCAAACCGGCTGCTCCAAGGGCAAGGGCGGCTCGATGCACTTCTTCGCCCCGGACAAGAATTTCTGGGGCGGTCACGGCATCGTTGCCGGCCAAACGCCGCTCGGCCTCGGCCTCGCCTACGGACTCAAGTATTTGGGCCGCGAAGGTTGCAGCCTCTGCTACCTCGGTGATGGTGCCGTCAATCAGGGCGCTTTCCATGAATCCCTCAACATCGCAGCCCTGTTCGATATCCCGGTGGTCTACATCATCGAGAACAACGGCTACTCGATGGGCACCTCGCAGGAACGCTCCTCTTCATTCGGAGGTTGCCTCGCCCAGCGGGCCGAAGCCTACGGCATGGCCTGGGATGTCATCGATGGCTCGGACATTTACGAAGTCCGCGCGAAGACCCACATCGCCATGGAGCGCGCCCGCAAGGAGCACAAGCCCGCGCTGCTTGAAATCGATACCTACCGCTACTACGGCCACTCGATCGCGGACGCCAACCACAAGAAATACCGCACACCCGAGGAAATCGAAAACTACAAGCAGAACCACGATCCGATCTCCGTCTTCCGCCGCAAGCTCATCGCCGAAGGCATCCTCACCGAAGACAGCGCCACTGCCATCAACAAAGCCGCCGCTGAAGAAGCCGCCGCATCGGTGAAATTTGCTGACGAATCGCCCGCCCCCACCATCGCGGACATCAGCACCGATGTTTACTGGGAGACGGACCACAACACGCCGGCATCCAAGATCGGCCGTCATTTCTTCGACGACTGAAGCCCCACTTTCTCCCCTCCCTATTGCACCCATCGCAATTCCATTCCGAATTTCTCCATGTCCCGCACTCTTACCTACCGTGAAGCCCTCCGCGAAGGCCTCGATGAGGAACTCGCACGCGATTCAAACGTCGTCCTGATGGGCGAGGAGGTCGCTCAATACAATGGTGCCTACAAAGTCACCGAAGGCCTCTGGAAAAAATGGGGCGACAAACGCGTGGTCGACACCCCGATTTCCGAAGCCGGCTTCATCGGCATGGGCATCGGCGCCTCGATGCTCGGCGTCCGCCCGGTCATGGAACTGATGTTCTGGTCCTTCCATTCCGTCGCCTTCGACCAACTCGTCAGCAACGCCGCCTGCGTCCGCTACATGTCCGGTGGCCTCTGCAACTGCCCGATCGTCGTCCGAGGCCCGGCCAACGGCGGCACCGGTGTGGGTGCCACTCACTCGCACATCACTGAAGGTTTGTTCGCTGCCTTCCCAGGACTCAAAGTCTGCGCGCCCGCCACCCCTGCGGATGCCAAAGGCCTGATCAAGGCCGCCATCCGTGACAACGATCCGGTATATTTCATGGAAAACACCCTGCTCTATGGCAACACCGGTGAAGTCCCTGATCCCGCTGATGGCGATTTCGTGATTCCACTCGGCGTCGCCGACCTCAAGCGCGAAGGCTCCGACATCTCGCTCATCGCCCACGGCCGCTCGGTCATCCACTCGCTGGCTGCTGCGGAAATCCTTCAGGCCGAACATGGCATCAACGCCGAAGTGCTCGACCTCCGCTCAATCCGTCCGCTCGATCAGGATGCCATCCTCAAGACCGTCATGAAAACCAACCGGGTGGTTCTTGTCGATGAGTCCAAACCCTTTGGCGGCGTTTCCGCCATGGTCGCCATGCTCATCCAAGAACACGCCTTCGATTATCTCGATGCCCCGATCAAGCGCGTGTGCTCGATCGACGCTCCCGCGATTTATTCGCCACACATTGAGCATGAGCAACTTCCGAATCCACGACGGATCGTGGAGAAGGTGCTGGGCATGGCCTGAATCTCCTTTGCCCATCGAGTTGAAACGTTTCCGGCATGTGGAAACGTTTCACCAATCACCGTGTGACCCCACGGACCCACGGACCCACGGAAATGCCTGATCCTATCCTAGGATTTGGCCATCAGGTCCTTGACGCATCTCTCTCTTTTTCATTGCAATGCCAACCTGGGTTTCTAGCATTCCAATCATGCTCCAGCGCTTAATTCTGATCGCCCTTTCCACAGCCGCTGCCCTGACATTGACTTCATGCTGCTGCCTGTTCTGAAAGCCTCTCCAACCAACCAACCACCTATCATGAAAAACCTCGCCCTTCTCCTGTCATTGGCCGCCGTTTCCCTCGGCTTCTCTTCATGCTGCTCGATGTTCGGCAATCCATCACAAACCGCCGGCTATCGCACGGAAACACGTCAGGTCAAAACCTGTGGTTATGACATCGTGACCGAACAAATCGTCACTCCGGGCGATGCCAAGAGCGGCAAGGGCGGCATGGTGCAAACGATCGAAAAGAAAGTTCCCCGCTACAAGACGGTCACCAAGAAGGTCCGCATCTCCTGCGGCAGCTGCGCCCGTTTCTACTGCCCGAAGAAGGATTGCTGCGGCACCACATCCAAATCCACCATGCGCATCGTCAGCGTCCAAGGCTCCGTTGGAAGTCCCAGTCTCGGGCTGATTCCCACGATGCGGGAGCTGCCACTCGCATCCAAAGGCTCAAACCCCTGAGTCGCCAACACGGCCCTCATCGAAAGCGCGGACGAGTCTCCAACTCCCCGCGCTTTTTCGTTTCCACAACTCCCCGGTAAAAAGACTGGAATTCACCGCACGTTCTCCCATCCTCTTCCCACTTCCCACCCATACCATGTCTGTGAACATCGAAATGCCTAAACTCTCGGACACCATGACCGAGGGAACCCTCGTCAAGTGGCACAAACAAGTCGGCGATTCCATTGAAATCGGCGACGTCCTTGCCGAAATCGAAACCGACAAAGCCACGATGGAAATGGAGGCATTCGATGACGGTGTCCTGACGGAAATCCTCATCCAGGTCGGCGAAAAAGCGCCTATCGGTGCCACTCTTGCCATTCTCAACGGCGACTCCGGACGCGCTCCGGATGAAGCACATCTGGAGGTTGCGCCCCCTGCAGAACCACCCGCTCAACCATCCGAGCCTCCATCCGCCCCCGCCACAAGCGCCGCCACCCCCGCACCTGTCACAATGACCTCCGGCAACCGTGTCATGGCATCGCCACTCGCACGCAAGATCGCGGCAGATCTCGGGGTGGATCTCTCCTCCGTCACCGGAACCGGTCCCGCTGGCCGCATCACCCGCAGTGACGTCGAAGCCGCCTCGGCCGCGCCAGTGAAACCCACTGCCGCACCCGCCGCAGCTCCCTCCACCGAAGCCGCTGCCGCTGCCGCCCTCGCCGCCTCCATCAAATCCAAGGCCGTCACCCCCAAACCGGCGCCTGCCCCTGTGGCACCCGCCCCTGCTGCCATCCTTCCCGTAGCGAAAACCGGGGATGAGACCATCGAACTGAGCACCATGCGCAAGGTCATCGCCTCGCGCCTGCTCACCTCCAAAACCACAATTCCCCATTTCTACCTCCATGTCGAGGTGGACGCCGCGCCCTTGATGTCGCTCCGCAAGCAGGTCAACGACCAAGCCGAAAAAACCCACGGCAACAAATACTCGGTCAATGATTTCATCCTCAAGGCCGTCATCAACTCCGCACAAGCCGTGCCCGCGATCAACGCCTCATTCGCCGGCGACCACATCGTGAAATTCGCCCGCGTCGGCCTCTCCGTCGCCATCGCCGTGGAGGACGGTCTGGTCACCCCCGTCATCAAGGAGGCGGATTCCAAATCTCTGCTTGCGATCTCGCAGGCCGTCAAGGACTTCGCCGTCCGCGCCAAAGACAAGAAACTCAAGCCAGACGAATTTGACGGTGGCACCATCACCGTTTCCAATCTCGGCGCATGGGGCATCGAGTCCTTCGACGCCATCGTCAACCCACCGCAAGCCGCCATCCTCTCCGTCGGTGCCGCCATCGAAAAGCCAGTCGTCAAAAACGGCCAGATCGTTCCCGGCCTCCGCATGAACCTCGGCCTCTCCTGTGACCACCGCGTCGTCGATGGCGCCGTCGCCGCTCAATTCCTATCCGAGGTCCGGAAACTCATCGAGCAGCCCGCCTTGATGCTTCTGTGAGCCCGCAAGGGCATCTCTCTTTCCACACCGGGTCCCATGGGTCGTTACAGACCCATGGGACCTTTCCCTTTTCCAGATTCCATGATGATTGAGTTATTTTTGACCTCATAAGATCTTCTTCTTCATAGTGTGAACAACCCTGAAAAAACCGCGTTCCTCGGCATCAGCTCGGGCGTTCCACGGGAATAACAACCTGGGCAGAGAACCTCATGGCTTCGGAATGACTCGGGTTTCCGGGGCGGCGGGCCCTTCCTTTCCCCGGTCGTTCAGAGGTTATTGACAAGCCGTTCCCGACTTGTTGCACCCCGGCCTCGGACAGCGGCGAAAAACACCTTTCAACCGGGCTTGCCGGCCCCTTGATTTCCGGAACATGCTTCGGCACGCATGGCGGAGAAACGGCAACACGCAGTGATCACAGGCGGCACCGGTTCGCTCGGCCGGGCCATTGCAGACGCCCTGCAAAACCCGGGATGGTCGATTGCCGCGCTTGGGACAAAGGACTTCGACCTCAGAGATCAATCCGCGCTTGAGCGGTATTTCAGTGCTCAATCCGTCGACCTCCTCGTTTGCGCCGCGGGAATCACCCGCGATGCACCGCTCGCCCGGCTCTCCAGCGACGACTGGAGCGAGGTGTGGGCCGTCAATTTCAAAGCTGCCGCGTCCTGCGCGAATGCCGTGTTGCCTGCCATGCTGGCCAAAGGTGCCGGCCACATTGTCTTCATCTCCAGTTTCTCAGCCCTTCATCCACCCGTTGGCCAAGCCGCCTACGCCGCGGCCAAAGCCGCCCTGCTCGGTCTGGTCACCGATCTCGCAGAACGCCATGGGCCGTCCAATATCCGCATCAATGCCGTCCTTCCGGGATTTCTTGAAACTGCCATGACGGCCGCCGTCACCGAGCGCCGCCGCGGTGAAATTCTCGCCGCCCACACACTGGGCCGCTTCAATACCTGCCTAGCAGTCGCGAAATTCATCCGCTTTCTTCATCACGAAATGCCTCACACCTCGGGACAGGTCTTCCAATTGGACAACCGTCTGAATCCCTAGCAATCGCTTCAACACTCTCGCACATCCTCTCCGAAAACGCCTTGCACCTCGGCATCGCAACCGCTACCTGACCCCCGTTTTCGAGCCGGGCTTTTGAACCCACGGGAAACCCGGATTCCCACCCATCCACCGCCATGAAACCGCAAAAAGTCGCCATTCTCACCGCCGGGGGCCTAGCCCCGTGCCTCTCCAGCGCCATCGGCGCACTCATCGAGCGCTACACCGAGATCGACCCCTCCATCGAGATCATCTGTTACCGCGGCGGCTACAAGGGTCTACTGTTAGGCGACAGCCTCAACGTCACCCCCGCCATCCGCGAAAACGCCCAGATCCTCCACAACTATGGCGGCAGCCCCATCGGCAACAGCCGCGTCAAACTCACCAACCTCAAGGACTGCGTCAAACGCGGCCTCGTCAAGGACGGCCAGGACCCACAGAAAGTCGCTGCCGACCAACTCGTCAAAGACGGCGTCGACGTGCTCCACACTATCGGTGGCGATGACACCAACACCGCCGCCGCCGAGCTCGCCGCCTTCCTCAAGACCAACAACTACGACCTCACCGTCATCGGCCTGCCCAAGACGATCGACAACGACGTCTTTCCGATCCGCCAGAGCCTCGGCGCATGGACCGCCGCCGAGCACGGCGCGAACAACTTCTCCAATGTCGTCGCCGAGCACAACGCCAACCCGCGCATGCTCATCGTCCACGAGGTCATGGGCCGCAACTGCGGCTGGCTCACCGCCGCCACCGCCCGCCAATATCAGGACGGCCTCGACACCCAGAAGTGGCTTCCGGAAATCGGCCTCTCCAAGGAGCGCTTCTCCGTCCACGCCGTTTACATCCCAGAGATGGCCGTCGATTTCGATGCGGAGGCCGCTCGCCTCAGCAAGCTCATGGATGAACACGACAACGTGAACATCTTCATCTCGGAAGGCGCTGGCGTGGAGGACATTGTCCGCGCCATGGAAGCCGCCGGACAAACCGTCGTCCGCGATGCCTTCGGCCACGTCAAACTCGATACCATCAACCCCGGCGCCTACTTCGCCAAGGAATTCGCCGCCCGCATCGGCGCCGAGAAAACCCTCGTCCAGAAAAGCGGCTACTACAGCCGCGCCGCCGCTGCCAACGATGCCGACCAACGCCTCATCAAAGGCTGTGCCGACCTCGCCGTGGAATGCGCCCTGCGCCGCGAAGGCGGCGTCATCGGCCACGATGAAGACCGCAGCAACACGTTGCGCGCCATTGAGTTCGACCGCATCAAGGGCGGCAAGCCCTTCGACATCGACCTCCCATGGTTCGACGAACTGCTCGCCAAGATCGGCCAGACCAAGGGCGCCAAGGTCGAAGTCGCCCATTGAGGAAATCCCGCGCCATCCTCGCCTGCGAGTGCCTGAGTTCATGCTTTAGTGTGCTCCTCGCAGCACCGTGACAGGAAAAACGGCGTCTGAGTTCACGCTTGGCATGCTTCTTCCATCGACTCCCGCCCTGCCAAAGTCCACCTTCCGGCATGGCCAACATCGGTGAACGCGCGTCCCTGAAAATCCTCCGCGAGAAATCTTTCGGGCTCTATCTCGATGGCGGTGAGCTCGGCGAAGTCTTGCTGCCCCACCGCGAAGTGCCCCGTGACAATGTGCTCGGCGCCGATCTCGACGTCTTCATCTACACCGATTCCGAGGACCGCCCGGTCGCCACGCTCAAGACACCGCTCGCCATGCCCGGCGAATTCGCCCGCCTCAAATGCGTCGCCGTCACCGGTGTTGGCGCTTTCCTCGACTGGGGCCTGCCGAAGGAATTGTTAGTTCCCTTCCGCGAACAGAAATCCCGCATGGAGGTCGGCAGGAGCTATCTCGTCCACATCCACGTCGATCCGGTTTCCGGCCGCATCGTTGCCTCCACCCGCATCGCCCGCCAGCTCGACCTCACACCGCACACCTTCAAACCCGGCGATGAAGTCGAGCTCATCATCTTCGGCAAAACCGATCTCGGTTACAAAGCCATCGTCAACGGCACCCACAGCGGCCTGCTCTTCACTGAAGGTGTCTTCCAACCGCTCCAACCCGGCGAGAAAACCAAAGGATATATCTCCACCATCCGCGAGGATGGAAAAATCGACCTCACCCTGCACGCACCCCGCAGCGTGCGCGTCGGAAGCTTGGAGGAAAGCATTCTCGCCGAGCTTCAGGCCCGCGGCGGTTACTGGGCCATCGGCGATCACAGCTCCGCTGCTGAGATCCACGACGAACTCGGTGTCAGCAAGCGCACCTTCAAGCAAGCCCTCGGTGCCTTGCTCAAAAAGCGCCAAATCCAGATCGAAGACCGCGGCATCCGCCTCCTAATGTAGTCCCGGAAATTCTTCATGAGGCTCGGAACGTCGCGCGTTCGTGAGAATGCGGAGCTGATGGAGCTCGAAGGAAGAGTGAATTGATGAATGCTGATTTCCGATCTTGAAGAATCACCGTCCGCCAGCCGCCACTCTTCAAGCGCTTGAGTCGTCATGGCAGACCTGGACTTTGGACTGCGGTGAAGCGCGCTTCACCGCTTTGAGTGAGCGCGCCGGTTTCCGGAGATGCCGGAATCCTCGCCCCAAACAGCACGCATTCAGGCATTCTTCGTGCAGGGTTGTCGCCGCGGGTGCATCCGAAGTTCCCATCCCAAAGCGGTGATGCGCTGCGCAGCACCGCAGTCCAAAGAAACAAGTTTCCTACGAAGCCTCAGTGGCATTGGCCATCCGCCACTCTTCAAGCACTTGCGCCGTCACGGCAGGCCCCATCAACAATCAACAATCCGCATTCATCAATCGATCTCTTCTTCCATTAAATTGCCGATTGATATCTGCCGATGGTTGATTTTTTTGAAGAGTCTTCCCCCGCCCCCGGCCATTCATCCACCCCCGCGTCATCCAACGGACTCACCACTCCCAGCCCGTTCTCGCCGATGGCCACATGCAGGTAGATTTCCATCGTAGAAATATCCTCCTGCCCGAGCAAATCCTGGATCGTCTGCAGGTCCGTTCCGTTCTCCAGCAAGTGCGTGGCTAAACTGTGCCTCAAGGCATAGCTCGTCACCCGCTTCTCAATGCCCGCCGCTACCGCCGCGCGCTTGATCGCCTCATTGTATACCTTCCCATGCAGATGATGACGCCGCCGAATGCCAGTCTCTGGATCCACCGATGTCTGCTTCGCCGGAAACAACCAAAACCACTTGTCAGCTTCCCCCAAAACGGCACAATTCTAAATTAGAGTTTCGAGGGCCCTCGGGGATTCGGTTTTCGTTTCGGTTTGTTTTGTCAGCTGCTTTCTTAAGAGAGCCGGTGGGCGCACATTTTCGGACTAATAGGAACGCAGAACTTTAGAGATAGCCGGTGAGGTTGCCTGGCAGTTATTCGTTGTTGGACGGGTGCGGTCCGGTGGCATCGCGGGGTGTAGGTGTGGCCCGGCATCCATCAGGGTCCGGGTTGGTGCGCGGCAGCTTCCTGAAGGGTCTCGACCAAGGCTTGGAAGACTTCCGGTTCCAAGGCCCGGTTCGGCGAGTTCTTGAGACAGGAACCGAACCACTTGGCGAGCAGTGAGCGGCGGTCGGCGGGAAAATCGCGGGTCAAGCCGGAGCTGTCAGCTTGCAGGCGCTGTTCGTCGCGGCGGCCGTGGGCGCGGCGGAGGATGTGTTGGTAGCGGACGAGCGCCCCGTCTAACAAAACCCACGGGAAATTGGGATTGCGTGGCGGGCCGATGATGAGGGACTTGCGGTCGCCGGAGCCGAGTTTGAGGCCGCCACGGAGATCGACCCGGAGGTCGGGCAAGCTGCCGCCCTTGAACCATGCGGCGGCACCTCCAGTGAGGGCGCCGAGCACGGTGCCCGCGCCATGGGTGAGGCCGCCGGTGGCGGCGTCTACGGCGAGGCCGGCAGCTCCGCCGGCGATGGTGGCCGCGATGGCGAGCTGGCCACGGCCGAGGCCCCACTTGCTCCAGGTTTCCTCGCTTTCAAGATCGATGCCCTGCCAGATGGCGGGGTCGGAGTCGGCCTTGAGCAGGTGGTGGCGGTGGATCTGTAGCAGGGAGGCGGAGCAGGCGTGATCAAGCTTCGCGAGGGCGGCGAAGTATTGTTGGGTGAGGGCCTCGGTGCTGCGGGCGCGGCGTGAGTGGAGGTTTTGGCCGAGGGTGGCGCTGACGCGCAGGGTGAGCGCTTCCTCGAGGAAGCCGAGAAGGGTTTCAGCGGACTCTTCGCGGCGGACGCGCCATTCGTCCTCGACGAGGCGGATGGTTTCCACCAAGGCGCCGCGGTGTTGTTCCTCGATTTCTAACAAAGATTTGAGAAGGCGCAGGCGTTCCTCATAGCGGGCGTGGTGGGCGTCGAAGCTGCGGGTGAGGTTGAAGGAGGCACCGAGGCGGGTTTTCCATGTGTCTTCATCGGGGCCGGTGGCGCCATCGCGGCGGTTGAGCAAGGCGAGACGCGGGCGGCCGGTCCAGCGGAGAATCTCGATTTCGGCCAGGAAATCATCGCGCAGCGGTCTGGCGGGGTCCACGACATAGAGGATGCCCGCGCCCTGGACGAGCGGCTCTAGCAAGCGCTTCTCATCGCCGAAGTTGCCGCCGGGTGTGGCGATGAAACGGCGGATGGAGGCGAGGTCGGGAGTGCCCTCGCCATGGATGCGCTGGATTTCGCGCATGGCCTCGATGGGTTGGGAGAAGCCGGGGGTGTCGACGAAACGCAGGCACTCCCTGCCGCCGAAGACGACGCGGTGGGTCTGGCAGCGGGTGGTCTCACCGGGGGTGGGGGAAATGCGGATGAGTTCGTTGTCGTCGATCTCCAACAGGGTGGCGAGCACGGCGGACTTGCCCATGTTCACGCGCCCGATCACGGCGAATGCCGGGATGTCGTTGGGGACCCACTCGTTCATCGGGGGGCATTGCACAGGATTTGCAGCGGTCTTGCAATGCCGCGGCAAAGGATCATTCGACGACTTCGATTGCGGCGCGGTCGGTGAGGACGATCAGCGGCCGGGCGCGTTTGTAGCTCTTCTGAACTTCGACTTTTCCGCGCAGGCGGATGGTTTTTCCGACGAGCGGGCGGAGGGCTTGTTCGGATAGATCGGCGGGAGCTTTCGAGACCCCCACCGAGCCGCGGGCGGATTTCCATTCGTCGTCTCCGGGAAACAGGAGATACAGGGTCTTTCCGGTCCCAGAGAACGCGATCGTTTCGAAGTGCCCCTGAACCGTGACCTCCTCGCCGTCGTTTTCGAGCAGCAACTCGCAATGTGCGGGGGAGAACACGCCGCCTTGCCGGTCCACGGCGGCCTGCTGGTCGGCGAGGGTTTCCGTGGCCTGTTGTTCGGCCTGTTGTTCGGCTCCCGCGAGTTGGGCGCTCAGTTCGGCGATGCGGCGGTTGGTACGCTCAGTTTCATCGGACACCCGCGCGGGTGGTGGAGCGGGCTGCGCAGTGGGAGGGGGAGTGGCCTGCGGCACTGGTGTCATGACGACGGGTTTTGTGGACTTGAGGCGCGGTTTTGGTGCGGGCGCGGGGGTTTCGGGAACCGTGGGTGCGGCTTCGGCAAGAGCGGGAGGCTCGGTTCGCGAGGGTTTCCGAATCCACTGCCAGCTGCCGAGG
>JBFEQB010000048.1:0-23957 GCA_041549835.1 Luteolibacter sp. | reverse complement strand
GAGATCCATTCTGACATGCCTCGTGCTGGCGCTTTTTCCGTGGTCCGACCTGTCCGCTGACGGCCGGCTTTACGTGAATGACAAGAAGGCTCCGGAAACCCGCAAGGATCTGGAGGCCATCCAGTCCGCACTGATAGGCGCACTGCCGAACACCCGTGCGGCCACCGTTTGCATCGAGATCGAAGAGGGCTCGGGTAGCGGCGTGATCGTCTCTGCGGACGGCTTGGTGCTCACCGCCGCCCACGTCGCCACCGGCGTGAACAAAAAGGTTACCGTGATTCTCGAGGACGGGACCAAGCTGAATGCAAAAACGCTCGGGCTGGTTTCCGACAAGGATGCGGCGATGCTGCGCATCACCGACGAGGGAACATGGCCGTTTGTCGAAATCGACCGTGACGATTCCGCCCGTCTGGGTGACTGGGTTTTCGCGCTCGGCCATTCCGGTGGCTTTGACCAGGAGCGGGGTCTCGTGGTGCGACTCGGGCGCTTGGTGCGCATGGCGAACTCCACGTTCCAGTCCGATTGTATGCTGATCGGCGGTGATTCCGGCGGGCCCTTGTTTGATTTGTCAGGCCGCCTCGTGGGCATCAATTCGCGCGTCGGTGGTGAGGTTCAGGAAAATATGCATGTGCCGATGCGTGAATTCATCATGAACTGGGAGGCCATGCTTGAGGGCGAGTTTCTCGGGGACGGGCCCTACGCCAAGAAGCCCGTCAAGGGCACCGGATTCCTCGGGTTGGCCTCAGACGCCAGACCGGAGGGCGGCATCGTCGTGACGAAGGTCGGCAAGGAAACTCCCGCCGCAAAGGCTGGCCTCAAGGAGGGCGATGTGATCCTCAAACTCAACGGCACCCCCCTCGCCAAGCGCGAGGATCTCAAGGATCTTCTCAAGGAAATGTCTGCCGGTGACGAGATCACGCTCGAACTGATCCGCGGTGGTGAAAACGAAACCCTCACCCTCAATCTCGGTGCACGCTAACTGGATTCGTACACTTGTTCTCTGCGCACTGGTCACCGCGGCACGGGGCCAGCAAAGCCTGGAGGCCGCCTACCGCAGCACCGGCAGCGCCGTGGTCGCCGCCTTTGAAAGCCAGCGCGCCGTGCTCCAGACCTCAAGTGCGGTGATTATGGATGGCCGTGAGGAATCCGGCTACGGCGTCGTCATTTCCTCCGAAGGTCATATCCTCACCAAAGCCAGCGAGTTTCTCCAACTTCAGAAACCCTCGGTCACCGTGGACCGGACGAAATACCCGGATGTGAAGGTTCTCGCTATCGATCCCGAGTGGGATGTGATCCTGCTGAAGATCGAGGCGGCCGATCTGGTGCCAGTCGTCTATGCACCTACCAGCGAGGTCGCGCAAGGCACTTGGGTGGTGGCCAATGGCGTGACGAGTCGCACCCGGCGCCGCCTGCTAGTGGGCGTCGTCAGCGCGAATGTCCGGGAAATTCCGGCCGCCGGTGGTCCCGCGCTCGGCGTGGTCCTCAAGGCGGATTCCAAGATTCTCGAAATCGACGAGGTGAACGAAAAAAGCGGCGCGCATGAAGCCGGCTTGCAAAAGGGCGACGTCATCCTCTCGATCGACGGGAAAGCCGTGACAGCCTATGGGGACATCGGTGCGGCGCTTGAGGACCGCAGGGCGGGCAGCATGGTCGAGGTGACTCTGCGCCGCGGGGAGGAAACGGTCACTGTCGACGTCCGCCTCTCCGCGAAAAGCGAACTGTTCACCGACCAGATGAATCGCAACGACATGATGAGCGGTGATTTCTCAATGCGCCGCAGCGGTTTTCCGCGCGTGCTGCAACACGACATCCTCGGCAACAGCAAGATCGTCGGAGGCCCCTTGCTGGATCTCGACGGCCGCTGCCTCGGCATGAACATCGCCCGGGCCAACCGCGCGGAGAGTTTCGCCATCCCGGTGGAGGATCTGGAGGCTATCGCCACGCGCCTGATGGAACAGGCCCTTCGATAAGGCCTGGCCGGAGACCGGTGGGGTGGGCCGGATGGTAACGGCATCGCGTCCGCTTTACGGCGAGTCCGGCAGCGTGACTTCCACGGTGAAGAAACGCCGCGGCGTGAGAGGATTGATGGGTTGTTCGATGGTCACGCGCTGCCAGTCGGGATCGATGTCCGTGGTGGTCGTGGTGCCGCTCATGGGGACTCGCGGACCTTTTCCGGGATCGGCCATTTGGAGGGCGGCGTAGTTCGGGCCGCTGTTTTTTCGCCGGAGGTATTCGAGGCGGAAGACGGGTGGATCGCGTGTGTCATCGAGGGTGAGGCATGGCAGCCCGGCGATTCCTGTTCCGGGAATCAGGGTGCGTGCGTCGGGTTTGTCGGGATTAAGGTTGAAGGCGTATTTGAGCAACATGGGGACGCCATCTCCGCGCGGGATGTCTTGAGTGGCTTGGGGCATGATTCGGGCGCTGAGCCATGCGTCATAGGCTTCGCGGGCCGTGAGGTTCGGGAGGAAATTCGCGGTGACGGAGGCGGGCGAATCCAGCATCACGGTGATTTGGGAATCGCCGGGAGTTCCATCGCACAGCGTGCCGGATGTGAGGGTCCAGCCAGCGAAGTGGTGGCCGGGTTCCGGCGTGGCGGTCAGAGTGACTTGAGTGCCTTGCGGATGCCAACCGCACTGGTCACCCACCGAGCCGCCGGTAGTGGTCTGGAGGTTGAGGCGGTGGAGGGTTTTCCATTTCCAGGAGATGGTGGAGTTTTCCCTGATCGGGAAGGTCGTTAGGTTGGTGGTTCCTTCCGGTGGAACACTGCCGGTGCCGGACCAGCCGGTGCAAACATGGCGGGTGTCGCCTTGATCTTCCACGCTGGTGACCGAGGCGGTGATTTCGGTGCCTTGGGCGACGACCTCACCGCTGGTTCCGGGCGTCGGATTTCCGTAGGCGGAGGACACGCTGAGGGAGACGTGGATTTCGGGCGGGGGGATGGTTTCGAAAGAAATCGACCACGAGGCGATGGATCCCGTCTCTCCCGGGAAGTCGCCCATCACGTAGAGTTTCCATTCGCCGTTGGCGCCCTCGGCAGCCAGGGCGTTCAGGGTGCTGCCGACACTGCCGACTGCGCCGGGTGGCGGGGTTTCCACGGGAGATCCGTAATTGGTGGGTCGGTAGCGGCCGGAAACGATGGCTGAGGATTCCGGGATGGCGGTGGCCGCCGCATCATCGAACATCAGCGTCGCGTTGGTGAGGTTGGCGGATCCCCCTGCGTCCGACATGAGGGCGGCGACCTGGCCGCCGGGGCCCACGAGCAGCAGGTCGAGGTTCCATGGGGCGGTGTGGTTGAGCTCGTTGATCCGGACACGGACCGAGGATACGACGCCATCCACACCGCTGACGGGGATGGTGGAGAGGATGGGCGAGGCCTCCTCGGAACCCGGGATGCTGATAGCGGAGTCGCTGGAAAATTCCTTGGCGAGAAGCTGGGGGACCGCGGCGGTGAGATCCGGCAGCGGGCCGATCGGTTTGCAGGAGTCTCCGGATTGCGGACGCCCGCTGGCAACGAGCAACGACCGCATTTCCGCCGGGGTGAGACGGGTGCCGAGCTTGTTGATGGCGACCGATTGGAGCAGGGCCGCGGCCGATGCCACGATCGGGGTGGCCGAGCTCGTGCCATTGAAGGCGGACGTGTATTGCTGGTTGGGATCGCCGCCGTAGGTGGCCAGGGTGCCGTAGCCGGTGGTGGCGACACCGCTTCCCCAGCCTTGCAGGTCGACGCGGCTTCCGTAGGTGCTGAACCACTGGCGCGAGCGCGAGGTGTCGCCAGCACCGACGATGATGGCACCGCTATCGCCACGGCTGCGGTATTCGGCCCATGCGCTGCCATCGAGATCCTCCTGATCGTTTCCTGCGGCGGCGATGATGATGACGCCGGCATCGGTGCCTGTTTTCACCGCATCCCAGACCGACCACTGGTATTCGGCAGGGCCGTATTTGGCGTTGGGCCCCGATGTTTGCATTTCGAGCATCACGATGTCGCCCGGAGAGGAAGCGGCGATGGCGGCGGTGATGGTGGCCGTTCGGGTTTGGAGGTTGCCCGACTCCATGGTCGCGTATTCCGGATAGAAATGCATCTGGCAGTTCTGGACGGAGCCGCTGGTGCCGAAGCCGTTGTCGCCGGCAGCGAGGATTCCGGCAGCGGCCGTGCCATGGTTGTCTCCGTATCCACAATACATTGAGGCGACCCCGGGTTGAATGGCAATCAGTCCGTTGAGGTCCTCATGTTTGGGATTGAACATGTATTCGCAGTCGGTGATTCGGAGGCTTGGGTGGCCTTGGATGCCGAGGGTGTTCCAAACGTAGTCCACGCCGATGCCTTGGCTGGATCCGCGGTAAGTCTGGTAGGTCACCAAACTCGGAGTGGCGGGGGAAATGTCAAAACCCGGCGGTGGCGGCGGGGCGTCAAGCGCTTCGATTTCGACATACTCGACTTCCGCGAGTGGCAGCAACGCTTTGGCTGCGGCGAGGATGGTCCCGGGCGATGAATTCCTAGCAACGACTTCCACCAGGCTCGATGGATCAGGTTGTTGCTGTCCTGAAAGAAGCTCCGCGCGTTTCCGCAAGGCGTTCAGGGACGCTTCGGGGGCGGATTGCAGCGGGCGGAAACGAAGTTGCAGAGAGTCTGCAACAGCTCTCAAAGTGGAGGGTTTTCCGGATTCACCGGGGTTCACCTTGAGCGTGCCGTCGTGATTGGCACGCGCTTCGAGGGCGTCCACGAATTTCACGATGAGGCGGTGGGCATGGCCCGGTGGCGATGTGGGCGGGACCTTGGCCCGGACCGGGCGAGGCTTGAGGGCCGGGGAAGTGATATTGGTGGCTTCCCCTTGGCGATGTGAGCGAGTCAGGACGCGCGATTCGGGATGACGGGCGTCTGAGCCTTCCGGTGTGAGAGGCGCTGCCACCGGCTCGGATTCAGCGACTCCCGTCAGGCACAAGCACGCCCATAGTAACAGGGCCGGACGAAATATCCGACGCTGGGGAAATCGTGAGCGGGGGGGCTCATTCATGGGGAGATTGCAGCGGGGGGAGGCTGATTTATAGGGGGGGTCGAACCTCCTTGTTGCGTGTCAGGGGAACACGGAAACAGTGACGGAGGGACGCTTTCTCAGTTCGCGAGGAACATCGTTGATTCAAAGGTTTGCGGCGCTTCTTAGCAAGGAAATTTCAGTCCGCGATGACGTGGGGGGGCGATCGGTCGATATCGGGCTCAAGTTGCGGATCGTCAACGGAACCTCGAACCATTGTGGTGAGGGGGCATGAAACTCTTCCAGCGAGTGATGGAAGTTCGAAAGTCGCCGTGGAACTTGCATTCCCGTTACATTTTTCGGAGTTGGAGCTTCTCAAGCTGAATCTCGCGCTACAAGACTCTGGGTATGCCGGAAAGCGACTCCCAAGTGATCCTGATCTTGCTCTACAGCGCGGTGGGCTTGCTGTTGGTCTTGCTGGTGCTTGCATTCGGAATTCTTCGCCGCCTTTCGCGTATTCAGCTGCGGATGTTGGAATTCCCGAAGCGTCATGATCGCGAGGACCCAGTCCCTTCTCCAGCAGAGACCTCGTCGGGCGGAGCGTTTGAGATGTTCCTCGGTGAGGACCCGTCGAGGAGGAACTTGCCGAAGGGCGAGCAATTCGCGGAATACCGGAAATGGCGGCAGGAAAAAGGTCTGAATTGGTCGAATTCCTGAGAATAAAGTGGTGTCGGCGGAGGGTGTTATAAAATCCCGCAAATTTTCTTTTTTCCATTGCAAGGACTGCTCTGGTTTGCATCCTCCCGCCGCACTGAAGGGCGGCCATCGTCCATCGGCGCCAGCCCGCAATGGATTTTGCGGGACCCAACCTCTTCGCACTGCATCGCCCTTGCCATGGCAAACATTTTTCCCCGCTGGTCCAATCTGCTACCACTGAAAATCGCCGTCTGCGCTGGAACCGTCGCGGCGGGTGTCGCGCTCGCTTTCAGTTACTACGCGACGCCCAAAGCACTGCGGGTGGGCTATCAGCCAACGCAGCCGATTCCCTTTTCGCACAAGATCCATGTCGATCAAATCGGGCTCGACTGCCGCTATTGCCACTCGTTTGTCGATGTTTCCGGTCACTCGAACGTGCCGACGGGCAATACTTGTTGGAACTGCCACCAGCACGTCCAGCGTGACAGCCCGAAACTCGCGCCGCTCCACCGGGAGATGAACCCCGCCTATCCGGGATACGACGGCAAGCCGATCGAATGGGTGCGCATCCACAAGTCTCCGGACTACGTGTATTTCAACCACTCGGCGCACGTGAACCGCGGCGTTTCCTGCCAGAGCTGCCACGGCGACGTGCACCAGATGGAGACCGTCTATCAGGACCAGTCGCACTCGATGGCCTGGTGTCTGGACTGCCACCGCGCGCCTGAGAAAAACCTCCGTCCGCTGGAAGAGGTCTACAACCTCAACTACGACGCGGCGACCTACATTTCGGACAACCCGCAACTTGGCGTGAAGACAACCGAGGAACTGGGTCTCAAGCTCAAGGAGCAGTTCAAGACGAATCCCAAGACGAGTTGCGCCACCTGCCACCACTGATCCTTCCGCCCGTTTTTCCAATTTTTCAATTTTCCGCAGTCAGAACATGAGCAAGCGCATTTGGCATCACCCCGAAGTCCCCGCCGGCGAAACCACCGTCGCCTGGCGCAGTGCGGGACAGCTTGAAGACACCCCGGCATTCCGTGACTGGCTTGACCGTGAGTTTCCGCAAGCGGCCGCTGAGATGGCCAATGAAGGCGAGATGGAAACATCGCGGCGTTCGTTCATGAAGCTGATGGGCGCGTCGACCGCTCTCGCCGGATTCGGCATGGCCGCGTGCCGCCGCCCGGAAACCTACATCGTCCCCTACACCAAGGCGCCCGAGTGGGTGATTCCGGGCAAGGCGACGTATTATGCATCCTCCATGCCGCGTGCCACGGGAGCCACGCCGTTGGTGGTGACCACCTTTGAAGGCCGTCCGACCAAGCTCGCGCCCAACAACCTTCACCCGGATGCCGCCGGCACGGACGTCTTCGCGCAGGCTTCAGTGCTCGACCTCTACTCGCCCTCGCGCTCCCGCAAGGTGCTCAAGTCCGGCAAGGCCGCCAAGCGCGCGGATCTCGATGCCGCCATCGCCGCGCTCGCCGCCGACAAATCGGCGAAAATCGGGTTCCTCTTCGGTGCGGACGACAGCCCGACCCGCGCCCGCCTGACCAAGGAACTGGCCGCGAAATTCTCTGCCGCGAAGTTCTATCAGTATGAGGCGCTGGCCGCCGAATCCGTGACCGGTGACGGGGTGAAACTCGTCGCGGACTTTTCCAAGGCGGACCGCATTCTCTCGCTCGACTGCGATTTCGCCGGAACCGATCCGCAAGGCCCGGTGACACCGTTTTTCGACCGCCGCAAGCCCGAGGGCAAAGCTTACGAGCAAAAGCCGGACGCATCGAAAATGAACCGCCTCTACGCGGTGGAAGCAGCCTACTCGCTGACCGGCGGCATGGCGGACCACCGCTTGCGCGTGGCTCCCAGCCAGGTGCAGGTGATTGCCTCCGCGATCGCCGCTGAATTTGGCGTGGGTGCTGGTTCCCCGGTTTCCGATCCGAAGCAGGCCGAGTGGATCAAGGCGATGGTCGCTGATCTGAAGGAAAACGCCGGAAAGACCGTCGTTCTCGCCGGCTCCCGCCAGACACCCGCCGTTCAACAACTCGCCCTCGCCATCAACTTGGCGCTCGGCAGCGTCGGTGCCGGCAGACCGTTGCTCGCGCTTCAAAGCGGAACGAAAGGCCTTGGAACACTGGCGTCACTCAAACAGGACATTGATTCCGCTGCGGTCGACACCCTCATCGTTCTCACACCTTCGAATCCGGTCTATGACGCCCCGGCGGACCTCGGTTTCGCCGATTCCCTCGCCAAGCTGAAAACCAGCATCCACCTCGGCGAACGCACGGACGCCACGGCCCACGCCGCTACCTGGCACATCCCCGCCGCCCACTATCTCGAATCCTGGGCGGACGCCCGCAGCGCCCGCGGCAGCTACACCGTGGTGCAGCCGATGATTCTCCCGCTCTATCAGGACTGCGTTTCCGAACTCGAGCTGCTTCTCGCGCTGCTTTCCGACGACGGCACGCTGCTCAATGGTGAAGGTGAAAAAGGCGCGCCCTCGCCCGCCTATGATGCCGTCCGCAAGACCTTCGCCGCGCTCGGCGGGGAAGGGGACGCACCATGGAAGAAGCTCCTGCGCGATGGTTTTCTTGCGGGTTCGGCTTATCCATCGGCCACTCCGACCGTGGGGCAATTCGCCTCGGTCAGCGCCGCCGCTCCGTCCGCCAAGTCACTTGAAGTGATTTTCGCGACCGACGCCTCGGTTTATGACGGCCGTTGGGTGGACAACGCCTGGCTTCAGGAAGTGCCTGATCCAATCTCCAAGCTCACTTGGGACAACGCCGCGCTCATCGCCCCGAAGACCGCCAAGGAGCTTGGGATTTACGACAAGATCGTCGAAATCGAACCCGTCAGCAAAGTGCTCGGAGTCGAGAGTAAATACGCCGATGTCGGCCCGGACGGCGAGGGTGAAAACCGCAAGTCGCCCCTGATCAAGGTCACGGTGAACGGTAAGACCCTCGAGATTCCGGTTCTTATTTCCTTCGGCCAGGCCGAAAACACGCTCGTCATTCCGCTCGGCTACGGCCAGGCGTTCGACAAAGAAGATGAACTCGGCCGCAAGCCCGCCAATCAATCCCACGTCGGCCTTGTGGGCGTGAACCGCGGCTTCAACGCCTATCCGCTGCGCACTTCCGCCACTTCGTATTTCGCCACCGGCGCGACGGTGAAACTCACCGATCGGAAATACTCCGTGGCGCTCACCCAGGAGCACAGCGCGATGTACGGCCGTGCGCTCGCCCGCGAGGTTTCCACGATCAAATCCGAGGACGAGAAGGGCGACTTCGCCACCCAGCTCGCCAACGTCAAGAAGCAGGGCAACGATTCCCACGCTCCGCCGAACGTCTATCTCTACAAGCCGGAAAATCGCAACGGAGAGCCGCTCATCAATGACCCGCTTCATCAGTGGGGCATGTCGATCGATCTTTCCTCATGCATGGGTTGCTCGGCCTGCTCGATCGCCTGTCAGGCGGAAAACAACATCCCGATCGTCGGCAAGGAGCAGGTCGCCAAGGGCCGTGAAATGCACTGGATCCGCATGGACCGGTATTACGCGACTCAAAAGGACAATACCTTCGATGCCGACAATCCGGCCTTCGTTCCGCAACCGGTTGCCTGCGTGCAGTGCGAATCCGCTCCGTGCGAAACCGTCTGCCCGGTCAATGCCACGGTTCACACCGAGGACGGCCTCAACGCGATGGCTTACAACCGCTGCATCGGCACCCGCTACTGCGCGAACAACTGCCCCTACAAGGCGCGCCGTTTCAACTTCTTCGATTACAACAAGCGCAACCCGCTCATCGCCCACAACCTCTACAAGGGGCCGCTCGGCGTGAAGTCCGTCGGCGATCCCGCTCACCTTCAGAAGAACCCGAACGTCACCGTCCGCATGCGCGGCGTGATGGAAAAGTGCACCTACTGCGTGCAGCGCCTCAAGGATTCCGTCATCCGCCAGAAGCGGGGTCAGAAGCAGGAGGCTCTCGTCGCCGGCAAGCCATCCACCGAGGTGGAAGTGACCGAGAAAACGCTGCGCATCCCGGTGGATTCGGTGAAGACCGCGTGTCAGGAAGCCTGCCCCGCCGACGCCATCACCTTCGGCAACCTGCTCGACAAGGAGAAATCCGCGATGGGCCGCTCCAAGGAGATCGAGCGCAATTACGACCTTCTCAATTACATCGGCACCCGCCCGCGCACCAGCTATCTGGCCCGCGTCAAGAACCCGAATCCGGCGATGCCGGACGCACCATTCATCGGCAAGGCCACCATTCACATGGTCTGATCCGCAGTTTTCGAACCTTCCGCATTTCCACTCACCATGGCATCCACCACCCAGACCGCGCCCGAGACCCATACCGGAGTCAAACTCCCGGTGCTGGAGCGCGAAAAGCTCATCCTGCAAGGGCGTTCCTATCACTGGATCACCGAGCGCATTTGCGGAGTTGTTGAAAACAAACAGCCGCTGCTCTGGTGGTTGCTCTTCATCCCTTCGGCACTGATCGCCGCCATCGGTGTCGGCGGCGGATTGTTCCACCTTGTTTCGACCGGTGTCGGGGTGTGGGGCAATACCAACCGCGTGATGTGGGGCTGGCCGATCGTGAACTTCGTGTTCTGGATCGGGATCGGCCACGCGGGGACCCTGATTTCCGCGATTCTTTTCCTGACCCGGCAGAACTGGCGGACTTCGATCAACCGGGCCGCGGAAGCCATGACGATCTTCGCGGTGATGTGCGCCGGTATTTTCCCGGCCTTCCATGTCGGCCGCGTGTGGTTCGCCTGGTTCCTCGCACCGGTGCCGAACGCGAACGGCATCTGGCAGAACTTCAAGTCGCCGCTGCTGTGGGACGTGTTTGCGGTTTCCACCTACTTCACCATCTCGCTGATCTTCTGGTATCTTGGCATGGTGCCCGACCTCGCGACCATCCGTGACCGCTGCAAGCCCGGGCTTCGCAAGATCCTCTACGGAGTCTTCTCCCTCGGCTGGCGCGGCGGCAACCGCCAGTGGAGCCACTACGAGATGGCGTATCTGCTGCTCGCGGCGCTCTCCACGCCGCTGGTGCTCTCGGTGCACTCGGTCGTTTCGTTCGACTTCGCCACCTCGGTGGTTCCCGGCTGGCACACCACGATCTTCCCGCCCTACTTCGTCGCTGGCGCCATCTTCGGTGGTTTCGCGATGGTGCTCACGATCATGATCCCGGCCCGCTTTGTCTATGGGCTTCAGGACATGATCACCATGAAGCACATCGACAACATGGCGAAGATCATCCTGCTCACCGGAACGATCGTCGGCTACGCCTATCTGATGGAGTTGTTCGTCGCCTTTTACTCCGGTGCGATCTACGAAATGGAGGCCTTCAAGTTCCGCATCGCCGGCCCCTACTGGTGGGCGTATGCCGCCATGATGTCGCTGAACGTGATCTCGCCCCAGTTCTTCTGGTTCAAGAGGTGCCGCGAAAACCTCTGGGTGGTCATGGCCATCGCGATGTGTGTGAACGTCGGCATGTGGTTCGAGCGCTTCGTCATCATCGTCACCACGCTGGCCCGCATGTGGCTGCCGGGGGACTGGAAAACCTTCACGCCCTCGGGCCAGGACCAACTGCTCTTTGTCGGCACCATCGGCATGTTCCTCGCCTTGTTCATGCTCTTCCTGCGCTTTCTTCCCTGCATCAACATCGCCGAGGTCAAATGGGCGAAACTCGAGTCCGACCCGCACTTCGACGACAAGGAACACCACCCCGACCACGGCACCGTGGTCGAAGCCGCCTATCAGAAGGAACTCGTGGAGAGTAAAAGCTGAGATTCTGAAAAACTGAAAAACTGAAATTTCAAACAGTGAGCACCACCCGCAAACGCGTTTACGGCTACCTCGCCGAGTTCAAGAGCGCCTCCGCCCTTTACAAGGCCGCGGAGAAGGTCCGCGACGCCGGCTTCAAGAAATGGGACTGCTATTCGCCCTATCCGATCCACGGACTGGATGGCGCGATGGGCATGAAGCGTTCGATCCTGCCGTGGTTCGTGTTCTTCGGCGGCATGGCCGGCACCGCCACCGCCTTCACCCTGGCCTACACCACGCAGGTGGTGATCTATCCGACCGTGGTGCAGGCGAAACCCGCGAACATCTTCACCGTTCCGGCCTTTTTCCCGATCATGTTCGAGCTGACGATCCTGTTCTCGGGTTTCACCGTGCTGTTCGGACTGCTCGCGTTGATGAAACTGCCGCGACTCAACCACCCGCTTTTCGCGAGCCGCCAGTTCCACCGCGCCACCGATGACGGCTTCTTCATCGCGATCGAGGCCCGTGACACCAAGTTCAGCCCGAACCAGACCCGCGAGTTGCTCGCGGAAATCGGCGGCGACAACATCGAACTCGTCGAAGAAGAGGACTGATGGGGAAAATCCAAAATTTTAAATCTTAAATTCCAAACGTTAGATGCGCTACTTTTTCCTCGCTTACGCACTCATCGCGTTGCTCGTCGTCGGCATCTTCGGCCTGCGCGGCCAGAAGTTTTCCAAACCTCCGGTCCGGATCTTCCCGGACATGGACGAGCAGGACAAACTCCGCGCCCAGAAGCCGGATGCGTTTTTCGCAGATGGCCACGGCGGCCGCCTTCCGGTCACCGAGACGCAGCCCCGCGGATTCAATCCCGAAGGAGAGACCGTCATCGGCGGCATCCCCGAGTATGAATTCGGCGGCCAGATCGGTTATTACTTCACCGGCCATGTGGGGGACTACTTCGGCAACGGCATGCCGGAGGAATTGAATCTCACCGACGAGTCCGCCGGCGAGTTGATCCGCCGCGGCAAGGAGCGCTACGGCATCTACTGCGCGGTCTGTCACGGGGGTTCCGGAAACGGCCAGGGCATCGCCTCGAACTACGGGGTGCCGGTCGCGGGGAACCCGAACGCCAAGCTCAACGCCATCTCCCCGGAAACCTATCCGGACGGCCGCCTTTTCGAAACCATCACCCACGGCAAAGGCCTGATGAGCGGATATGGCTACAACATTCCCGTTAGGGACCGCTGGGCCATCATCGCCTACATCCACACGCTGCAGGCCGCCAAAGCATCTTCCAAATAATTCCCATCGAAATGGCTCACCACCACGTCACTTCCGCAGACATCGCCATCAACGGCGATCACCTTGACAACTCGAAGGTTGCCAAGGTGAAGACCATCGCCCTGGCCATCGCCGCAATCGGCTCTCTCGTCAGCCTCTATCTGCTCTACTTCGGCCCGGAGTATCTCCGCGGCTGGTATTCCTACTCGTGGCTGTTTGCCGCTTACTTCTTCCTGACCCTCTCGATCGGCGGCTGCTTCTGGACCCTGCTTCACAACGTCTCGAACTCGGGTTGGGGTGTCTCGGTGCGCCGGACCTTTGAAAACGTCGGTTCCACCTATCCGTGGATGTTCCTGTTCATGCTGCCCGTGCTGTGCCCGAGCGTGCAGCAATACCTGTATGAATGGATGAACACCCACCGTGGCGCGACTGGTAGCGTGAAGGACTGGCTCCACCACCACGACCATTTGCTTTATAACAAGTATTGGTTCATGAATATGCCGTTCTGGTATGGACGGGTGATCTTCTGGGGCGTCGGCCTGAGCGCGGTGATCATCGGCCTGCGCAAACTCTCCGTCGCCCAAGACACCGATCCGAACCCGACGACGAAGCGTTTGTTCCAAGCGCGGTTCCACTCGACCTACACGCTGATCATCTTCGCGCTGACGATCACCTTCACCGGGTTCGATTTCCTGATGGGGCTTGATTACAAGTGGTTTTCCACCATGTGGGGCGTTTATCTGTTCGCCGGTTCGGCGCTCAACTCGATGGCGGTGATCATCCTGGTCTGCGCCTGGCTCAAGAGCCAGGGCCACCTCAAGCACGTCACGGGTCCCGAGCACTTCCACATCATGGGCAAGCTGCTCTTCGCGTTCACCACCTTCTGGGCCTACATCGCCTTCTCCCAGTTCTTCCTCATCTGGTATGCGGGCATCACCGAGGAAACCTCGTATTTCCTCATCCGCAACACCGGCAACTGGAACATCGCGATGATCACCCTGGTCTTCGGCCACTTCGTGGTGCCCTTCGTGATCCTGCTGCAGGCATGGCTCAAGAAGAACCCGAAAACGCTCTCCATCATGGCGATCTACACGCTCTGCATGCACGTGCTCGACCACTACACCATCACCATCCCCGAGCGCGGCATTTCGCTGGGCAACATCAAGCCCGAAGTCTTCGGCGACATCCAGGTTTCGATCCCCGGAGCGTTCTGGGGGGATATCCTCGCGTTCGTCACCATTGGCGCGGCGTTCCTGTTCTTCCTGCTGCGCGCCATCGGCCAGCACTCGCTCTATCCGAACCGGGATCCGCGCATCCTTGAGTCTGCCAACGTTTCCAACTGATCTTCCCTTTCCCCTGACATGGACCCCAATCGCGACAACCCGATTATCCGCTTCGCCACATTCTGGTGGGGCCTCGGAGCTTCTTTGATTTTCGCGCTGCTGCTCGCAGTGATCGCGTTTTTCAACCGCAGCACCCCGGAAAACCTCGAAGACGTGGCGGCCAAATTCCGCTACGAAACCAAAGCGCAGGTGGAGGAGGCGCAAGCCGCCGAACTTTCCAACGAAGCCATTGATGCCGCCATTCCGACAGTGGCAGGGAAACTCGCCGCCTCCAAGCCGGTCGCAGTCGAAAAACCCGAGCAGGTCGTTCCCGGTTCGCCGACCGCGGAGAAACTCGCTGCGGCACCGGCGGTGGACACCACTGCCATCGATGCGGCTCCCGCAGAGGACGTGCCGGTGGATCCTGCCGTCATGGCCATGGGCAAAACCCAGTTCATCACTTGCTCCGCATGCCACGGCCAGAACGGCGAGGGTGGTCCGATCGCACCGCCCCTCGCGGGCTCCGAATGGGTGAACGGCCCGGTTTCCAACCTGATCCGCATCCAACTCCGCGGGCTTCAAGGGCCGATTGCGGTGGCAGGGAAAGAATACAACTTTCCAACCGGCATGGCGGCGCTCGCCTATCAGACCGACGAGCAGATCGCGGCTGTCCTCACCTACATTCGCAACAGCTTTGGCAACAAGGCGTCCGCGGTGAAACCCGAGCAGGTCGCCGCGCTCCGCAGCGAGGTGGGCAAGCCACAACTCACCGTTGAGGAGCTCACCCAACCCTGATTTTCCAATTCTCCATTCCAAAACGCGATGTCTTCCACCACCACCACCCCGGATCAGGATGCCTTGCTGCGCGCGGACATTGATCGCTCGCTGCGCCATCCGGTGATGTTTTTCCTCACAAGCGGAGCCGCGTGGCTTGCGGTTTCGATTTTCCTCGGTGTGATCGCCTCCGCCAAGGTTCACAGCCCCGGATTTCTGACGCATTGTCCATGGTTGACTTACGGTCGCATTTTCCCGGCGCACATCAACGCCTTGGTCTACGGCTGGGGCATGCAAGCCGCGTTTGCGGTGATCATCTGGTTGATGGCCCGGCTTTCCCGCAAGGAGTGCCTTGCTTCCGGCACCATTCTCACCGCCGGTCACATCTGGAATCTCGGCGTGGCGCTTGGCGTCGTGGGTATTCTGTCCGGCAACGGCACCGGCATGCCATGGATGGAGTTTCCCGCATTCGCATGGCCTGTGCTGCTGGTGAGCTACTTTGTGATCGTCATCTGGTCGTTCATTCAGTTCCGCGTGCGTCCCGAGGGGCATGTCTTCATCTCGCAGTGGTATATACTTGCGGCGATGATCTGGTTCCCCTGGGTGTTTGTCACCGCGAACACGCTGTTGCATTGCATGCCCGGCCACCCGGTGATGGGGGCCGGCATCAACGCGTGGTATAAATCCGCGCTGATCTTCCTGTTCTTCACGCCTGTTGCGCTGGGCGCCGCCTACTATCTCGCGCCGAAGGTGACCGGCCGTCCGGTGTTCAGTTATTCGCTTGCGAAGCTCGGCTTCTGGTCGCTGGCGGTCATCGCGCCCTGGGCGGGCATGCAGAAACTCGTGGGTGCGCCGGTGCCGTATTTCCTTCCCTACGTGGGAGCCGCAGCCACCGCGTTGCTGTTCATTCCCGCCTGTGCGGCTGCGATCAACACGATGCGCACCATGCTTTCCGCGCCGGAGACGATGGCCGCAAGCCCGGCTCTTCGGTTCACCGTCGCTGGGATGGTGGGGCTGGTGGTGCTCGCCGTGGCCGCCGTCGTTTTGAACCTGCCGGGATCCACGCTCCGGCTGACCCAGTTCTCACTTTCCGGATACGGCTTCGACGTGCTCGCGCTCTACGGGTTCTTCAGCATGGTGGCTTTTGGCGCGACGTATTTCATCGTCCCCCGGGTGACGCGCCGCGAATGGCTGTCCCGCCGGCTCATCAAGATGCACTTCCTGTTCTCGTGCTACGGGGTCGTCTTCGTGGCCCTGATCGCGCTTTTCGGAGGCTTGCTCCAGGGCGCGGGGCAGGAGAGCTTCGAGCAACCTTGGTCGGACGCCGCAGCCTATGCCAAACCTTACGCGGTGGCCATGACCTTCTCGTGGGCGTTGATCCTTTTCTCCAACGTGTTCTTCTTCCTTCACCTCACGCTGATGTGGTTGCGCCTCGGCCGCCGCAGTTCCCATCCCACGCTTCTGGTTTCCCACCACACTCCTTCCAGTCCGCATGGCGAAGAGGGTGATATCGACAATGCCGGTCCGGGTCACGCCGCCGCCCACTGACATGGGATTTCAGATTTCGGATTTCAACTTTCAGATTCTTTTCCAATGAGCCTCCGCACATTCATTCTCGGTCTTTCCGCCAGCTTCGGCACCGCATGGCTGGCGGTCATCGTCATTCCGTTTTTCAAAATGCGGGACCTCGCACCCGTTGCGTTTCCGGAATCGACTGCAACCGCCGGCGTGTTCTTCCCGAAACGCACCGGCCGCATCGCCGATGGTGCTCTGGTCTATGCGGAAAACGGATGTTATCTCTGCCACACTCAGGTGGTGCGTCCGACCTACGCCGGAAACGACCTCTATCGTCCTGATTGGGGTGGCTTGAAAGCGGATCCCGACCGCGGTGATACCCGCCGGGAAACCAACGCCTTTGATTTCTACGGCGAGGAATTCGCTCAGATCGGCGTTATGCGCATGGGACCGGATCTTTCCAATCTCGGCCGCCGCGTGGAAACCGAGTATGCTCCCGGCGGAGACGCCGAGGCATGGTTGTATGGCCACCTCTACAATCCCCGCAACAACCCGCAATTGTGGAAGTCGACCTGCCCGCCGCATCCGTTCCTGTTCGTGAAACGTGAAATCAAGGGCAGCCCGTCCGCGGACGCCCTCAAGGTGAAAACCTGTGAAAACCACGAACTGATCCCCGGTTCCGACGCGCGCGCCCTGGTATCCTACCTGATGTCCCTGAAAAAAGATCAGGCGACTCCGAGCTCGCTCGATTTCGCTCCGGGGAAAAAGGAAGCCAAGAACTAACCTTTTCTCCCACTTTATCCTATTTCCACCATGTCTTCTTCCAACCAGAAACCTGACCTTGAGGACTCGATCAACGTGACCGAGGCCCATGGCCGCGTGGTTCGCGACGCCGCTGCCGCCGCCCGTGAAAAACGGATCGCCGACAATGGCACCGAGCCGATCACCCTCTGGGTTCTTGCGGCCTGCGGTTTGGTCGCCGTGATTGCCGGGGGAATCCTTGGAGGCGGCGGCAAGCTGTTTTCCTATGGCTCCACCTTCCGGGAGGCATATGTCCGGACACCCGCTCCAGGCACGGCCGATACCGGGCCGATGCCAAAAGAAGCGCTCGCCGCCTACATGGCGAAGGGGTCGAAAATCTACTCAGCGAAGTGCAACGGCTGCCATGGTGCGGATGCCAAGGGCGATGGCGCCAATTATCCCTCTCTTTCTGGCTCCGAATGGGTGACCGGCGAGACCGAACGTTTGGCCATGATCATTCTCAACGGCTTGGTCGGCCCGACCAGTTCGGGAAAGACCTACGGTGCGGGAATGCCGGCGCAAGGCGCTGGTCTCACTCCGGAGGATCTTGCCGGGATCATGACCTATGTGAGGAACAATTTCGGAAACAGCACCGGCGATGTCGTCACTGCTGAAATGGCGAAGGCCGCCATGGATATTTCGGAAAAACGTGCGAAGGTCGGTCAGCCGCTCAACGGCGACGAACTCGCAGCCGATCACCTCAAGGCCTTGCCCGGCGAGGTGATCGCCCCGAATACGATGGTTGATCCCATCACGCTCGCGCCGGTCGATGTGCCGGCTGCGGCTCCAGCGCCATGATTTGTCCGCCTCCGTGATTGCCGCGCTTTGACCGGGCGGTTTCACCTCCAGTCCTCCACTCCATCCCCTTTTTTTCATTTTTTACGAAAAACGACCCGAATCCTTCAATATGCTTCTGAAAGCAAAAGATGCGCCACGCGTTTTTTGCTATTCACTGGCCATGATTTGGGTTACCCACCGCCGCACGACGTAACCATGAGCTCTCACGCCACCACCCACGCCGGGCACGATGCCCATCACGACGCCCCCCACCACGACCCCGGTTTCATCCGGAAATACGTCTTTTCGACCGATCACAAGATGATCGGCATCCAGTATGGCATCACCGCGATGTGCTTTCTGGCTTTCGGGTTCTACCTGATGATGGTGATGCGCTGGAGCATCGCCTATCCGCACCAACCGCTGCCGGAATGGATGAGCTGGATTTTCACCGATGGCTGGAAAGCCCGCTGGCTGCAGGACGGCAAGGTGACGGGTGAGACCTACAACATGTTCGGCGCGATGCACGGCACGATCATGGTGTTCCTCGGCATTGTGCCACTCGGCTTCGGGGCCTTCGGAAACTACGTCACCCCGCTGCAGATCGGCGCGCCGGACATGGCGTTCCCGCGCCTGAACATGGCGAGTTACTGGATCTACCTACTCGGCGGCCTGATCATGTGCGGGTCGTTCTTCATGGAGTCCGGTGCCGCCAAATCCGGATGGACGAACTACTCGCCGCTCGCCGGATTTGCGGACGGCCAGGTAGTCAACCAATGGCTCGCCGGCCAGACCCAGTGGCTGATCGGCCTCGTTTTGCTGATCACCTCCTCACTGCTCGGTTCGGTGAACTTCATCACCACCATCATCAACCTCCGAGCCCGGGGCCTGACCTGGATGCGGATGCCGTTTTTCGTCTGGGCGATGTTGGTCACGGGCTTCCTACTCCTGCTCGCATTCCCGCCGCTGGAAGCCGCCGGCATCATGCAGTTGATGGACCGTGTGGCGCACTCCTCGTTCTTCATGCCATCCGGGCTCTTCACCAAGAGCGAGGGACTCGCCGACATTTCCGGCGGAGGTTCACCACTGCTCTTCCAGCACTTGTTCTGGTTTCTCGGCCACCCGGAAGTCTACGTGCTCCTGCTCCCGGCCATAGCCTGTGTTGCGGAAATCATCCCCGCCAACACGCGCAAACCGCTGTGGGGCTACAAGTCGATGGTCTATTCGGTTCTCGTGTTGGGCTTCCTCTCCTTCATCGTCTGGGCGCACCACATGTACATGACCGGAATGGGGGCTGCGGTTTCCACCTTTTTCCAGACCACAACCGTCCTGATTTCGGTGCCCTCGGTGGTCATCATCACCTCGTTGTTGATCTCCCTCTGGGGCGGTTCGATCCGCTTCACGCCTCCCATGATCTGGGCCTGCGCCTTCATCCCGATGTTCGGTATCGGTGGTCTGACCGGATTGCCGCTCGCGTTCAACCTCGCGGACCTTCACCTGCACGACACCTACTACGTGATCGGGCACTTCCACTATGTGGTGGCTCCCGGCATTCTCTTCGGCTTGTTCGCCGGTGTCCTGCACTGGTATCCGAAAATCACCGGCCGCTACATGAGCAGCTGGCTCAATCACCTGCACTTCTGGCCCAGCCTGATCTGCATGAACATCATCTTCTTCCCGATGCTCCTGCAGGGCATGGCCGGCTTCCACCGCCGTTGGTACAACGGGGGCGACGCCTATCTCGCCAAGGCGTCTGACAGCGTGAACGTCTTCGGTAACACCGTGGCCGCAAACATCGACATGAACATCTGGATGTCGATGGGTGCCTGGACCCTGGCGCTTGCCCAGATTCCATTCATCATCAACCTCTTCATTTCCTGGAAGACCGGCAGGAAGGTCGAAAGCGACAACCCATGGAACGCCACCACTCTCGAGTGGGCGACGCCGACACCTCCGGGGCACGGCAATTTCACCTTCGATCCCGCCGTTTACCGCGGCCCTTACGAATACAGCCGCCCCGACCGCGAGGAGGACTTCGTCCCCCAGTGGGAAGCGCCGAAACCCCCGAAATCGGATCACTGAATTCGGTCTTTCCTGAAAACCGGAAACTGAAAACCAGAAAATTTTTCACATGGAAATTCCTTACATTGTCACTCCCCGGAAGGACACCGGCCTCTTCAACTCGAAGATTGCGATCTGGCTGTTCCTCGCCTCCGAAGTCATGCTCTTCGGCGGATTCTTCTCGGCCTACGTGTTTCTCCGGCTCGGCGCCGACTATCCGTGGCCCGAGCGCACGCTTCCCGTGCTGCCCGGTCTGATCAATACCTTCGTGCTGATCGGCTCGTCGGTCACCGTGGTGTTCGCCTGGGCCTCGCTCAAGATGCGCCAGTGGCGGAGATTCCAGCTGTTCATGGGGATCACCGTCGCCTGTGCGGCGCTGTTCATGGTCCTCAAGGGACTCGAATACTACGTGAAATTCCATCACCAGGCGGTGCGCTTGACGGACTACACGGTCATCGAGGGGCATTTGGGCTACGAAAAAGAGGGTGGGGAATATGTGAAGGATCACCATGGCGACAAGATCGAGGAGGACAGAATCCTCATTGAAGCCAAAGGCCTCACCTTCAACACCGTGCGCTTCCACAAGCCATGGATCGAGGAATTGCTCAGCCAGGCCGGCTACCGGAAATCGACGATCACGCTTGCCGCCGACGTGACGGCTGTCACGCAGCAAGGGCAGGCCGCCGCGATCTTGGCCAAAGCGGGCGAGCCGCTCTCGATCGAGTTGCTCACACGCATCCAGAAGGCCCACCTCGAAGCCCGCGCCCACAATGGAGCGCTGCGCACCGAGGCCCTGCGCGCCGAGTGGAGGAAAGCCAAGGCCGCCAATCCCGGCAAAAAAGGCTGGGAGATCTCTTCCGAAGTGAACATCGACGCGAAGGCTCTCGCACCGGAACTTCTTACTGAAATCGGCACCGTGACCTTCAAGGTGGATCCGCCCGCGCGCTTTGATTTCAAACCCCGCGACATCCGCGAGGCGGAGGGCCAGTCCCGTCTCCGCGACGACACGGTGGTGGACGGCGAACTGCTGAACAGTCCGATGGTTTTCCATTTTGTCGATGCCATCGACTTCCGCCATCTCGCCATGAAGGCGGTCGAAAAGGGGCAGGATCCGATCACTGTCATCGAGGATTCCTGGCTCATCAAGAACCACGCCTTCGCCCGTGAGGCATGGGAGTGGAACAAGGCCGAGGTCGCCAAGATCGAGAAGGAGTTGCTGGAGAAACACGGCATCGACAAGGAAACCGGAAAACCCAAGCGTGAGCCCACCGCCAAGGAACGCTATCGCATCGGTTGGAAGGAGTTCGTAGCCAAGGCGGACGGTGTCGGCCGCGACCAGGAAAAGGTGACGATCAAGGAGGAGTTCATGGGGCCGGACTACGAGGGTCGGGAATCGAAGCACACATTCCCGCATCTCGAGCTGCCGCGGGAGCAGGTCGCCTTCGCCTCGAAGTTCAAGCCGGCATGGAACACCTATTATGCCATCTATTTCACCATCACCGGCCTGCACGGCCTGCACGTCATCGGCGGCGCGCTGGTGCTCGCTTACTACCTGTTCTTTGGTCGCAAGATGTATGAAAGCAACCCTGAATGGCTCGCCAACAGGGTCGAAATCGGCGGCCTGTTCTGGCACTTCGTCGACCTCGTCTGGATCTTCGCTTTCCCGATCTTCTATTTGATGTGAGAATCCAACATTCAAAATTCAACATCCAAAATTCCAATCCCCATGGCAGACACACCTGAAGCCGTCCGTAAATCCATCCGCACCTACCTGCTGATCGGCGCCATTCTTTTCGTCGGCACGATCCTCACCGTGTTGGTGGCCACCCTTCCCGCGCTCGACGTCGGCCGCCATGGATTCGATGCGATGGACTGCATTCTCGGTCTGGCGATCGCCACGACCAAGGCCTCGCTGGTGGCCGCGGTCTTCATGCACCTCAATCACGAAAGAAAGACGGTTTACTGGATATTCGGTGGCAGTTTTGTCTTCGTGGTCGCGCTTTTCGGTCTAACCGCTCTTGCCAAGAGTGATCCCATCCACGATCCGCTGTTCTACGGCGGCCGTTCCACCACGCCGGCGCCGCTGGCCTCGCCAACCCTCCGTTAACCCGCATTCCGCCATGTCCCTTAAAAGCTTCCACATCGTATTCGTCACCGTGTGCACCCTGTTGTTCGCGTTCCTGACCGGGTGGTCGTTTTTGTTTTCCCCGGAAAAGACCGGCTTGGTCAGCGCCCTGGGATACGTCGGGGTCGCCGGAATGGTGATGATGCTTTGCTACGGAGCCTACTTCCTCCGCAAGGCGCGCGGACTCCATCTTTGATCCTCCATCCGCTTTCATGTCCATGATCACTTTTGCAAATCTCGCCTGCTCCACCTGCCGCGTCACCATGGTCGAGGGCGGAGGTGATGCGGCAAGCTGGTCGATCTTCTTCCTGCTCGTTGTCATCCTCGCCATGCTCGGCGGCGTCGGCTTTTTCATGTTCCGTATCGCCCGCCGCGAGAGGGAGCACTTTGATCCCTCGCTTTCCGACGATTACGTCCCGGCCGACGCTCCGAACTGAGCCATCCATTCCAGCATTTCAGCTTCTACCTCCATGAGTCCTTCCAAATTCCTCGGCATCCCGAAAAACTTCTCCGCTCACGGCGGCCAGGTGGATCACATGATTGATGTGGTCCATTGGTTCATGATCGCACTCTTCGTCGGTTGGACCCTGTTCTTCCTGTATTGCATTTTCCGCTTTTGGCATAAACGCCAACCAAGGGCATCCTATGATGGGGTGAAAAGCCACCTTTCCAGCCACCTGGAAGTCGGGGTGATCATCGTCGAGGCCGTGCTCTTGCTCGGTTTCGCATTTCCTCTCTGGGCGGACCGTGTGGATAGCTGGAAGGAAGTCCAGAATTTGAATCCGGTTCGCGTCCGTGTGGTGGGTTGGCAGTTTGGTTGGACCTATCACTATGCCGGTCTCGACGGGAAATTCGGCCGGGTGGACCCCGCTTTGATCTCCGGTTCGAACGACCTCGGAATCGATTATCAGGACCCCAACGCACTGGATGACTTCACCAGCCCGATTCTCAAACTTCCGGTCAATACTCCGGCCGTGCTCAACATCGGCACCAAGGACGTGATTCACAACTATTCGATCGTTCCGATGCGCATCCAGCAGGATGCGATCCCGGGACGGGAGATCCCGATGTGGTTCACCCCGATCGAGACACTTGAAACCTTCGTCGTTTGCGGACAGTTGTGCGGTGAAGGCCATGCCAACATGGTAGGCAGCATGGAAGTGGTGACCTTCGATGACTACGATTCCTGGTTCAAGGGCCAGTCCGAGTCCGCCCTCAAGGCAAACACCAGGTAGTCAAGGGCCGGTGCCGGTCCGCGCGGCTCAAGATCTCGGCCGCAGCAATCAGCCCTTTCTGCCCACGATCAAAAACGGGGCCGGCTTTTGCGTGCCAAGCATCGCATACTTCGCCACCCGCCATCGCTCGCTGGTCAATGAACTCAGCCACGTTTCCACCCGCTTTGCTTCGGCGGCACCCTCAGGATGGCCGGGATAGCAAACCACCGAGAGCGTGCCTCCGGAGCTCAACAGGCCCGCTGCGGCGGCTAGAGCGGCAAGGGTTTCATCCGATCGGGTGGTGAAGCCATGATCGTCCCCCGGTAGGTAGCCGAGGTTGAACATCACTGCGGATACCGATCCAGCGGCCGCATGCTCCGCCATCCGGGCGTGGGTGATTTGGAAAAACTCGACTCTTGCCTCGAATCCCGCGGCCGCGACGGTTTCGCGCGCGGATCGAATGGCCTGCTCCTGGAGATCAAAGGCCAGCACCCGCCCGCTTGATCCCACACATCCGGCGAGAAACACCGTGTCATGACCGTTGCCCGCCGTGGCGTCGATAACGGTGTCTCCCTCAAGGATCGAGGCCCGGAGGAGTATCTGTGCGAGTTGGGTCGGGCGCGGAGGGATCATTGCGGGCGTTGGCTG
>JBFEQB010000047.1:0-24102 GCA_041549835.1 Luteolibacter sp. | reverse complement strand
GCGGTGGAACCACCCGGTCCCATTCCGAACCCGGAAGTGAAACGCCGCAGCGCCGATGGTAGTGGGACGATAGGTCCTGTGAGAGTAGGTCGTCGCCAGGTATATGCCCCGTCCATGGAAACATGGACGGGGCTCTTTTTTGTACTGATTTCACGGCCACGCAGAATCCCGGGCCCGGCATCCGGGCCGTGGACGATCGCACCACTTCGGTGTCAGCGCACCACTTCGGTGTCAGCGCACCACTTCGGTGCCGATTCCGCCGTCAGTGAAAATCTCCAGCAAGAGGGCGTGCGGCAGCCGTCCGTCCACGAAGTGGACCTTGCGGACACCGGCGTTGAGGGCGTCCACGGCGCTTCGGATTTTGGGGATCATGCCACCGGAGATGGTGCCGTCGGCAATCAGGGCGTCAGCCCCTTTCCGGGTGACGGACTTGATGAGAGTGGAGGGATCCTTGGGATCCGAGAGGAGGCCTGGCACATCGGAAAGATAGACGAGTTTTGCGACTCGGAGCTCCTTTGCGAGGGCGGCGGCGGCAAGGTCGGCATTGACGTTGAGGGGTTTTCCGGTGGCGAGCTCCGTGGCGAGCGGCGAAATGACCGGAACGATGCCTGCGTGTTGGGCGGCGTCCATGTGAGTGAGTTGGCAGCCCACGACCTCGCCGACACGGCCGATGTCGACGCGTTTTCCTTCCGCATCGACTCCTTTGGTTTTTTCACCGAGAAAGACGTCGTTTCCGGGAATGCCAACGGCCTTGCCGCCGAGATCACGGATCATCCGGACGAGGCCGGGGTTGATTTCCTCGGAGAGCACCCGGGCCACGACTTGGATGGCCGCATCAGTGGTGACGCGGAATCCACCGATGAATTCAGCAGGTAGACCGGCTTTTTCCATGGCGGCGGAGATGGCCTTGCCGCCTCCGTGGACGACGATCGGGTTGATGCCGGCGACTTCCAGGAAGACGATGTCGCGCATGACTTGGGCGACGAGTTCCGGATTTTCCATCGCAGAGCCACCCATCTTGATGAGGAAGGTCTTGCCGCGAAAGGCCTGAAGGTAAGGCAGCGCTTCGATGAGGACGTCGGCTTTGTCGATGGGGTTCATGGCAGGAAATTGAGGAGCTAGGGTATCACCGACAAGGAGCGAAGCTCATTTGCGGCGTTTTTTTCGGCGTGCGCGGGGTTTTCCAGAGGCCTTCTTTTTGGGTGCCGGTCTCAGGGCTTGTGGTCGGACGACAGAGGACGGGGCGGAAGACGGGGCGGAAGACGGGGCGGAGGACGGGGCGGAAGACGGGGCGGATGATTTCTTCAGGCGGTTTGAGAAGAGAAAGGCCACGAGAGTTGCGGCGAGCGCCGGCATTCCGGGCAACCAGAGTGTTGCTGATGCGGCAGCGATGTAGTGGCTGGTGACACAGGTTGTGGTGATGATGAGGAATGCGATATTCCGCGCGAATGAGGAAAGCGGGCAAACGGCGGCGAGAATGAGCGAAACGATGGAGAGGAAGACGATTTCCCGGGCCGCCGGCAGTCTGGGATAGGCGCGTGCGGGGGCCAGTGCGGTGTCGGAGGAGATGATCGAAACTGCGGTGGCGAGGGATTTGTTGAAGGCGCGGGTGGCTGGCGCCGCGTTGCTGCGCTCGTCAAGAAGGATCATTGGTGCTGCGGACGAGTTGGGAAACTGTTGCCTATCAGCATCAATCAGCGACTCGGCGGGAATTCCCGTGGCTGGCAGGCTGGGTTTCATGCGCACGGCCATTCGGCCATAGCGGTCGATCGGGACGACGGGGCCGGTGGGACCGAGCTTGATGTATTCACCCAGCCGAATTTCCATTTCTTGCAACGAAATTCCAAGCCGTTGGAGAGCGGCGAGCAGCGGGAATCCGAAGACGGCGCGGTCCCCCCAGCGGGCTATGATGGGGGGAAACTCGCTTGTGGGTTCGGAATCGAGGGTTTGAAAACCTGCGAGCGTATTTCCCCTTCCGAGAATGATGCCGGGAAGTGGAACACGGTTGACGACGGGCAGTGCGGTGGCATTTCCCTGAATCCGGTTGAGCGGAACCGAGGCGTTGCGAAATGCGGGCGGCATCGGCTCGGGGATGGCGCCACGTGAGAGTGGGGCGGCCATGACCAGTGAGTCGAAACGGCCGAGCGTTTTGTCCAAGGCCATGAGGCTGATCGGGTCCGGTGCGTCCCATGCGAGCACGGCGGCCGAGGCGGCGGATTTCCCACCGAGTCGCTGCATGTTACTGAAAATCACGGCCAGATCGATGGGTGCGGGTGGCGAACTCTGGAAAAAGCCTTCGAGGTCATCGCCGAGGGAGACGGTCACCGGAGACTTGCGGGAATTCTTGTTAGCGGCCGGGGTGAAGGTGCGGAGCTGCCATGGGGTGCTGTGGCTGCCGTTTCCTGTGATGAAAAACGGTGGATTGGCGAAACCCCGGACAACGGCGGTGAAGGCGGCGCGGTCGAGAGCCGTGCCGGGGAACGCTTTCCAACAAATGATCGCGGTGACCGCTGCTGCGGTCAGCACACGGAGCCGATGCTGGAGCGTCACGCTCACGGTGGAAGTCAGCGGATCGCGCCAAGGATCGGCGCGAGCGGGGTTTCGAGAGGCGTGTCTGCGGTGACTTCGCCGAGGAAACGCGCGGCCGTGGTGATGTGCGGGCGATACCATTCGTCGCCGCGGGTTTTCAAGATGTTGCCGTAAGCGCCGAGCGCCTGCATCAGGCGTTGGGCGGCGCATTCCTGAAACAAGGTTGGCTCCGGGCGTTCATCGGAAATGTCCTCCCACAGATCCAGCAAGGCTTCACGCTCCTCCTTGGAGTGGTTCATGTAGGGGTCGAAAATCAATGAGGCGAGGTCGTATTCCTGGCGTCCACGGCGCAGCCCCTGGAAGTCGATGAGCCAGACCTTGTCATCTTTCACCAGCAGGTTCTGGGATTGGAAATCGCGGTGGACCAGGTGGCGGGCGACGGTGCCAAGGCGATCCGCGAGATCGGTGAAAACCGGGTTCTTCCGCAATGCGGAGGCATCCTGCCCGAGGAACTCCTCCACCAGATGCTCGAAGAAATACTCCTGCTCCCAGCGGTAGAGTTTCGTGTCGAAGGGAGGCATCAGTTCAAAATCCTTGGCAGGTCTTGCGTAGAACAGGCGGTCCACCTGCTCGAAGGCCGAACGGTAGAGCGGCAGGCGTTCCTCAAACGGGCGCTCCTTGAGCGAGAGCAGATCCACATCTCCGAGATCTTCGACCAGGGCGACGCGATAGCGGGAGCGGTCATGGAGGATGGTCGGAACCCGGAGCTTCGCCTTTTTGAGAAAATTCGCGACGGGCACGAACTGGGAGTTGTCCTCCCGCTCCTCGGTCCAATGAATTCCAATGAAAGTCTCATGGACCGGAGTTTTGACCCGCACGATGGTCCGGCCGGAAGCGCCCCGCTTGATCGGTTCGAGAGTGATGGGCACGGTGGGGTCCACATCAAGGAATTGCCGGGCGGTGGAGAGGATCGCTTCGGTAGGCATGGGCGGGGGAGACTAGGGGTGAAAACGCCTGCCATGCAAAGGCAAAACCCTTGTTTTCACTCGTGATGGTAGAACCAGAGCAGCACCAGCAACCCGACTCCAGCGCTCCAGAGAAGCCATGGGTTGGTGATGAAATATGGATATAGCATCAAGCCGAGTCCGATGGCGCGCGGTTGCCAGAGCTCCAGCCGTTTCCCAAAGGAAAACGCTCCCCAACCGATGGTTCCGAAGATAAAGCCTGCCAGCAGGTTGTAAGGATTGAAGTTCAGCATGAACGGACGGGAGGATAAACGCCGTCGGTGGGAATCCGAGTTCAAGTTTGATTGATTTTCACAACATGCCGGGCTCCACTCGTCCCGGCATGAAACTTCTGCTCATCGGTCACGGCTATCTTGGTCAGGCGGTCGCCCGCGTGTTTTGCGCGAGCGGTTGGGAGGTTGTGCCCGTCTCGCTCTCGGGCGGCGAGGGCTCGCTGGCCTGCGATGTGGCGGACCCGGGGGCGGTGAAATCATTGCCGCCAGCGGATTTCATCGTTCACTGTGCGGCGTCCGGCCGTGGCGGAGCGGACGCCTATCAACGGGTCTATGTGGACGGCTGCCGGAATCTCACGCAGAGGTTTCCCGGCGTGCCCTTACTGTTTACCTCCAGCACCTCCGTCTATGCGCAAACCGACGGCTCGATTGTGACCGAGGAAAGTCCGGCAGATCCGGACAGGGAAACCGGCCGCCGGTTGCTCGATGCCGAGCAAACGACCCTCGCGGCTCGTGGGATCGTCGCCCGCTTGGCGGGAATCTACGGCCCCGAGCGCAGTGTCATCCTGAAAAAATTCCTCTCGGGCGAGGCGGTGATCGAGGACAACGGCCACCGTTTCCTCAACCAGATTCACCGCGACGACGCGGCCCGTGCGATTTTTCATCTCGCCACGTCGGGCATTCGCGGCGCGGTTTTCAACGTGAGCGATTCCACGCCGCTTCCCCAGCGGGTGGCCTACGAAGCGCTGAGCCGGATGTTTTCCCGGCCGCTGCCGCCTTCTGGTCCGCGCGATCTGAACCGCAAACGCGGCTGGACCCACAAGCAGGTCTCCAACGCCAAACTCCGCGCCACTGGCTGGGAGCCGGAGTTTCCGTCGTTTCTGGATGCGGCGGAGGGTGTGGCCGCCACTCTATAGCGTTTCTTCCCACACCTAGGCTTTGACCCAGCGGGGATTTCGAGCTATGCCCCACGGCTTTCCCATGAAGGAGCAAATCCCCGCCATCCAAACTGACGCGCTCGCCCAGATCGCCAACGCCGCCGACGAACGCTCGCTTGAAGACGTCCGCGTCGCCGTGCTCGGCAAAAAAGGCACGCTCACCCTCGCCGCCGCCGGCATGAGAGACGTGCCGAAAGAGGACAAGGCCGAGGTCGGTCAGCTTCTCAACGCGGCCCGCAGCGCCATCACCGCGGCGCTTGAGGAAAAGCAGGCCGCCATTCAGGACCTCGCTGACCGCGCCGCGCTCGCGGGCATCGACGTCACCCTGCCAGCCCGCCAGCTCCCCGCCGGAGCTCTGCACCCGCTCACATTGATCCGGGATGAAGCGATTGGCATTCTTCGCCGCATGGGATTTTCGCTCGCCGACGGCCCGGAGATCGAAGACGAGTTCCACTGTTTCGACGCGCTCAACACGCCCGCCGACCACCCGGCCCGCAACGAGAAGGACACCTTCTATTTCGACTCCGGAAAACTCCTGCGCACCCACACCTCCAGCGTGCAGATCCGCACCATGGAGACCGCCAAGCCGCCGGTCCGCATCATCGCCCCCGGCTCCGCCTACCGCCGCGACGAGATCGACGCCACCCACCTGTCGGTTTTCAACCAGCTCGAAGGCTTGTTTGTTGCCGAAGATGTTTCGCTGCCGGACCTCAAGGGCACGCTCGAATATTTTCTTCACGAACTCTTCGGCCCGCAAACCGAAGTCCGCTTCCGTCCGCACTTCTTCCCGTTCACCGAGCCGAGTTTCGAGATCGACGTGAAACTCACCGTCAAGGGCCAAGCCCCGCGCTGGATCGAGGTGGCCGGCTGCGGCATGGTCGATCCCGCCGTGTTCGAGTCCATCAACGCGTCCCGCAAGGACGACGCCTTCAACCCGGAAAACGTCACCGGCTTCGCCTTCGGCATGGGCCTCGACCGCCTGGCCATGATCCGCTGGGGCATCAAGGACATCCGCCTGCTCATCGAAAACGACATCCGTTTCCTCAAGCAGTTCGCCTAATCGCAACTGATCACTCGGCACGGATCACTGATCACTTCTACCATGAACGTCTCACTCAACTGGCTCACCTCCCACCTCGATCTCGGTGGCAAATCCATCAAGGAAATCGACGACCTGCTCACCTTCGCCGGTGTGGAAGTCGAAGGCATCGAGGCCAAAGGCATCACCTCTGAAAAAATCGTCGTCGCCCGGATCACGGAAGCCGTCCAGCACCCGAATGCCGATCGCTTGAAAGTCACGCAAGTCGATTGTGGCGAAGGCGCGCTCCGCCAGATCGTTTGCGGCGCGCAGAACTACAAGGTCGGCGACAAAGTCCCCTGCGCGCTCCCCGGAGCCGAGTTGCCCGGCGGCTTCACCATCGGCGAGACCGTCATGCGCAAGGTCGAGTCCAAGGGCATGCTTTGCGCCGCCTCGGAGATCGGCTTGCCAGAGGGCGAAGACGGACTGTTGATTCTTCCCGAAGACGCCGAAATCGGAAAACCGGTGAAAGAGATGTATGATTCGGATGTCCTGCTAGAACTCGAAGTCACGCCGAACCGTCCGGACCTGCTCAGCCACTATGGAATGGCGCGCGAGCTCGCCACCCTGCTCAAGACCCCGCTCAAGCCGCTGGAAATCCCGGCGGCCAAAACGGCAGCCGCATCCCTCATCAAGATCGAATCCCCTGCCGCCTGCCCGCTCTACACCGCCGTGAAAATCTCCGGCGTCACCGTCAAGGACAGCCCGGCATGGCTCAAGCAACGGCTCGAGTCCATCGGCCTGCGCCCGATCAACAACATCGTCGATATCACCAACTTCGTGCTTCACGAACTCGGCCAGCCGCTCCACGCGTTCGACTCCGCCAAACTCTCCGGCGGCATCGTCGTCCGCCAAGCCAAGGACGGCGAAGCCTTCTCCGCCCTCGACGAATCCGAGCACACGCTCACTCCCGACGACCTCGTCATCTCCGATGAATCCGGGGCCGCACTCGCCCTCGCCGGCGTGATGGGTGGCCTCGACAGCGGCGTCACGGAAACCACCACGGATATTCTACTAGAGTCGGCGTATTTCACCCCGCAAGGCATCCGCCGCACCTCGCGCCGCACCGCACTGACCTCCGATTCCTCCTATCGCTTCGAACGTGGGGTCGATCCACAAGGCGTTCCCGCCGCCTCCGCCTTCGCGGTGAAACTCATCCTCGAGATCGCCGGCGGCACCGCGGAGGAATCCACGCAAGTCGCCGGTCAGGCACCCGTCCTCACCCAGCCCGTCGCTCTCGATGCCAACAAGCTCGACCAACTCATGGGCGGCTCGATCACTCTCACCGACGCCGAGGAGATCCTCACCCGTCTCGGCCTGACCAAGCTCGCCGACGGTACCTGGGACGTGCCCTCCTTCCGCGCCGACCTTCAGCGCCACATCGACCTCGTCGAGGAAATCGCCCGCGTCCACGGCCTTGCCAACGTGCCCTCGCGTTTCCTCGGAGCCTTCGTTCCGTCCAGCCCGGTGGATGCCGCCTACGATGCGGACATGGTCCTGCGCCGCCGCCTCGCCGCGCTCGGCGTTTACGAATGCCAGACGATCAAACTCATCGCCGATGGCCAAATGACCGATGCCCTGCCGCTGCGCCCGCTGCAGGACGGTGATGTCATCCGCGTGAAACTCCCGCTCAGCGAGGACCACGCGGTGATGCGCCCGAGCATCGTTCCCGGCCTCGTGGCCTCCGCTGCACGCAACGTCCGCCAACAAGCGAAAGCCCTGCGGTTTTTCGAGATGGGCCGCGTCTTCCGCAACGCCGGCGGCGGCAAGGCAAAGGATCAGGAAAGCGAAAACCTCGCCATCCTTCTATCAGGCGGCACCGCCCCCGCCGGTTGGAACCAAGCCGACCGCCAGGCTGATCTCTACGATCTCAAAGGCCTCGTCTCCGCGCTCGTTCCTAACAAAAAGATCCGCTTCTCGCCCCGCGAACGCGACGGCTTCGCCCTGGGCTGCGACATCAAGGCCGCCGACCAGAACATCGGCGTCTTCGCCCGGCTGATGCCGTCCCGCGAACGCGAACTCGATTTCAACTCCCCCGTTTTCGTCGTCGAACTGGATCTCGGAAAACTCCGCAAGCTGCTCAAAGGCATCGAACACGCCGAGGATCTCCCACAATTCCCCGGTTCCTCCCGCGACGCCGCCATGGAGCTCCCCGCCACCCTGCCGAACGCCGACATCGAAAACGTCCTCCAGAAATTCGCCGAGCCCTTGCTCGTCTCCTACGAGTGCTTCGACGTCTTCTCCGATCCCAGCGGTGTGAAGCTCGCCGCCGACCGCAAGTCCGTCGCCTACCGCTTCCAATACCGTGCCGCCGACCGCACCCTCAAAGCCGAGGAGGTGGACGCCGCACACCAGAAGGTCTTGGACGTGCTGACACAGAAGCTCGGGGTGAAATTCCGTTAGCGGATTTTCCTGCCATCAACATTCCACCACGTTGACGGCGAGGCCACCGCGGGAGGTTTCCTTGTATTTTGATTGCATGTCGCGGCCGGTGTCGCGCATGGTGCGGATCACCTTGTCGAGCGAGACGAAGTGAGTTCCATCGCCGGAGAGCGCGAGGCGCGAGGCGTTGATCGCCTTGATCGAGCCCATGGCGTTGCGCTCGATGCAGGGGATCTGCACGAGTCCGCCGATCGGATCGCAGGTGAGGCCGAGATTGTGTTCCATGCCGATCTCGGCGGCGTTCTCGACTTGTTTCGGGGAGCCGCCGAGAAATCCGACGAGGCCCGCGGCGGCCATCGAGCAGGCGACGCCGACTTCGCCCTGGCACCCGGCTTCCGCGCCGGAAATCGAGGCATTGCGTTTGTAGAGGATGCCGATCGCGGCGGCGGTTAGAAGGAAGCGGTGCTCGCCGTCGGGAAACGGCGAGTTACGGAACCTGACGGCGTAGTGGAGCACGGCGGGGATGATGCCGGCGGCACCATTCGTCGGGGCGGTGACGACCCGTCCGCCCGCCGCGTTCTCTTCGTTCACGGCGAGGGCGTAGAGGTTGACCCAGTCGAGGATGGTCAGCGGGTCTTTCAAGGCGGCTTCCGGTGAGTTGCGAAGGTTTTCATAGATCGCCTTCGCCCGGCGATTGACGTGGAGCCCGCCTGGCAGGGTTCCTTCTTGGCTGCAACCGCGTTTCACGCAGGCCTGCATGGCGCTCCAGATCCCATCCAACCGGGTGCGGGTTTGCTCCTGCGGGCGAAACGCCGCCTCGTTCGCCCACATCACATCGCTCACCGAGAGCCCGGTGGCGGCGCAGTGCTCCATGAGTTCCGAGGCGTTGGCGAATGGATAGGCCTGCTGGACGGAAGCGGGCGCGGGCTGTGTCATCTCCGCCTCCGTGGCGATGAATCCACCTCCCACCGAATAGATCACCTCCTCACAAACCGGCTCGCCGGAGGAATCAAGCGCCATGAAATGCATCCCGTTCGGGTGAAGGGGGAGCGGTTTCAGGTGTTTGAAATCCAGATCCTGCTTTTCCTCGAAAACAAGTTCCGTCCCCCACGGTAGCCGCAGGCGTTGGTTCGCCCGAAGCTCCGCGAGGCGGGCCGGGATCGTGTCAACATCGACCTCTTCCGGTTCCTCTCCGAGAAACCCCAGAATGACGGCGGCATCCGTGCCGTGTCCTTTTCCCGTGGCCGCGAGCGAGCCATACAAATCGCATCTCAGACGCGCCACCCGGGACGCGAGGCCCTTGGTTTCCAAGTCCCTGACAAACCGGCATGCCGCGCGCATGGGGCCCACCGTGTGCGAGGAGGACGGACCGACTCCGATCGTGTATAAATCGAGCGCTGAGAGAGGCATCAGCGGCTTGTTGTCTGATGCCATCCCGGCTGGCAAGCGGAATACCGGACCGATGTGAAGTAATCCCGTGTGCGGGTGCTGATGATGGCTTAAGAGACCGCTTTTCAAGCGGTTTTACCGCCCTTCCGGTCATTCCCGCGTGATGCGCCAGAAGCATTTTGCGGCGGGCGCGATGGGGAAGATTTGTTCGGTTTGCATGGAAGTGGCGGAGCCGGTGATGGTGGTGATGTCCGTCCAGTCGATGAGGTCGGTGCTCTGTTGGATGCGGTAGGTGCTGCCGGGGTTGCTTGTCCAAACGAGATGGAAGTTGCCGCCGTTGATGAAGGCGGGCAGGAGCCGGACGGGTTCGGAGTTTTCATGGATCACGCCGATGGCATCCAGATCGAAGCCACCGGAACCGATGGTGGGCGTGGGGTCGTAGATCGGGCGGCCCGCGGAGTCTTGGGTGAGGCCGTCGCCAATGATGTCGACGATGCGGACAAAGCGCACGTGCTGCTTGTCGAGCCGCGGGTCCTCCGGGAGGAGGGCGAGGTCGAAGGGGGTCCCGTAGCCGCGGATGTATTTTCCGGCGAAGCCGTCGATTTCCTCGGGATATACATCGCCGAAAGGGCCGACGGCATAGGGTGTCAGAGAGGCGGTGGGGAAGCGGAAGAAATGAACGCCATCGCTGGAAACTTCGACGAAGGCGAGTTCGAGGAAGGTGTGGGAGAGGGCGTTTTCGAACACCGCGAAGTCCGCGCCGGCGGCATCGCGGATCGGGAGAGGGAAGAAGAGGGTGATCTTGCCGCCGTTGCCGAGGCAGACGATGTCGAAGCTGTCGGTTTCCACGGCAGGTCCGTAGGACTTGGCCGGGGTTTGCCAGATGGCATCCACGTCCGTGCCGGGCAGGTAGCCGGTGTGGCCGTTGGCCCAGCGGACGAAGAGCGGGGAGTCCTTGTGAATGGCGGTGCTGCCGGCCGCTCCCGCCTCGGGCGGAAAGGCGGCATGTGCGGCGGTGAGGGCGGCGATCAGCAGAAGGGTGGTGAGGAAAACAATGCGCATGTCGTGTGGGAGGTTAGAACTCACAGGTGATGCCGGCCATGATCTGCCGGCCGGCGGCGGGATACCAGAGTCCGCTGTATTTCACCGTGGCGTAGCGCTCGTCGAGAAGGTTGTTGACGCGAAGGAACAGACCGCACTTCGGGTTGATCTGATAGCGGGCGAGCAGATGGAAGACCGAGAAGGCCGGAAGTTTTTCGCGGGTGTTTTCCAGATCGTTCCCTTCGTATGCGCTGTCCTGCCATTGGTGCTCGAGGCGGAGTGTGAACGGCTGCCACGGCTTGACCTCGATGCTGGAGGAAACGGTGTGGTTCGGCACGAGACAGACGTTTTTCCCCTCATGGGGACCGCTGACGAACTTCGCCTGCACTCCTTGGTAGCCGGTGGCGGCGGACCAGTGTTCCGACTGGTAACGGATGGAAAGCTCACCGCCGAGGCGGCGGGTGTCCGCGAGGTTGACGTTGAGGTTCTGCAAGTAGTCGTAAGCGATTTCACCTTCGAGGAACTGGGCGAAGACGTTGGCCCGGACGGCCCAGGACGACGGTTCCCAAGAGGCGCCGAACTCGAAGTTGTCGCCGGTCTCGGCGCGGAGGTTTTCATTGAACGGCCGAGACAGCGGGAAGCCCTGATAGGAGGCGATCTCGTCGATGGATGGGAGTCGGTAGGTCCGGTCGTAGCGGAGCCAGCCGGACAGGTCGTGGCGCGGCTGCCACTTGGTGCCGAGCTGGAGGGCGCGCAGCGTATCGGTGGTCCGGTCGGTGAAATTGAGCGACGGATTGTTAGGGAAGCGGAGGTTTTCCGCGCTGGCTTCGATTTCGCTGTGCTCGATGCGGATCGCAGCGCTGTGCGTCCAGTCGGGGGATGGACGCCACTCGGCGGTGGCGAAGCCGCCCGTGATCCAGCGTGAGAGGGCGGCATGGGCGCGTGGCGTGGTGCGGGCGAAGTCCCGGTATTGGGTCACGTTCAGATCGTCGTGGCGGAGGCTCATGCCTTGGGAAAAACCCCACGAGTCGAAGTCCTGCCGGAGCTGGGGATTCAGGGTGAGCGTGTCGAGTGTGTTGTCGGCATGGTAGCCGGGTCCGAGGTTCCACGAGAGGTCGCGTTGCTGAAAGGATGCCGGAATTTCCAAAGTGCCGAGCCAGGAGACGGGCAGCGGTTGCGTAGCGGTGAGATCCCAACGCAGGGATTCCTGAGTGGAGCCGTATTGCTCGGCGAAGCCGGTGCGGGCATAGATCGAATGGCGTGGGTCGTTTCGGAACTGCTCTTCGGTGAGCGGGCCGGGATAGCGTTGTTCGAGGTTCGCCCATGAGAGGGAGGCGCTCAGTTCGGTGCCGTTGCGGAAGGTTTTCGCCCAGCTTCCGGAGAGGGATTGGTTGAGGCTTTCGGAGTTTTCGCGCCAGCCGTCGGTTTCGTTCCACTCGCCATCGAAGGTGAGGCGATTGCCGAGCAGGACTCCGGAGCCGTTGAGGCGGCTGATGAATGTGGCATCGCTGCCGCCGATCACTTCGGTGGACCCGTAGGGTGAGTCGGTCGCTTTCTTGGTGACGATGTTGATGACCCCGCCGACCGCATTGTCGCCGTAGCGGGCGGTCTGGCTGCCGTGCAGAATTTCCACGCGGGCGATGCGGGAGATCGGAATCTCCTGCAAGGGGGTGGCGGTCATGTCGGGGCGGTTCAGGACCTTGCCATCGACGAGGATGAGGACGCGGGACGAGGAGTTTTCCCCGAAGCCCCGCATGTGGACCTCGCCGCTGGAAGCGCTGCCCGCGCTGCTGGTGATGCGCAGGCCAGCGGTGGAGGAGAGCAGTTCGGCGAGCGACTGTTTGCCGGATTTGCGGATTTCCTCCTCATCGATGATGTCGGTGAGGGCGGGTGCGGTTTCAGGGGAAACGCTGCCGCGCAAGGCGGTGACGATCATCGGAGGTAGCACGCCGGGATCCTCCTCTGCACGTGAAGGAGTGAGCGTGCAGAGGAAGAGGACGGGGGCGGCGAGGAGGCGCATGTCTTCAGTCCGCCGCGGCGGCGGATTGTCGGATGAGCTCAGCGCTTGCGACGCAGGGCGAGACCGAGGCCAGCCAGCGAGCAGAGCAAGGTGGAAGGTTCGGGAATCACCAGATTGTCCATCGCGAAATAGGCTGGCGTGTTCATGCCGAAATCACCGGTATCCGATGAACTCAAGGTGAAGCGGATTTCATCCACACTCCCCAACTCTGAAAAATCGACATAAGTCCATTCGTCGATGATGTAGTCGCTTGCATTGTCAGCGAAGCGATAGTCTGCGAGGTAGAAGTCCACGGTTCCGGTGGAGGAGCCGTTCGCAAAGCCCTCGATGGTAAGCAGGAACCAGTCCGCTTCATCGCCGGAGAGGCCGCCGAACTGCTTGCTGAAGCCCGAACCGCTGAGCATGTCGAGCGCGGCATACGTGGTGTTCGTGAACATCGCGCCACGCCCGGTGAGGTCGGTGGTGTAGTTGAACGAAATGCTGTCGCCCGAGCCTGAGAAGGGCTGGTTCCAGATCGCGTATTGGGCGGAGCCTGCGGCCCCGCTGCCAGTGTAGGCGCTGAATTGATTGGTGTATCCTGCCGTGGTCGTGTCGGTGTGGTTTGAAATCGAAAACCCGTCAGGAAAGCCGGAATTCGGGGAATTGGCAAAGGTGGCTCCGCTCAGGGCGATAGTGCCGTCGAGTCCGTTCCAAACGCCGTCAGAGCCGACATCAAAGGAGTCGAAGTCAATGGTTGTTGCGGCACTGGCGTTAAGGATCAGGGCCAGAGTGATGGCTGCGGCAGGCAGCCCGAATTGGTGGTGTTTCATATGTTCTCTTTAGTGGTAGTGGTTTCACGAAGAGAAGGCGGCACGGAAGAATTGGCAGCCATCTCTCGCCGGTCCTCTTTCGCGGAGGACCACGGATCCCGTTTCCCCGGAAAACCGGCTGGCGGGTGACGAGCGACGAAGGTGTAAGTATTCGGACTTCCGGCTTTTGCGCCTCCCGCCTTCACCGTTGGCTCTCAACGATTGGACATGTGGGACTTGCAACCGGTTACCGCAGCGCGACTGTTCCGGACTTTCACCGGATTCCATAACGCCTTCGTGGTTGGTCGGGCGGAGGCTTGGTGATTGGCAGAGGGCCGACAAGCCGAAACATGGCCTGGCGGTCCGAATCAGAGCAATTGCACACCATTTGGGTGATTTTGCCAAAACGGCGGATGACGCAGCTTGCCGCTTGACGACGGAGGTTTACGGGTTTTCCTTCCCGCGCATGTTCCGCGAGGTCCTGAAGTCCAAACTCCACCGTGCCATGATCACTGACGCGGATGTCGATTACGAGGGTAGCATCGAAATCCCCCGGGACTTGATGGATGCGGCGGACTTGTGGGCTGGTGAAAAAGTGCTGGTCGCCTCCATCACCACGGGGGCCCGTCTGGAGACGTATGTGCTGGAGGGTAAGGCCGGCACGGGCAAAATCCTGATCAACGGCGGTGCGGCCCATTTGATCAAGCAGGGCGAACGCGTGACCATCATGGCGTTCGGAATTTCGGAAACCCCGCCAAACCCGAAAATCCTGCTGCTTGACGAGAAAAACAACGTCGTCCGCGCCGCGCACTGAGCGGGCGCGCCATACGGGAAAGCCGTTGACCGGCCACCCGTCGGGCGTTAGTTTTTCAGCGTTATGAAACGCACATTGGGGTTTTCCACGGCAATCGTTTTGAGCCTGACGGCCTGCGAGCCCATGAACCGGTCCATTTCCAGCGGGGGCTTTGATCCGCTCAGTGCGCCGGGAAGAGAAAGGCATTTTTCCACGGTGGTGGGGCCGGCGTTTTCCGCAGGCCAGTTCGTGCGTGCCGCCATGGACAACACGGCGTTTTTCAAGAACCAGCCAAAGGGTGACGCGGATGCCGACAAGCTGCTGATGCGTGGCGCATCAATGAAGGTGATCTCCATCAGCGACAGCTATGCGAAGGTGGAGCTCGACAGCGGAGAGGTGGGCTACGTGCCGACCGTCATGCTGGAGAATCCGAATGCCGTGATGACCGCCCCGGCGGTGAATCCGAATGAATTCCAAGTGTATCCGCCGCTGGATGGCTATGGGCAGCCACTTCCGCCCGTGGTTCCGGCGGTAGCACCGCCTGAAGGCGTGATTCCCACGGTGATCGATCCCGAAGCTCCTCCGATGGGGGCTCCGGCGACAGGTCCCGCACCACTTCCGCCGAATGGCGAGGAGCTGGAAGCGGAAAAGCCAAGCGCCGAGGCCGTGCCCAAGCTGGAAGAGTAGGGAATCCGCCGCCTCAAGCGCGGTAGCGTTCATACGCCTCGACGATACGCCCGACCACTGGATGGCGGATAATGTCCTCTTGGGAAAAGCGCTGAAAGGCGATGCCTTCCACGCCTTGCAGCGCGTGTTCGGCTTCAGCCAGACCGGAGCGCACACCCGGTTTGAGATCGACTTGCGAGCTGTCTCCGGTGACGACCATCCGGGATTCATCACCGAGGCGGGTGAGGGTCATGAACATCTGCTCACGGGTGGTGTTCTGGGCTTCGTCGAGAATCACAAAGGACCGCGACAGAGTGCGGCCGCGCATGAAGGCCAGTGGTGCGATCTCGATGGTGCCTTCCTCCAGATAACGTTGGCCTTCCTCCGGGTCGAGCATGTCGTGGATGGCGTCATAAAGCGGCCGCAAATAGGGAGCGACTTTTTCCCGCAAGTCTCCCGGGAGGAAGCCGAGAGCCTCCCCGGCTTCCACTGCGGGACGGGTGAGGATGATGCGCTGCATGACGCGCCGTTTCAACAGTGTGAGCGCCATGGCCATGGCGAGGTAGGTCTTGCCGGTGCCCGCCGGGCCGAGCCCGAAAACGACGTCGTGGGTTTCAATCGCACGGACGTATTCGAGTTGGGCGGGCGTTCTGGGAACGACGGGTTTGCGCCCGCGCGAGCCGACGAGTTTCACTCCGGCGAGATCCGCCACATGGATGGTGCCGGCATTGGCGGCGACGTTCACGGCCAGGCGGAAATCACGTGAATCGATGCGGCCGCCCTTGCGCCTGACGTTTTCAAGATCCGCAAACACCGCCCGCGCGCGCGCTAGAGCCGGAGCTTCGCCCGAGAGCCGTATCCATCCTTCGCGGGTGACCGCTTTCACCCCGATCTCGGACTCGAGATAGGCGAGGTTCTTCGGGTCGTTGGCGAACAAGTCATGGAGAAACTGGGGGGTGTCGAACTCCAGCTTGATTTCCGCGTGGCTTCCTTCGCTCATTTGCGGGAAATCCTGAGCCGGACGGGCGGGTCGTGGAAGGGGAAAAACCGCGTGGCGACGGGATGCTTCTTGAATCCCATTCCGACGCTGGTTGAATCAACGACGTGAAACGCATCCTCACCCTGCTGGCGGCTTTGGTTCTCGGTGCCTGTGCCGGACCAAAGGACGCATTGGTCGTAAAACAATTCCAATTGCGCGATCAGGTCCGCAATCCCGGCGACGAGCCGATGGTGCGCATGGAAAAAGAGCGCCGGCTCCGCGGTGCCGTGAGCATGAGCGAGCGCCGGCAGAGGTTGGGGCAATACTACACGCTGCTGTGGAATGACCCATCCGGTGTCGGTCAGGGTCCGGTGGAAGTGGTGTTTGAATACCAGCAAGGTGCCTCGGCGAGCCGGGTGAAGCGCATGACGAAGGAATTTCCGGCAGCCGCGGCCGATGGGGTCGCTGAGTTCGCGGTGATCGGCGATGATTATTTCACGGGAGGCCGGGTGCTGACGTGGAAGGCCACCGTGCTCCGCGGCGGGCGGAAATTGGCGTCCCGACGCTCGTATCTCTGGCAGTAACCACCTGTTGGGATTTTCAAGATGGGTGATTGACCTGAGAGAGTCCGGATTTTATGGTCCTCCGAGTTGGGCCGTGCAAACGACGGCCACCTACCTGTGACTGCGGATCATCCCATTTTAGTCGGAGTCTTCGATGGATTCAGTTGGATCCGGTGTGAGGGGAAGGGTTCATTTTTGAACAGTCCTGTCATGAAGTCCTTTGGAGACGAACGGATTGCGGCCGGCGAAGGCCTGCTCGTCGTCGATCTCGCCGCCTGCACCGGTATGGACTCCACTTTCATGGGGACTCTCGCCGGCATGGCCGCACGCATCTCCGCCATGGACGGGGGAGTGCTCCAGATCGCCGAACCGGGAGAGCGCAACCGCCGCTCGCTCGAAGATCTAGGCTTGGATTTCCTGATGGAGATCAATCCCCCCTCCGCCTCTTGGCGCGGCAAAGTGGACGACATCCGCGCCGCGCTGAATCCGCCAATGGCGTCCGGAGCTATTGCTCAGACCCAGCGGGCCCGCCACGTGCTGGAGGCCCATCAGACACTGTCCGGAATGAGCGACAAGAATGCCCGTGAGTTTGCGGGCGTCGTCGATATGCTGAAGGAACAGGTTTCCGGGAAGGAAGAGGCTGACGAGAAGACCTCTCAGGATTAGGATTGGGAATTGGCCAGCAGAATTCCGAAATGTCGATTCTTCCCGAGATGCAGGCCGTTCTAACCACTGTGCTTGGCCTGTGTGTCGTCGCCATATTGATCATGGTCCTGGCGTTTCGCAACCAGCGCCGCCGCAACCGGTCGCTCCGCAAGCGCTTCCGTGAATTCGAGGGCGAGGAACAGCGGATGTTCTCATTCCTTCACGACCTCGGATTGGCGATCGAGAACGATCCATCGCCGACCGTGCTCTCACGGATCATCGTGGATGGCATCGACAAAGTGGTCAACGCCCGGGGCGGAGCCATCTATTTCCTCGGCGCGGGAAATGAATTTCTTCTGCCCTCCTACATTTCCGAGGACTGCCCGCCGTTGATCGGCATCCCGGTGGAAGTGCGCAAAAAGGCCGCGCGTGATCCCCGTGCGCTGGAAAGTCATGTCCGCCTGTCCCGCGTTGCCGCGGATGAGGGAATCCTTGGCCAATGTCTGGCGGTGGGCGAACCGATTCATGTTCCCGATGTGAAAAACCATCCGGCATTCCGCGATGCGTTCACCCGTTACGCCGACGACGTCTCGGCGCTGCTCTCACCCCTTCGCCATGCCGGCAAGGATCTTGGCGTGCTCGTCGTGGCGCGGAAACGCGAGGACGGGCGGTTCACCGTCAATGATTTCTCAGTGTTTCGTTCCGTCGCCGAGCAATCCTCCTTCGCGATCGGCAATGCCCGCATCCACCGCGAGGCCCATGAAAAACGGGCCATGGATGGCGAGCTGCGGAACGCCCGCGAGGTGCAGCGCATCCTGCTGCCCCAGGAAGATCCCGTGGTCGCCGGGTTCCGCATCAGCGGCACCAACGTGCCCGCCCGCATCATCAGCGGCGATTACTACGACTACCTTGATCTCGGAGACCGCAAGTTCGGCATCGCCATCGCCGATGTTTCCGGCAAGGGCGTGCCCGCCGGGTTGCTCATGGCGATGTGCCGTAGCGCCTTGCGCTCGGTGGCGCCGGGCCACACCTCACCCTCGGAAGTGCTTGCCGCCGTGAACCGCCAGCTATTCCCCGATATCCGCGAGGACATGTTCATCAGCATGGCCTATGGCATCCTGGACGAAGTCACCGGCAGATTGACCCTCGCCCGCGCCGGGCATGATCCGGCCCTGTTATACCGCCGGGATTCCGGGAAAGTCGAACTCCTGCGCTCGCCCGGGCTTGCTCTTGGCGTGGATGAAGGCTCGGTGTTCGAGCGGGTGACGAAAGATCAGGAAGTGAACCTGCTTCCCGGTGACTGCGTGTTGTTCTACACCGATGGAGTCCGCGAGGCGGTCGATTCCAAGGACGAGGAATTCGGCATGGAGCGCATGTCCGAGAGCTTCCGCATGGCGGCGCCGCTCGGTTCCGAAGCGGTTCTAACACGCATGCAGGAGGAGCTCCGCCACTTCACCGGCGAGGGGCCACAGATGGACGACGTCACCCTCGTGGCGATCGAGAAGAAAAGATGACAGCCAGGTGACTCAGGTCTGATCCTTGACCACCGAGGCCGGGCTGTTGGTCATCACCGACCGGACCCCGTTGTCGCGCGAGGCCTCGGAGCCATACATCTCGCTCGTTCCGATGATCTGGCCGTTGGGAGCCTTCAGTGAGAAATACGGTTCCCCCTTCGCCGAGAGTTTGCGTTCGAAGCGGGCATTGTGCGGGCCGTTGGTTCGGACCGATTCGATGCCGTTTTCCGCGCCACCCTTTTCCGCATACAACTGGCGGACAAGGATGACCTCGTGATTGCCCGCGTGAAGCGTGAACCCGAAACGTCCGTCAGTGGACTTCTTTGGTTCGTAGTATCCTTTCATCATTTTCGGCTTAACCCATTGCTTTGAGAAGCCTGGAATTGCAAGGCTCCGGGCACTCGCTAGTATGCGCGGATGATCGGAATCGTTCTGGGATCGGGATTGGGGCCATTGGCGGACGCCGTGGAAGTGGAACGCGAGGTTTCTTTCACGCAAGCAGGCCTTCCGGTCTCGTCGGTGCCGGGACATGCGGGCCGGTTTGTTTTTGGCAAACTTGCGGGAAACCCGGTCGTGCTTATGAAGGGGCGGGTGCATCTCTACGAAGGTCACGGGTCACGGGCGGTGACATCCGGCGTGCGCTGGATGGCGCGGCAGGGGGCGGAAAGCCTCATCCTCACCAATGCCGCCGGCACCCTGAATCCGGAATTTTCTCCCGGCACCTGGATGATGTTGAGCGATCACCTGAACCTCACCGGCACCTCGCCGCTTGAGGGTGCGGATTTCGTCGATCTATCAGCCGCCTACGATGCTCCATGGCGGGCGGAGTTCCGCGCGATGGCGGCGGTCTCCGGGATGGTGCTGCATGAGGGCGTCTATGCGGGCCTGCGAGGGCCACAATATGAAACCCCGGCGGAAATCCGCATGCTGCGCACGATGGGGGCGGATGCCGTCGGAATGAGCACCGTGCTGGAAACCATCCAAGCGCGGTCGCTGGGCTTGCCGGTCGTCGCGTTTTCCTGCCTCACCAACTGGGCCGCCGGAATCTCCGAAACCCCGCTGGACCATCACGAGGTTCTCGAAACCGGGAAACAAGCGGCGCAGACGATGGTGGAGTTGATGACGAAGGTTTTGGCCCGGGATTGACGGGGCCTAGACCAGCTCCGCGGCGATGGGGTCGACCAGCGCGCGGCCGTGGTGGATGAGGATGAGGCGGTCGTTTTCGATGCGGGCGAGGCCTTCAGTAACGAGCGTTTCGACGCGGACCGGAGAGTCGAGCAGAGAGAGAGGAATGCCCTCGGTGGTGCGCAGTCCGAGGGCGATGCGTTCGAGACGAAGTGCTTCGGCGTCGAGGGATTCGGATTCGGCGGTGGCGTGGCCGAGCGATTGGATTTGCGCGACGTAGCGGGCGGTGTCGGGCACGTTTTTCGAGCGGATCGCGCCGAGAGTGGAAACCGCGGACGGGCCGAGGCCGAGGTAGTCCTCGCCGCGCCAGTAGCCCTGGTTGTGGGAGGACTTGCAGCCGGGTTGCGCGTAGTTCGAGGTTTCGTAATGATCGAAGCCTGCGAAGGTCAGGATATCGTCGGCGAGGTGGAAGAAGCTCGCGTCGATATCCTCGTCTTCCCGGACCTCGCCGCGGCGCAGGGATTCGAAAAACGCGGTGTCCTCCTCGTAGGTGAGGTTGTAGGCGGAGATGTGGTCGGGTTTCAGTGAAACCGCGTGGTGCAGGGTTGTCTGCCAATCGTCTTTGGATTGGCCGGGGATGGAAAACATGAGGTCGATGTTCACTTGGGGAATTGCCGCCTCGCGGAGGATGGCCACGGACTCGGACGCCTGCTCCACTGAATGCTCGCGGCCGAGGGTTTCCAGCACGTGCGGAGTGAATGCCTGGATGCCCAGCGAAACGCGCGTCACACCGAGCTCGCGGAACAGCCGGGCTTTCTCCACATCGAAGGTGGCGGGATTGGCCTCCAGCGTGACTTCCTTGAGTTGCGTGAAATCGAGGGTTTCATGCAGTGCGGAAAACAGGCGGGTCAGGTGTCCCGGGGAGAGCATGCTCGGCGTTCCGCCGCCGAGATAGAGGGTGCGCGGTGGTGAGGTGATCCGCTGCCGGGCCTCGATGGCCAGTGCGCCGATGAACGCGCTGATCGGAGTGGCCCCCGGCGTGTGCTTGTAAAACGAGCAGTAAGGGCAGACCCGGTGGCAGAAGGGAATGTGGAGATAGAGCAGCAAGAGCCGCTGTGTAGCACGGGAAATTCAAGACGGGAAGAGCGGGGAATGGTGGGAACAAGCGTGGCCACTTTCTCGCGACGAGGCCGCTCTTTCAATCCCTCCCCACACGCGCCACATATCTCGCCGCCGCCTCGCGGGTGATCTGCGCGACATCCGCCTCGGGTTTGGCGAAGGGCGGGACGAACCACGGATACGAACCGAGAAGATCAGTGACTACGGCGATCTCGCCGTCACAGGTGTGATCGCCGCAGCCGATGCCAATGGTGGGAACGGAGAGCGATTCGGAGAGGAGTCTGGCGGTTTCCGGGATAATGGATTCGAAGACGATGGCGGATACGCCGGCGTCGATGAGGGCCTGCGCGCCTTCGCGGATGAATTCGATCTGCTCGGGGGTTTTGCCTTTCTTACGGTAGCCGCCTTCTTCGAGCACGCGTTGGGGCAGCATGCCGAGGTGGCCGATCACGGGGATGCCGGCAGCGGTGATGGCGCGGACCTTTTCCGCCTGACGGATGCCACCTTCGAGTTTCACGGCGTCGGCACCGGCGGCGACGAGTTGGCGCGCGGTTCCCAACGCCTGTTCGGGCGTGTCGTAGGTGTGGATCGGCAGGTCGCCGATGACGAGTGCCTTGGGTTGCGCGCGGGCGACGGCGGCCACGTGGTGGAGCATGTGGTCGAGCGTGACGTGGGTGGTGTCCGGGAACCCGAGCACCACCATGCCAAGCGAGTCACCGACGAGCAGGACGTCCACGCCGGATTCGTCGAGCAGGCGGGCGGTCGGGTAATCGTAAGCGGTGAGCGCGGAGATCGGGCGTCCGCCTTTGCGCTGGCGGAGGGACTGGGCTTTCTGGAGGGCGGTCACGGGAGGAAGTGCTGAAAACCAAAAAGCCCCCGCTTGGGGCGGAGGCTGGATGAAAAAATGGCGACCCGTAAGGGAGTCGAACCCTTCTTGCCAGGATGAAAACCTGGAGTCCTAACCGATAGACGAACGGGTCGTTGGTCGCGGTGCGGGCGGAAAAGAACCGCACGCGGGGGGGCTTGGCAAGGTTTTTTTAGGCAAATGTTTCCACGGCTGCGGTCCAAGCCTGAATGCCGCGCATAAATCCGGCGGATTACGGACACATCGCGGATTCATGACCAACCCGGAATGGCGACTTGTCAACAGGTGTGGGATTTCTAGGCTGTTGCCCCTGTCCGGCGGAAACTACGTGCGGACTCCCTATTGCCATGAATACCAATGTTCTTGCCCAAGCCGCCAACGAGGCTCGCGGCCTCTCGATGGATGCCATTCACGCCTGTAATTCCGGCCATTTGGGCCTTCCTCTCGGCTGCGCTGAGATCGGCGCGGTGCTTTTCGGTGAATCGATGACTTATTGCCCGGATGCCCCGAAATGGTTGAACCGCGACCGTTTCATCCTCTCCGCGGGCCATGGCTCGATGTTTCTCTACAGCTGGCTGCACCTCTCCGGCTATGCGGTTTCCCGTGCGGAAGTGAAGAACTTCCGCCAGCTTCACTCGATCACGCCGGGCCATCCGGAGTATCATGAAACGCCGGGCGTGGAGGCCACCACCGGCCCGCTCGGCCAAGGGATCGGCAATGCCGTGGGCTACGCGCTTTCCGGCAAACGCGCCGCCGCGCTGTTCAACACCGCCGAGCACACCATCATCGATCACCACGTCATCGCTTTGCACGGCGATGGCTGCCTGCAGGAAGGCGTGGCCAAGGAAGCGATCGCCTTTGCCGGCCACAATGGCCTCGACAACCTGATTCTCATCTATGATTCCAACGACGTGACGCTCGACGCCATGGCGGAGGCCACCCAGAGCGAGCACGCCGAGGCGTATTTCCTCTCGCAAAACTGGGATGCGGTCACCATCGATGGCCACGACCTCACGGCCATCGCGGCGGCCCTCGCCAAGGCGAAAGCGGATGACAATGGTCGGCCGAAAGTAATCATTGCCAAAACCGTCATCGGCAAAGGCATTCCGGAAGTCGCGGGCACCGCCAAGGGCCACGGCGAAGGCGGGGCGAAGTTCATCGATTCCGCCCGTGCGGGTCTTGGGCTTCCGGCGGACGAGTCCTTTTACGTTTCTGCGGAAACCCAAGTGTTTTTTGCGGAGAAAAAGGCCGCCTCCAAGGCGGTGTTCGAAGCGTGGCAGGCAACGTATGACGCGTGGGCGAAGGCGAACCCGGCGCTGGCCGACCAGCTCACCGAGGGTCTGGCCAATGCGGTTCCGACCAATCTGAGCGAGAAAATCCCGGCGTTTGCCGCGGATTACAAGGACGCCACCCGTTCCGCCGGCGGCACGATCCTCAATGCCATCGCCAAGGCCATGCCGCAGGTGATCACCGGCAGTGCGGATCTCTACGGATCCACCAAGAACTATCTCAAGGAGGGCGGGGACTTTTCAAACACCAACCCGCTCGGGCGCAATATCTGGTTCGGCATCCGCGAGCACGCGATGGGCGCGATCTGCAATGGCATCGCCTATGACGGGCTCTTCCGCGCCAGCGGTGCGACTTTCCTGGTGTTCGCCGACTACATGCGCGGCTCGATCCGCCTCGCGGCGCTCTCCGGCCTGCCTGTCACCTACATTTTCACCCACGACTCGATCGGTGTGGGTGAGGACGGACCGACCCACCAACCGGTGGAAACCGTCAGCGGCTTGCGCGTGATCCCGAATCTTGACGTGATCCGCCCCGGCGATGCCGAGGAAACCGCCGGGGCCTTCCTGGCAGCCATGAGCCGCACCGACGGACCGACCGCGCTGATCCTCACCCGCCAAGCGATTCCCTTGATGACTGAGTTGTCGGTGGAAGCCCGCCGCGCTGGCACGCTCAAGGGTGGCTACATCGCCAAGGAGGAAACCGGAACTCTCACCACGATCCTTCTCGCCACTGGCTCTGAACTGCAGCATGCCATGGCCGCCGCCGCTGAACTCGGCGAGGGTGTCCGTGTGGTCTCGCTGCCATGCTTCGAACTTTTCGACCGCCAGAGCGCCGAGTATCGGGAAAGCGTGCTGCCCGCTTCCTGCACCAAGCGCATCGCCATCGAGGCCGGTGTCACCGGACTGTGGTGGAAATACGTCGGCACACAGGGGAAGGTGCTCGGCATCGACCGCTTCGGCATGAGTGCTCCGGGCAACACGATCATGAAGGAGCTGGGCATGACCAAGGAGCATGTGGTCGCTGCGGCGAAGTGATTTCCGCCACTCGGTGGCTTTAAACCGTTACGGCTGCGGCGGAAGATCCGTCGCAGCCGTAAGTCTCCACCGGAATGTCCGCGATCGCAGGGCTGCCGGCATGAATC
>JBFEQB010000046.1:0-24494 GCA_041549835.1 Luteolibacter sp. | reverse complement strand
CACAAAACGATCCAATGGGCCGCCATGCAGTTCCTGCTCAAGGCCACCCGCGAAGCCCGCGGCAAGAAAAAGCTCCGCCACATCTTGATCCTCGCCTGCCGCGCCCTCGGCATCGCCGCGCTCGCCACCGCCGCCGCGCGCCCTATCGTTTCCGGCCTCATGGGCTGGGGAGGCGGTTCCATCGACACCGTGGTCCTGCTGCTCGACCGTTCCGCCTCCATGGGAATCAAACCAGGCGACGGTCTCGACTCCCGCCGCCAGATCATCATCCAAAAGGTCCGTGATGCCATGGCCGACCTCGGCAATCCGCGCCTGGTGCTCATCGACAGCGCCTCTAACAAGCCCCAGGAGGTCCCCTCTCCCGACATCCTGGCCGAGCTTTCCTCCACCGCCGGCACGGACTCCGCCGCGGATTTCCCCACACTTCTCAACCGTGCCGCCGAGTTCCTGACGAACTCCACCGGACGCTCCGAAATCTGGCTTGCCTCGGATCTGCAATCCTCCAACTGGCAACCCGATGACGACCGCTGGGCCGCCGCCCGCGCCAGCCTTGACGCCCTTCCACAGAAGCCGGCCATCCGCGTCCTCTCGCTCACCGGTCCCACCGCTCCGAATTCTTCCGTGAGACTGACCGGCTCGCGGCGCGTCGGCAACGAACTCCTTCTCGACTTGGAAATTCTCCGCTCCGGCGAAGCCCGGAACTCGGCCTCCATCCCGCTGACCACCAACCTGAACGGCACCCGGACCACGGAAAACCTCACCCTGCCGGGCCAGTCATTGATCTTTCGGAAACGCATCACTCTCCCGCCCGATGCCGATACCGATACCGGCTACGGCTGGATCTCGATTCCCGCCGATGGCAATTCGCGCGACAACGCGGCCTTCTTCGCCTTCGGCCCCTCCCGGCCCGCCGTGTCCCTCATCGTTTCCCCACCCGGAGAATCCGCCGACTACCTCGCGCTTGCCGCCGCCCCTCCCGGGCTCGGAAACCTGAGCACCATGCGTGTCGACCCCGCCCAAGCCGCCACCGCCATCACTCCGGATCCCGCCGCCATCCTGTGGGCCGCTCCGCTGCCGACCGGTGCCGCCGCGCAAGCATTGCAGCGCTTCTTATCATCCGGCGGCCACGTCTTGTTTCTTCCACCTGGAATCGCTTCGGAAAACACCTTCATCGATCTCAAATGGTCCAATCCCGCCGAAGCGCCCGCCGGGAAGTTTTTCATCCTCAAGGACTGGAATCACAGCGACGGCCCGCTGCGCGATGGCATCGACGGCACGCCCATCGCCGCCAACCGACTCAAGGCCATCCGCCGCCAGATGCCGCTGGGAGACGCCACGCCTCTCGCAAGATGGGAGGACGACGAACCGGCCATCGCCCGCCGCATCGTCGATCACGGCACAGCTTGGTTTCTCGGCTCGGTTCCCGATTACACATGGTCCAATCTCGGGGACGCCGATGTCCTGCTCCCCGCCGTTCAGCGCATTATTGAAGCCGGCGCGGCCCGTTTCGATGCCTCCTATCTGACCACCGTCGGGGCGGATTCCACCCACCTGCTGCCCGGTGAAACCCGCAGCCGTCTCGATGACTACGGCTCGCCCGATCCCGCCAATGCCGAATACGAATCCGGCATCTTCCGCCTCGGCGAACGACTCCTCGCCGTCAACCGTCCACTTCGGGAAGACTCCCCGGAAATCCTCACCCGGGAGGAGCTCGACATCGCTCTTGATGGCACGGATTACACCCTGCTCGATCAGGCAGGCCAAGCCGGCGACCCTTCCCTTTCCCGCGATGTCTGGCGCGCCTTCCTCGCCGCCGTCCTTTTCTTCCTCCTCGCCGAGGCACTCCTCTGCCTGCCAAAAAAATCCCACCCGGAGGTTCTTCCAACGAAAGCCACCGCATGAATCTCCTCTTCCCTGGTAACGCATAACAAACAACCTCTAACCCTTCTTGCTCCACCTCTCCCCCACTCCCGTCACCCTCTGGATCGGCATCATCGCGCTGCTCGGGATAGGGGCCCTGTCGTTTCTCACATGGAGACGCAGCCCTCACCGCGGCCGCACCGCGGCCCTGGAGATCCTGCGCATGACCGCCACACTCGCGGTGGTCGTCCTGCTCTGGCAGCCGGAATGGCGCACCATCGTCCATCCGGACACCAAACCGAAAATCGCCATCCTGTGGGACGATTCCAAATCGATGACCACCATCGACGCCGCACTTCCTCCGGTCCTCTCGGAAAAGAACGGAATCGCATCCCGCAGCGACTGGGTGCGCCAAGCGCTCGCCTCCGATCTCTGGAAACCCCTTGAAGCCGATGGAGCAAACGAAGTCAGCGCCACCCCGTTCGCTTCTCCGGACAAGGATCAGCCCGCGCTCTCCGGCACCGACCTCGAAACGCCGCTCTCCGAGATCCTTGAGCAACAAAACAACCTCCGAGCCGTCGTCCTCTTCAGCGATGGCGACTACAATCTCGGACAACCCCCCGTCGCCGCCGCCCAGAAAATGCGCCTCCGCGGCGTGCCGCTTTTCCCCATCCCGGTCGGCAGCCAGACCCGCTTGCCGGACCTTGATCTGTTAGCCGTCACCGCTCCCAGCTACGGCATCATCGGCGAAAACGTGCAGATCCCCTTCACCATCCGTTCCTCGCTCAATCGCCAGATCCGCACCATCGTCCGCCTTCGTGATGAAAACGGCCGCGAGCACACCAAGGACATCGTCATTCCTCCGAATGCGGAGACCTTCGAATCGGTGCTCTGGCGGCTTGAAAAAGAAGGCAGCTCCACCCTCGAGCTCTCCATCCCCGTCGCCGACGGCGAACTCATCGCCTCCAACAATTCCCGCAGGTTCGTCATCGCCGGCCGGCCGGAAAAAATCCGCGTGCTCGTCATCGAAACCCTGCCACGCTGGGAATACCGCTTCCTGCGCAACGCGCTCTCCCGCGATCCCGGAGTCGAACTTTCCTGCCTGCTCTTCCACCCCGCGCTCGGCCCCGGCGGCGGCAGGGATTACATCCAGGAGTTTCCCGAAAAGCTCGAAGAGCTCGCCAAATACGACGTCATTTTCATCGGCGACGTTGGCATCGGCAAGGACCAGCTCACCAAGGAGCAATGCACCCTGATCCGCGGCTTGGTGGAAAACCAGGCCTCCGGCGTGGTCTTCCTGCCCGGCCCGCAGGGCAACCAATTCTCGCTGCTCGACACCGATCTATCAGACATGATCCCCGTCATCCTTGATCAGGACCACCGCACGGGCATGGCCGAGTCCCTCGCCTCTCCGCTCACCCTCACCACCGAGGGCCGCACCTCGCTGCTCACCATGCTCGGCAGCAACGAGGAGGAAAATCCCGGCATCTGGCGCCGCCTCCCGGGTTTCTATTGGCACGCCCCCGTCATCAAGGCCAAGGGCGGCGCCGAAGTCCTCGCCGTCCATGGCAACCGCCGCGGAAAATACGGCCCCGTCCCGCTGCTCGTCACCAAACCCGCTGGCAATGGCAAGGTGCTCTTCATGGGCATCGATTCCGCATGGCGCTGGCGGCGCGGCGTCGAGGACCTCTATCACTACCGCTTCTGGGGACAGGTCGCCCGCTGGATGTCCTATCAGCGCAACATGGCCTCCGGCCAGCGTGTCCGCCTCTTCTTCACCCCAGAGCGCCCCGAGCCCGGCTCCACCGTCACCCTCAACGCCAACGCCTTCGATGCCAACGGCGCGCCTCTCGAACAAGGCACCGTCGCTATCGATCTAACCGCCCCCGACGGACGCACCCAGCGCATCGACCTCCAGAAAAACGATTCCGCCTGGGGAGCCTTCAGCGGTCGGTTCAAGGTGGATCTCCCCGGGGCCTGGCAAATCCGCGCCACCGCCAGCGGTGCCGAGGACAATCCTCTTGAGACGACTTTGTTAGCCCAAGGCGTGGAAATCGAAAAAACCGGCCAACCATGCCGCCCTGAAGTGCTGGAGGAAATGGCCCGCGTTTCCCGCGGTCGCGTCATCCAGCCCGCCCAGCTCGCCGAGCTCATCAAGGAAATCAACGCCCTGCCCGAGCCCCGCCCGCTGGAAACCCGCATTCCGCTCTGGTCCCACTGGGGCACCCTTGCCGCCGTCATCACCCTGCTCGGCATCTTCTGGGCCGGCCGCAAGCTCAACGGCGCGTTTTGACCGCCACACTGACGCTTCTGAAACTTCCCCAAGAACTGGAGTCAAAGCGAAACCGAGTCGCTCTGCTTGGCTCCGCTGGTCCACAACCACCAGCAATGGGGGGAGAAGGCCCGGCTGCGCGAGCACGGCTTCTGGTAGGTCGACGATCGCGATGGAATGAAGGTGTCGGTTGGGCGGCAAAGGCAAGCGGCCGAAGTTCAACAGCGATCAGATCGCGGCCGTCGCCGTGATGCTCTTGCATGTCCCGATGCTCTGCCAGGGGCTGGATCTGCTAGCCTTTGTGAATCGACACGGCACAGGCCTTGTAATTTGGCTGACGTGAATGCGGGTCGAAGGCGGAATGCGTGAGTTGGTTCACCTCAGGGTGGTGCATGGGTAGGAATACCTGCCCACGTTGAACGGTTGGGGCAAGGTAGACGCTGGCGTGCATTTCGCCGCGACGGGAGCGGATGATGGCGGCGGCGTTGGCGGTGAGCCCTAGAGCGGCAGCATCCTCCGGGTGAATTTCGACATAGGCACCGGTCGGGCACAGGTTGCCAAGGATTTTCGACTTTGCGGTGCGTGACTGTGTGTGCCACTGGCTGCTGGTTCCGCGACCGGTGAGCAGCATGAACGGATACTCATGGTCTGCTGCTTCTGGTAGTGCGCTGGGCGGAGAAAAGAACAATTTCGCCTGACCACTGGGGGTGTAAAACCTGCCATCTTCGAATAGCCGGCGTTCGGAAACCGGCGATGGTTGATCGCTGGGGTAGGGCCATTGGATACCAGCTTGGACGTCAAGGTGATCGTAGCCATCGATGCCCGTGATGTCGCATGGCCGGTCACGGGTAAGATCGCGCAAGATGAGGAATGCCGACTCCGGATCGCTCCAATCTGCGAACATCTCCCCGCAGCCCCAAGCATGGGCGATCAGTCGGAAGATCCGAAAGTCTGATAGCGCGAGGCCCGGGGCTTTGCGGACCGCTTTGATCGTGCCGATGCGGCGTTCCGAGTTGATGAAGCAGCCGTCTTTTTCACCCCATCCCGCCGCAGGCAACACCAGATCTGCAGCACGTGCGCTTTCGGTGCTGTGGTACATGTCCTGCACGACCAGGAAGTCGAGGTTTTCACGCAGCTTTGCGAGACGGCCGCTGTTGATCCACGAGTGGAATGGATTGGTGGCGATGATCCACAGTCCTTTGATCGTGCCGGTCCCGACGGCCTCAAGAATCTGGTCATATGCCAGCGACGGGGCTTCGGGAATCGATTCGACGGGAATCTTCAATCCATCCGCGACTTTCCGCCGGTGATCTGGATTGTTGAAATCGTGGCCGCCGACGAGGGAGGTGGTATTTGAGAACAGTCGCGACCCCATCGCGTTGCACTGCCCGGTGATCGAATTTGCGCCAGTTCCTGGTTTGCCGATATTGCCGGTGATGAGGGCCAGATTGATCATCGCCTGTGCGGTGCGCACGCCTTCGTGGGATTGGTTGACACCCATGGTCCACCACCAGGACACCCGCTTCCCCGGCTCGGAGACCGTATGGGCGAGTGTTTCGATTGTCGCCGGATCAAGCCCGGTTTTTTCGGCGACCGACTCGGGGGGGAAGGCGCTGACAAACCGCGCGAATTCCGCGTAGTTTTCGGTGAGTGCGATGGAGCTCTCATCGACTCGGCCGTCGCGGATGATGCAATGAGCGAGGGCGTAGAGCAGCGCGAGATCGCCCTTTGGCTTGAGCGCCACGTGCTGGGTTGCTGCTTGGGCGGTTTCGGTCGAGCGCGGGTCGATGACGATGATTTTGGGGTTCCGCCGGTTGCGCATCACGCGTTGCCAAAGAATCGGGTGGGCGATGCAGAGATTGGCACCGGTCAGCACGATCACATCGCTTTGCTCGAAGTCCGCATAGGTTGCAGGTGGTGCATCGAAGCCGAATGATTGTTTGTAGGCGGTGACGGCGGTTGCCATGCACTGCCGTGTGTTGGCATCGCCGTGGAGGAAGCCCATGCCGAATTTGAACAGGCAGCCGAGAAAAGCCATTTCCTCGAATGGGATTTGTCCGGTGGAGAGAAAGGCGACCGATTCGTGGCCGTGTTGCGCTTTGATGGCCTTGAAGCGTTCGACCATGGTGCCGACGGCCTCTTCCCAGCTGATGGATTGGAAAGTGTTGGATGCATCGCGCAGCATCGGGGTGGTCGCGCGGTCGGCAGCGCCGAGTGGATCGAGCGCCTGCCAACCTTTTGGGCAGGCCATGCCGAGGTTTACCGGGTAATTGACCTCGGGGCTGAGGTTGATTGCATTGCCATCAGCGTCGAGATGGAGCTTGAGTTGGCAGCCGGTGGCGCAATAGCCGCAGATCGAGGTCGTGGTGCGGACCGGTTTGAGTCGTGCCGGGACTTTCCCAAGTCCGAATGAACCTGGTTCGAGCACCAGATCGCGGGTCAGCGGGCCATTTTGTTGTTTGATGAGTCTGCGAATCATGGCGGCATCAATGGGTGGCGCCTGCGGGTCCGAAGTTGCCTGGCATTTTTGGTGCGTGCACGGCTTTGAAGAAAAGCAGTCGTTCGGCCAGTTCTCCGATAAACAACCATGGCAGGCAAGCCCACGGGCTGATCCAGACAGCACACGCCGCCAAAGCGCCCATCACGCAGCGGACACCAAGAGTGGCGCGCAGTGAGCTGCTGAGTAGTCGCGCGCTGTGGGTATCGGGGGTCCATTCGGTGTTGTGTCTGTGGCGCAGCACGCTGAGTTCCCACAGCAATTTGAGGATCAGAGTGCAGGAAAAGAGCGTATTGAGCGTGCCGCTGGCTGCGGGCATCGTGATGCTGGCCGCCAAGGTGCCGAACAGCAGTGCGGTGCTGAAGAAGCGAATGCCCCCCCGATCGATCCGCCAGAAGCTGCGATGCGTGTCGTGATAGATCATCACACTGGTAAAAATGGCGAGCAGTCCGAGCGGTGGCAACGAGTAGTTCACCAGCAGTGAAAGCTGAGGTTTGAGGGGAAAGTGCGGAAGCAGCGGGGAAATGCAGAGCACCAGTGGAACGGGGGCAAAGAGTGAGAAGGCCAGGATTTCGCGAGAGAGCCATGAGGTTCTCAGGCCGAGAAAAAAGCGCCATGCCTTGAGTGGCTGGCCAAGGTGGAAGACGGCGGCCGTCATCCCAGCAAAGAACGTGGCAGTGCCGAACCACTGAAGGACAGGAGCGGATGCCGGAGCGGCCACGCCCCCGCAGAGGATGCCGATTCCCGCCTGGGTGAGCGACAGCATCAAGACCAGCGGCCAGTGGGCGGGTTGCGGAATCACTGAATGGAGGTCGGCAGCATGCGCCGTCTTTGGCAGTTTGCGGCCAACATAACGCGTCGTGGGGCGTGTGATCGAATCGTTGGCAATCGCTGGCAGCCGGTCGATGGCGAACATGTGGCGTTGTTCGCCGTGCTTGGGAACCGTGACGATTCTGATCGCTTCAGTCGGGCATGCTTGGACGCAGGCTGGCGCCTCACCATCGGCGAGCCGCTGATGACACATGTCACACTTGCGGACGATGCCTCGGGATTTCGAGTATTTCGGGACATCGTAGGGGCACTTCAGGATGCAGTAGGAGCAGCCGATGCATTGGTCGTCGAGGTGGCGGACGATGCCGCTGTCGGCATGCTTTTCATAGGCTCCGACCGGGCAGCCGTTCATGCACCCCGGGTCTTCGCAGTGGTGGCAGGCGGTGGTGATCGTTTGCTGCCAACCGGGGTTGGTTCCATTGCTGATGATGGTCCCGGTGTCCCGCCATGATTCATGGTCATCCAGGCCATTGAGCGAGTGGCAGGCCGAGACGCAGGCTTTGCAGCCGGTGCAGCGGTCGAGTGAAATCTCGAACGCATATTGCTCGTCGGTGCCCGGGCGTGTCAGCGGAATCAGACTGCGATAATGGTCGGCGAGGTCGGACTTGCGATCGTAAACCTCCGCGAAGCGTGCCACTGGTGTTTGCAGTGATTGCTGTTGGTCGAGGAGTTCATCAACGAGTGTGCGCACGGCCATGGTGGCCGCGGGAGCGTCCGCAACTGGGAGAGGGATGCTCTGGAGCGATACGGACACGGTCGGAAGCAGTTCAGGCAGGTGTCAGGGCGCAGAGGAGTTGCTCGGTCCATGCGGCGAACGGTTCGTCGAAATCGACATCGCATTCGACGAGTGGCGTGAGCCGAGTGGCGCCGAGGGCGGCGAGCTGTTGGTCGAAGTCGTGGCCGCATTTGCAGAACGACGCGTAGTTGGAATCTCCCAGAGCGAGCACGGAGAATTTCACCGCGGCCAATGAGGGCGCGTTGTCGGCATGCAGGTCAGTGTGCAAGGTGCTTGCGTTGTCCGGTGGCTCTCCATCGCCGTAGGTGGAGGTGATGACCAGCAGGTGTCCGATCGTGGCCAATTGATCCATGGAGGCGTTGGCCATGTCGGCGATCGTGGCGGTGTGGCCATGGCTGCCAAGTTGCTTGGCAAGTTTCTTTGCCAGCGACTCCGAATTGCCGGTTTGCGATCCCCACAGGATCGTGACCGACACCCCGTTGCTGGCAGGGGTCTGGCCGGCAACCTCGCCGGGGGTGTCCAAGCCAGGCGCATCCAGCACATTATTGATGCCGTCAAGGAAGCCTTTGAGCCACATGCGTTGGGCTCCGGTAAAGGGGGCGTTGTTGGGAACGGTGAGGGGCATGGTGACAAAGATCGGGTTCAGGCGGCATTGGTGGCGGCCTCGGAGCAGAAGCCTGCGAGTTCTTCGGGCGTGTGGCGCCGGGTGAATGCAATGAAGGATTCGTCATCCATGCGGTCACGGAGGTAGACGACGAGCAACCGGCCTATCACGTCTGGCACTTGGTCGGCAGGGATCGCCTTCCAGATTTCACGGGCGATGGCTTGGCTGTCATCGACGCCTCCACCGAGCACGATGTTGAAGCCGTCGATGGATTCACCTTCTTCGTTTTTCACGCGGACGCCCATCATGCCGATATCGCCGATGTAGTGTTGGGCGCATGAGTTTGAACAGCCGGTGAGGTGGATATTGAGCGGTTGGTCCAGGATTATGTTCTGCGACAGGTGTTGCCCGAGTGCGATGGCGTGGCCTTTGGTGTCGGCGGCAGCGAATTTGCACCCACGGCTGCCGGTGCAGGCGATCAACCCGCCCGTAATCGTGTGATTGCGGTGGTCGAGTCCAGCCGCTTGGATCGCGGTGATGGCCTCTTGGATGCGGGATTCATCGATGCCGGGGATGATGAGGTTCTGCCAGACGGTGAGGCGGATCTCGCTGCGGCCGAATTCGTCGGCGATGTCGGCCAGCGCCTGCATTTGGGAAACCGTCATGCGGCCGACCGGCGTGAGCACGCCGATGTAGTGTTTGCCGTCGGATTGCGGGTGGATGCCGAGGTGGCCGTGCTTGGCTTTCGGCTCCGGCCGTTCACACGCTTCGAGCGGAACGTGCCGCAGCTTGAAGGTGAGTTTCTTTTCGGTTTCTTCGAGTGTCTTCGGGATGCCCCATTGGTCGACCAGGTATTTGAGGCGTGCCTTCTTGCGGTTGGTGCGGTCGCCGTTTTCGATGAACACGCGGATCAATGCGGCGGCGACCGGGATGGTTTCCTCCGGGGTGAGCAGGACGCCCGAGTCGGCGGCAAACTGCTTGTGGCCGGTGATGCCGCAAAGCTGCATGCGGAAATACACGCCTGGTTCGACACCCTGATCGTTTTTGCCGATGCGGGTGGCGTAGAAGCCAATATCATTGGTGTCGGCGCAGACCGAGACGCGGCCACCCGAGTCGTAGGAGATGTTGAACTTCCGCGGCAGCCCGTAGAGGTCGCGGTTTTTGAGGATATAGTGATGCATTGCACGGGCGTAGGGCATCACATCGATCAGCTCGTCCGGGTCGAATCCCGAGGTCGGCGAGGCGGTGATGTTGCGGATGTTGTCGGCGCCGGATCCCTGAGAGGTGAGGCCGAGGTCGGCAAGTTTCATCAGCACCTTCGGGCAGTTTTCCGGCATCAGTTCGCGGATTTGCAGATTGGCTCGGGTTGTCAGATCGGCGTGCCCCGGTCCCCAATCGGCGGCAATTTCGGCGAGACCGCGGAATTGGTGGGTGCTGAGCGCACCGCCAGCGATTCGGCAGCGGAGCATGATGCTTTCCTGAGCCGGACTGACGAAGAACAGCCCGTGGAACTTGTAGCGGAAGACATCACCGCCATCCGGAAACTCGTCGCTGGTCGCGTTGGCGAGAATCGTGTCGTAACAATCGAGTCCGTTCTTCTCGTGTTTGATACATTCTTCCTTGCTCAGATCGTCGATTGAGGTGCCGTAGACCGTCTCTTCCGCGGCATCTGCCGGGTCAGGGGTGAAGCGTCCGCGGGCGTCCTGGCCAAGAAATGGCAGTTCGCGGGCTTGCATGATGCCGGAAACAAAGCCCGAGAGGTATTGTTTTTGCTCTTCATTGAAGCCTGAATCGTCGAGGGAGGGCATGATGATTGGAGAGATGAGTTGCCTGTGGGATCTAGCACCCGTCGTGCCACGGGGATGGCGTATCGAGTTACTGATGAGAATCCCGGCCATCGTCTGCATGAGCATGACTCATGGCGGCCGCAATGCTTGTGGTTGCAGGGCCGGAGTGTATGTTGGGGCTGATGTCGAAGCCTCGGATTCACCACTTGTTCACCTCTCCGGGGCATGATTATTTCGGTCGCCACGGCAAGGGGTCGTTGAAGCACGGGATCTTATCCCATGCGGTGGTGGATTTAGTGGCTGGCCAGGGAATTGTGGGCGACCGGTTTTTCGGGTGGAAAGAGGACTACAAGGGGCAGATCACCTTCATTGATCTGGCCTTGATTGACGACGTCCGCAGGCATGCCGGAGACCCGGATCTGCCGGCTGCGGCATTTCGGCGCAATGTGGTAGTCAGCGGGATTGATCTCAACGCCCTGATCGGCCGGACTTTCGAACTGGGTGGGCTGCGGTTCGAGGGGACCGAGGAATGCAGGCCATGCTACTGGATGGATGAAGCTTGTGGTCGGCCCGGCACGGAGGAGTTGATGCAAGGCCGGGGCGGATTGCGGTGCCGGATTCTTGATAACGGCCAGTTGCGACTGGGGTCGGTCAAGTGGGTTCAGCCGCCGAGGTAGCTCATTTCCGCCTTGTGCCGGGTGACCTCGCCGCGCTCTTCGGAGTAGCGATCATCCCGAATCGCCCAGATACCGGCCACGGTCCGGCGGATGGCGTGGTCGTCGAATCCACCGCGGAGCATGCCGCGCAGGTCATGGCCATGGTCGGAGAACAGGCAGGTGAAGACCTTGCCATCGGCGGACAGGCGCATGCGCTGGCAATCATGGCAGAATGGGCGGGTCACCGAGCTGATGATGCCGATTTCGGCTTGGCTGCCGGCATGGCTCCAGTGGTTTGCCACCTCGCCGCGATAGGCCGATGGACGAGGGATCAGGGTGAACTCGGTTTCGAGGGCGGTGAGGATTTCTTGTGCTGGGACGACCTGATCGAGCATCCAGCCGTTGGTTTCGCCGACGTCCATGAATTCGATGAAGCGTAAGTCGATGTTACGCTCCAGCGCCCAACGGGCAAGGGGCAGGATCTGGGATTCATTCACTCCGCGCTGAATGACGGAATTGATTTTCACCGGCAGGCCGAAGGCGCGGGCAGCTTCGATGCCGGCCATCACTCGATCGACTTTGGCGGCAACACCGTTCATGCGTGAGAAAATCGTGGGATCGAGCGCATCAAGACTCACCGTGACGCGTGACAGCCCCGCAAGTGAGAGCGCTTCGGCGTGGTGGGCGAGCAGGATGCCATTGGTGGTCATGGCGAGGTCATGGATGCCGTCAATGGCCGCCAGCATCGCGACCAAATCCTCCAGCCCGCGGCGCATCAACGGCTCGCCGCCGGTGAGACGAATCTTGCCGATTCCAAGCGGCACCATGGTGGTCGCCAGACGAGCGATTTCCTCGAAGCGGAGCAATTCTTCGCGCGGCAGGAACGGATGGTCGGGGCCGAAACTTTCGACCGGCATGCAGTAGCGGCAACGGAAGTTGCAGCGATCGGTCACGGAGATCCGCAGGTCACGGATGCCGCGTTTGAGACGATCGAAGGGCTGACGCATGGGGTGATGGTGAAGACAGGTGGTCGAGATGAGAAATGAATAACGCGCAAGTCCGGCAATGGCAGGACTCATGCCAGATGCGTGATTTTCCTTGGTCATGGCATGCGGCAGGCATGAGGATCCGCGTTGTGAATCGACTGTTGTCGCTACAGGATGCTGAAGTTCGGACCGAGGCCGTGGCCTCGTTGGGTGTCGAGCGGGTGGCATTGGCGGCGGCCATCGGGCGTGTTCTTGCGGAACCGATGCGGGCCGACCGGCCGTTGCCGCCGTTTTCACGGGCAATGATGGATGGTGTGGCGCTCAACACGGCACATGCCTCGTTGTCGGCGCCTTTGAAAGTGGCGGGTCTGCATGCTGCGGGAGATCCGCCACCGCAGCCGTTGGCAGCCGGTGAGGCATGGGAGATCATGACGGGCGCAATGGTGCCGGACGATTGTGATGCGGTCGTAGCATACGAGGATCTGGGCGAGGCTCTGACCTTGAGCGGCATTCCCAAACCGGGTCAGTTCATTCATGGCCGGGGCGAGGATGCCACAGCGGGGCAGGTGTTGGTGAATTCGGGGGTGCGGATTGGTCCGGCGGAGTTGGCGATTGCCGCCAGTGTCGGACTTTCCGATGTGTTGGTAGGTGTGTTGCCGCGGGTGGCCGTTTTGACGACAGGTGACGAGGCGGTGCCGGTCGATGCGCAGCCGGAGGATTGGCAGATTCGTCAATCGAACGGGCCCATGCTGGGCGCGGTGTTGCAGCGCATGGGATTTTCATCGGTCATTCGCCATCATCTGGCGGATGATCCCGATGAGACGATGCGGGTGATGGCTGAGGTCATGAACACCTGCGATATCATTCTCCTGTGTGGGGGCATTTCACGTGGACGCAAGGATCACGTTCGTTCGGTGGTCGAGTCGTTGATTGGACCGCCGGATTTTCATGGCGTTCGATTGCGCCCGGGCAAACCGCTGGCGTTCTGGTCGGGAACTCCGGTCATATTCGCCCTGCCGGGCAACCCGGTTTCCGTGTTGGCCACATTCACCCGCCTGGTGGTGCCGACCTTGATGAGGCTGCAGGGCTTGAGCAGATGCGATCCCATGCGGGTGGCGGTGTCCGAAGTCTCTGCTTTGCCCGATTTCTCATGGTTGCTGATGGTTGCACCGGATGCCAAAGGCAGGCTGGTTACCCGACCACCGCGAAACTCCGGCGACTTCGCTTCGTTGGCCGGGGCGATCGGAATGATTGAAGTCCCTCCCCAGTCTGCTAGAACCTCGGACACCGCATATCCGTTTTTCCCCTTTCCCTGAATTCAGCCATGAGTTTGACCCACATTGATCCTTCGAACCGAGCCGCGATGGTGGATATTTCACACAAGCCTGAGTCGGTGCGCCGCGCCGTGGCTGAAGCCGTGATTCATGTCAACGATCAGGTTGCCGCTCAATTCGACGGCAGCGAGTTGGTCTCCAAAAAAGGCCCGGTCTTCCAGACTGCGATTCTCGCCGGCGTGATGGGGGCGAAGCAGACGTCATCGTTGATTCCGTTGTGTCATCCACTGCCACTTGATGACTGCCAGGTCGAGATCACGATGGCGGGCAATCAGGTGACCGTCCGTTGCGCTTGCAAGACCACCTCGCGCACCGGAGTCGAGATGGAGGCACTGACCGGCGCGACCATTGCGGCGCTGACATTGCACGACATGTGCAAGGCGCTTGATCCAGCGATCGAAATCGTGCGGCTGCGTTTGTTGGAGAAATCCGGAGGCAAGTCCGACTACCAGGCCGAGCCATGAATGCGATGATTCTCGCCGGTGGCGGCAGCAAGCGGATGGGACGTGACAAGGCCGCGATCGAGCGCCCGGATGGTGTGCGCCAGCTTGATCATCTGGTGTCTTTGGCCGAACCGTTCTGCGACCAGATTCATCTCTCGCTCAAGCGGGGAACGGTGCCCGGTTGTTCACTGCCGGTGATCGAAGACCTTCGTCCGGGCGAAGGGCCTGTGGCCGCGCTTGAAGCCGCGCATGCGGTGTGTGGCGGACCCTTGCTGGTGCTTGGTTGTGACTTGTTCCTGCTTGATCATCAGACGCTGCAACATCTCATCGATCACCGTGATCCATCGAGCAAAGCGACCTGTTTCCGCAACCGACTCGATGGTGCGGCCGAGCCACTATGCACGATCTACGAGCCGAATGGGTTGGAATTGGCGGCGGCCGCCCTCGACGGGGGGCAGCGTTGCGCGCGGCATTTTCTTGAGTCCCTCGACCCCCGCTTACTCGATCTGCCACGGGCGGAGGCGTTGGATAATGCAAATACTCCCGAGCAACTCGCCGAATGCATGACCAAGCTGCAGGCGGGTGTGGTTGCGAAGCAGGTCGGGGTTTTGTATTTCGCGATATTGCGTGAAGCCCGTGGTCTCGATTCCGAGCGGGTGAACACTCTGGCCTGCACCGCTGCCGGCCTTTATGACGAGTTGGGGTTCAAGCATCGGCTGCCGCTGCAGATGGATGCCTTGCGGGTGGCGATCAACGGTGAGTTTTCCACTTGGGATGCGCTCCTTGCCGACGGCGACGAGGTCGTGTTCATTCCACCAGTGGCAGGAGGTTGATCATGTTTGAAATGGTTTCCGAGACGATTGATGTGGCGGCCCTGCGCGAGCGGGTGCTGGACCCGGCGGCTGGTGGCTTCTGCTCGTTTGAAGGCTGGGTGAGGAATCATCACGAGGGCAGGAATGTCAAAGCGCTCGAATACGAGGCCTATGCCTTGCTTGCGGAAAAGGAAGGCCGACGGATCGTCGATGCGGCCATCAGGCGCTTCGAGATCAGGCATGCTGTCTGTGTGCATCGCGTCGGACGCCTGGAGATTGGCGAGATGGCCGTCTGCGTGTGTGTGTCGGCGGCCCATCGGGATGCGGCATTCGACGCCTGCCGCTGGATCATCGACGAGGTCAAGGGGCGTGTGCCGATCTGGAAAAAGGAGTTCTATCTCGACGGCACCTCGGGTTGGGCACGCTGCGATCAATGCGCGTCACACACCCATTGAGATCAGCTCGCGAACCTGAGTCAGCGTCCGTGAACGGTACCGTTAAGCCGCTGTTCGGCCTCGGTCTCCTCGACGTTCTTACCGGCAAAGGTGAGCAGCGATCCGGAGTCATGAATCCGTGGTTCGGTGCGCAAGTGAGCACGTTCGGTGAGGAATGAAACCAAATGATCGAGGCAACGGAAGTAGAGCGGAGCCTGCAGCATGGTGGTGCGGTCGCGAGGGCGCTCGAAATCAATGCTGAGGATCTCACCGATGGTGGCGGCCGGGCCATTGGTCATCATGACCACTCGGTCGCAGAGAAAGACCACTTCGTCTACATCGTGGGAGACCAGGACCGTGGTGATTTTTTCGCGATTGAGGATATCGAGCATCACATCCTGCAGTTCCATGCGGGTGAGCGAGTCGAGGCGGCCGAACGGTTCATCAAGCAACAGCAACTTGGGTTTCAGCGCGATTGCCCGGGCGATGCCGACGCGTTGTTGCATCCCGCCCGACATTTCACGCGGGTATTTCTTCATTGAGTCGGCGAGACCGACCGAGCACAGCGCGGATTCGACGATTTGATTGCGTTGTGCCTTGGTCGCGTGCGGGTAGACATTTTTCACGCCAAGCATGACGTTGCCGAAAGCGGTGAGCCAAGGCATCAAGCATGGCGATTGGAAGACAACGGCGCGGTCCGGTCCGGCACCGTCGATTTCGTGCCCGTTGACGACGATGCCGCCGTCCGAGATTTCATTGAGGCCGGCTAGCATCGTCAGCACCGTCGACTTGCCACAACCCGAATGACCGATCAGGCCGATGAATTCGCCTTGTTCGATATTCAGGTTGAAATCGACGACCGCCTTGAACGGTTCGCCGTAAGGATTCGGATAGAGTTTGGCGAGGTTGAAGATTTCGACGGATCGCATGGCCTTTGTGGAACAGGTTATGGGACGGGTCAGGCGGAACTCTTCCATTTCAAGCCGCTGATTTTGGATGGCGGCTTGAAGTTTTTCGGCGCGATATCGGGCATCGGGACGAGTTGATTGCCGCGCAGTTTGCGCGCCTCCTTGTTGAGGCCGACGAGGTAGGAGGTGATTTCCGCCTTAAGACGCTGGTATTCCGGTTGGTCGGTAAGCGTGCGGCGGTCGCGCGGACGTTCGAGCGTCACCGGGAACGCGTCGGCGAGGGTGGCTTCCGGCCCCATCGTCAGCGGGATGATGCGGTCGGCCATCAGGATCGCCTCGTCGACATCATTGGTGATAAGCACCACCGTTTTCTTTTCCTGTTCCCAGATTTGGAGGATCTCGTCCTGGAGCACGGCGCGGGTCAGGGCGTCGAGGGCTGACAGGGGTTCATCGAGCAACAGGACTTCCGGCTGCATCGAGAGCGTGCGGGCGAGCGAGACGCGCTGGCGCATGCCGCCGGACAACTCGTGCGGGCGCTTGTCGCGGGCCGGGCTTAGGTGGACCATCTCGATGTAGCGTTCGGTGTGCTCGCGGATTTCGGTCTTTGTGTACTTCGGAAACACCTGCTTCACCGCGAGTTGGATATTGCCATAGACGGTCAGCCACGGCAGCAGCGAATAGGATTGGAACATCACTCCGCGACGTGGGCCGGGGCGGGTGACCTCTTGACCATCCATGCGCACTTTGCCGACGGTCGGTCGTTCGAGACCGGCCAGCAGCGAAACGAGTGTCGACTTGCCAGCGCCGGAGAATCCGATCACCGCGACAAACTCGTTCTTCGCCACCTTGAGATTGACGTCTTTGAGCACATCCACCCGGGTGTTTTCCGGGCCGAAGCCGATGGACACCTTGTCGACTTCCAAGACTGGCATGGGGAATGAAACGGTGCTCATCAGAGTGCTGGGGCGGTATCGAAGGAAACCAAGCGTTGCAGGAAGACCATGATGCGGTCGAGCAGCATGCCGATGAAGCCGACGATGAAGACGACCACAAAAATCTGGGCAAACGACTGGGCTGAACCGTTGGTATACATGTCGTTGACGAATTTACCGATGCCTTCCGAGGTCGAGAGGATTTCGGCGGCTACCAGCACCATCCAGCCGACACCCAGCGAAATGCGCAGGCCGGCAAAGATCAATGGCAGGGCGGTCGGAATGATGATCTTGAACAGACGGGCGAAGAAGCCGAGGCGCAGCACGCGGGCGACATTGAGGTGATCCTTATCGATCGATCCGACGCCAAGTGCGGTGTTCACCAAGGTTGCCCATAGCGAGCAAAGAGCGACCGTGATCGCCGAGGAAAGGAACATTGGGTCGACCTTGTATTCCTTGATCACCGGGATCTTTGCAAACAGCAGGATCAGCCAGTGATTCTCCGGATCCGGCATGAAACCGCCGACGATGATCATCACGATCGGCAGCCAGACCAGTGGTGAAACCGGCTTGAAGAGGGCGATGAACGGCGTCATGGCAGCCATGAAAGTGGGTGAAAGGCCGCAAAGGATGCCGATCGGAATGGCGATCATCGACGCAATGATAAAACCGGTGAAGACGCAGAAGAGCGAACGGACAATCTGTTTGGGCAGGGTCCAGGGTTTGGCGTATTGCGAGGATGCGGTGGTCTTCAGCAATTGCTCATTCTTGATAATGCCGGTGCCGAGTGCGTAGATGTCGCCATCCGTGCTGGAAAGGAATTCCGCACGGGTTTCATCCAGTCGTTGTTTGGCTGCAGCGAGTTTCACTTCGCGGGAGTTCTCGCCCAGAAGATAGATATATTTGGTGAGGAACTGCTTCTCCTCTGCCAGCAAAGTGGCTTCGCGGAGTGCCGCTTTGACTTCCGGAAACGTCTGCTCCTCAGCGGCATCCAGGGCCGCCTTGAGGGTGTCGACTTCCTTCTTCAGCGCTTCCTGCTTTGCATTCACATTGCGGAGACTGTCGAGATAAGCGAGTCGTTTTGTTTCGTCGGCTCCGGTGAGATTCACAGCTTCCTGCTTGAGGGTGGCGGAGCTTTGGATGCGGAACGCGCGGTATTCCTCGCGTTTGGCGTCATAGGTTTTTTTGTAGGGTGTGACGAGGGCGTCAAATTTATCCTTGGAGGCCCCGCGTGCGGCTTCGAGTTGTTTTTTTGCAAGCAATTCGAGTTTTTCAACTTCGGCCATGCGATCGGTGGCGCGCTTCAACGCGGTGGTGCGTTCTTCGCCTGTGAGCAGGAACGCCCGTTCCTTCGCGCTTTCGAATTGATGGAACCGTTGAATGCCGTCGTTTGCATCCCACACCACGCCGGGCGTGGGAACCTCGCCGGACTTCGTCTTGTGCTTCGGAGCAAGGATCGACCACAGCCAGATGAATGCCAGAAACGCGAACACAGGCACTACGATGCAGCGACCGATTTCCTTGAGTTGCTTACGTGGTTCCTCGCCGCTGATCAATCGGACCACGGGTGACAGGAAGCTGAGTCCTGCGGTATCGATGATCTTGAGAGTGGTGTATTTGAAGCTCATGGTGATGGGTTGCGATCTATGAATCGGGAGCTTGTGGTGATATCGCCCTGACGGACCAACCGGGAAAACCGGCACCCCGTGCGGGGTGCCGGCACCGGGCATATGATGAATTATTGAGTGGCAAGTGCGGCATCGTCGTTGATGCCGATCTTGAATGAGTTGAGATATTCGATGGGTTTCTTACCGTCGAATGGAAGGCCATCGATGAAGTCGGTGGTGGCGGGTTTGTAGCCGTCCTTGGTCTTCGTTACTTCGCTTTCCTCAAGCAGGCCTTCGGCGAGCAGCATTTCAGCGGCCTTCATGTAGACATCGGGCAGATAGACCTTCTTCGCGGTCTCAGCATACCAGGATGCCGGTTTCGGCTCGGTGATCTGGCCCCAGCGGCGCATCTGGGTCAAAAACCAAACACCGTCCGAGTACCATGGATAGGTGCAGTCATGCTTGAAGAAGACGTTGAAATCCGGCATGTCGCGGACATCGGACTTCTGGAAGATGAAAGTTCCGGTCATCGAGTTCTTGATCACTTCGAAGTCGGCACCGACGTAGTTTGGCTGAGACAGAATGCGGCAGGCTTCCTCGCGGTTGATGAGTTTGCCGTCCTCGGTGGCATCGAGCCACTTGCCAGCGCGAATGAGCGCCTTGGTGAGTGCGATGAGTGTTTTGGGGTTTTCATCGGCAAACTTCCTGGTCACGCCGAAGACTTTTTCCGGATTGTTTTTCCAGATGTCGTAGTTGGTGGTCACCGGCACACCGATGCCCTTGGCGACTGCTGCCTGGTTCCACGGTTCACCGACGCAGTATCCGGAGATCGTGCCGGCTTCCAGGGTGGCCGGCATTTGCGGCGGCGGGGTGACGGACAGCTCGACTTCCGCATCGGTGCGGCCGGCGAGGTCGGTTTTCGAGTAATATCCCGGGTGGATGCCGGAGGCGGCCAGCCAGTAGCGGATTTCGTAGTTGTGGGTCGAAACCGGGAAGACCATGCCCATTTGCAGCTTTTTACCTTGGGCGAGGAGCTCTTCGACGATCGGCTTCAGGCTGTCAGCCTTGATCGGGTGGCTGGGCTTGTCGGTGTCGAGGTCGATGTCATTCTCCTGCATCTGGGCCCAGATTGAATTAGAGACCGTGATACCGTTGCCGTTAAGGTCCATGGTGAACGGGGTCACCACGTGTGCTTCGGTACCGATCCCGATGGTGGCGGCAATGGGTTGGCCGGAGAGCATGTGGGCCCCGTCGAGGTTGCCGGTGATGACGTTGTCGAGCAGTACCTTCCAGTTCGACTGGGCGATCACTTCGACTTGGAGGCCTTCGTCTTCGAAGAAGCCTTTCTCCTTGGCGATGACGATTGGCGCACAGTCGGTGAGCTTGATGAAGCCAAGCTTGAGTTCGTCTTTTTCGACGGCGAGTTTTTCAGCGTGCATCGTTGGGCTGAGCAGGCTGCTGGTGATGACAGCGGCGCAAATCGCGGCCCTGCCGCGGTTGCGGGTGGAGGTCTGACGTATTTTCATGGTATTAAATTGGAGCGGCATCCATGAGTCAGCGTGACGAATGCCAAGTCCCGGTGAATGGCGGCATTTTCGACGAAGGAGCTTCATTGACTCCATGAAGGAGCTTCATCCGGCCGGGTAATCCCGCTGAGCCGCCAAAAAGATGTCCTCCCGGTGGATGCGTGAGATGGAGCCGGCGGTGATTTCCGGGAGGACACCGATATCCCGCAGACCCGCAAGCTGCCATGAGGCTTTCTCGGTGGTCGGGCGATTCACAACCTCGCCATGAAACAGGTGGAATGGGCTTTCGTTGATGGTATCGCGGCCCGTAATGAACCCACCGCTGAAGCTGTTGCGCAGGATATCGGGGTTCGCGCCAGTGTAGTCTTCCCGACTGAGAATCGAGATCAAATCCTCTTGAAACATAGGATCCTGACACAGTCGGCACGCTTCGAGCAGGGCGGCGACCAGGGCGATCGTACGCTCTCTTTGCTCGAACAGGAAACGCCCGGAGACCAGAAGCACCTTCTCCGGGTGGCCATACGACAACTCGGCGGAGGTTGCCGGACACCAGCCGAGACCATTGAGAATGGCAGCTGAATTCCACGGTTCTCCGACGCAGTATCCATCGATTTGGCCCGTCTTCAAATGGCGCGGCATCAGCGGGGGCGGGAGGAAGATGATTTCGGCATCCTGTTTGGAGTTGAGGCCATGGCGGGTGAGCCATGAATGGAGTAGGATGTGGTGCGATGAATGCCGGTGTGGGACGGCCAGAGTCAGCGGGCGGCTTTTCTTCCAGTAGTGCGCGAGGTAGGATTTGAGGCCTTCGCCGCTTTGGATGGCGGCAGGGCTCAGTTCCTTGGACAGGGTGATCGCATTGCCGTGAAGACTGAGGATCAGGGGGACGACCACTTCACATTTGAGGGTGCCGATTCCCAATCCGAGGGCCATGGCGATGCCGGCGATCGACTGAGCGGCATCAAGTTCGCCGTGGTAGATTTTGTCCCTGACGCTGGCCCAACCGAGCTCTTTGGAGAGGCTCACGTTGAGCCCGTGACGCTCGAAAATGCCGGTTTCCCTGGCGACGGCGATTGGTGCGCAGTCGCTCAGAGGGACGATCCCAAGGCGTATCGGAGTGGCGTTGCCTGTGCCGGAGCCGAGCATTCTCATGCCGTTGCGCAAGCGGTTCGAATGCCAAATTCGCCACTTTGGCATAAACGCTGCTCATTTTAGCAACACCTTGGAGACAAACGCGACTCATTATGGATTGGGTTCCTGACTTAAGACAGCTCAGAGCTTTCGTGGCAGTGTCTGAAGAAGGAAGTTTCACACTGGCTGCGAGGAGGATCTTCGTGACCCAGTCCGCAGTCAGCCATTCCTTGAGGACGCTTGAGGGGCAATTGGACTGCAAATTGCTGGATCGCACCGGAAAGCGAGTGGTGCCCACCGCTGAGGGGGAGCTGTTGTTGAGGAGGTGCCGGAGCATACTTTACGAGATTGATCAGGTCGGCAGGGATCTTGAGGGTTTGCGTCGATGGGGACAGACCAGGATACGCATCGGCACGCCTCATTCGTTGTGCCATTTTCTTGTGCCTTCGGTCTTGCGGGAGTTTCGTGATTGTTTCCCGCGCTGCGAGCCATCGATTGAGGTGGGGGATACCGCCCAGATGCTTGATAAACTTGCGGATTCCCAGTTGGATTTGGTGGTTGGCCTCAAACTCCGTGGCCGCAATAACGAGGGGTATCGGCCGATGTTTCGCGACCGCATGGCCTTTGTCGTATCGCCCATGCATCCATGGGCGCAGGAGGGAGCTCAAATCGAATCCACGTTGCATGAGCACCAGTTCATCACCTATGCCAAGGCAACTGAGACGCACCGCCTGATTGATGATTGGTTGGAGCAGCGGGTCGGCAGCGCGTGCAAGAGTCTGGTGCTTGGGGACATGCAGGCGATCAAGGAGATGGCCAAGATTGGCATTGGCGTCGGGATTGTCGCTCCTTGGTTGGCGACTCGGGAGATCGAGGAAGGGAGTTTGCGTGTCGTCGATATGCATGGGCCGGAGATTGAGCGTGAATGGGGGGTGTTCCATTCCTCCAAACGTGAGCCCAGCCTCGTTGAAGAAGCTTTCATCGGCCTGTGTGAGATGGCCTTTGGAATTTTGCCCAAACTTTGAAGTGGTGACAAAAATGGGGCTTCCACCATTTCTGGTGAAAGCCCCGTCGAAGCAGCAACCAACTGCGATAATGAAGAATTAGAACTGGTAATCCAGTTCGATTGAGAAGCGGGTGGTGGTTGGCAGGCTGCCGGTTCCAATGTATGCTTCGCCCTCTGATTCGAAGTGGGCGAACTTCACAAGGCCGGTGAGATCATCGCTGAATTTCTTCGTCAGCACCGAGTCGAATTCCCAGCCATAGCCGGTTGAGACTTCGTTGTCGCCAAACGCGTGGACACTATTGATCCACTTCATGCCCCAGCAGATCGGAATGGCGTGCGTCAGGTAGAGATCGGACAGTCCGTTGTGGCTGCCTGCAATCCGGCCGCCGATGAAGGCGTCGGCAAATCCGTTGAAAGCGTGGACCGTGGCGAGCGGGGTCTTGAATCCCGCGTCGAGGTGTTCGAATCCCAGAGTCAGCGACTGGCTGCCGAAGGACTTGGTGGCGCTGAGGTGGGCATAGAACGCCTCTTCCGTGGCTGCGGCACCGGCCTTATCCTGCCATGCGATTTCACCGTAGAGCGAGAGTCCGAAAGCATCACCCTTGGCGCTCAGGCCGTAGGTATTGTTGTCCAAGCCAGGGGTGTCGTCGAAGCTCATGATGTAGGCGTAGGAGCCGAGCGTGAGGTCTTTGAATCCGGTGTAAGAGGCATTGATGAGGTAAACATCTCCGGGTAGATTCTCCAGGGCGCCGCCGGCGTCGGAGCCGAAGATGCGGTTGACTTGATTGATGTAGGCCAACTTCAGGGTCAGGTCACCGATGGATTCATTTGAGAACGAGAGGCCGTCGTAGGTTTGCTCGTTTTGTCTCCAGCCGACGTTGCCTATGACTGCGGCGTTGTCATAGATGATGCGCTGGCGACCGGCTTTCGTGGTGGTGTCAAATCCGACGTATTGGAGGTAAAATTGATTGAGTTCGTTGGTTTCCGGGTCGGCGATCACAGTATTGCCGGCGACTGCTGGGTCGGCGAGTGGGGCGCCGCCGTTATAATCGTCGATGACGGCTTGTGAGAACTCGCCTTCGATGAACGCGCTGAAGCCATTCCAGGATTGGGTTTGGAGGCCAAGTCGCTCACGGATGCTGAACGCGTGGGATGGATCCGATCCATCAACATCACCGAATTCATAGCGGCTGCGGATGTTCAAGGTCGGGGTGAGCCATTCCTCGGAGTTCAAGGGGGCAACTACTGTCTCGGGAGTGCCTGCGTAGAGTGCGGGCGCCGTTGCAATAATGAGGGCTGATTTGATTTTCATGGTGGTTCGTGTTGCTTTGGTGGATTGGTGTTCCAAGGGAAGACCAAGCGAAAAGCCGGCCAAGTTGCGCCAAGATGGACCTCTGCTGTGTGAATCGCGTTTCCGTTGGGCATGACAGCGGATCATCCCCCTGTGGAATTGATTTCCGGTGCGCGGCACAGCCTCTGCTGTCGGAGGTTGCCAATAATCCACCCCGGGGTGAGCATGCACCTCATTCGGGATGAATGACATTAATGCCATGAGTTTTCCGCTGATTGTGGATGGACTGCCGCTGGGGATCTTGTGCGCTTTATTCCTGGCATCCATCCTCTATGCAGCTGTTGGCCATGGTGGGGCATCGGCTTATCTGGCGGTCATGGGATTTGCCGGCATGGCACCACCGGAGATGAGGCCGATCGCCTTGGTGCTCAATATCGGGGTGTCGTTGCTGGCATTGATCGCTTTTGCGCGTCGTGGCTACTTCCAGCAAAAGATCTTCGGGCCATTGGCGTTGGTTTCGATGCCTGCTGCGTTTCTGGGCGGGTGGCTTCAATTGCCGGACCCGATATTCAAAATGGTGTTGGCGGCAGCATTGTTGTTGGGTGCCTGGAGGCTCACTTTCCGACCGGATTCGGGTGGTGGGCGGATTCGGGCGCCGAGTTTGTGGGCGCTGATCGCGCTGGGTCTTTCAATCGGTCTGTTGTCAGGATTGGTCGGCATTGGCGGGGGGATCTTTCTCACCCCGTTGCTGATTTTGTTTCGCTGGAGCAGCTCCAAATGCGCGGCAGCGATTTCAGCGGCGTTTATTTTTGTCAACTCGGTGGCTGGGATTTCCGGCTTCCTT
>JBFEQB010000045.1:0-24791 GCA_041549835.1 Luteolibacter sp. | reverse complement strand
GGCGGCAGCTGGCGGTCCGCCTGCAGGCGGGTGATGCCGAAAATGGCGACCACGCCGGCCAAGGCGGCGAGAATGGAGCCGTAGCGGATGAGTTTCGAGAGGATGCCCATGGCGTGGATGGAGTGAGGGTTAGAGTGCGTGTTCGTGGATGAAATGAGGCGGTTCGGCATGCTCCTGTTTCCGCTCTTCGAGGATCTCGCCATCATCCATGCGGGCGATCCGGTCGGCGTAGGAGAAGATCCGGTTGTCGTGAGTGACGATGATCACCGCGCGGTCCGGCGAGCGGGCGACGTTGCGGAAGAGTTCGAGTACGATCTCGCCGTTCTGGGCGTCGAGTGCGGCGGTTGGTTCGTCGCAGATGACGAGTGGCGGCTCGTGGACGAGGGCACGGGCGATGGCGACTCGTTGTTGCTGGCCGCCTGATAGCTTGTTAGGGCGTTCCTTCCAGCGATCGCCGAGACCCACGGCCTCCAGTGCCGCGCGCGAGCGTTTTCGGGACTCACCGTTCGAGACTCCTTGGATGAGCAGCGGGATACCGACGTTTTCCGCCACGCTGAGGGTGGGAATGAGGTTGAACTGCTGGAAGATGAAGCCGATGTGGGCCGCACGGAAACGGGTGAGGGCGCCGCCGGACATGTGATGCAGCGGATTGCTAAAAACATCGATCTCACCGCTCTCCACCCGCAGGGTGCCGGCGATGGCACTGAGCAACGTGGTTTTCCCACAGCCGGAGGGGCCGACGAGCATGAGAATTTCGCCCGCATAGGCCTGGAGGTTCACCTGCTTGAGCACGTGGATGCGGTCCGGGCCGTCGCCGAAGTGTTTTTCCACGCCGCGGACATCCACGACAAGGTTGTGGTCGGAGGTCGTCATGCGCGGAACACCATGGCAGGTTCGTAAAAGCTGAGGCGGACGATACCCATCAAGGCGGCAGCCATGCAGATGACCTGGATCACGGCAAAGGCGACCACCGGAATCTGCCACGGCATGACGAAGGGCGGTTGCTGGTTTTCAATGGCGGTGTAGGCGAAGACCGAGGTGGCTAACAACCCGATGCCGAAGCCGATCATGCCGACGGTGGCCGACTGGATGACGAGCATCAGGCTGAGGCGGGCGTTGGTCATGCCCATCGCCTTGAGCGCGCCGAGGTGCGTTAGATTGTCCAGAACGAAGGCATAGAAGGTCTGGCAGGCGATGGCCACCCCGACGATAAAACCGATGATCACTGTGGTGCCGAAGGAGATCGGGATGCCGGTGTTTTTCACATACCACCAGACGGTGGAGGTGCTGAAATCGTTCGGGTTTTCGCCGAAGCCGCGGTTCACATAGGCGCGGAGGCCGGTCTTGCGGGTGATCTCGGCGGCGGCTTCGTCGGGGGGCATGCCATCGACGGGCGCCGCAATCACGGCGGATAGCATCTTTCGTTGCGGCGGCGTGTATTGCAGCGCGCGTTCATAGGTGGTCCAGAGGTAGGGACCTCCGGTGAAGGAGCGCATCGCCTTGCAGATGCCCACCACACGGGCCTCGATGTCGTTGATCTCAAAACGATCGCCAACCCGGATCGGATGATACTTGTCCTTGGAAAGCCGGGTCACGGCGAGTTCGTCGATGATGACGGTGTTGGGCAGCCGGAGGTCCTCGAGATTTCCCTCGACCATGCGGGTGGGGGCTCCAGCGAGCGAGGCGGCGTCGATCCCGAGAAGCTGCACGGTTTTGAAACTGCCGTCGTCCAGACGCACCCGCTGGATGCCGGAATACAGCGGCATCGCCCAGCGCACCGCGGTGACCGAGCGCACCCGTGAAACATCCGTGTCGCGGAGCGGATTGGTCTCGTTCACCTGCTCGACGCGCTCCTCGACCACGAAGATCGGCGCACCGACGTTCTTGAGCGTGGAAGTAGTCCACATCATGAGTCCGCAGAACACCGAGGCCTGTTGGACGATGAGGAAGGTTGCGAAAAACAGGCCCGCCACCAGCATCAGATACTTGGCCGTATCGCCGAAGAGCATTTTGAGAGCGAGGCCGAACATACGGAGGGAGGGAGTTCCGTGGGGAAACCTAGCAGCGGACCGGATTGGCGCAACCCGTGACACCGGTTGGCGCGATTTTCCGCAACCGCCGTTTGAAACAACACTCGCCGGAGGATTTTTCAGTTCCGCAGGCGGGAATTCCGGTTCTAATCTGTGACATGCGATCGGTGGACGAATGGTTATGTTCCGAGGAGACCGGTGTGGCGTTTTCCCACTGCGTGAGCTGCCGGGTGCCGTTGTTGGAGATCGCTGCGCCATGGCTGGTCAACAAAGACTACCTTGGCGACGAATGCGTGCTCGAATACGCCGTCTGCCAACCGTGCAGGGACCATGTGGCCGATGCGATCTCCGAAGAATCGAAAGCCGCAGTGCGTCACTTTCTCGAGGCCGAAATCAACTGGAACGCGCGTGTCGCGGATTTCATGACGTCGCATGATCCGGCGGAGCGCTTCTCGCATTGCATCGCCTGCCGCACCTCGCGGGAACTCATGGAAGGATTCGCGATTTCCGCCCTGTTCGACTCCGGCGGAAAGCTGGTGACGGGCCCGCTGCCGCTGCTGCTTTGCCGGGCCTGCGTCGGGCGCATGACAGCAGGCCTGTCCGAGCAGAGCCGCGGTCTGTGGAAACGATTCCTTGAAGACCATTTCGCCGGGCCACCCGACGACCGGGCGTTTCCCGGCTTGATCTGAAGCCTTCCGCTTCAGGCCAGCGACAACGCCTGATCAAAGGCCGCAATCACGGCATCAACCGGTTCAAGTCCGCAGGACACCCGCAGCAGATTTGCCGGCACGCCGCAGTCTTCCGCCCACTCCAGCTCATGATAATGCGCCAGCATGACATAGGGACAGACCAGCGTGAACGGCGTGCCGAAACTCGGCCCCTTGCTCAAGCGAAGCGCGTCATAGACCTTGGGCGTTTTTTTCGGAGCCTTGAGCACGAATGAAAGCAAGCCGCCGTATCCCCCGCCCTTCCGCATCACGGACTCGTAGTTTCCGCAATCCCCCAGCGACGGGTGCCAGACCCGGGCCACTGCGGGATGACCGGACAGCCATGTGGCGAGTTCCAGACCGCTCGCATTCACCGTCTTCATCCGCTTTGCATAACTCTTGAGATTGGAAAGCAGCACCTCGGCATCGCCGATATAGAGTGGCGCGGTCTCCGCGGCATCGAGCGCGAGCGATTCGTGCAGTATCTCCGCGAATGGCGAATCCGCACGCAGCGCAACCATACCGGCCATCACATCGCCCACTCCGGAAACCCACTTCGTGAGACTTCCCGTCACCACGTCGGCGAATCGCAGACCCTCGACGTTCGCCGGTCCGCTAGCGGAATCATCCACAATCAACGGAGTGGCGCCTTCCGCGCAGGCTTTCGCCACCCGCGCCAGATCCACCGTGCGCAGCAGCGGATTGCTCGGAATCTCCGTGAACACCCCGGCGAACTCCCCTTGCCGAATCCGCTTCAGCGCTTCGTCAAACGACTCCCCGCACGCCTCGTTCAGGTAAACCACGCCGTGGCCGAAATGCTCCTGCACCTTGAGGCAATCGACATATGGAAACTCGATTTGAAGCGTTTTCTTGCCGTTCGCGACTCCTGGCAGCGCCCGCAGCACGGAGGTCATCGCAGCCATCCCGCTCGCCAACACGAAGGTGTTCTCCGGCGTGGAACCCGTGAACTTTGCGAGCGCTCTGGCGACCAGATGGGACTTCGATCCATCGCGCGGAGATCCATCGAGGAAATCCTGAGCCTGCCGACTGCTCACCACCTCACCGGAAAACCTCCAGTAGTAATCCGCCTCGGCTTTTGCCTTGGTTGGCACGATCAAGGCATGCAAGCCATGATAGCTGGTGATGCGCACCGCCGTCTGCGCACGGCGCTCCACCCACCGGTGGGCGCGCTGGATCGAGGCGCGGGTCGGCAACACAATCACGTCCTCGTTTTCGCCAGCCACCTCCGCCTTCGCATTATCGAACAGACGCTCCACCGTGGGGTGCCTGAAAAACCGCGGGTAGCCCACCCTCATCCGCTTCAACACCTTGTCGCGGCCCTCCTCATAGCCCACCACCGAATCCCAAGTTGGCAGGCAAACCGAGCACGCGTGGGGAGAATCCGGTAGCGGCAGCCCCAGATCCTTTTCCCTCCAGGCCGGTTTGGCTGATAGGTCACGCGTCACCCCCCCTCCATGCCTCGCCCGGCCGCTTTGGGCAAGCCGGATCGAACAAATCACGAACCCCAAACGACCGTGCAGATTTCACCGAGATTCCGGAGTCTCACGAACTGCCATTGGGCTGGACCCAAAGACCCGTAAAACCGCGTGACTGTGAGTCTCCGGTGGCGATGCCCGGCGCATGATGCGATTTACGGTTGTGTGGTGAGCCGTATTTCCGTTGGCGGCAGACCATTGGAGCGGGCCGTCACGACGATCTCTCCTGGCTTGCGGCCGCTGTCGGGATCGACGGCCATGTCCGGCATTCCGGTCGGGGCGATGATCGCCAGCGCCAGACCGTTGAAAGTGCGAACCGAGCGCCCCTGAAAGCTCTCGTGGCTCAACGGGTCTCCGTTGCCAATCCCCACGATTCGGGCGGGTCCGTCGATGTCGAGCGTCACCCATTGCGCCGCCTTGGGCACGAAATTCCCGTCCTTGTCTTCCATGCGGATCGTCACATAGGACAGGTCTCGGCGGCTCGCGCTGACCTCGGACTGGTCGGCTGAAAGCACAACCGTCGCCGGCAGCCCGGCGGTGCGGGTGCTTGTGGTGGTCACCACAGCGCCGTCCTTGGTCGCGACGGCCTTCAATTCGCCGGGCGCATAGGGAACCGCCCACTCAAGGTGCATGTCCATCTTCTCGGTGAACTTCTTGCTGCCGAGCGACTTGCCATTGAAAAACAGCTCCACGCTGTCGCAGTTGGTGTAACACCAAACCGGGATGGTAGTGCCTTCCTTGCCCGGCATGGTCCAGTGCGGCAGCAGGTGCACCATCGGTTTTTCCGTCCACTGGCTCTGATAGAAATAATAGGTGTCCTTCGGGAAGTTGCACAGGTCGATGATGCCGAAATTGCCGAGCACCCGCGGCCATCCGCCGGACTCGCCGATGTAGTCGAAGCCGGTCCAGCGGAACTCGCCCGCGACAAAGGGCAACGTCTTGGTCAGACGCCACGAATCCCGCGAGGTGATCCGCACCGCGGCATTGTCGTAGGAAGACTCATACCAGGCATCGGTTTCGGGAAAGACCTCCTTTTCGGTCAGGTCGGCAGGTTCACGATCCTCTTCACGGAATTTCGCATGGGTCCGGTATTCCCCCCGGGTTTGCAGGGAATGTGGCACTTCCGAGGCATAGATCCGGCGCTCCGGATAGCGGAGGTGATCGGCTTCATATTGGAAGCACGAGCCACCACCACCATTGTAACCGACGAGATCCATGATCTCGGCGAAGCCGCTCTCGTTGGCTCCGGCCATGAAGTTGGTGCCAACGGTGACCTCACGGGTCGGATCCAGCTTGTGGCTGAGCGCCTGCAGTTGCTTCAGCGTTTCAACCTCGCCGTATTTCTGGGCTTCCGGCACTTCGTTCCCAATGCTCCACATGATGACCGACGGATGGTTGCGATCCCGCCGGATGTGGTCGGTCAGGTCGCGTTCCGCCCACTCGTCGAAGAGCAGGTGGTAGCCGAATCTGGCCTTGCCCTTGTTCGTCTTGCTGGAGACCAGAGTTCGGGTGACCTCATCAAACGCCCAGCCGCGACGCCACTCGTCGAAAGTCTCATTCACCACGAGAAATCCCATCCGGTTGCACATGTCGAGCAACTCGGGCGACGGCGGGTTGTGGGCGGTGCGAATCGCGTTGCAGCCCATTTCCTTGAGCATCTTCAACCGGCGCTCCAGCGCCTGATCCCACAAGGCGGCTCCGAGCGGTCCGAGATCATGGTGATTGCACACCCCTTTCATGATCACGCTCTCGCCGTTGAGCAGCAGCCCGCGATCGGCATCGAACACGACCTCGCGCACCCCGAGTGGAGTTTCATAGCGATCCACCAGCCTCTCCCCGTCCCGCAGCTCGGTGCGCACCGTGTAGAGGTTTGGCGATGTCGGGGACCACAGCGCCGGGCGGGTGATTTCGAGCGCTTGGTCAAACACCTTTTCCTCCCCGGCCGCCAGATCGAATGCGCTGGAGGTGGTTGCGACGGCATTCCCCCCGGCATCCGTGATGGTCTGAGTCACATCCACCTTCTTTGCCTTGTCATATCCGTTCCGGCAGGTGGTTCTAACCGCCACTTGGGCCTGGCTGGCGGAGATCTTCGGGGTGCTGATCTGGGTGCCCCAGTGCGCCACCCGCAGAGGGTCCGTGAACTTCAGCCAGACGTGACGGTAGATTCCCGAGCCCGTATACCATCGCGAGGAAGGCTGCAATGAATTGTCCACCCGCACCGCCAGCACGTTGTCGTCATTGACGTTGAGATGCGGCGTAAGATCATACTCGTAACCCATGTAGCCATACGGCCGTTTCCCCAAACGGTGGCCGTTGATCCAGACCTCCCCGTTCATATAAACGCCATCGAATTCGATGAAGACCATCCTGCCCTCGGCATCGGCCGGCAGTTTGAATGTCTTCCGATACCATCCGGTGCCGCATGGCAGGTAACCGCCAGCCGCGCCGCTGGGGTCCTTTTCATCGAATGGTCCCTCGATGCTCCAATCGTGCGGGAGGTCAAGACCGCGCCATCCGGAATGGTCGAATGATGGAGCCTCCGCGCCGGTCGGATCGCCTTTGAGAAAAAACCAGCCGTAATCGAAGTTCTGCCGCACCCTTGGACTGTCAGAGGCTTCCACCTTGCCGGGGGTGTCGGCACCGACGATCGGAGAGCCGGTGAACAAAACCGTGAGGATTGCGAGGAATTGCTGGATGAGGCTTGGCTTTTTCATGGGAGGATCGGGATGTGAAAAATTTTCAGAAAACGAGGTTAGGCAGGTGGTTGGCTTCGGTTTTTTCAACGGAGTGCATGGTCCGCCCCCGCCGGAACGACACTGATACAAGGATAAGAGGCCACTTCTATCGGGCAATTTGAAAAGTCAGGGCCGACTTGACCAGATAGTGGGTTACCTGCTTCACCAGGCCCCAATGTGACACGCACCCGAAAACGGTCCGGATCATCAATCGACCGCTACTCGTATTGCAGCATCCACTTCACGTCGGCATTGGCCGCTGCGGACAGAGTCAGGCTACCGAGGCCGTCGACCGAATGAGGGGTGAGTTCGGAGCTGCCGCCCTCGGCCTCCGCCTTGAGCAGCTTGGCCCCGTTGTTGGCGACGACGATTTTGAAGGGATCACCACCGATAACGCGGGCCGTGCCGCTCAATGTCTTCGTTTCGGCATCCCAGCGGACATCCGCCAGATCGACCCAGCCCTGGAGGAGGTGGCGGTCGGTACTGATCACTTGGGGATTCGGTTCGGCCTTGCGCAGGGAGATCATGGCACAGCAGGCCGGATCCAACTCCCGCTCGATGCGCGCGGTGCCGGGGAGCTTGCCCAGATAGGTGTCGGACCAGAACTCGTAGGCGTGATAATCGGCGGCCGGATCCACACCGACGGCATTGTCGATGCGGTCGCCACTAAGGGCGGTGGAGACAGGCGCTCTTTCCTCTCCGGTATTGTAAAAAGTGATCTGGTGCCAGTCGGGCGTCAATTCCAGGTCATACACCTGCGGGTCGCTGACGCCGGTGAAGGCATCGAGTGGCCGCGCGGTCTTGGGTTCCGGGTAGTGCGGGTAAATCCGCGAAACGTCACGGGTGATCTCCGGCGTGAACAGCGAGAACGAGGTAGCCAGATCAAGACGACCACTGGTGAGATGCACCATAGTGAGCATGGACCTGCGGACGTCCGGTGACAAATCATGGACGGTCTTGGTGTCCGGATAGTAGTTGAAAACGGTTCGGTTCTTATACCAGCGCAGCCCGCTGATCGAGATCATGGCCGGCTCAAACGCGTTGGAATCCATCCAAGTCCGCTGGGTGTCGACCACCCCGGCGGTCACATCCAGACAAGGCCGACCGGATTCCCCCATATTCCGCTCGTCGATCAGGCAGTCCTTGCCCATGGCTTCGCGCAGCAACTCGAAGGCCCGGCGGTAGGCGGCATTACAGGTGGCGTAACGGTCGTCGAAGCCACCTTCCGGACGCCATGCGGTGGCCGGGTAATCAATCTTCACTCCGCGGATGCCGTCGTCGTGCAGCTTGCGCCAAGTCTTGATGAAGTAGTCCGAGAATTCCTTGTCCGTGTAATCGTAGGTGACATACGGCTGGTTGTGCGGGTGCTTGTTCTTCTTGTTTTTATGGTTGGGGGCACGTTTGTCGACCTCCGACCCGTCGTTGAACAACATGTATTGCGGATACTTTCGCACGAAGTCATCGGACGGCATGCCGAGCTGCATGTAGATGTAGGGGATGCCGTTCGCGGCATTCATGGCCTCGCTCCACTTGGCGATCGATTCGTAGGGCTCTACCAAGTGGCCGAATCTGCGCATGTGCTCGTCGTCCCACCAGCCCTGCTCGGTATCGAGATGATATTTGTCGGGCTCGAGACGCAGCGAAACCTTGGTGTATTTCGTCAAGCCGCAGCGGTTGGCCTGTTCAAGTTCGGCGATCAACTTGGCCGAGTCGTTGACCTTGGGCAACTTGCTGAGAACACCGGTGCTCCAGCCGCAGAGGACGGGGAAATCGCAGACGTTAGGCCGCGCATTGTTGGCACGCCGCATGGCCAGACCATAACGCTCCAGAGCCTCGAACGGCTCGCGCGTGTGGACATCGAGATAAAACGTATCCTTCGCCAGCCAAGTCTGATCCTCATCCACCAGACGGCCAACGGGGTCTTCCGAGTAAAAAGAGGGAGATCCATTCTCCAGAACCGCATAGGCACCGAACTCACTGTAGGCAAGGCCACCCCAAACGGCCGTGCGGCGCAGCCCCTCGACCAGCCCGGTCAACATGAGGCTGTTGGACGCAGTCCGCGAGAGCCCTTTCGCAACAAGCGTGCGCTCCGCTCCCGCGCCTCCGTTGAGGGTCATCGGGGATTTCATTTCCGCGCCGCCGAAAAGACTTCCACCGGCAAGCGGGCTGGCATTCATCACTCGGAGGCTGAGGTAGCTCGGAGTCTCAAGGCCGAAGCCGCACACCAGCGCGGGGTTGTTTTCATATAAAGCATACGAAAACAGCCGCTTGGTCGGGGCTGTCCGCCGGTATGTGAAGTCGTTCCAGCGCGAGACTTCCAGAATGACACGCTTACCGACACCCAGTTCGTCCCGAACGTCCTCCACCGACATCTTTTCGATGCTTCCTCGTTTTCCCCATGGCAACCCGAAGCGAGCATCCGACAGCAAGACCTCCTTGCTCCGTGCATCATGGATGGAGAACCCTCCCTCAGTGTCAAACGCGACCGAGATGATCCCGTTGTCCAGCTTCTCATCCGCGTAGGTCACGGGTTTCACCACCTCATCGGCAGGGTTGGCGCGAGAGGCCACCATCAAAATGAGGGACAGGGCGAATGGGGCCAAGGCCGGCGACAGTTTCGAATGGTTTACAAGATTCATACTCTGAAGGATTGCATGTGAATTGGCCGGAAAACCCGATGATTGCGGCATGCCCGGTGCGAATCACCAATCATCCGACACCATACCCCGGGGCCCAACGGTTTCGATACGTTGCCAAAACGGGTGGAATTTCAGTCTGCCATTCCGTCAAGCTTTGAAAATCCGGATGGTGCGCGCTGCAGGGTTCGAACCTGCGACCCCATCCGTGTGAAGGATGTGCTCTACCACTGAGCTAAGCGCGCTTGGATTTGCGGGGCTGTTCTGGAAACGGCCGGGCGGGAGAATTACGCCGCGCTCCGGCGCTTGGCAAGCACTTCGGTCGTAGCTGGATGGATTTTTGGGTTTGCGGTGTTGTCGGCGGGGACGGAGGACGTATGTTCGCCTCCGCAGCAGCAAGCCGTGGCCCAGATTCCCAAGGAAAGCATCGAACAGATTCTCAGCGCGACGGACATCGTCGATCTGGTGCAGTCTTACGTGCCGTTGAAACGGGCGGGCTCGCAATTCCGGGCGAACTGCCCGTTTCACAGCGAAAAGACGCCTTCGTTTTACGTGAATCCGGCGCGGCAATCGTTCCATTGTTTTGGCTGCGGAAAAGGCGGAGACGCCATCGCATTCGTGCGGGATTACGAGAACCTGCCATTCACCGATGCGGTGAGGAAGCTCGCCGGCCGTGCGGGCGTGCATATCCGCGAGGAGGAATCCGATCCGGCGGCGGATGCGAACCGGAAAAGCCGCGGGCGCCTGCTGGATCTGCACCGCGAGGCAGCGGCGTTTTTTCACGAAAGGCTTTTGAATGACCCGGATGCGGAGCATGCGCGCGGGTATTTGAAATCACGGGGCTTCGGCAAGAAGATGGCCGAGCGCTGGGCGGTGGGATGGATGCCGGAAAACCCGCAAGTGTTCCTGGATTGGGCACGCTCGCGCAAATTCACCGGGCGGGAACTCTGTGGCTCCGGCTTGGCTTCACAACGAGACGAACAGAATCCGCGGGCGGGACTCTTCGTGCGATTCAGGGACCGGTTGATGTTTTCCATCCGCAATGAAATCGGCGATGTGATCGCTTTCAGCGGACGCCAGCTGCGAGAGGATCCACGCAGTGGAAAATACATCAACTCGCCGGAAACTTCGATCTTCAGGAAATCGAGTGTGCTCTTCGGCCTGGACCGGGCGAAGAAGCCGATCCTGAAGGAAAAGGCGGCCTTGTTGTGTGAGGGCCAGATCGATGCGATTTCCTGCCATGAAGCGGGCATCGAGCATGCGATCGCGCCCTTGGGAACCGCGTTCACGCCGCAACACGCGAAGAAGCTCCGGCGTTACACCAACGAGGTGTTGATCTGTTATGACGGCGACAGCGCCGGGATCAAGGCGACGGAGCGGGCTTTCCGCGAACTTGCAACGGAGGGGCTGGCGGTGCGGGTGGTGTGCCTGCCACCGAAAGACGATCCGGACACGTTTCTCAAGCGCGAGGGCGAAGAGGCCTTCCGGGGCATGCTCGCAAACGCCAAGGAATTCTTCGACTTCAAGCTGGAAAACGCCAGGGCGGCGGGCCTGCTGGATGGCGCCGCGGGTCGCACCGCCGTTTTATCGGAGTGCGCCGAGATTCTATCGCTGATGAATGATTTCGCGGCGCGGGAAAACCAGATCAACATGGTGGCCACGCATTTGCAGACATCCGCGACAGTGCTCCGCCAACAGATCGCCAGGTTGAAGGCCCGGCCGAAGCGCGCGCAGCGGGATTACACCGCGGCGACGGAAGAACCGCCGGCTCCACCGGTGGAACCGACGGCGACGCACCGGATCGTGGCGTTCATGTGTCAACTCGCGCTTTCTTCAGCGAGCGCGCAGCATTTGTTAGGCGAACAATTCGAAACGCTTCACGAAGCGGCGCGCTGGCTCGAGGGCATCCCGTTGTTAGAGCGAATTCTGGTGGCAGGGCCGGATCCGGGATCGAATGCCGCGGTGAACATGTTTTTGAGCGGTCTGCCGGAAGGAGACCGGCTCGCGCTGACGCGGGAGGCGATTCTGGAAGGGGCTCCGCCGGACGGGATGCTGGCCGCAGAACACGCGTTGGCGCTGCTTTCCAGCACGGTGCTTCAGCGGCGGGATGCGGCGGTGAAGGCCGCGCTCAAGGAGCCGGGTCTCGCTCCGGAGCGAATTATCCAACTGCTGGAGGAAGCCAAGGAAATCAGCGGGCTGTTGCGTGGAATCGGCCAGCGCTCCGAATTCGATGACGAACTCCCCGCATCGACCTGGAAAGAGAAGGCTCCGCCATGGAAAAAATGGAATGACCGTGGTAAACAGACCTGATTGAAACAGAGGCCTCCCCTCCCAGACGAAAGGCCTCTCCCCCTAACGGAAAATCCCGCCGACGGACGAGCCGCGGGCGGGATTGAAAATTTGGAACGTCGGTGTCCCGGGAGCTCAGTATTTCTGAGTGCGGGTGTGACTGTAGTAGGTCTCGAAACCAAGTTCCGGCGGGAACTCGGAGAGGCCGTCATGCACGTTCATCTCGATGCGGTTGTCTTCGCCACAGCGCTCGTAAGGAGGCTTGAAGGTGCCGCGATAAGTCGGGCAGGTGAAGGTGAAGAGTTCATAGAAACCGTAACCGAGGCGACGCAGCGAACGGCTGGTTCCATCCACCGCACCGTAGGACCAACCCGCCTTGCGACCGTAGGAATCGGATTTCCGGACGATCTGCTCTGGAATCTCGACAATCCCGTAAAGGATGTTGCTGAGAGCCCGGCCAAGCTTACGGGTCGGGGTGTAGGTGGATCCCGGGGGGGCTTGGATGTCAGCCGAGACCAACAGAGTGAGAGAGGCGAACGCACTAGCGATGACGAGGAGCTTTTTCATGCTGAAGGGATGTTAATGATCCTGATTCGGGGTTGGCAACGGGAATTTTGGGAATTTTGGCGGAGCGGCGGAATGATTTCCGCTCAGAGCTCCAAACTCAGCACCCGGATGATGCCCGGAGTGGCGCGCAGAGTCTCGAGAAGCTTGGCGGGCGGCTCGGTGTCGACTTCGATCACGGTGACGGCGCGGGTCCGGTCGCTGCTGCGGCTGAGCGCCATGTTGGCGATGTTGACCTGGGCCGTGCCGAGCGAACTGCCGATCAGGCCGACGATGCCCGGGCGGTCGTCGTTTTCCACAAAGAGGAAACGGCCTTGGGGGTTGGTTTCCACGTTGTGACCGGCGATGTGGACGATGCGGGCGGATTTGCCGTAGAAGGTCCCGGCGACGGTGCAGACGTCGTCGCCTTTGACGGCAGAAACCTCGATGAGCTCGGTGCAATTCGTGGCGAGCGCGACGGTGGACTCCGTGAGTTGCAGACCGAGCGCTTTGGCGACGGCCGGGGCGTTGACCAGATTGACTTGGGATTCCTCATGGGCGCTGGCAAGGAATCCGGTGAGCGCGGTGCGGGTGATCAGTTCGGTATCGAGCTCGGAAACGGGACCAAGGTAGGAAACCTTGATGGTGTCGCACTGGGCGGGGGCGATCTTGGAAAGCAGCTTGCCCAGTGAGTTGGCCAGATTCAGGTAAGGGCCGACGCTTTCGAGCGTGTGGCTGTCGAGATTCGGCATGTTCACGGCGTTGCGGATTTCACCGGTGACGAAGTAGTCGCGCAATTGCTCGGCAACCTGAATGCCGACGTTTTCCTGGGCTTCATTGGTGGAGGCGCCGAGGTGCGGAGTGAAGGCAATGTGCTTGCCGAGGGTGAAGAGCGGGTGGTTGGCGGCGGGGGGTTCGGTTTCGAACACGTCAAGACCGCAGCCGGAGATGTGACCGGAGTCGATCGCGGCCTTGAGCGCGTCCTCATCGACCAGTCCGCCACGGGCGCAGTTGATGACCAAGGCCCCGGGATTCATCGAAGCGAGGCGTTCGGCATTGAGAATGTGTCTGGTATCATCGGTCAGCGGGACGTGGAGGGTGACCACGTCAGCACCGGCGAGGGCGGCGTCAGGAGTGCCGGCGAGTTCGACCTTGAGCTGATCGGCGCGGGCCTGACTGAGGAAAGGGTCGTAAGCCACCACGTGCATGTTGAAGGACTGGGCACGCTTGGCGAATTCGGTGCCGATGCGGCCCATGCCGATCACGGCGAGGCGTTTGCCGTTGAGTTCGATGCCTTGGTAGGCCTTGCGGGCGGCCTTGAAGTTGCCCTTGAGGACTTCGGCATGGGCCGGGCCGATGTTGCGGGCGGTGGCCAGCATCAGGGTGAAGGCGAGCTCGGCGGTGGAAATGGTGTTGCCGGTGGGTGTGTTCATCACGATCACACCGTGTTCGGTGGCGGCGGTGCGGTCGATATTGTCCACGCCGACGCCGGCGCGGCCAATGGCCTTGAGGTTTTTCGCGACCGCGAAGACTTCGGCGGGCACCTTGGTTTCCGAGCGGACCACCAGCCCGTGGTAATCAGGAATGAGTTTGAGAAATTCCTCGGTGGGCCTGCCGGTTTTGGCGTCGAAGGAAATGCCGGTTTTGACATCGACCGAAATGCCGGGAGCGGCGGCGAGGGCTTCGATGCCCTTTTCTGAAATGGGATCCGAGACGAGCACGCGGTAGTTGACCATAGGCCCGGGTGAATTAGACCACCGCTCCGGCACTGGCAAGGGTTTGCGCAAAAAAGGTGTGACCCGGGCGGGGCTTGAAAGGCATCGGTGCAACACGCTTTCCAGACCTTGGCGCAACCCCTTGTTGCCATCCGCTGATGGATTTCCCACATTGCGGCCGTGAACCTTCCGAATGCCATCACCCTCTCGCGCCTTGTCCTGACCGCCGTGTTCGTCGCGGGGACCGCATTCGGCAGCAACGCCGGACATTGGATCGCCCTGATTTCCTTCGTGATCGCCGCGATCAGCGACTTCGTGGACGGCTGGTTGGCGAGGAAACTGGGCCTTGTGACAGCAATGGGCAAGTTGCTGGATCCGCTGGCGGATAAGATCCTCGTTTGCTCCGCCTTCGTCTATTTAAGTGCTAAGGGCCTGTGCCCGGTATGGGTGACGGTGGTGATCCTGGCCCGCGAGTTCCTGGTCACCGGACTGCGACAGATTTCGATGGAAGCCGGCCATGTGATGGCCGCCGACCGGCTGGGGAAATGGAAGACCACGATGCAGCTGACGTTTTGCATCACCTGTCTGGTCTCGTTCGCATTCGCGGCAGGCGACAGTGGAAACCCGGTCGTGGGCTTGCTGCAGAAACTCTCGAGCCCGGACGGCTGGCTGACCCCGGTCTCAATGTGGCTGGCGCTCGGCCTGACCCTGCTCTCCGGCTGGAACTACACCTGGAGCTGCCGGCATTTGCTCACCGGCAGGTGAGCGGGCGGCTACCGGTCGCTGATTTCGATTTCGAACATCTTCGGCCATCGTTTCCCGGTGACCAGAAAATGACCGCTCGAGGAATCAAACGCGATGCCGTTGAGGACTTCCGCATGATTCGGTGAAGGAAGCTGCCGGTGCAGCCCCGACAGATCGAGCCAACCGGTGACACGGCCGTCCTCCGCCGAGATGCGGACGATTTTTCCGGTCATGTAGATATTTGCGAAGATCTCGCCGTTGACATATTCCAGCTCGTTGAGATTTTCCACCGGACGCCCGCCATCCCTGACCTCGAGAGACTTGCGCACCGAGAAATCCTTGGGATCGATGAACTTCAGCGTGCTGGTGCCGTTACTCATGATGAGTTGTTCGCCGTCGTTGGTGAGACCCCAGCCCTCCCCCTGATAGGTATGGGTGCGGACGAAGCTGAAGGAGTCCGGTTCAAGAACATAGGCGGTGTTTTCCTTCCATGTGAGAACCCATAACTCGTGATTCAGAACCGTGATGCCCTCGGCGAACACGGTCCTAGCCATCGGCCGCTTGCGGAGAACTTCGCCGTTGGAGGGATCGACCTCGCGGACGGTCGACTGCCCGTAGTTGCCACCGCTTTCAAAAAGCCGCTTGCCGGAAAACTCGAATCCCTGCGTGTAACATTCGGCGTCATGCGGGCGGGTGGATACCACCTTGTATTGAAGCGTGGCCGGCGGTTTCTGGCAGGCGCCGAGCAGGATGGCGATGAGGGGAAGAAGGGGCCTGTTCATCAATTTGACAGATTGGTTTCAAGATGCGGCGGCAGCCTTCCAGCAAGCGATGAAGCCGGACGCAAAATCCTCGGGACGAGCGGCGATCCATGCCTCGATCTCCGCCACCGGAAACCATGCCGCCGCCTCCACTTCCGCAGCGGGAAAACGCAGCGATCCCGAGTGACGGCTGCGGTAAAGGCGCACGTGTTCCCAGCCTGTCTCCTCGCACGGGGCGATCCGCGCGATTTCCTCAGGCGCATCCTCCACGCAGATGCCCATCTCCTCGTCCATCTCCCGGATGGCGGCGGCGGGATAATCCTCACCGGAGTCCAGATGGCCGGAAACACTGGAGTCCCAGACTCCGGGATGCGCGTCCTTGAACATTGAACGCTGCTGGAGCAGCAGATCGCCGCGTTTGTTATAAACGAACACATGCACGGCACGGTGCAGGAGTTTCTCCGCATGGACTTCGCCCCGCGTTTTCCGGCCGATGACCTGATCGTTTTCATCCACGACATCGAAGATCTCGCCGGCCTTCTGCGGCAGGTCCTTGAGTGGGTGCGGGTCACAGGCGCGGGTGAGTTCCACCCATTGGGCCAGCGTCAGTTCCTCGCCCCGGACGGTGGCCGGAACATCGAGTTCGCGGGAAATTTCCTGCCAAGCGATTCCTTCCGGCAGTTGTTTCTTCAGCTGTTTGCGGCGCTGGGCGAACCCGCGGCGAATCAACTCGTCGAACAGGCGGCGGTCGAAGGCCGGCAAGCCGGAAGTCCGCGGGCGCAGGATCGCCACGCTGGAATCAATCCGCGGCCGCGGAAAAAACGCCTCGGGCGGCACGGTCCGTTGGATGTCCACCACCCAATCGACCTGCGTCCGCAAAGAGAGAATCCCGTAATCCTTGGTCCCGGGAGCGGCCGCGAGGCGTTCGATCACTTCTTTCTGCAGCATCACCACCGCACGCTCGAACGGATGCGGGCGACTCAGCAGGTTTTTCAAAATCGCACCACCGCACGAGTAGGGCAGATTCCCCAAAAACTTCAGCCGCCGGTGTTTGAACAAGGTCCGGCCATCAAACCTCGCCCCATCGGCGTGAATCACCTCCACCGTCGGCTCGTTGCGGAAACGTTCCGCCAGCGCCGCAGCCAGACGGGCGTCGAACTCAATCAGAATCAGCTTCCGCACCTGACCGACCAGATGTTCGCTCAGCGAACCGGTTCCGGGGCCCACCTCCACGACGGCATCCTCTTCGGCAGGCTCCAGTTGGGAAACGATCCAGCGGGCCATGTTCGGGTCGACGAGAAAATTCTGTCCGAGTTGTTTGCTCGGCAGAACGCCCGCCCGATCCAGTGTTTCCTTGATTTCCCGCCCCGTCATCGGAAGCGTTCATGCCTCATGAAACCGGGCCGCGCAACCTCAAGCATCCAACGCGCGGAGGATTACCGTGGAAAGATTCGAAAAATGCATTGCCAAGGGCGAATCCGCTTCCTAGTTTCCCGCCCTCCAAGGGCAGGTGTCAGAGTGGTCGAATGAGCACGCTTGGAAAGCGTGTGTAGCAGCAATGTTACCGAGGGTTCGAATCCCTCCCTGTCCGCCAGTTTGAAGTCTTGGATCAAGGTTCTGGTCTCACCAAATGGGAAACTCCCATTCACTCTCAAAGCAAAGGGAGGGATGAGAACCCCTGCGAAGCATCGGGTTCGAACGCGGCAGTCGCTCGCAGCGACTTGAAAAAACAACCGCGAAGCGCACTCTGGCATGGCCGAAGGCAATCCCTCGCTGTCCGCCAGTTCCCTGCCGCATGGCCGGAGCCAAGCCGCCCGCTCCGCGACTTCGTTCAAGGACGGCGGATCTCGTCTCGGTGGAAGATCGCGTCCATGCGGTCGAGGTATTCGGACATTCCGTCCTTGCGCCGGTGCGGGTTGGATTTGAGTTCCTCCTTGAGGCGGAGATAATCGTCGAACGCCCCGCTCGTCCGGCGGGCGCGGGTGATTTCAAACCAATCGAGATAATCGCGTGCGCGTGTCGCCCGTGTGACCATCGTCGCACGGGTTTCCTCCAACTCCGCAAGGGCCTGGGCCACCCCTTCCGTTTTGTTTTTCGCGATGTCGTTGAGGATGACCTGATAGCGGGCCAACAACGGCCGGTAGGATGGAAAACATCGGTAGCTGAGCCGCACCAGCGCGTCCCCGGCGAGACGCACCGCGGCCAGTCGCGCGGACTCCTGAAGCGGGGCGAGTTCAGGCCATGCCACAAGTTCCTTTCGCCGGATAATGCCTTCCTCGTCGCGGAAATCCAGTTGCAAGGCCTCGGCCAGCGCGGCTTCCGTCTGCCCGATCGTGAAAACATCGGTCAGCAGGTTGAGGGCACCCTTGTTGGCGAGTTGCAGCGCCCACCACTTCGCGAGGCTGGTTTCGGATAGATTGAGTTCGGGGAAATGCTTGCGCAGCAATCCGGGCATTTCCCCTTCGTAGGCCGCCACTTCGGTGAGGAACGAGCGGAAACCCTCCCGGCCATGCGGTTGCTCTAACAAGGCCATGACCAGCGCGCCGCACGAGACCCGGAAGGCGGCGCGCGTGGCACCGTCCAGGTTTTCGAACGCCTTCTCGGTGAGGGAGAAAATCTCGTCGATCTTGAACAAGCCGCCTTGTCTGAAGAGCGTGGCGTAAAGGCGGCGGTCGCTCTGATTGAGGCGCCACGCGGTGGCTTCGCGCAGACCGTCGGAAAGCCAGGGAGGAACCACCAGCGGGGCGTCTGTCCCCCCGCCGGCATTGGCCTTCAGCGCCCGTTCATAGAGCAGCATGGCGGTGACGGCACGCTTGAGGCGCTCCTGCTCGATGCCGGGCCCAAGGTGTTTGTCGAGTTTGAGTTCCCGGACTCCCGCCACGACCAGCAGGCTGGTGACGATCGTTCTAGCGGGCAGCGGGTCACCGGCTTTCCCATGCAGGACGATGGAAACCGGCACCCTCCATGCGTCCTCTTCGCCGGTGAGGTCGAGCAACTCGCCCTTGGTTTCCTCCGCCATCATGGCCACCGTGCCTCGCGTCAGGCTGTCGCCACCGGAAACCCGGAATTGCATCGAGCTGCTGAACACCCTCTCATCGGCGATGGCGGCCGGTTGCGCCGGAGGCTCTGTCACCTGGATGGCACGTGGCGGACCCTCCGCGGCGGCGAGCGCGGCGGAAACCAACCATCCGGCCATCAGACAACGCTTACTCATCCGGATTTCAAAACGTTCGCACGCCGGCCGCTCCGCCTGAGGGCGACCGGGGATTCAGCACCAGACGGCTTTTTTCGATGTTGATGCGGGCCATTTCCTCGAATCCCAGATGGATCTCGTCGCCGAAAACCGCCGCCAGCTTCTGATAGGCAGGCATCACCAGCAACAGGAACCCCTGCGGCACCACCAGTTTCCCGAAACGGCCGCCCCGCAGTGGCTTCGGCACGCTCGCGTGGAAAGGACCGCCATGCATCAGCACCTCGGTCCGCACGCCCCTCCCCCCTTGAAATTGCTCGACCTGAAGGAACATCGAGATCGTGAAGGGATGCCCCATGAGCGTGCGCTCCATGATCACCTCCGCCACGCCGGCCTCCAGCCGCACCCAGACGCGCTCCAGCGAGGTTTGGCCCGCAAGCAGGCCGCCCTGCTTGGCCGAAAGCGTTTCCCCGAGCCACTGGTTGATCTCGGTTTCCGTCAGGGTCACCGGATACCCGCGGTCGAGCGAATTCTTGAGCACCGCCTTCAAGTCGCGAGCGGGCGTCTTTCGGTTGACCGCCGGGGCGTAACCACCGACATCCGAAAGCTCCTGCGGCTGGCTGATGAAAAACACCGCGGCTCCGAGACCGCAGGTGGCCGCCAGCAGAAACAGGAAAAACAGTTTTCCGAGGCAACCGCCACCGGATTTGGGCTTTGAGGGTTTGGCCATGAGTCGCGTCCTTAGCACGGGGCCGCCAGCTTGCAAAGCCCCGCTTCCGCCCAAGCCGTCATCAATTAAACGGGATGCTCCTCGCCGGGCAGCGGGACGATCACTTGGGTGTCCGGCAGGCGCCGCTGGATTTCCTGGCGGAACCACTCGACCGCGCCGTCGTCCCCGTGCACCAGAAACGCCTTCTTCGGCCGCACCTTGACGATGTAATCGGCGATGGCCTCGCGGGTGGAGTGGCCGCTGAAATCGAAGACACGCATCTCGCAGTTGAGCTTCACCGGCGGATGCGCGGGATCGAGCACCACGCTGTCGCCCGGCTTCGCCGCACGGATCCTGCCGCCCGGCGTCTCGGAATCGGCATAACCGACGAAGAACAGTCCGTGGCGCTTGTTTTCCAGGACACCTTGGCGGGCGAAGTTATTAGAAACGGTTTTCTCCGACATCATGCCGCTGGAGAGCGCGTAGATGCAACCGGCCGCGAACGGGATCGGCCCCTTGCGCTTCTTCCCGCTGCCCTCGATGTCCATGTCCTTGAGAAAGCGGAAACCGGGCAGGTGGCGCCGGGACTTGTCAGCAAAGCGGTCGTACACATGCGTCATCTTCGTGCTCAGTCCGCCGATATAGACCGGCGTGTGTTTCGGAATAAGGCCCTCGGATTTGAAGCGGTGGAGCATACCGAGCACCTCCTGGGTCTTGCCCATCGCGAAGACCGGCACCAGCACCGAGCCCTTGCGGTCGAGCACTCCTTGGATCGCCTCGGCAAAGGAGTTTTCCTCGCGGGTGCGGTCGTATCCCGGCGTGCGGGCCTGTTCGCCGCGGGTGGTCTCCACGATCAGAGCGTCCACGGTTTGCTCGGGAAACATCGCCCCTTTCTGGAGCGTGCTGTGTTCGAAATTCACGTCGCCGGTGTACATCACGCGCTTGCCGGCGGCCTCGATGGTCACCCCCACCGAGCCAAGGATGTGGCCGGCATCATGAAACGTGGCGCGCATGGCCCCTTCGCGGTCGAGATCAAACGGACGCTCGATGCCACGGGATTCGAATTCCGCGGTGACATCGTCCAGTTCGCGGTGTTCGAAAAGCGGATACTCGGCAATGCCGTGTTCGATGCGCTTGGACTGCATCACGTTGACCGAGTTGTGGAGCATCGCGGAGGCGAGTTCCGCGGTTTCCGCCGTGAGGAACACCTTCGCCTGCGGCTGGTTCTGCAGAAACACCGGCAGCGTGCCCACGTGGTCGAGATGCGAGTGGGTGATCACAATGGAATCCACACTCCCCTCTTCAAGGAACTCATAGTGCGGGATGGCCTCGGAGCCTTCGTGTTTCGGGTGCATCCCCGCGTCCAGAACCACCCGGGCGTTCCGGGATTCGAGCACATAGGAATTCGCGCCGATTCCGGCGTGGCGACAGAGACTTTTGAATATCATATGGTTTGGAAGGCGAAGAAGCGGGCGCGAACATGGGAGCGCGTTGCCAGTGTGTCAACCCACCCCGCAGCACGGGATTGACCGGATTCCCCCACCCGCTATCGTCGCCTTTTCTAACACCATGTCCCCACCCCTCCAACTTGCCGTGATCGGCGGTGGTCCGGCCGGCCTCCGCGCCGCGGAAGCCGCCGCGGAGGCGGGCCTGCGGGTGACCTTGTTCGATGGCAAGCCGTCGGTCGGCAGGAAATTCCTCGTCGCCGGCAAAGGCGGGCTCAACCTGACGCACGGCGAAGCCTTCGAACGCTTCGTCTCACGCTACTCCGGCCCGCAACAGCCCGAGGGGATTTGGCAGGCCTTGCTCGCGGATTTCGATGCCCCAGCACTCCGCGCGTGGGCGGCGCAGCTCGGAGTGGAGACTTTCCAAGCCACCAGCGGCCGCGTTTACCCGAAGGCGCTCAAGGCGGCTCCCCTGCTCCGCCGTTGGATCGCCCGGCTCAAGAGTCTCGGTGTACGCTTTGAAATGAACCACCGATTCACCGGCCTCACGCCCGGAAGCCCACAGCGGCTCGAATTCGCAAACGGGTCGTCGGTCGGGGCGGACGCCGTCATCTGCGCGCTCGGCGGCGGTTCATGGCCGCAAACCGGCTCGGATGGCGGATGGGCGGATGTTTTCGCAACCCTTGGCATCGCCTGCCATCCGCTCGTCCCGGCGAATTGCGGCTGGGAACATGCATGGCCGCCCGAAGTGCTCGCCGCTGCCGAGGGCCAACCGTTGAAAAACATCACCGTCAGCGCCGGTGACACCACCGCCACCGGCGAGCTTCTCGTCACCCGCTACGGCATCGAAGGCGGCGCGATCTATCAACTCGGCGCCACCCTCCGCGCGATGGCCGAACCCGCCGTCGCCATCAATTTCAAGCCCACCTTCACCCACGCCCAGCTCGTTGCCAAAATGGAATCCGTGCGCCGGAATTTTCTCGATGAAGCCAAAACCCGCTGGCGTCTCAGCGAAGCCGCCCACGCCATCCTCGCCCGCCAACCGTGGTCCGATGCCGAATCGCTGGCCCGCGAGGTGGGGCATTGCGTCATTCCGCTGGCCGGCCCGCGGCCGATTGAAGAAGCGATTTCCTCGGCCGGTGGCGTCTGTTGGAGCGAATTGGAAGCCACCCTCATGGTCCGTCGCTTTCCCGGCCTCTTCCTGGCGGGCGAAATGATCGACTGGGAGGCCCCGACCGGCGGCTACCTCATGCAGGGTTGCTTCGCCACCGGCACCCGCGCCGGTCGCAGCGCGGCGGCCTGGCTGAACCGCCAGCGAAAATGAGCCGCCGTCGCTCCGTGCCAGATCATGAAACACGAAGCGGCGGCCGCCCGGAACGAGAACATCCCGACCCCCGATTCAACGAACGAAACCGGCCGGGTCTTTCACTTTGATTGGGATTTTCACCGGCCTTGCGGTGAGCGCCGTCCCGTGCTAACCCAAACGCCGGATGGGCATTGCAGATCGGGATTATCACCGCAGAGGAACGCAGGGTGGGGGCGGCTTCATGTCGAACCTGACGCCCGTCGTGAAATGGCTGCTGATCTCCAACGTCGGTATTTTCGTCCTCGATGTCTTCATCGGCCACCCAATCATCAATTTCGGGGCCTTCGCGGTTCAATCCGCCATTTTTGAATTCCGGATCTGGGAGTTCATCACCTTCCAGTTTCTTCATGCCAGCGTCGGCCACGTGTTGTTCAACATGATCGGCCTCTACTTTTTCGGCCCGTGGATGGAGCGCTGGTGGGGGTCGAAAAAATTCCTGATCTACTACCTGCTTTGCGGGGCCGCCGGAGCCGCGTTCTTCACCCTGCTGACGTTTCTCCACATCCTGCCCACCGGCATGATCTCGTTTCTGGTCGGCGCCTCCGCCGGCATTTACGGCATCTTCGTCGGAGTCGCCGTCGTCGCACCCGATCTCCGCGTGATGTTGATTTTCCCGCCGATCGAACTCTCGATGCGGCAACTCGCCATCGCGCTGCTGGCGATCTCCACCGGAGCCATCCTGCTGGGCATCGGCGGCAACGAAGGTGGCGAAGCCGGCCACCTCGGCGGCGCCATCCTTGGGTTCTTCCTCATGCGCCATCCGCGGCTGCTCGGCGGACCGGAGCGGGTGCGGATCACCCGCCCCCGGGCCTTTGAAAACCGCCACCCATCCAAGCTCAGGCCGCGCAGCCGGTTTGAGGCGGAAGAAGATTCCGCCGTGGACCGGATCCTCGACAAGGTTTCCCGCGAGGGGTTCCAAAGCCTCACCGATTCCGAACGCGAGGTCCTCCAAAAGGCCGCCGAACGCCGCAACCCCGACTCATGACCGACGCCGAAATGATCGACTCCCCGGATGCAGGGAAACAACTCGCCCGGCTCCGCGCCATCATGCACCGGCTGCGCGCCCCCGGCGGCTGCCCTTGGGATGCCGAACAAACGCACGAATCCATCATCCCTAACCTCATCGAGGAGGCTTATGAAACGGTGGACACGATCCAGCGTGGCGACCACCCACACCTCAAGGAAGAGCTTGGCGACCTCCTCCTGCAGGTGGTTTTCCACTCCGAGATCGCCGAGGGAGCCGGCCGTTTCAACCTCGACGACGTCGCCCGCGGCATCAGCGAGAAACTCGTGCACCGCCACCCGCACGTCTTCGCACAAAGCGACGCCGCCGACTCCGACTCCGTTCTGCGCCAATGGGATGCAATCAAACGCGCCGAAAAAGGCGACGAGGAGCGCCCCTACCTGCACGCGGTCGGCAAAGGCCTGCCCGCCCTGCTGCGTGCCGCCAAGCTCCAGAAAAAAGCCTCCAAGGTCGGCTTTGACTGGCCGGATGAATCCGGCGTGCTCGCCAAGCTCCGTGAAGAACTCGCCGAACTAGAATCCGCCATGGTGGCCGGCGACTCCACCGCTGCGGACGAGGAGCTCGGCGACCTGCTCTTCTCCGTGGTCAACCTAGCGCGTTTCCGCAAGGTCGATCCCGAAGTCCTGATGGCCAACGCCAACGCGAAATTTGAAACCCGTTTCGCCGCCATGGAGGGCCACCTCAAACAACGCGGCCTCGACTTGGAATCCGCCACCCCGGAGCAAATGGAGGAATCCTGGCAAGCCGCCAAAGGGCGAATCCCCTTGCAAGCGGACTCCCCACAGCGCTAGGAACTCACCCGTCCGGCGACACCCGGGCCTGTAGCTCAGCGGTTAGAGCAGGGGACTCATAATCCCTTGGTCCAGGGTTCAAATCCCTGCGGGCCCACTTTGATTCCGGGATCAAAGACTTCCGAAGCGCTTCGCGAGGATCTGCTTCCGGAATGCGAAGATCCATTCGAGTTTCCGGCGCACAAAAAGGCGGTGAGCAATGGACCCCAGCGGGCCGAATGAAAGCCCGTAATGGACCTTGTCACGCATCAGGACCCCACCCTCCACCGCTTCAAAATGATGGCGGTGATGCCAGAATTTGTAGGGCCCGAACCGCTGTTCGTCGATGAACGAGCGCCCCTCGTCCACGCACTTGATCTCGGTGACCCATGGCATCCAGACAGCGGGCGCGATTTTCACCCGGTAAGTGATGATCTGGCCTTCATACATCCTGCCGGGGGACGGACTGGTGATTTGAAACCCGAGATCAGCGGGCGTGATTTCATTGAGATTCGCCGGCGATGAGAAGAACTCCCAGGCCTCTTCGATGGGGATGGGCAGGCGCTGCTCCTGCTCCATGATGTGGATTTTCATGATGCGGCGGACGCCTCCTCAAAGCGCCGTGAGACTT
>JBFEQB010000044.1:0-25127 GCA_041549835.1 Luteolibacter sp. | reverse complement strand
TGCCGTGGCCGTCACCGGCATCGCCGGCCCGGATGGCGGTACGCCGGAAAAGCCGGTGGGCACCGCATGGGTCGGTCTTGCCGCCAAAGATGCGCCCGCCACCGCCTTCAAGGTCTTCCACCCGCGCAACCGCCACGATTTCAAGATCGCCGTCAGTCAGGCCGCGCTGGAAACCGTGCGCAGGAAACTGAACAAAATACACAGAGCGAGGCAAAAGTGAAACCAAGCCCCGAAACGGAAGGACAAGAGCTTCTGAGTGCGCTCGAGAGCGGAGCCATCCTGCTTCCGGTATGGAGCCGATCATCAACAGTGTGCATGTTTGCGACGGTTTTTCTGAACGTAGGCTTGTTCGTGAGAAAGAGGAGGGCGGATGCCGACGGGTGAGAAGGTTGCATTCTCACGAATGCGCCTACAACCCCTCCAGCGCCCGGATCACATCATCCGGCGAGAGCAGTTCCGGCAGGATGACGGGCTCCTCGCCGGGAGCTAACAGCACATTCACCGGGATCGCGGTCCGGCCGTAACCCCGCAGTGCCTCTTCGATTTCCGGGTTGGGCTTGGTTTTGTCTCCCTTTAGGGCGACGACGCCCTTTTCCTGCATCAGCGCGACCACCTCTTTCGTGTAGGCGCGCTTCTTGTTGACCTGGCAGGTGGCGCACCACTTGGCGGTGAAGTCGATATAAACTGGCGTGCCTTCGGCGAGCAGGGCCTGTTGTGTTTCAAGGGACCAAGGCTGCCAAGCGATGGCCGAGGGTTGCGGTGGCTTGGCAAGATGGAAACCACCTGCGGCGAACAGCAGCGTCAGGGCAAGCGCGGTGAGGCGCGTCCGCTTGTCGCGGTGAGGCAGGTTCCAGCGGCCATGGATCCAGGCGGCCACGGCGATGGCGCTCAGGCCGAAAATCGGGCCCAGCAGGTTGTCGAGATCGATCTGTCCGGCATAGACCCAGAGCAGGTAGCCGGCGGTGGCGAAGAGCAGGAACGACATCGCCTGCTTGAAACTTTCCATCCACGCGCCCGGACGCGGCAGGAACTCGATGAGTTTCGGGAAAATCGATAGAACGAGATACGGCAGGGCGAGTCCGAGCGCCATCGCTCCGAAGGCGGCGAAGAACTGAAAGGCGGGCAGGGCGATGGCCGCGCCGATCGCCGCGCCGAGGAAGGGCGCGGAGCAGGGCGTGGCGACCACCGTGGCGAGCACGCCGGAGAAAAACGAACCGGCGAACCCGTGCTTCGATTGCAGCGAGCCGCCCACCGAGGTGGCGGAGGCGCCGATTTCAAAGACTCCGAACATGTTGAGTGCGAGCACGAACATCAGCAACATCAGCGAAAGCACCACCCACGGATTCTGGAGTTGATAGCCCCAGCCGATGTCGCTGGCACCGGAGGCCGCGCGGGCGGCGAAAAGGATGCCGCTGAGCACTCCGAACGAGGCGAGCACCCCGAGCGCGAAGGTGATGCCGTGGAGCGCGATTTTTTTCCGGTCCGATCCCGCCTGCTGGACGAAGCCCATGATCTTCAACCCGATCACCGGGAAGACGCAGGGCATCAGGTTGAGGATCAGCCCGCCTAACAACATGCCGCCGAGGATCGGCAGGTATTTCGCAAACGGCAGTGACTCCCGCGGCCGGGCCGCCATCGAGATCGAGGTCTCGGGAACAGCGATGGGTTGCGGGCCGATGAGGACGCCGGAAAACGAGCCGCCTTGAGGCAGATCGTTGTCGAGCGCGTCTTTGGTGGCGCGCGGCAGGCGGACGAGCAGGGCCTCGCCATCGCGGGTGATCGAACCGCCGGAGCTGGCGGACTTCACGAACGGCTGGTTAGGGACGAAATCGGTGGGCACGGTTGCCAGTGGCTTGGCGGGTTCCGCACGAAGCAGGATGTCCGCGCCATCGGCGGTGGCGGAGAATTGCCAGCCCTTCGCTTCCGCAGGTTGGCTGGCACGGGCTTTGGCAAACAGGTCGGCGGCAGCGGGATCGATTTCCGCCGCGGTTCCCACCGGCAAATTGAGGGTGAAGGATTTCTCCTCGTTGATGCAGACATCCTCGCAGATCTGCCAGGTGGCGTGGGCGGTGAGAGTGACGGTTTCTCCGGCTTCCAGAGTGGCCGGGGCCGTCATCTCCACGAGGAACACCGGGCTGCCGGTGTAAACGAAACTTTTCCCGAAAAACCCGTCCTTCACTTCCGGGGTGGGCCACTGGATCAAACCTGCGGTAAAGCCATCGGGCAGTTTCCAGTCGATGGCCGGAGAGAGTTCGACTCCGCCGGTGTTGCGGTAATAGCTGTGCCAGCCTTTCGGGTGGTCAAGCTTCAGGGCGAGGCTGAAGGAGGCTCCCGCGGTGATTGATTTCACTTCGGAAACCATCTCCGCGCGGGTGGCGGGATCGTCGGATGGGAGGCCGAACTGAGCCCACGCGGACTGAGACAATGGGAGCAGGGCGAGCAGAGCGAGCTGGAGACGGAACATGGGACTTTCGGAATGGATTCGATTCTTAGAGGAACCCATGTCCGGATTCATCCAAAAAAAACGGGGCTTCCATCGATTGGAAGCCCCGCGAGAGCATTGAAATGGTTTGGGCTCAGTAGCCCTGTTGTTTGTCTTGTTGGTTGCCGTAGAGGCCCCCTGCAGCGCCTCCGGCGGCCGCGCCAAGCAGCGCTCCACCAGCGGTGTGGCCGGATTGGTGACCGATGATGGCGCCGGCACCTGCGCCGAGCAGGGCTCCGGTGGCTACGCCACGCTGGGTGTTGGGTCCGGCGGGAGCCGCGCAGTTCGAGAGAGCGAGAGCGAACGCGGCGGAGGCAAGTGATAGGATGGTTTTTCTCATTGGGGTATCAGGTTGCACAACTGGTAGCCCATCAATGCTGGCGTTCAAGGAATTTCAGCGGAACACCGCTCGCCGCGCCAAATGCAATGACAGGGATCCCCGTTGCGTCCTAGAGTCCCGCATGACGCTTGAGGTTTCCACTCCCGCCCTGTTGTTTCCGGCGATCAGCTTGTTGTTTCTGTCGTTCACCAACCGCTTCCTGCACCTCTCGGCGCTGATCCGCAGTTTGCATGGGGACTGGCTGGAGAAAGGTGACGCGGTGTTGAGCGCGCAGATCGAGAACCTGCGGAGGCGGCTCAGTCTGATCCGTGGAATGCAGATGTTCGGCGCGGTCAGCCTGCTGCTTTGTGTGGTCTCGATGCTGGGCGTGATTGGTGGCGCGCAGACGGTGGCGATGTCCGCGTTTTCGGGTGCGCTCGCCCTGATGGCGATTTCCCTCGCCTGCCTGATCCACGAGATTTGGATCTCCGGCGGGGCCCTGCGGCTTCTCCTCAATTCCGTGGAGAGGAACCACCAGGATTTAGAAATTTGAAAATCGACTGACAAATTGGCATGTCTGGTGCTTTTCCAGTCGTGTCGCGACACTACAGGCGGTCCGACTGAAATGCCCGCGGGTTAATGGGTTTTCCCAAAGGATGATCAGTCGGGCCGCTTCCTTTTCAGGTTGCGGTTTCGGCAGGAGTTGCGTCCCGATTCGGGCGGGTGCCAGCGGTTTCCTGTTTCGGCAGTCCGCAAGAGCGGCGATTGCAGCGCCTCTTTCATCCGGGGGATGAAGTTTTTTCCATCCTTGCGAAAAAACTCTTGCGTGCTGCCGGTTTTTGGGTTTATGCCTGCCGCGTCGCAAGACAAGGCGGTCCGACTGAGATGCCTCCCGGGTTATTGGGTTTTCCCAGGGGGATGATCGGTCGGGCCGCTTCTTTTTTTATACTCGGGGCGGATTTTCAGAGTTTGAGATTCCAAGGAACCAGCTAGAGTGAGCGCATGAAATTGATCCGATTCGGCGACGAAGGGCGTGAGGAACCGGGAATTCTGCTGGCCGATGGCCGGAGGTTGGATGCGAGCGGTGAGTTCCATGATTACGACGAGGGCTTCTTCGCGTCAGGTGGTCTTGAGGCGTTGGCGGAGTGGGTTGCGGATGGTTGCCCGGGTGGCGTCGAGGTGGATCCGTGCGAGCGCTTGGGGCCTCCGGTGAACCGTCCTTCAAAGTTGATTTGTGTGGGGAAGAACTATCTCGATCACGCCAAGGAGCTGGGCGAGGGGGTGCCGACAGAGCCCGCGCTCTTCATGAAGGCGACCAGCGCGTGGAGCGGCCCGTTCGACGATGTGATGGTTCCGCGGGGGGCGAAGAAACTTGATTACGAGGTCGAGTTGGCGGTGGTGATAGGGCGGACGGTTTCTTATGTGAACGAGCGCGAGGCTCTGGGCTGCGTGGCTGGATACTCGACGTTTTGTGATTTCTCGGAGCGTGCGTTTCAGAAGGAAATGGGCGGACAGTGGACCAAGGGGAAGAGCGCGGACACCTTCGCGCCGATGGGGCCGTGGCTGACCACCGCGGATGAAATCAAGGACCCGCAGAAGCTGCGCTTGTGGTGCAAGGTGAACGGCGAGTTGCGCCAGAACAGCTGGACGGGTGATATGATGTTTTCCGTGAGGCAGTTGGTCAGCTACATCAGCCGTTTCATGACCTTGCTGCCCGGTGATGTGGTGGCGACCGGCACTCCGAGCGGGGTGGCGATGGGCATGTCTCCGCCAAGATACCTGCAGGCCGGGGATTTAGTGGAATGCGGCGTGGAGGGGTTGGGCGAGCTGGCGCAGCGTGTGGTGGCTCCCGCAAAGGCATGAAAAAGGGGTTTTCGAAGACTTGGCGGGCGATGCTGCCGTGGCCGAAGCCGCCGGGTGGTCCGCGCTATTCCGCGTGCCATTTCTGCGACACGCTGCACGAATCGTTTCCGGTGAATGAGGGATCGGCCGCACGATGCATCCGCTGTGGCGGGGTTCTCTATCAGAACCGGCCGGCCTCGCTGGTGCGGGCGACGGCGTTTTCGCTGGCCGCGTTGTTGCTGATGGTGCTGGTGCATGTGTTTCCGTTCCTCACGATGGATGCCGCGAGCCTGCGGCGGAATCTAACACTCATCGGCGCGTCCACCGCCCTCATGGATGAAAACGCGCGGATCCTTGGGACGGCCATCATTCTCTTCACCGTGGTGGCTCCACTGGTTCTCGCGGGAGGAATGATCTATGTGTGTTTCCCGCTGATGTTAGGCCGCTCCGCGCCCTTCGCCTGCCACGTGGCCAAGTGGATGTACCGCACAGAACCCTGGAACATGGTCGAGGTTTTCCTGTTAGGAGTGCTGGTCAGCCTGCTCAAGCTCGCCAAGGTGGCGGACGTGCATTTCGGCATCGGCTTCTGGGCCTTCGCCGGAGTCATGGTGTGCCTGGCCGGGGCCGTCGCCGGCATCGACCGCGAGGAACTGTGGGACCGCCTGGAGGTGGCGCGCAAATGAACCCCCGCTATCCGAAAGCCGCCGATCTCGGCCTCGCGGGCTGCCACACCTGCGGCAAGGTTTCGCCGGTCGCCCTTGGGCATTGCCCGCGCTGCGGCACGCATTTGCACTTGCGGAAACCCGGCAGCATCCAGAACACGCTGGCCCTGATGGGCGCGGCCGCCGCGCTTTACATCCCGTCCCACCTGCTTCCAGTCATGACGGTGACGGAGCTCGGCGAGGTCACCCACAATACGATCATCGGCGGCATGATGTCGTTCTGGCGGACCGGTGCCTATCCGATCGCGATCGTGATTTTCACCGCCTCCATCCTCATTCCCATGTTGAAAATCGTGGCCCTGAGCTGGCTCTGCGCAGCCGCCACAGGTAAGGTGCACCCTTCGCCGGCGGCGCTCGGCAAGGTCTATTGGTTCACCGAGTTGCTCGGCCGCTGGTCGATGGTGGACATTTTCGTGGTCGGCATCCTGGTTTCGGTCGTGCAACTCGGGAACTACATGGCGATCGTGCCCGGACCGGGAGCGCTTGCATTCGCAGGCGTCGTCATGCTTACCATGTTCGCGGCAATGAGCTTCGAGCCCCGCATGCTTTGGGACCGCTTGGACGAACTCTCCGACGACCCGCCATCAACCGCCCCGAAGAAACCACGAACTTGAACGAAGAACCGACAACCGCCCCCTCCGCCGCCACCCCGGAGCTGCGCCGCGCCCAACGCTGGAACATCGTATGGGTGGTCCCGATCCTGGCGCTGCTGCTCGGAGCATGGATGCTCTATCGGAACTTTGCCGCCCAAGGCCCCGTCGCACACATCCGGTTCGAGACGGCGGAGGAAATCTACGCCGCGAAAACCGAAGTGCGCTGCCGCTCGGTGAAAGTCGGCATCGTGAAGCAGGTGAAACTTGCCGACGACCTGAAATCCGTTCTGGTCTTCGTGGAACTCGATTCCGCCTCGGAAGGACTTCTGCGCAAGGGCACGCGTTTCTGGGTGGTGAAGCCACGGCTTTCCGCCGCGGAGGTTTCCGGTCTCGGAACCTTGATTCAAGGAGCCTACATCGAGCTTGATCCCGGCCCGCCGGGTGAGGAGAGACACAGTGAGTTCAAGGGCCTCGAAACCCCGCCCGCCACGAACAGCAGCGTGCCCGGACTCCGCCTCATGCTGACGGCGGAAGAAGCCGGTTCCCTCAAAATCGGCGCGCCCATCTACTACCGCGGATTCGAGGTCGGCCGCATCGAAGGCCGCGAACTCGCGCCGGACGGATCCAGAGTCACTTACAACGCCTTCATCGGCGAGGAATACGGCCGCCTCGTCTCCGAACACACCCGCTTCTGGAACACCAGCGGCATCGACATCAGCGCCAACGCCGATGGCGTCAAACTCCGCACCCCGTCCTTCCAAGCGATGGTTTCCGGCGGCGTGTCATTCGGAGTGACCGCAGGCGAGAAGCCCGGAAAACCTGCTGCGGATGGCATGACCTTCACCCTCTTCCGCGACGAGGATGCAGCCAAGCGCTCCACTTTCAACCCGACGCTCAAGTTCCTGCTCTTGTTCGACCAGACCGTCCGCGGCCTCTCGGAGGAAGCCTCCGTCGAGTTCCGCGGCATCACCATCGGCCGCGTCGCACAGATTTCCTTCGACCTCGTGGCGAGCGCCGACGACCCCCGTATCCCGGTGCTCATCGAACTCGACCCCACCCTCGTACGCCCTGAAACAGCCGCCGCGATGATCAAGCCGGACTCGGTGTTTTTCAACGAGGAGGTCGCCAAGGGCCTGCGCGCCGCGCTCAAGACCGGTAGCCTCATCACCGGGGCGATGTATGTGGATCTCGACTATTACGAGGACGCTGATCCCGCGATGCTCGGAAGGTCTGGTGAGTATACGACCTTCCCGACCGTCTCCTCCGGCTTCGCCCAGCTCGAGGCAAAACTCAGCGCCATCCTCAATGCCATCGACAAGGCCACCACAGACATCTCCGCGGTTGCCACCGAGGCGAAGACCGCCATCGCCGAGACCCGCGCCCCGCTCAACAGCACGCTCAAGGAGATCGAAGCCACCTCCGCCGCCATGCGCAAAACATTGGAGGACCCCGAGTTCCGGAACCTCCCCGCGGATCTCGGCAAGTCGCTCGAGGAACTCCAGAAATCCATCGCCAGCGTCGGCCCGGACGGAGCCGTGCAGGGAGACCTGCTGCGCACGCTCGACGAACTCCGTGCCTCGCTCCGCTCACTCAAGGCGGTCACCACCACCATCGATGAAAAACCGAACTCGTTGCTCTTCGGCCGCGAGTCGTCGGGAAATCCCATCCCCAGAGCCCCGCGCTGATTTTTCCCAAGCCCATGATCCAACGCTTCCTCCTCCTCGCTTCGGTCCTCCTGCTCGCCGCATGCGGCTTGGGGTCGAAATCCTTCTATGTTCTAACGGCCGACGGCCCCGCGCCATCCGGCGGCGGTGCCGGCATCGGTGTCGGACCTGTTTCCCTCGCGGAATACATCGACCGCCCGAACCTCGTCATCGCCGAGGCCGAAAACCAGCTTGCCGTCGCCGAAAACCATCGTTGGGCCGGCGATCTCGAAGCCTCGATCGCCCGCGTCACCGCAGCCAACCTCGGCCGCCGCCTCAACACCGGCAACGTCCGCACCTATCCGTGGCAGGGCGACGACGGCATCACCTATCAGGTCACACTCGACATCCGCCAGCTCCACGGCGGGGCCGACGGCTATGCGGTCATCGAAGCTGGCTGGCGCGCCTATTCCCTGCCCGACCGAAAACTCAAGGCCTCCCGCACCTTCGTGGACCGCGAGCCGCTTGACGCCGATGGTTACCAACCACTCGTCGCCGCGCAGTCACGGCTGCTCTCCCGCCTCGCGGACGACATCGCAAAGGGTTTGTGACTCACCCGATCAAGCCCAGCTTCGGATAGTTCGCGCCAAGGATCGGCATCAGGTCCGGGGCCTTGAGCCAATCTGATAGAAGCGTGCCATAGACGCTGCGGAAATCCACGGTGTGCTGGATGTCTCCCTGCGAGAGGTCGGTGAGGCTCGGGTGTTTGCCGTGGAGGCCGCCTTTCACGCCCGGGCCGGCGACGAATAGACAGGAGGCCTTGCCGTGGTCGGTGCCGACACTGGCATTTTCCGCAACGCGGCGGCCGAACTCGGAGAAGGTCATGAGCACGACGCGCTTGTCGTTGCCCTGTTGCTTGAGGTCGGCAAAGAATGACTTCAGCGCGCCGTCGAGTTGGCCTAACAGCCGGTCGTGGGAGTTGGCCTGCTGGTTGTGGGTGTCGAATCCGCCGTGGCTGACGTAATAGACGCGGGTGGGCATGCCGCCGGCGATCATGCGGGACACGAGGTTGAGGTTTCGCGAAATCGGCGTGCCGTCGTAACGGACGGTGGTTTTGTGTTTGGAGGCGATTTCGAGGATCTTCTTCGAGCTGACCTGGGCGTCGAGCGCGACGCGTTCAAGGAAGGCGAGGTTGCCCTCACCGCTGATACCGCCGACCTTGCCTCCCGCGGGCATGTCGATGGAAGCGCCACCCACGGGCGCGTCGGTGTCCGGCTGGTTGAGTCTGGAGAAGAACTCCTCGGCCTGGGCCTGTTCGCCGCCGCCGTGGATCCAGCGATAGAGTTCCGGTGAGTTGAGGCAGACGCCGGGGTTTTTCATCGCGCCGAAGGCCTCGGGTTGGGTCTTATTGAAACTGATGCCCACCGTGGGATCGGTGCCGGGGCAGGCGTTGTCGAAGTAGCGCCCGAGCCAGCCGGTATTCGAGCGGTTGCTGGTGTCACCGGTTTCCCAGATGGAGGTGGAGACGAAGTGCGAGCGGTTGGGGTTCGGGTAGCCGACGCCCTGGACAATTCCCAGATCGCCTTCCTTGAACAGCGATCCAAGGAAAGGCATCGCGGGGTTCAGGCCAACGTAGTCGCTGAGCCTGATGATTTCCTTTTCCTTCTTTGCGAGACGCGGGCGGAGTTTGTGATAGGTGTCATCTCCGTAAGGAACGAGTGTGTTCAGGCCGTCGTTGCCGCCGGCGAGTTGGAGCACGACGAGGATGGTGTCGTCCCTGCCGGTCACGCCTTGGACGGCGAGGTCCTTGGAGGCGTTGTGGAGCTGGCCGAAGGTGCGCTCGACGAACATCGGCACGGTCCATGCGGCGGAGGCACCGAGGACGGTGGAGCGGAGGAATTCACGGCGGGTTTTCATGGTCGGTATGCAGTAAGTGGAATGTGGGATTCGGCAAGAGTCAGCAAAGCTGATAGTAGGGGGTGCTCAGCATGAGGTGGCAGAGCTCGGCGGTTTCCTTGTCAGTGAAGACGACACCTTTTTTGGAGATGGCGTATGCGAGGAACGAATCCCGCGCCTTTGCCGGGACGGGCCCTTGGAAGAAACGGAAGATCAGCGAATCCACAAGTTGCGCGGGGTTTTCGCGCAGCGGTCTCGGGGCTATGGTTTCGTAATCCGGCCCCTTCCATCCGCGTCCGACCGATTTCGGAAGGGCGGCCATGCCCTGAATCCTGATCTTTTCGCCGTTCATGGCCGAGCCTCCGGCGCTGGCTCCCTTGGTGAGAAAGCCGGCGAGATTGTAGCGTGCAAAAAGGGTGTTGGTGTTGATCCAGGCTTGGCCCCAGTCCCATCCTGCGACGTTGGGCGGCATGAAGAGGATCTGGCCGAGTTGTTGCTGGGCCACGATGGGAAAGCCGGTCGGCGGGCTGGTGATTTCGAGTTGTTTGAGCAATGAAGTGATGAACTGCACCGGGGATTTGATCTGCGAACGGATCGAAGATTCTGAATAAAACTCCCGCGAGAGGAGGATCTCACGCAGCAGGAGAGCGATCTGATAGTCCGCCTTTCGGAACGTGGCGGCGAGCGCGTCGATGGCGGCGTCCGATGGGTTGTCATACACGAAGAACTCCCAGAGTTTCTTCGCCATGAAACGGGCGGCCTCGGGTTTGCCGAAGATCAGGTTGATGACGTCCGCGCCGGTGAAGGCACCTGTTTTTCCAAACACGGTCTTCGGCGTTTCATCCCACTGCCTGCGGTTGTGGGTGACCGTGCCATCGCGCCGGTCGATCTGATAGCCGGTGAGCGCGCGGGCTGCCTCATGGATGTCCTGCTCGGTGTAGTTGCCCTCGCCGAGGGTGAAGAGTTCCATCACCTCGCGGGCGAAGTTTTCATTCGGCTTCCCTTTGCGGGAGCTCCGGGTGTCGAGATAGATCGTCATCGCGGGGTCCCGCAGAATGGACTGGGTGAGTTGCTTGAAGTTTCCGAAAGCGTGCCGGCGGAACAACTCGTTCTGGTTCACCATCAGGACCGGTTGCTTAACCTTCTGAATGGAGGTGGCGAAGTGGTCGTGCCAAAAGAGCGTCATCTTCTCGCGCAGCGGGGCCTTGGTTTTCAGGATGCGGCGGAACCACCAGCCCTGAGCCTCAAGCGCATGCCGGCGGTTGTCCTTTTGCATCTCCTTGAACGTCTCACGGCGGAGCTTGTCGGCTTCTTCCGGCGAAAGCCCCTGCATCTTTTGCCTGATTTTCTGGCGTTGTTTGATGCGCCCGCGCATGTCCGCCAGTGCCTGCTCGGGAGACGCCCATGCAGGGCGGGGAATGGCATCGAGTGGCTCGGTGGGCGCGAGCAGGGAATCCACCGCCCGGACGCGCCCGAGCGCATGGAACGCCTTGATTTCCCCGGGGCTGGCGCCGAAACCCGCGCGGTTGAGCAGGTGCGCCGCTTCGAAGAGTGTCCAGGAGTCGTCAGCTTGAGGGAGCATGGAAATGAAACGTCGCCCCAGTAGAGAAGTTGCACAAGAATCGTAAACGCACGCCGGAACACCTCTTCGCACAAATGGTTGATGAGGCCGCATCAACCATTTGCAGCCACCAGCCAAAGAAAATCCCTCCTGTCCTTTCCGGAACACCCGTGCTTGATTCCGCGCGTGCACGCCTCCGACACCACCCCCGAATTGCTCTCCCCTGCGGGAAACTGGGACTGTGCCCGCGCGGCCGTGGCCGCCGGGGCGGATGCGATTTATTTCGGGCTGCCGCGGTTCAATGCCCGGTTGCGGGCCGATAATTTCATTGATGCGGACTTGGAGGAACTCATGGAATTCCTGCACCGTCACGGCGTGAAAGGCTTCGTGACGATGAACACGCTCATCTTCACCCGCGAACTGGAGGCCGCTGAAGAGCAGCTCCGCAAAATCGCCGACGCCGGTGTGGACGCGCTCATCATTCAGGACCTCGGCTTGGCGAAACTCGCGCGCGAAGTGGCCCCAAACGTGGAGCTCCATGCCTCCACCCAGATGACGATCACCTCGCCCGAGGGGCTGGCGTTCATCGAGTCGCTCTTTCCGATGGAGCGCGCTGTGCTCGCCCGCGAGCTTTCAGTTAGAGAAATCGAGCGCTTTCAGTCGCCCATCGCGAAAACCCCGCTTGAAGTCTTCGTGCACGGGGCACTGTGCGTGGCCTATTCCGGACAGTGCCTGACGAGCGAGTCGCTGGGGCAGCGCAGCGCGAACCGCGGCGAGTGTGCGCAAGCCTGCCGCATGCCATATGAGATCGTCGTCGACGGCGAAACCCGCGAACTCGGAGAAGTACGCTACCTGCTGAGCCCGCAGGACCTCGCCGCCGTGGATCTGATCCCGGATCTGGTCAAGGCGGGCGTGAAGTCGTTCAAGATCGAGGGCCGCCTCAAGTCCCCCGAATACGTCACCGCCGTCACCCGCGTCTACCGCAAGGCGCTCGATGCGGCGATCGCCCAAGCGGAATCGCCCGTCACGGCGGAAGACCGCTACGCGCTGGAGATGACGTTTTCCCGCGGGCTTACCAATGGCTGGCTCGGCGGAACCGACCACCCATATCTTACGCACGGCCGTTTCGGCAAGAAACGCGGACCGTTGTTAGGAGAGATTGCGGACTGCGGCCCCGGCTGGATCAAACTGACCAACACCACCGGAGTTCCGATCGCGGCGGGCGACGGCGTGGTCTTCGACGCCGGAGAAAACCGCGACCTCGAACAGGGCGCGCGCATCTGGAAGCTCGAGTACGGCCGGATCGTCTTTCACAAAACCTTCAGCGGCATCAACTTCGACCGCATCCAGCCCGGCCACACGGTTTACAAGACCTCCGACCCCAAGCTCGAATCCGAGCTCCGTCGCTTCTGGCAGAACACCCGCCCCGCGGAAAAGAAAACCCCGCTTCATCTAACCGTCTCCGGAAAACCCGGTGAGCCGCTCGAGTTGCGGAGTGGAGATTGCACGGTGCAAAGCGAGATTCCCCTCCAAGCCGCCGCCAAGCGCCCGCTCGACACGGAAACCCTCGCCGCCCAACTCGGCCGCCTAGGCGAGACCTCATTCGAACTCGCCGCGCTCGACAACCAGCTCGAAGGCGCCTGTCACTTCCCGCTCTCCGCCCTCAACCAACTCCGCCGCGACCTGATCGCGAAAGTGGCTGCCGCATCCCTGCCGCAGGGCCTTCCATCCACGCCGATCACCACTACCTACCGCGATCTGCTTCCTTCAATGTTGGATGTGCAACGTTCGGCGGTGGATGTTCCCTCCCTCTCCGTCCTCTGCCGGAATTTCGATCAACTCCACGCCGCCATCGAACGTGGCGTGGAAACCGTTTACTGCGATTTCGAAGACCCCCGCCGCTACAAGGACGCCGTCGCGGATTTCAAATCCCAAATTTCGAATTCGAATTCGAAGATCCACCTCGCCACCCCGCGAATTCTCAAGCCCGGCGAGACCGGCTATCTCAAGCTCATCGAAAAGGCCGCGCCCGACGGGCTCCTGCTCCGCAACCTCGCCGCACTTCACTACTACAAAGATCGTAGCGATCTCGTCAAAGCCGGCGACTTTTCACTCAACGCCGCCAATCCCGTCACCGCCAGGTTGTTGATGGAAAACGCCCGGCTCGACTATCTAACCATCTCCTACGACCTCAACATCGGCCAGGTCATGGACCTGCTGCGGGAAGCGCCGCCGGAATGGTTCGAGCTCACGCTGCACCAGCACATGCCGATGTTTCACATGGAGCACTGCGTGTTCTGTGTCTTCCTCAGCAAGGGGACCACCTACAAGGACTGCGGCCGACCCTGCGAAAAACACGTCGTCCACCTGCGCGACCGCGTCGGCCAGCTCCACCGGCTGCAGGCTGATGTCGGCTGCCGCAACACGCTTTTCAACGGCAAGGCGCAAACGGGTGCGCGTTTCTTTGAAAGCCTGCGCGGCGCGGGACTCTCGCGGCTCCGCGTCGAGCTGCTCGACGAGGACCACGCCACCGCGGTGAAAACCATCCGCGCCTATCAGGATCTTCTATCAGGCGATGCGGATGCTTTCGACCTGCTCGACCAGGTGGAGGCGCTCGAAAAGCTCGGCGTGACGGAAGGCACGCTGGCGGAAAAATGAAGCCCCGCATCGTGCGGCCCGAGATCCTCGATCACCTGCCCCCGGATGATCCCGAGGCGCAACGCAGCCGCCGCGACCTCCGGCTCATCAACTTCCTGATGGGAAACGAACGCTGGATTTGCCGGACGATCCGCAGGTTTCCGGAAGCCGCAGCGCGGGGAATCGTCGAACTCGGTTCCGGCGATGGCGGGCTGCTCGCGAAACTCGCGACCATGTTTCCGGGTGTCGGTCTAACTGGTTGTGATCTCGCGCCACGGCCCGCGATGCTTGACGAACGGGTGGACTGGAAACAGGGGGATGTTCTTGCGGGAAGGGAAACTCCGGGCGGCGGAGTGCTGGTGGCGAATCTGTTTCTGCACCATTTCCAGGGTGAGGCGCTTTTAAACATCGGGAAGCTCAGTGATGGTTTCGAGTTGCTGGTTTTCAGCGAGCCGGACCGCGGTGCCTTGCCGCATGTTCTGGGTTCCCTGATGTGGCCGTTTATCAACCGGGTGACCCGTCACGACATGCATGTGAGCATCGACGCCGGCTTCACGAGAGGCGAACTTCCCGCGCTTCTCGGGCTGGATCCCCGTGAGTGGAGGTTTTCGGAAACTTCCACGTGGCGCGGCGCGAGACGCGTGATAGGGTGTCGCATTTGAGCAAGGAAATCACCATCGCCGGCGGGGGCTTGGCCGGACTGTCACTCGCCGTGGCGCTCCGCGGGCGCGGTGTTCCGGTGACAGTGCTGGAAGCCGGGCACTATCCGCGGCACCGGGTTTGTGGTGAATTCATTTCGGGCGTTTCCGGGGAAACCTTGGAGGCTCTGGGGATCCGGGATCTGTTGGATGATGTCAGGGTGCACCGGTCGCTTTGCTGGCATGAGGAAGGGCACATCATGCACCGCGACACCCTTCCGGAACCTGCTCTTGGCATTTCCCGCTTTGTATTGGACGAGCGCTTGCGGCGGCGGGTGGAAGATCTAGGTGGCGTGGTGAAACCCAACATCCGTGCCATGCCCGTGCCGACCGATGGCATGGTATGGGCGGCCGGGCGGCGCCCAAGGATCGGCCCATGGATCGGCCTGAAAGCACATGTGCGCGGCCTGCCGATGTCCGCGGATCTCGAGATGCACGCCGGACGAAATGGCTACGCGGGAATGGCGGGCGTTGAGGACGGATGGGTGAATGTCTGCGGGTTGTTCCAGTTGGACCGGAGATTGGATTCACGCGGCTCCGCATTGCTGCCCGCCTATCTGGAGGCGGGCGGAAACCGGCGGATCGCGGAGCAATTGAGGCAGGCGGAGTGGCGGGACGGTTCGTTCTGTGCGGTGGCGGGCTTCGAGCTGGGGCGTCAGGAGGTGGTGCCCGGATTGCTCTGTGTGGGCGATGCGGAAAGCATGATTCCGCCGTGCACGGGCAATGGGATGTCGATGGCGTTCCAAGCGGCCGAGATTGCGTGTGAACCGCTGGTTTGCTGGGCGAATGGCGAACTCGCGTGGCAGGCGATGGCGAATCAGGTGCGGGCCGCCCTGCGCCGCCGCTTCCGGCGCCGCTTGGCTGTGGCGCGGGGGCTTCACCGCGTCTTGTTCGAGGCCTCGGGCCGTTCGCTTTTGCATGCGCTGTCATCCTCGCGCATGCTGCCGTTCAGGCCGATGCTTTCCCTCGTCCGTTAGTTAGTCAAACCACGCCATGTATCTCCGTTCCCTCGCCACCGCCGTTCCGCCCCGTTCGTTTTCCCAGCAGGAGTGTTGGGAGGCATTTCAGGGGAAAGGCCTTTTAGATTCGCTCCGGCCAAGGTCGGCCTCACTGGTGGAGAAGGTGCTGACGAGCGGAGCGGCTGGCATCGAGCGGCGGAATTTCGCGCTCGAGAAGATCGGTCCGGTGTTTGCGCGCGGGGCGCAGGAGTTGAATGAAAGTTTCGAATGCGAAGCTCCTGGACTGGCGGGAAAAGCGCTGGCAAAGGCACTGCAACGCGGCGGCATCGATGCGGCGGAAGTAGACGCCTTGTTCCTGTGCACCTGCACCGGCTATCTCTGCCCGGGAGTGAGCAGCCACATCGCGGAACAAATGGGCCTGCGGGAAGATGTCTATCTGGCGGATCTGGTGGGGCTCGGTTGCGGCGCGGCCATCCCGATGATGCGGGCGGCGCAAGGATATCTCGCGGCAAACCCGGGAGCGGTGGTGGCTACGGTGGCGGTGGAGATCTGTTCGGCGGCGTTTTACATGAACGATGATCCGGGAGTGCTCATCAGCCTGTGCCTGTTCGGCGATGGCGCGGCGGCGGCGGTCTGGACCTCCGCTGGCAAGCCCGGCGACTGGCAGGCAGGCGGTTTCACGACGACGCACCGGCCGGAGGAGCGGGAGAAAATCCGCTTCGTCAATGAGGGTGGAAAGCTGAAGAACCAATTGCACCGCGCCGTGCCGGGACTCGCAGCGGAAGCGGTGGCGGAGCTTTATTCGCAGCGCGAGGGCGATCCGGATCAAGTCATCGCCCACTCCGGCGGCCGCGATGTGATCGAGGCTCTGGAGGGAGTTCTTCCATTTGGCCTAACCGAAACGCGCGGGGTTCTGCGTGACCACGGAAACATCAGCAGCCCGGCCGTGTTGTTCGCCCTGGAACGGCGGCTTGCGGAGAAAAACCCGGACGACCAACGCCTGTGGCTCACCGCCTTCGGCGCGGGCTTTGCGGCCCATGCCTGCGAGATGTGGCGGTGAACGCTTGTGAGCTGGATAATATCCTGCCACGAATGCGTGAATCACGCCACGGACCATGTCGTTGTCTTCCTCCTACTCCGCCCGGTGCGGACTGGCCGTCCTGTCAGGCGCGGTCTATTCGTTGGCCTACCCGCCTCTTGGCTGGCGGTGGCTGGTGCTGCTTGGAATCGCCGGCTTGTTGATTGCCTTGCAGGGCCAGGTCGGGACGAGGGCCCGGGCGATCGGATTCCTGCATGGAATGGCGGCTTTCGGAGTGGGCTTGTCATGGTTGTCCCAGATCTTCGGACCGCTGGCCGTGGTCTTGTGGTGCGTGCTTGCGGCTTTCACAGCGATGTTTGCGGAAATGCAAAGCCGGGTGGTCCGGCGCGGCATCCATGGCTGGCGGCTCGCCGGCTTCACCGCGCTCAACTGGTGCGGATGGGAATTCATCCGCGCCGAGTTGTTTCCTCTCAAGTTCCCATGGATGACGGCGGGGCTGGCCGTCGGTCCGAATGGGATGTTGCCGTGGATTGGAGTCTATGGCGTCAGCGCATTTGTCGTTCTGGCTGTCGCTCTGGGGGTCGTGTGGCGATGGTATGGCGGGCTTTCCGTTCTCGGCCTCATCCTGCTAGCTGTGGTGTCATTTCCTGACCTGCCGGCACCTTCGGCAAACGATCCCCGCGCCTTGACCGTGGCAGGACTCCAGATGGAGGAGGCGGCCATTGATGAATTCATCGCAGCGACGCGGAAACTTCCACCCGCCATCCGCTACGTCGTCTGGCCGGAGTATGCGGTGCCCTATGACATCCGGAACGACATGCGGGAATGGAAATTTGTTCAGTCCCTTTGCCAGGAACGTGACATCACGCTCACCTTCGGCACACAACTGCGCGGAGTGCCCGGCGGCGGATGGCGCAACATCGCTCTCACGATCGATCCCGAGGGCACGCGCGGCGAACACCACAAGGTGCACACGGTGCATTTCTTCGATGACGGGAAGTCTGGCAAAACCGCGCGGCCCATCCAGACGAGCCACGGAAAGATCGGCACGCCGGTGTGTTTCGATTGCGACTACGAAGGAGTCACCCGCCGCATGACCGCCGCAGGCGCGGAGATGTTCATCGTGCCGATGATGGACGCCAAACCGTGGACGGCGCGCCAGCACGAGCAACACGGCGAGCTGTTTCGCATCCGTGCCTGTGAGAACGGCCGGTGGATGTTCGTTTGCGCGACCTCCGGCGTCTCGCAGGTGATCGATCCTCACGGTTTCGTTCACGCGCGCCTGCCGGTGCTTGCCGAAGGCCCGCTCATCGGCACGATCCGCTCGGAGACGGGGCTGACGTTTTACACGCGCTTCGGCTGGCTCGTTCCATGGTGCGTTCTTGGCGTGGCGGTTGTTTGGTGGATCATTTTGCTCTTTCCTGCGGGTGAGATGACTCGCCCGAGCGACCGGGCATTTTCCCCATCATAACTCTTGGCGCGGCGTTCCTGCGGACTCAGGCTCCGAATTTCTTCGCATGAGCACGGTTTTGGAGACGATCGATGGCGGCACCCGCTATCTTGAGAAACGCGGTATTGAGGATGCGCGGCGCAACATGCAGATGCTGGTGGCTCACCAACTCGGATGCACGCGCATGGACCTCTACCTCCAGTTCGATCGTCCACTCGAAGAGGCGCAACTCGCCCCTCTCCGCGAAGCGTTGAAAAAACGCGGCGAGGGCATCCCGCTCCAGCACCTGCTCGGTTCGGTCTGGTTCCACAACCGCGAATTCAAAACCGACGCCCGCGCGCTGATTCCGCGCCCTGAGACCGAGGAACTCGCCGAGTGGATCCTCTCGTGGGACCTTCCGGAATCCCAGCGCGTGCTCGACATGGGTTGCGGTTCCGGCGTGCTCGGCCTGACGCTTGCGGCGGAGCGGCCGGCTTGGAAGGTCACGCTGGCGGACGTTTCTACAGACGCTCTCGCACTGGCACGGGAAAACTCCGCATCGCTGGAAATCGCCGCTGAATTTGTGGAAAGCGACCTTTTCACCGCGATTCAAGGCGAGTTCGACGGCATCGTCGCCAACCTTCCCTACGTCCCGGAGGCCGAGCGCACCACCATGGCGCGCGAGGTCCTGCACGATCCGGCGCTTGCGCTCTTCAGCGGTGCGGACGGGCTGGATCTCATCCGTCGCTTCATTCCGGCGGCGTTCCAGCGCTTGAAACCCGGCGGCTGGCTGGTGCTCGAAATCGGTCATGATCAGGCTTCACAGGTGGCCGGAATTCTCCAAGCTTCCGCCTTCACGGACATCGAAGTGACAACCGACCTCTCTGGAGTCGCGCGTTTCCCTTTCGCCAAGCGGTCGCTCTGATTTCAAAATTCAATTTTTCCCATGGATAAACTCATCGTTCACGGCGGCAGCACCCTTCGGGGCTCGATCAACATTTCCGGTTCGAAAAACGCGTCGTTGCCCATCCTCGCCGCCTCGTTGCTGACGGCGGAGCCCTGCATCATCCGCCGCGTGCCCGATGTTTCGGATACCAACTACATGATCCAGATCCTCAGCGCGCTCGGCGCCGATGTGGAACGTTCATCCGGCACCGTGCGCATCACCTGTGCGGACATTTCCGACGCCGCTCCCTACGAACTCGTCCGCCGCATGCGCGCCTCGATCTGCGTGATGGGCCCGCTGCTCGCACGCAAGCGCCGGGCGGTGGTCTCGCTGCCCGGTGGCTGCGTGATCGGTGACCGCCCGGTGGACCTCCACCTGCGCGGCCTGCAGGCGCTCGGTGCCGAAGTGGAATTCGAGGGGGGAAACATCATCCTTACCGCCAAGGACGGCTTGCGGGGCGCGGAAATTGATCTGTCAGGAACTCACGGTCCGACCGTGCTCGGAACCGACAACGTGATGATGGCCGCCACACTCGCCGAAGGCGTCACCGTCATCGAATCCGCCGCCGCCGAACCCGAAGTGCTTGATCTCGCGGATTTTCTCAATGCCATGGGCGCGAAAATCACCGGCGCAGGCACCCGCCGGATCGTCATCGAGGGCGTGAAAGAACTCCATGCCGTCGAGCACACCGTCATCCCGGACCGCATCGAGGCGGGCACCTTCATGGCCGCCGCGGCGCTGGCGGGCGAGGGCGTGACGCTGCGCCGGGTTTGTCGCGATCACCTCAAGGCGATCACCGCCGCGATCGAACATTCCGGCCATCGCGTCGAGTTCAACGAGGCCGGAAACATCTGCACGGTTTTCCGCGGCGAAAACCTTCAGGGGGTCGATCTCGTCACCGCCCCCTATCCCGGCTACCCGACGGACATGCAGGCGCAAATGACCGCGCTGCTCGCCACCACGCCGGGCATCAGCGTGATCAAGGACACGATTTTCCCACAGCGCTTCATGCATTGCTCGGAGCTCAAACGCATGGGAGCGGACATCAAGGTGGATCACGGAACCGCTGTCGTGCGGGGCGTGGAAAAGCTCTCCGCCGCGCCCGTCATGGCCTCCGACCTCCGTGCCTCCGCCGCGCTGGTGCTCGCCGCCCTAACCGCCAAGGGTTCCACGGAAATCAGCCGCCTCTATCACATCGACCGCGGTTACGAGCACATCGACGAAAAGCTGCTCATGCTCGGTGCGAACGTCGAGCGGGTGAAGGATTGACCGTGACGCAGCGTCTCGCCCTCACTCAACCGCAGCGCCCGCGCACGTGTTCTGCGAGCGCCTCGGGCCACGGCCGCAGGGGTTTTCCCAAAACTCCTGCCAGCCGCTGGCTGTCCAGCGCGGTATGCTGAGGGCGGGCGGCACGGAAGGAGGGAATGCCGGCGAGCGTTTCCGCAGCGGTCTCCGGACATTCGGCGAGCACTCCGCAAGCCGTCATCTCCCGCAGCACCGCCATGGCCATGCCGTGCCAGCTCACGGGATCGCCCGGATTGCAGGCGTGCAGCACGCCGCTTGCATCGGTCTCAAGCAAGCCCGCCACCCACTCGGCGAGATCGGCCGTGTAGGTGGGCAGCGACCACTTGTCCGCCACGGCGGTCAGTGGTTGGCCGGCAAGGGCGGTGGCGAAGACCTGGTCGACAAACGACGGCTTCTCCGGTCCGAAGACCCAGGAAACCCTCAGCACGAGATGGCCCGGATGCGTGAGCACGGCGCGTTCGCCAGCGAGCTTGCTGCGGCCATAGGCATTGATCGGGGCCGCGGGCTCGGCCTCCACGCGAAGCCCCGGCGTTTTGCCGTCGAACACATAGTCCGTGCTGAAATGAATCATACGCACTCCGCGGGCGGCGGCCCATAGCGCGATTTTTCCGGGAGCGGCGGAGTTCACCCGCATCGCAAGGCGCGGATCGTCCTCGCAGGTTTCCAGACCGGTGATGGCCGCCGGGTTGATGAATACCTCGCAGTCCAGCGTCTCAAGCGCCCTTGAAAGCGACCCGGAATCCGCCAGATCGCAGAGGTGGCGCGGCAGAGGGATCACTTCATGCTTCGCCGCCAGATGGCGGGCCAATGCCGCTCCCACGCGCCCCGTGGTCCCTGTGACCGCCACGCGCATCGGCCGTTAGATGAGGCCCTGTTCGCGCAACTCCTCGTCCACCGAATCATAGTCCGGGGCACCGATGCCGGCATCGCGGATGCGTTGGATTCTCCGCCGCACCCCCACCTTGCTTTTTGGTCCGGTCACCAATCCACGGACGCCTCCGAAAACGAACGGCAACACCATCGCCACTCCCACCGCGCCAAGGCCGATGCCCACTCCGCGGCGTGCGCTGCGGTGCATCAAATCGCCCAGCAACAAGCCAGCGGCCGCTCCCAAAAGCGCCGGAGCGGAGAGGGCGGTGTTCTCAATCCACGCGGGGGTCGTTTCAGTATGCTCGTCAGACATGATGGAAATCTAGCCGTCGGAGGGTCTTACGACAACCCCGGAAAACAAAATGTTACAGGTTCCAGCTTTCCCTGACCGGGAAAATACCCAACCCTGCCGCCCGAGATGCCCACTCCTGAAAACACCTACGCCCTTATCCTCGCCGGCGGATCCGGCACCCGTTTCTGGCCGCTCAGCCGCGACTCGCGCCCGAAACAACTGCTCGATCTCTTCGGTACCGGCACCTTGCTCGAGCACGCCGTCCGCCGCCTTGAAGGACTCGTCCCGGTGGAAAACATCCTCATCCTCACCAACCGGAAGCAAGTCGATGCCGTGCGCGAAAACGCCTCCATGATCCCTGCGGAAAACGTCTTCGCGGAGCCCGCCAAACGCGACACCGCCCCGGCCGTGGCCCTCGGTATCGGCCTCGTCGCCGCCCGCAATCCCGAGGCGGTCATGATGGTCCTGCCCGCCGACCAACTCATCCAGGACGCCTCCGCCTTCCAGTCGGTCATGCGCGACGCCCTCGCCACTGCGGAATCCGCCGAAGGCCTCGTCACCATCGGTATCCACCCCACCTGGCCCTGCCCGTCCTATGGTTACATCGAACGCGGCGAACGCTCCTCCATCTCCGGACTCGATTGCGAAAACCCGCCCTTCGAAGTGAAATGTTTCCGTGAGAAACCCAACCCCGAACTCGCCGAGCAATTCCTCCGCCAAGGCGGCTTCTCATGGAACGCCGGCATGTTTGTCTGGTCGCTGCCCGTCGTCATCCAACAACTCGCCAGCCATGCGCCCGAGCTCGCGCATTTCATCTCCGAGCTCCGCCGTTCAAAGGACATCCCTGCCACCGTCGCCGCCCAGTTTCCCGAACTGCCGGCCCGCTCCATCGACTACGCCCTCATGGAAAACGCCGACCGCGTCCTCAACATCGAGGCCACCTTCGATTGGGACGACGTCGGCTCCTGGATCTCCGTCGCCAAGTATCTCGACAAATACGGCAGCGAAAACCGCGCCAACGAAGCCATCACCGAGCTCGATTCCGAAAACAACATCGTCTTCAACGCCCGCCCCGGCAGCCGCGTCGCCTTGTTAGGCGTGGACGACCTCATCGTCGTGCAAACCGAGGACGCACTGCTCATCGCCAACCGCCATCAGGCGGACGCCATCAAGAACCTCTCGGGCCTCCTGCCCGAAGAATTGCTCTGAAGAACGACAAGCCGCGCTCCCCGCGTTCAAGAGCAGCTCTTCACCTCACCCGGTCGAGCAGCCAGGGAAGGAGGGCGTCGATCTGGATGCGTTCCTGTTCCATCGAGTCCCGGTGGCGGATGGTGACGGAGCCTTTCAGTTCGTCGCCGTGTTCGCCGAGCGTGTCGAAGTCTACGGTCACGCAATACGGCGTGCCGATTTCGTCCTGGCGGCGGTAGCGGCGGCCGAGCGCACCGCCATCGTCGTAGAAGACGGGCATCCACTTTTGCAGGGTTTTCTGAATCTCCTTGGCGATGCGGACCTGCTCTTCGTTCTTTTTGAGCATCGGGAAAATGCCAACCTTGATCGGTGCCATGGTTGGTTTGAAATGCAGCACGGTGCGGGTGTCTTCCTTGCCCTTGTCATCGGTGAGGGTTTCCTCGTCGAAGGCTTCGCAGATGAGTGCGAGCACGGTGCGGTCGCAACCGGCGGATGGCTCGACGACGTGCGGGAGAAACCGTTGCTTCGTTTCCTCGTCGAAGTATTCGAGGGGCTTGCCGGCGCCTTTCTGGTGCACGCCGAGGTCGTAGTCGGTGCGGTAGGCGACGCCTTCAAGTTCCTGGATGCCGAAGGGGAATTCGTATTCGATGTCGTAGGTTTTCTTCGAGTAGAACGCGCGCTCGCCGTCCGGCACGTCGAGGATGTGGAGTTTTTCGCGGGGAATGCCGATTTCCTCGTAGAAACGGAGGCGGGTCTCCAACCATTCGTCGGTGAGGCGCATGCCGTCGTCCGGGTGGCAGAAGTATTCGATTTCCATTTGCTCGAACTCACGCGAGCGGAAGGTGAAATTGCGCGGGTTGATCTCGTTGCGGAACGACTTGCCGCACTGGGCGATGCCGAAGGGGAGTTTCACCCGGTTGGAATCGAGGATGTTTTTGTATTGGCAGAAGATCGATTGCGCGGTCTCCGGGCGGAGGTAGGCGATTTGTTCGCCGGTGGCGCCGAAGTTCGTCTGCAGCATCAGGTTGAACTGGCGCGGTTCGGTGAGCAGGCTGCCGGTTTCCGGATTGAACTGGGTGGACTCGGTCACTTCCTCGCGGCGCTCCTCGATGAGTTCGAGTTCCTTGGGGGAGATTTGTTTGTTGGAGAGGAATTCGGAGTAATACTTCCGGGCCGTCTTGTGGGCGTCCATCGGGTCCTTGCCGGTGGCGACGAGCACGGCGAACGATCGTTCGACACTCCACTCGGTGGCGGCATGTTTCGCACCGCTGAACCAAACGGCGGTGCCGTCTTGGGCCGGAATCTGGTCGGCGCGGAGGCGGGCCTTTGAGAGCAGGCAGTCGCACATCGGGTCCGAAAATCCGCCAACGTGGCCGGAGGAAACGAGCACCTGTTCCATGGTCAGGATGGCGCCGTCCATGCCGAGCACGTCGTCGCGCTCCTGCACGGTTTTGCGCCACCAGAAGTCCTTGAGGTTGCGCTTCAGTTCGGCGCCGAGCGGGCCGTAATCCCAGCATCCGTTGAGGCCTCCATAGAGCTCGCCGGCTTGGAAAATGAAGCCGCGGCGTTTGCACAGCGAAACGATTTTCTCCATGCGGGCGGGATCGGTGACGTCTTTGTTGGCCATAGGGGTATGCGGGTTGGGGCGCGGATGGAAGCAGGCGCGGCGGCACGGGGCAAGGCGCGATTGTAGGGCCGAATTGCAGAGCGGGCACCACCTTCAATACCCCCGCGAATGCGTAGGCGTGATTACGGAAGTACGTAATATAAGGAAATGGGATAGGGTCTTGGCGTCACTGAGAGCCCCCCCGGCTCTTCCACCCCCCCAAACACCCCCGCATCCCCACCCCCACTCCCTTTTTCTCTCACGGCCTTCCTCTGGCTCTAACAATCACTTCTAACACGGTGGTGGACGAGGCCAGGTCACAACGCGACGAGGAGAATATTCTCACCCCCAAACACACACCCCCGGAAAAATGAAAAGAAATCCTAAAAACCGCTATCTCATGTGCGCGCTGCTTGCCGCCATCGCCAGCTCCCCGTTGGTATCCGCCCAGTCCAACAGTAGCAGCGTGAGTTGGAACGAACTGGAAGCAGAACTGGCCGCCCGCGAATCCGGCGACCAAAACCTGCAGGCGAACATTGATGCGGAAGCGGCCGCTCGTGCTGCCGCTGACGCCGAGTTGCAAAGCGCCATTGACGCCGAAGCCGCCACGCGTTCCGAAGTCGATGACTCGCTGCAGTCTCAGATCGATCAGATTGTCACCGGTAGCGCGGACGCCGAGCTGCAGGACAACATTGATGCCGAAGCCGCCGCCCGCGCCGATGCGGATACCGAGTTGCAGGCCAACATCGACGCCGAAGAGGCCGCTCGCATTGCTGGTGACGAAGGTCTCCAAGCCAACATCGACGCCGAAGAGGCCGCCCGCATTGCTGGTGACGAAGGTCTCCAAGCCAACATCGACGCCGAAGAGGCCGCCCGCGTCGCCGGCGACGAAGATCTTCAAGCCAAGATCGATGCCGAAGAAGCGGCCCGCATTGCCGGCGACGAAGATCTCCAGGCTAAGATCGATGCCGAAGAAGCGGCCCGCATTGCCGGTGACGAAGATCTCCAAGCTAAGATCGATGCCGAAGACGCGGCCCGCATCGCCGGCGATGAAGATCTCCAATCCAGCATCGACGCCGAGGAAGCGGCCCGCATTGCTG
>JBFEQB010000043.1:0-26486 GCA_041549835.1 Luteolibacter sp. | reverse complement strand
GAGTCGGAGCGCTCTCTCAAAAGCGGTGAAGCGTGCTTCACCGCTTTGGGGTTGGGCGTTTGATGCTGAAACGGCTTCGTCCCAATGCGGAAGAGTCCGGCTTCGGGCTTGCCGGGGATGGGATTTGCGGCTGCGGCCTTGAGTCGGAGCGCTCTCTCAAAAGCGGTGAAGCATGCTTCACCGCACTCCAAAGCTACGCCACCAGATGCGCGCCCTCGCTGGGGCGCGACGCGAAGATCTGCGGCGCGATGCCGGTGGCCTGTTCGTATTCGGAGGCGAGGGTGGCGGCGATTTCCGCGGCTTTGCGGGATTCGCAGAGGGTGACGGTGGATCCGCCGAAGCCGCCACCGGTCATGCGGGCGCCGATGACCCCGCCTTGGCGGCCGATCTTGCGGGCGATCTCGACCATGAGATCGAGTTCCTTGCAGGAGACTTCGAAATCGTCGCGCAGGGAGTCGTGGCTGGCGGCCATGAGTGGGCCGAGAGTTTCGAAATCATTGCGGGCCAGAGCCGCGGCGGCGGCGATGGTGCGGGAAATCTCGCCGACGACGTGGCGGGCGCGGCGGTTCACTGGGTCACCGAGTTTGTCCCAGTGGGTCTGGACATCAGCGGCGGTGACATCGCGCCATGAGGCTTTGCCGAGGATGGCGAGGCCGTCCTCAGTGTGCTTGCGGCGGGCGGCGTAGCCACCGTCGGAGAGTTCGTGGTGGACCATGGTGTTGGAGATCAACACGGTGAGGTCCGGGTTTTCGAAGGGGACGAGTTCGGGTTCGCCGGACTGGCAGTCGATGAGGACGAGGCGGTTGGCCTTGCCGAAGGCAGAGGCGAACTGGTCCATGATGCCGCAGGGGACATGGGCGAAATCGTGTTCGGCTTTCTGGCAGAGCAGGGCCTTTTCGCGGGTCTGGAGGCGGGTGTCGAGCAGGCCTTCGAGAAAGGTGGCGGTGGCGCACTCGAGCGCGGCGGATGATGAGAGGCCGGCCCCGCCGGGGACCGAGGAGAGGATGTAGGCATCGAAGCCGGGGACGTGATAGCCGCGGTCTTGGAAGCCGCGGATGACGCCGCGGATGTAGTTGGTCCACTTCGGCTCGCCCTCGACGACGGGTTGCGAGAGATCGAAGACGGCGATTTCCTCACTGAGTGCGGTGCTGATGCGGACCTCCGAAGAGTCGTTTGCACAGCCGGCGATGACGATGTGGCGGTCGATGGCGAAAGGCATGACGAACCCGTCGCAATAGTCGATGTGCTCGCCGATCAGATTCACGCGACCGGGGGCGGTGGCGGTGATGGTGGCATTGGATTCAAGGTGCTTGAGAAGTCCGGCCGCGGCGTCCGAGACGAGATCGCTGAGATTCGGGTTGATTTGCAGCATGGGAAGAGCAGGTGATTCGGATTCTGGAAGGGACGAATGATCGGGGTGGCGGCAGCTTGATGAGAATTGGGTCCGAACGGGATGAATGCTCCCCGCGGAGCGCGGACGCGTCGGAGGGTGCATGAACCGTATCCCGGGGGCAAGGTTGAGTCGCTCCGGGTGTTCATTTTTTGCGCGGCTGCCAAATCCGGGGGGGAGGCGGGGTGGGGCGCATGCTTCGCCGGTTTCCGCACGGAAACCGGTGGCGTCGGGCTCAGTCCGAGCGGACGGCTTGATAGGTCAGGATTCCGTCGAAATCCGCGAGATCAGGATCCGGATCATCCCGATCGGGATCGAAATCGACAAAAAACCGGGTCAGCCGGAATCCTGTTTTTTCCAGGAGCGCCAGCATTTCCTGATGCTCGATCCAGCGGATCGTCTGTTGGGACTCATGGGTGACGGGCGGATTTCCGGAGAGCGCATACCGGTGCTCGCGGTGAAGGAGCTGGTGTTCGCGGTCCAAGCGGTGGCGGGTTTCCAGGCGCCCCTTGCGGCCGTCCGGAAGGGTGGCCTCATGGTCCGGATACCACGCGTTTTCGGGTAAATCACCAAGCAGTTCCGCATAGGGCATGAACACCGTGAGATAGAGCCCTCCGCCGTCTGCCAGAAGTCCGTGCCAGTGGCGCAGAGCCGCTTCCGGGTCTGGGGCGAGCAGCAGGGTGAATGCCGGGGCGAGCACCGCGGAGTAGCGCTGGCCGCCATCCCAGCAGGTCATGTCGCCCTCATGCACCATGGCTTTCACCCCCAACCGTTGCGCGCGGAGGGAGCCCAGCGCCCGCATGTCTGGCGAGAGTTCCAGCCCTTCGATTTCCACACCCGCTGCCAGAAGTGGAAACATCAACCGCCCGGAACCTGAGCCCATTTCCAACGCCGGCCCCGGGTGGTGTTTCAGGAAATCCGCCATCAAGCGCACCTCGGATTCATCATCCTCCGCATCCCAAAACGCGTCGTGGAGCTCGGCTTCAAGTGACAGATACGGCTGGGACACGCGCAGACGTTGGCCGGACTTCGGCGGGATTGCAAACCCGCCTTGCAATCGCGAGCGTCAGGTGCAAGGCATTGCTTCGTTGTGGAGTATCCCAAGTCCGTGAAACCCGAGCCACCAGCCCAGCCCGCGGAGCCTTCCGCCCGCTATTCCGGCCTGATGCCCCAGAGAGGCTGGCCGGCGCGCAACCTGCGTTTCCTCCGCCACCGCATCGTGCCCGGGATGTTCCGTCGCACCGCTGGCGATGTGCTCGAACCGGTGCTTGCCACGCCGGAGCCCGATAAAGTCCGTATCACCTGGATCGGCCATGCCTCGTTTTTCCTGCAGTTTGCCGGTCACTCGGTCATCGTCGATCCCAACTGGGCGAAATGGCATGGCCCGGTGAAACGCCGCCGCCAGCCCGGCCTCAACCTGCACGGCCTCCCTGAAGTGGATCTCGTGCTCGTCACCCACGCCCATTTCGACCACCTCCACAAGCCCAGCCTGAAAATCCTCCAGGCCAGCGAAGGCATCATCGTCCCGCTCGGCAGCGGCTCGCTTGTCAAGCGCCTCGGATTCCCCGCCACCCACGAAATGCGCGTCTGGGACGAACTGAAATTCGACAAACTCGAAATCATCCACACCCCGTCCCACCACTGGGGCGCGCGTTTCCTGCATGACATCCACCGCGACTACGGCGGCTACATCGTCAAGACCGATGACAAGAGCGTCTTCCACTGCGGCGATAGCGCCTACTTCGACGGCTTCTCCGAAATTGGCAAACGCCATGACATCGACGTCGCCCTCATGCCCATCGGCGCCTACGAAGCACCAAGCGGCCGCGACGTCCACATGAACCCCGAGGAAGCCGTGCGCGCCTTCGCGGATCTCGGCGCGAAACTTCTCATCCCCATGCACTACGGCACCTTTCCCTTAGGCAACGAGCCGCATGACGAACCCGTCAACCGCCTGCTGGCCGAAGCCGATCGCCTCGGCATCTCCGAACAAGTCCTCATTCCCGAAGAAGGCGTCGGCATCGAATGGTAGGATTTTCCGGGAACAAAACCCACGCCCCGCTGCTCCCATTCCCATGAAGTCCCTTCTCCTTGCCGCCTTCACAGTCCTGCCCATGCTCGCTTCGTGCGAACCCGAGAAAAAATCCATGTCCCATCCCGCCACTCCCGCCAGTGAAATCCCCGCAGACGCCGAAACCGCCACGCTCGCTGGCGGATGCTACTGGTGCCTCGAAGCCGCATACCGCCAGCTCGATGGCGTTTACTCCGTCACCTCAGGCTTCATGGGCGGCCACGTGAAAAACCCGGATTACGCCCAGGTTTGCGATGGCACCACCGGTCACGCCGAAGTCGTCCACATCACCTTCGACCCGAAAACAGTCTCCTACGAGAAACTGCTCGCCTGGTTCTGGGACCTCCACGACCCCACCACCCTCAACCGCCAGGGCAACGACGTCGGCACCCAATACCGATCCGCCATCTTCTATCACTCAGACGCCCAGAAGCAAACCGCCGCAGCCTCCAAAGCCGCCGCCGCGAAAAACTTCAAGGACCCCATCGTCACCGAGATCACCAAGGCCTCCACCTTCTATCCGGCACCGGAAGACCACCAAGACTACTACTTCCAGAACAAAACGAAAAATCCGTATTGCCGCTACGTCATCGAGCCCAAGCTCAAGAAGCTCAAGCTCGATCACTGACCGGGCCCTCTCCGCCCAGCGGGGACATTGAATCGTAGCGGCGCTCGCAGAGCGCCAGTGCCCGTCTCTTGCTCGAATCTCTCTTCTCGGGGGGGCGGCTGAGGCGGCCGTAGAGGTCGTGGTTTGAATCCAGCCGGCCGTGCGGGTGACCCGGTTCAGTTGCCACTCACCCTAAAGGAATGTCCGAGCCGCCATCCAGTGAGGCCGCGGATTTGCGGGGTTCCGGGCCAAAGGCCCGCTTGCACCTGGTCCACGGTTGCCATTAGTGTGGTGCAACAGTGTTGCAAGGAACCCCCATGAAGATTGTTTTTCGCCTGAACTACCACACCGTGCCCGGGCAGTCGCTTTGGCTGAAGCTGGCCACCGTGCTGGACGGCACCGATCTGCGCATCGAGCAGGTGCTGCCATTGTATTGGCGGAATTCCGGGCAATGGGAGGCGGAGCATCGGGTCAGCGCGACGTGCCGGCTGCGCCTGGAATATGTCTATCAGTTCCGCGAGGAGGGTAATGGGGTGGTGCTCGACGAATGGGACGGTCCGAGGAGCGTGCTGGCGGATCCGGTTTCCCACGAGGTTCTTCTGCTTGAGGATGACTGGTGCTCGGCGGGCACAGTGGATTATGCGTTTGAAACCAAGGCGTTCAAGGCGGTGCTGCCGCCGCGCGGGCCGTTCGCGGAGCCGGTGGTTCCGGCCGGGGCGAACCATACGTTCCAGCTCCGCATGGCGGCGGTGCCGAAGGGGCTGGTGCCCTGCCTGATAGGCGGTGCCCGCGAAATTGGCGACTGGGGATGGCATCACGCGGTGCCAATGCAAGAGGCATCCGCGAATCTCTGGCAGGCCAGCGTCCGGCTTCCCGAGGATTGGCGGATCGAGTATAAATACGGGCTTTTCAATCCGGCGCTCGGCTGTGCGGTGGGCCTGGAGACCGGTGAAAACCGCGTGTTGGAACCCCACGCGCTCGCCGAACGCCAATGGACGACGGTTCACGGCGAGTGTTACCGGCGGGAGCCGGCCTCGCTCTATCGGGCGGCGGGGGTGGCGGTTCCGGTGTTTTCACTGCGCAGCGGGAAGAGCCTCGGCGTCGGGGAATTCGCGGATCTCAAACCGCTGGCGGACTGGGCGAATGAGGTCGGTTTGAAGCTGATCCAGGTCCTGCCAGTCAACGACACCACCTCGTCGCATGACTGGACGGATTCCTATCCGTATTCTGCCATCAGTGTGTTCGCACTGCATCCGCTTTACCTGCGGATCGAGGATTTGGGGCACGCCATGCCGGCGGCGTTCGCCGATGAGCTGGCCTCCGCCCGCACGGCGCTCAACGCGCTGGAACAGGTGGATTACGAGGAGGTGATGAAGGCGAAGACCCGGCTCACCCGCTGGGTTTTCAAGAGACACCGGAAGTCGATCACCGTGAGCCCGGGCTTCCTCGGGTTTCTCGAGGAAAACCGGGACTGGGTGGTGCCTTACGCCGTGTTTTGTGTGAAGCGTGATCACTTCCAGACCGCGGACTTCAGCCAGTGGGAGGACTGGGCGGTGTTCGACCGCGAGCGGGTGGATGCCATGGCCGATCCGGCCCATCCCGAATGGCCGGAGGTTTCCTATCACATCTGGCTGCAGTGCGAACTCGACAGCCAGCTCTCGGAGGCTGCCGCGCACCTGCACCAACGCGGTGTGGCGCTCAAGGGCGACCTGCCGATCGGCGTCGACCGCGAATCGGTGGACGCATGGTCCGCACCGCATCTCTTCAACATGGACTCCCAGGCCGGGGCGCCGCCGGACGCATTCTCGATCAAGGGCCAGAACTGGGGCTTCCCCACCTATGACTGGGAGGCGATGCGTCAGGATGGCTACGAATGGTGGCGTTCGCGTTTCGAACATCTCAGTCATTATTTCGATGCCTTCCGGATCGATCACATCCTCGGTTTTTTCCGGATCTGGCAGGTTCCCAGTGATCAGGTGGAAGGCATCATGGGGTGGTTCGATCCGGCGCTGCCGGTCCGGATGGATGAATTCCGGGAGCGGGGGATTCCGTTCGATTTCGATCGCTTCTGCCGTCCGCACATTCCCGGGCGTGTCCTGTGGGAGCGCTTTGGTGATGCCGCCAGCGAAGTGGTGCAGCACTATCTGGAGCCGTGGGGGGATGATTGCTACCAGCTCCGTCCGTTCGTCTCCACCCAGCGCCGGATTCTCGAGCATTTCGCCACGCGTGACATGGAGGACCCGCAGGTGGAGCGGATGCGCCAAGGCTTGCTGGATTGTGCGAGCGACGTGTTGTTTTTCGAGGTTCCCGGTTCGAACGGCACCCAGTTCCACCCGCGCATGCTGCTGCAGATGACCCAGTCCTTCGAGGATCTCGACGAGCGGATCAAGGAACGGGTGGACGCGCTCTACGTGGATTATTTCTACCGCAGGCAGGACGGTTTCTGGCAGGCGCGGGGGTATGAGAAGCTGCCAGCCATGCGGCGCGCGAGTTCGATGCTGCTCTGCGGCGAGGATCTCGGCATGGTGCCGGACTGTGTGCCGGGGGTGCTGAAGGAACTCGGAATCCTGTCACTGGAAATCCAACGGATGCCGAAATCCTCCGAGCTTGATTTCAGCGATCCTGCCAAAGCGCCCTACCTCAGCGTTGTGAGCCCGTCCACCCATGACATGCCGACCTTGCGTGGTTGGTGGCGCGAGGACACGCAGGTCGCCGCTAGATTCGCCTGGCAGCACCTCGGCGTGGCCTTTCCACCTGTGGAGCTCACCGGGGAGCTCGCCGCCGGCATCCTGCGGGAACACCTTGAATCTCCCGCGATGTGGGTGGTTTTCCCGCTACAGGATCTTTTGGCGATCGACGAAAACCTCCGCCATCCGGACCCGGATGCCGAACGCATCAACGTGCCCGCCATCATGCCGTATTACTGGCGCTACCGCATGCACCTGGCGCTTGATGACCTTGCCGCGGCGGATGCGTTCAATGCCGGGGTCGCCCGCCTGCTGCGGGAATCGGGCCGGGCCGTCAACGGCGGGACCTGAATTTTCCAAGAGGATGCCTTGACCGGGAGAGTGTTGAGGAAATACGGTCCGCCCGAACTTTCGCCGCCACCTATCGAATCCGCGCCCCATGAACATCCACGAATACCAAGCCAAGGAACTCTTCGATCGCTTCGGAGTGCCCAGCCCCAAGGGAAAAGCCGCCTCCACCGCCAAGGAGGCGCATGACGCCGCCAAGTGGCTGGCGGTTCCGAACCTCGTCGTCAAGGCGCAGGTCCACGCCGGTGGCCGCGGCAAGGGGGTCTTTAAGAACGGCTTCCAAGGTGGCGTGCACCTCGTGGAATCCGCCGACGCCGCGCGCGACGTGGCCGAAAAGATGCTGGGTGAAACGCTCGTCACCAAGCAAACCGGCGAGGCCGGCCGCCTCGTCCGCAAGGTGATGGTTGCCGAATCCGTCACGATCAAAAAGGAACTCTACCTGGCCATCCTGATGGACCGGGCTTCGTGCAAGCCGGTCATCATCGCGTCCACCGAAGGCGGCATGGACATCGAGGAAGTCGCCGAGAAGACCCCGGAAAAACTCCTCCGCGAATTCGTCCACCCGCTTGCCGGCCTGCAGGCCTATCAGGTCCGCAAACTCTGCGCCAGCCTCGGCCTCACCACCACCGCCCGCCAGTTCGGCCGCCTGCTCCATTCGCTCTACAAGCTTTTCATCGAGAGCGACTGTTCGATGGTGGAGATCAACCCGGTCGTCATCACCACCGACGATCACGTTTTCGCCTTGGACGCCAAGTTCAACTTCGATGACAACGCGCTCTACCGGCACCCGGAGATTTCCGCCTATCGCGACAAGGATGAGGAGGACCCGCGCGAAGTGGCGGCCGCGGAATACGACCTCAACTACATCGGGCTCGATGGCAACATCGCCTGCCTCGTGAATGGTGCCGGCCTTGCCATGGCCACCATGGACATCATCAAGCATCACGGCGGCGAACCCGCCAACTTCCTTGATGTCGGTGGCGGAGCGTCCAAGGAACAGGTCGCCGCGGCCTTCAAGATCATTCTCGGAGATCCGAACGTGCAGGGCATCTTCATCAACATCTTCGGTGGCATCATGGACTGCAACATTGTGGCCGAGGGCGTCGTCGCCGCCGCCCGTGAGACCGGCCTGTCGCTGCCGCTCGTCGTCCGCCTGGAAGGTAACAACGTGGAAGCCGGCAAGGCGACGCTGGCCGCCTCCGGTCTTAACATCGTCGCCGCCGACGGCATGGACGACGGCGCGAAGAAAATCGTCGCCGCGGTTTCCTGAAACTCCGAACACTGAACTCTAGAAAACTTTTCCCATGTCCATTCTCATCGACGAAAACACCAAGGTCCTGATCCAGGGCATCACCGGCAGTTTCGGAGCGCGCCATGCGAAGCTCTCGCTGGAATACGGCACCAAAATCGTGGGCGGTGTCACCCCCGCGAAAGGCGGCCAGATGTTTGAAAACACCGTGCCGATCTTCGACACCGTTTTTGAAGCCGTGAAGGAAACCGGAGCCACCGCGTCCGCCATCTTCGTGCCGCCCGCCTTCGCCGCGGACGCCATCCTCGAAGCCGCGGACGCTGGTGTGGACCTCATCGTCTGCATCACCGAAGGGATCCCGGTCATGGACATGATGCGGGTGAAATCCATGCTCGTCGGTTCCAAGTCCCGCCTTGTGGGACCGAACTGCCCCGGCCTCGTGACTCCCGGTCACGGAGAGAAGAGCCACGGCGGCTGCCGCATCGGCATCGCTCCCGGCTACATTCACAAGCGTGGCAACGTGGGTGTGGTTTCCCGTTCCGGCACCCTCACCTATGAGGCCGTCTGGCAGCTCACCCAGCTCGGCTACGGCCAGAGCACCTGTGTCGGCATCGGCGGAGACCCGATCAACGGCACCAATCACCTCGAAGTGCTCGAAATGTTCAACAATGATCCCGAAACCGAAGCGATCATCATGATCGGCGAAATCGGCGGCACGGCGGAAGTCGAGGCCGCCCGCTGGGCCAAGGAACACTGCAAGAAGCCGATCGCCGGATTCATCGCCGGAGCCACCGCGCCTCCGGGCCGCCGGATGGGCCACGCCGGTGCCATCGTCGGAGGGGAGGAAGACACCGCCCAGGCGAAGAAGAAGATTCTCGCCGAGTGCGGCATCGCGGTTTCTGAAACGCCCAGCGCGATGGCCAGGACCCTGCTCGAGAAGTGGGGTAAGTAAGTTGATATCATCTCATGAAAGGGCGGGGCGCAAGCTCCGCCCTTTTTTATGGCCGCGTGCCAACTACCGGACTCGATCCGCCCGCTCCGGCCCCACTCGGGCAGGGGCTTCATCTATCTCCAGGGGAAATGGTGATCGGGTTTCTCTGCCGGAGGGGCAATGAAATCCAGCGGCTCCCCCGGCCTGAAGAATCCGTTGCGTCCATGGGGCAGCCGCTTAGGTTGTTTGGAACGGTTTGGGCAATCGACGACTTGATGGCCCGGGCTTCGAGAAAAACCGCGCGATATTCCGCGCCCGCCCCCCCGTGCACCGATGAACCTTGGCCGTGCCGCTTTCTGGATCGCCGTATATCTTGCGCTGGTGCTTGCACCGCTCTTCGCCCTGCTGCTTGGCGAGCCCGGGGTTTCGAACGGTTTCTGGTGGAACCTCGCCATCGCCTTCGGCTTTGCGGGCACCGCGATGATGGGCGTCCAGTTCATGCTCACGGCGCGCTTCAAGCGTGCGGCGGCACCCTTCGGGATCGATATCATCTATTATTTCCACCGTCACATCGCCACTGTTGCCCTGGTGCTCATTCTCGCCCATCCGCTCATCCTGATCATGGACAGTCCGGAGTTGCTCGGTTTTATCAATCCGCTGCAGTCACCGTGGCACATGACGGCGGGCGTGGCGTCCGTGGTCTTGTTGCTGGCGCTGATCATCTCTTCATGTTGGCGCAAGGCACTGGGATTGCACTATGATGTCTGGCGGCGTTGGCACAGTGTGCTGGCCTTAGCGGCTCTGGCGCTGGCACTCGCACACATCGGTGGCATTGGCCACGAAACTGGCACCTGGTGGAAGCAGGCCCTTTGGTCGGTGATCGGCGCTTCCTGCTTCGGCGTGCTCGCTTATGTCCGGTTGCTGCGCCCGTGGTGGCTGCTGCACCACCCCTACGAGGTGGTGGCCGTCCGGCCCGAACGTGGAGACGCGTGGACGGTAGCCGTCGAACCGCGCGGGCATCACGGGTTCAGCCATCGTCCGGGGCAGTTCGCATGGCTGACGCTGGGAGGGAGTCCGTTCGCGATGCGGGAGCATCCGTTCTCGATGTCTTCGGCGCCGTCGGCTTCCGGGCGGCTGGAGTTCACGATCAAGCAACTCGGTGACTTCACTGCCACGATCAAGGATACAAGGCCCGGAGAAACGGCTTATGTGGATGGTCCGTATGGTGCGTTTAACTGTGAGCGCCACCCGGCACCCGGCTATGTGTTCATTGGCGGTGGGATCGGCATCGCTCCGTTGATGGGGATGTTGCGCGCCCTTGCCGCCCGCCGGGACCCCCGGCCCATCCTGCTGATCTACGCCTACCGCCGCTGGGAGCGTATGACCTTCAGAGAGGATATCGAATCGTTGAAATCCCGGCTTAAACTCACGGTGGTCCATGTGCTGGAAGAGCCCCCCGAGTCATGGAGCGGCGAAATCGGGCGAATCGACGCGGCGCTGCTCGAACGTCACCTGCCCGCCGACCGAAGCCGGTTGCATTATTTCATATGCGGACCGGAAGCGATGACGCATTCGGTGGAACGTGCGCTCCACGCCATCCGCATCCCGCTTGGACACCTGCACACCGAGTTGTTCGACCTTGCCTGAATTCTCATGCGTATTGTTTTAGCCAAGCTGTTCGTGGCCGTCACCGCGCTGTTGATCGTGGTGCTGGCACTCGTTTTCGCCACCCTGCGGAGCGGCGCGGATCGCCCGGCACCCATTCCCACGCCTGAACCTGTGGATTTCTCTGAAACGAGCGGCCTGTTGCCGCGCGAGGGGCAGATTGCCAGAGGTCGCTCCGTGTTCATCTCCCAAGGTTGTCAGAAGTGTCACTCGATCCATGGTGAAGGCAACCCGCGCTCCACCCTCGACGGCGTCGGCGGGAGGATCCCGGAAAAGGACATCCGCTTGTGGGTCACCGCGCCGAAAACGATGAAGCCGGGCATCGTCAAGCGCGCTTACAAGCTCTCCGAGGAAGAGCTGAACGCACTGGTGGCGTATTTGATGGCAGAAGATTGACTCTCATCGTGGCGGTGGCAAGGAGGTGCTTGCCGTCGTGTTCCGCGGCACCGCCCTGCCGCGTTATTGAACCGCGATGATCACTTCCACCCACCACCGAGGGCGCGGTAGGCTTGGACGACGGCGAGCAACCGGTTGCGGCGGGCATCCGCCAGATCCAACTCGGAGAAGAACAGGCTGCGTTCGGCGTCGAGCACTTCGAGATAACTCGACTGGCCGCCCTCGTAGCGGTCGGTGGCGACGGATGCGACTTTGCGGTTGGATTCCACGAGCTTGGATAGCTCGGTGACGATCTGGCCGGTTTTCAGATGGGCGTTGAGCGAGTCCGCCGCCTCACGGAAGGCCTGCTTGGCGGCCATGTCGTGCGCGGCGAGGGCTTCACCGGCGCGGGCCGTGGCGGCATCCACCCGGGACTTGCTTCGGCCGGCGTCAAAGATCGGTCCCGCGAGGCGCGGACCGATGGAGTAGGCGCCGGATTTTCCTTCAAGCAGGTTATCGAGGCTGCCGCTGACGACACCGCCGCTGCCGGTCAGGGAGAGCGAGGGGAGGCGCAGCGCCTCGGCCACGCCGATCCCGGCGGTGGCGGCCCGATAGGCCTGATTCGCGGCGGCGATGTCAGGACGCCGTTCGAGCAGGCTGGATGGCAAACCGCCCTTGATGCGCAGCGAGGATTCGAGGCTCCGGAGGCTGCCACCACGGGTGACGCCGCCGGGAAAATCGCCGAGCAAGGAGCGGATTTCATTTTCCTTCGCGGTGATGGCTTGTTCGGTGATGGGGATGGCGGTGCGGGCCTGGCCTAACAATGCGGCGGCCTGGGCCACTTCGAGATCGGAACTGACGCCTCCGTCGCGACGATCGGTGACGAGTTGCAGGGATTTCTCACGGCTGTCCCGGGTGCGGATGGAAATAGTCAGGCGTTCGTCGAGGTTCTTGAGTTCGATGTAGGCGGCGGCGACGGCGGCGACGAGACTGGTCTGGACGGCATCGCGCTGGTATTCGGCGGCGAGGAGTTGCGCGCGCGCCGCCTGGTTGCTGCGGCGGATGCCCCCCCAGAGGTCGATTTCCCAGCTCAACAGGCCGGTGATATCATAGGATTCCGAGTTGCGGTCGGTCCCGGGAATGACCTGGGCGGCATTGATGGATCCATAATTGGCGGAGCCGCCGGCACTGCCGCCGATCTGGGGGAACCAGCCGGATCGTGCGGCGTAGGCCTCGGCGCGTGCCTGCTCGATGCGGAAGGTGGCGGCGACGAGGTCCGGGTTGTTTTTCAGGGCTCTTTCGATAAGTCCTCGCAAGGTGGATTCCGTGAAGACCGAGCGCCAGGCCTTGTCGCCGAACGAGGTGCCGTGAGGGGCCGAGTCGCCGCGGATGGAGGCGGGAGTTTGGTATTCCGGCGATCCCGGCTGGGGACCGAGCACGCAGGAACCCAAAAGGAACGAGCTGGAAATGAGGGCGAGGGATCTGGCGGTGGTTCGCATCTGGATCGTGATCGTTGGTTGGGGGATTCCGGCGGGTGATGGCTTGTTAGGCGCCGGCTTGTCCAGTCGCCGGGTTTCCGGCAGGGGGACATCGGACCCGTCCGCCTTTTGCTCATTGGATCCCGGCATCTTGACGGGAGCCTCACTGGCTTCAAGTGGATTCTTTCCCCGGAGTTCGGGAGACTTCGCCTGACTTCCGAAATTTCCCGAGTCATTTCAGAAACAGGACCCTGGAGCCCGGGGCTCACCACTACCGGAGTTGACACTCTGGGAGCGATTCTTTATCAGATAGGGGATTTAGGGCGATGATTGCTGGCAAAAAAGCAAATCATCCCGGCCAGTCACTGAATATTCAGCCACGTTTCCGCAGAACTCGAACCCGAGCGAAACATCCAATTGAAAACCATTCCCCTCATTGATTCTCATGGTATGGGAAGAAGCCCGGCAGCCCCCCTCGGGGTGGCATTGATTGCGAGTCTCTTTCTCTGCGCCTGCAGAAAACCCGAAGCCGCCGCACCGCCGCCGCCGTTTGTCGAGGTGATGGAAATCAGCACATCGGATGTGCCGCTCACCTCGACATTGATCGGTCAGCTTGACTCACCCCAGAACGTCGAGGTGCGAGCCCGGGTGGAGGCTTTCGTGGAGGAAACGCCATTCATCGAGGGCACCGAGGTGCAACAGGATCAGATCATTTTCAAACTCGATAAAAAGCCCTTCATCGAGAAGCTTAAGGCTGCGGAAGGATCACTGGCCGAGGCCAACGCCGCTCTGGCAAAATACAAGGCGGACGTCGCCCGGCTTACGCCGCTCTATGAAAAGCGAGCGATTCCCAAGCAGGACCTCGACAACGCGCTCGCCTCGGTGGAGGTCGGCGAGGCCGGTGTCCAGTCCGCCAACGCGCGGGTGGACTCGGCCAAACTGGACCTTGGCTACTGCGATGTGAAAGCGCCCATCACGGGACTCATCGGCGCGAAGCAGGTATCCATCGGCGATCTGGTCGGCAGGGGGGAGCCCACGCTGCTGGCCACGATGTCCACGCTCGATCCGATCTGGTTTTACTGCAACGTCAGCGAGGTGGACTACATCCGTGCGAAAGAGAAAAGCATCAAGCTTGGCAGGAAAGTCGAGGATCTCCCCCTGACACTTGTTCTCGCGGATGGAAAGGATCATCCCGGCCAAGGTCGCTTTGTATTCATCGACCGTGCGGTGGACGTGAAAACCGGCACCTTGCGGATTCGCGCCGAGTTTCCCAACCCGGACAAGCTGCTCCGCCCCGGCATGTTCGCGCGGGTCCGGGTGGACATCGGCACGCGCAAGGGCTGCATCGCCATCCCGGAACGTGCCTTGGTGGAACTGCAGGGCAAGTCCTTCGTCTGGGTGGTCAGCGCGGACGGCATCGCCAGCCAGCGGGCCGTCACCGTCGGCGAGCAGGTGGACTCGAACGTCCTGATCCTCGATGGTTTGAAAGCCGGCGAGCGCATCATCCTCGAGGGGGTGCAGAAGGCGCGGGAAGGTGCTCTGGTGACCGCGCTGACTCCGGATCAATTGGCCGCCATGAAATCCGCTCCCGCGGCTGCGGCGAAAACCGCCAAGGAATAAGACGACCATGGCTGAATTCTTCATCCGCCGGCCGATTGTGGCGATGGTCATCTCGATCATCACTGTCATCTTGGGCCTCATTTCACTCTCACGGCTGCCGATTTCGGAATACCCGAACGTCAGCCCCACGCTGATCAAGGTCACCTCCACTTACCGTGGTGCCGCGGCCGAGGCGGTCATGGAATCCGTGGCCACACCCATCGAATCCAAGGTCAACGGTGTGGACAAGTTGCTCTACATGCAGTCCTACAACGCCAACGACGGCAAGATGACGCTCAACGTCACCTTCGATGTCGGCACGGATGTGGATATCATGCAGGTCAACACGCAGAATCGCGTGGGCCAGGCGGAGGCGCAACTCCCGGATGCGGTGAAGCGCGAGGGCGTGGTCGTCAACCGCTCGTCTCCCGACATCCTGTTAGCCATCGGCCTGTCATCGCCCAAGGGAACCTATGACGGCATCTTCCTCGGCAACTACGCGGACATCAACCTGGTGGACCAGATCAAGCGCGTGCCCGGCGTGGGCGATGTGCAGAATTTCACCGCGCAGGATTATTCGATGCGCGTCTGGATCAATCCGGAAAAACTCGCGATCCTCGGCGTGACGCCGCAAGACGTGGCCAATGCGATCAAGGAGCAGAACGCGCAGTCTCCCTCAGGGACCATCGGTGCGGAGCCCGCTCCCGCAGGCCAGGAAAGCCAGTTCAACGTCCGCGCCCAAGGCCTGCTGAAAGATCCGAAGGAGTTCGAGGAAATCATCGTTCGATCCGGTTCCGACGGATCTCAGGTGAAGATCAAAGACGTGGGCCGCGTCGATCTCGGGGCGCAGACCTATGCCTTGCGTGCCCGTCTGGGCAAAGCCCCGGCTGGCGGTCTGGGCATCTATCTGGCACCCGGCGCGAACGCGATCCAGACCGCGGACAACGTGAAGAAGATTCTCGAGGATGCGTCCAAACGGTTTCCGCCGGACATGGAGTATGAGATCGCGCTCGACTCAACCTTGCCGATCAAGGCGTCGATGGAGGCGATCGTCCACACGCTCTTCGAGGCGGTCATCCTCGTGCTGATCGTGGTGTTCATTTTCCTTCAGAGTTTCCGTGCGACGATCATCCCGATGCTCACCGTGCCGGTTTCTTTACTGGGTGTGTTCATCGTTTTTCCCTTGCTCGGTTTCAGCGTGAACACGCTGACCATGTTCGGACTGGTGCTGGCCATCGGCATCGTGGTCGATGATGCGATCGTGGTGGTGGAGGCGGTCCAGCATCACATCGAGCACGGCATGTCCCCGGTGGACGCGACCCGGCAGGCGATGAAGGAAGTGTCCGGCCCGGTGGTGGCCATCGCGCTGGTATTGAGTGCGGTGTTCGTGCCCGTCGCCTTCATGGGCGGTGTGACCGGCGCTCTCTATCAGCAGTTCGCCATCACCATTGCGGTGTCCGTGGTGTTCTCGGCGATCAACGCGCTGACGCTCAGCCCGGCGCTCTCGGCCATGCTGTTGCGCAAGCCCTCACCCGGGCGTGGGCCGGTCGCGTGGTTCTTCAGGAAATTCAATGCTTTCTTCGACTGGGTGATCGAACGCTATGGCAGGATTGTCGGAGGTCTCACCCGCAAGGCGACGTTTTCCATGCTGATGCTGGTGGTCGTGTGTGGCGGCATCTGGGGCCTCGGCAAAATCGTTCCGGGTGGTTTCATCCCCGACGAGGACAAGGGATATCTGTTCGTCTCCGTGGAACTGCCGGAGGGTGCCTCGCTGCAGCGTACCGACGAAGTGCTCAAGCAGGTCGAGCAGATCATCGGCGAAACCAAGGGCGTGCGCACGGCGCTGACCGTCGGCGGCATCAACATCCTCAACAGCCTGAACGTGCCGAATGCGGCGTGCTTGTTCGTCGGCCTGGACGATTGGAGTGAGCGCAAGGATCCGCAACTCCATGCCAAGGCGATCGCGGCTGAATGGAACAAGAAGTTCTACCGTATCACCGGCGCACGGGCGTTCGCCTTTGGCCCGCCGCCGCTGCCGGGGTATGGCAGCGTGTCCGGCTTCACCATGCAGTTGCAGGATCGCTCCGGGGGCACGGTGGACGACCTTGCGGGCTACGTGCAACAGGTCATCGCGGCCGCTGCGAAACGCCCGGAGATCGGTCGCGTGAGCACCACCTTCCAGCCGTCCACGCCGCAGGTGAAGGTGGAGCTGGACCGTGAGAAGGCCCGCACGCTCGGTGTGCCTGTGGACTCCGTTTTCCAGACACTTCAGGCCTACCTGAGCGGCATGTATGTGAACGACTTCGTGAAGTTCGGCCGCGTTTACAAGGTCTTCCTGCAGGCCGAACCGGAATACACCAATACTCCCGGCGACATCGGAAAATTCTTCGTACGCAACAACGAGGGGGGCATGGTCCCGCTGAGCACGCTGGTGAAGGTGAGCAAGATGTCCGGCCCGAATTTCACGACCCGCTTCAATCTCTATCTGGCGGCAGAAATGATGGGCGCGCCCGCTCCCGGCTACAGCTCGGCGCAGGCGCTCAAGGCCATGGAGGAGGTCATGGCCACCATGCCCGCCAACGTCGGCTACGAATGGTCCGGCCTCACGCTTCAGGAAAAGAAGTCCGAAGGCCAGATCGGTTTGATTTTCGGTATGGCGGTCATCTTCGTGTTCTTGCTGCTGGCGGCACAGTATGAAAGCTGGTCGCTGCCCTTCGCGGTGTTGCTTTCGGTGCCGACGGTGATTCTCGGGACCATGGTCGGGCTGCTATTGCGCAATTTCGAGATGAACGTCTATGCGCAGGTCGGTCTCGTGATGCTCATCGGACTGGCGGCGAAGAATGCCATCCTCATCGTCGAGTTCGCCAAGATGAAACGCGACGAGGGCATGCCGACTCTCGAAGCCGCGCTGGAAGGAGCGAAGCTCCGGCTCCGCCCGATCCTGATGACGTCGTTCGCCTTCATTCTCGGCTGTGTGCCGCTGATGCTCGCTTCCGGTTCCGGAGCCGCCTCGCGCAGCACCATGGGGACCGGCGTGGTGTTCGGCATGAGCATTTCCACCGTGATCGGCCTGTTCCTGATTCCGGTGTGTTATGTCTTCGTGCAGAGGTTCACCGACCGGGCGGAGAAAAAGGAGGCCGCCAAGGGTGACGGGTCTGTTTGAAGACAGGCGCCTTTTTGCCGGAAATCCGGATCAGGCTTTCAGCCAGGCGTTGGCTTCGCGAAGGTGGCCGGTTTCGAAGAACTCGATGGGGAAGGGGCGGTGGCCTTTGGCGGTGAAGGCGAGGGCCATTTCCTTCCACTGCTTCTCACCGATGATGGCCATCTTGCGGAGCAGCGGATCCGCCTTCATCTGGAACGAAAGGTCCGACCAGTCGCCGCTGGTGAAGCCTTCGAAATCCTCGCAGATCGTGAGGATCGAACCGCCGCCCCATTGCTGGAGGTGATTGAGTATTTCGGCTTGGTTCGCAGCGAGTTCCTCGGGGCTGACTTTGCCGGTGACTTCGAGAGTGACGACGCCGTCGAGTGCGTCAATGATTTGTGCGCTCATGGGATGGAGGTGGGTTGGATGACTTCACTTGGATGGGTTGGATGACTTCAATTCGAGCTTGAGGATGCGGCGGACTTCTTCGATCGCGGCGGGATCATGATAGGCACTGTGGTCGGAGGGGACAATTTTTTCCGAGGCGGCACCGGCCATGTGGGAGCTCCAGTAAGGGACCACACCGTCGCTGGAGTTCGGGGTGTCGCCCTTGCCGCGGTCGCCGATGATCGAGTGATAGGTCACGCCCGGGGCGATGGGGAGGTTTGCGACTGCTTTCACGAACCGGTTGTTAGGCGCAAGGGTGTCGATGCTGTTCGGTGCGCGTTCGAGTTGGAGTGAGGCTGCGTCTGCGGTGATGACGGAGGCGAACGAATCCCTGGCATCCGCGATGAAGCTGGGGGTGTTGATGAGACGGGAGGCGATCCGGCCGATCCAGTTGGAGGCGATTTCCGATCCCTTGTGAGGCGCGGAGATGAAGATGGCGCGGTGAATCTCCGGCCGGTTCCGGAAGACCAACGAGTCCTGCAGCAACTGGCGGCTGGAACCGGTGATCTTGAATTCCGACGGACTCTTGCCGAAGTAACCGCGCCAGATGGTGTCACCGGCGTCGGTGACCATGAGGCGGCTGATCATGCCGCCCATGCTGTGGCCGATGATGAGGATGTCCTTGTGGCCGGGGAACCTGCGGTTGATGCCATCCAGTTCCTTGCGCAGCAGCGAGGCGGAATAGGGGTAGGGATACCCGCTCGGATAGCTGAAGGCCCAGAACTGAAAGCGCTTCCGGATCTCTGGATCGTTGAGTAGGCTGAAATACATCGGTGCCCATGAGGCGGGTGTGTCCTGAAGCCCATGGACGAAGAGCACCGGGATACGGTCAGGATCGTATTTCTGGAGACGGACGAGGCGCGCGGTGTCCGAGTATTTCTGAGGATTGAGCAAGCGGATCAGGCCAAGCTTGTCCGGACGCAGGTCCGCCATGCCGAGCGAGGCGGCGGCGCTGAAATTCGCAGCGAGCGGGGGATTGCGGCGGGTGATGGAGATTCGGTCGAGGTCCAGCGGATCATGGAGTTCGAGGGTGGCGGAGCGCGTGCCGTCGAAGCGCAGTAAGGCGGTCAGATTGATGAAATTCTGCGGTGACTCGAATTTACGTCGGTAGTTATGGTTTTGCCGGACGATGGCCACGAGCGGAGCGCCGACTCCCTCCCGGTTGGCGCGGGTTTCGGAAAATTTTCCGCGGAAATTGAGATTATCCACTATGCGGAACTCGCGCGGCTCGACAGGGGCGCCGGGTTCTGGTTTGCCGCGCAGCGTGCGTTTGGAGCCTCCGGAACGGATGCTGATTGTTCTGCCCCACGGCAGCGAGTCGGCGTCCTGCAGACTTTCTATCAAGCGGGCGACGGAATGGTTGTAGAGCGCGAGCGCCCCCGACTCGCCAAGCAGGGCCTTGTCGCTGGCGAGGCGGGCGCTGTCGAAAAAATGCCCGGCGGCGACCGAGGGATCTTTCTCCGCCTTGCCTGCTTCAAGCTCATGCAACGCGTCTGATAGCGGGGAGACCGCGAAGTCTCCGGCGGGAGTTTTGGATGGAACCAGGACGTATGAGATCGGCGCGGCACACGATGCCAATAGCAGGACGCCGAGCGTGCCTGACAGAATGACTGAACGGTGGTGAAAGCGGGGCATTGGCAAGGGAGAGTCGGACTATCTGGAAGGGTAGGGAATCATCACGGCAGTCCAGCCTGCGGCGTTGAATCCGTGACCGGCCGCCGGTGAAAGCATGCCTGTATGCAGAGTTGGAGCTCTTTGATGTCCTCCGCGGTCACTCCCATCGCCTCGAGTGATTTCTGGTCGCGCACGCGGTGGGACGGGCCTTTCAGCATCTCGGCGGGCAAGACGTCGGGCGCGTGAAACACGACACCCTGTTCGAAGGCCGGCGTGGCGGCTGGCGGTTGGGCGCTCGCTCCCACAATCAGGGCGGCGGTCAGAAGATGGAAACCCAGTGGAAGGTTCATGGCATCGAGGATTGTCGAGTGGACGGGCGACTCCCGGCCGGTTGATTCGAAACTGGAGCGGCAACTCTCTGCAATACAAGCCTCATTCGCGGGAAAATGCGACGGTGAAACACCGCCGCTACAATTCAGGCGCGGGCAGGCCGCAGAATGCGTGCGCGCGCTTTGCGAGCCATAAGTAGAACGGATTCCACCGCTGGCGCAGCATGTCACCAGGCGGGATGCGGATCGCGCCGCGTTCGCCGCGGAGGGCGAGGTTGCCGAGGGTGATGGTTTTCCCGCCATCCCCACCGCCATAGATGGGGTCGGACGGGGGGAACGGCAGTGCGATGTGGGAGAGTGAGAAGAGGTCCTTCGGCCAGGCCATGCCGCTGTCAGTGACTTCGATCTCGGTCTGGTGCGCGATGCGGCGGTGAATCAGGACATGGGGAGTGCTCTCCTTAGCGGTGTCGCGATTGGTGAGGACGGTCAGGGTGAAGGACTGGTTGGCGCCTTTCAACCGCTCGGCCAGGTTCTTGACGGCATTGTCTGATAGAATGTGTTTGATCGAAGGTCCCCGGTTGAGATCGAAGATCACCAGTTCGTGGCTGCGGGCGGGAAGCTTGTCGAAGAGCCGCGAGACGAGATCGGGAGCTGAAACGGTGGCATCGACCGCGGATTGGAAGGCGAGTGTGGGCGGGAAGGCATCGAGCTTTTTCTGCTCCGCCAAGCGACTCAGGACTTTGTCGATTTTCTTGGTGATGCGGTAGGCCTGGTCGCCGGCGTTCACGGCGAAGGAGCCGTATTTGTAGGGATCGTATTCCAGGGAGATCGAGTTCCATGCCAGTTTCTCCAGACCGAGCCAGTGGCCGAGCCTGCCTTGCCAGACGGCCAGCGCGGCGGCGGGTGAAACTCCGATTTCGGGTGACATCAATACAAGCCCGTCCACCTTCGGGAGCGTGGGTTCGGTGATGGTTTCCAATGCATAATGCACCGCCAGCGCGCCACCGTTGGAATAACCGACGAGATAGAGCGGTTTGTCCCCGGTGGATGCACGGAGGTGTTTCACCGCGATGCGGACGGCTGCCGCCATGTCCTGCCAGGTGACCTCCACGAGGCCTGAGGGAGCGGTCCCATGGCCGGGGACGCGCAGCCCGATCACCGAGGCGCCGGAGGCATGGAGACTCTCACCAAGGTGGCGGAGACTGTAGGGGGAGTCCGACATCCCGTGGAGCAGCAGCACGCCGGCCTGCGGGTTTTCAGTGGTAAGTTCAAAGCTGCGGTTCCAGTCCGGCTTCATCGCCGTGGGGTCCGTCAGGCTGCCGTGCTGGTAGCGGTTGATCGAATTCGCGTCCGCCGGTCCGGTTTTCTGATAGACCTTCTTTTCGAGTTGGGCGAAGAGGCGGTCTTCGAGTTCGAGATAACCGGCGAAGTCCTTGACGTCTGAGCGGCGGGTGAATTCCTCGTCCAGATCCACCTCGTGCCAAATGCTCAGGTCAGGACGTTTCTCCAGCGCGAGGATGCCGACCACCAGCAGTGTGAGGCACACCCCGAACAATCCGTAGCCGATGGCCCGGCGACCCATCGTGAAGGAGTGGTAGGCGATTTTGTGCACGCCCAAACAAGAGGGGGGGCGTGGCACGGGTCAAGTTCCGGATTTCATGCCCATCGTGGCGCGGGCGGGACGCCCGCGCTCCCCTTGATCTAACAATGGCAGCTGGTTTCTGCTGAGGGAAACCGGCCGGGTGGGATTGCGACGAACCGGGATCAGTTCTTGACGAAATCCAGGCCGGGATCGCCGTCGGGGGCACCGACTAGCGTGAAATGCATCTGCTTGTCATCCTTGATGGCGATTTCCGAGATCATCTGCGAGTCATCTGAACTGAGGACGAGCAGGCCGAGATCATTGAGGGCGTAAGTCCCTTTCAATTCCGAGCTCTTGCCGCCGTTCATGTAGTTCCAGGTGTAGTTGCCGTCATCGGTCATCGTAAAGGTGACCTTGCCGTCCTCGCCGCGGTCGCTGACCCAAGTGCCGATGAGCTTTTCAGGGGGCACGGGATCGGGTTGGGCGGGCGGTTCGGTATTTTCGTCCGCGCTGTCCGGGATCGAGCTCTTGGTGAGGTCGCGGAGTTGGCGCGAGATCGAGTCCGCGGGCTGGAGTTCCGAGGCTTTGGCGAATTGCTCGTAGGCTTTCTCGGTGTGGCCGCAGACCATGTAGTGATAGCCGAGCAGGAAGTGACCGTCGGCCGCGTCAGGCGTGCCTTTAACGTAGGTTTCCAGCTTGCGGAGTTGGCCGTCATAGGTTTCCGACGAGTTGTAGAAACCGATCATGGTATCCCATCCCCAGCCGGGACCGGAGGCGAGCACCGGATTGAGCACGCCGGCGGCGTCTGAATACTTGCCGAGGGCGAAGAACACGAGGGCGCGGTATTCGTGCAGCGTGACATCTCCCGGAGTGTGGCCGAGGGCTTCGTCCACCGCGGACATGGCGGTGACATAGTCGCCTTGTTTGAAGGCGCTGCGTGAGCGCTCGACGGCTTCCGCGGATTTCGTTTCGGCGATCTTGACGGCTTCCTCGTCGCCGGGAGGATGCGCCGCGGCGGCTACCGAGACGGGTTCGGCATAGTTGATGTAGGTGTTCTGAACGGGCGGGGCCGGATAGGGGTTGTGATAGGTTTGGTAACCTATGTCATAGATCATATTGCCGAGGCTCCACACGGCGATGCCCCACATCAATCCGGAGGCGAAGCTGCTGTCGCGATAATACCAGTGTGAGTGATAGTGGTGGCGGTTCCAGCCGTAGTTCCAATGACCGTGGTGCCATTTGTGGCAGGTGCTTGCTCCCCACCAGGGGCGTCCGCCCCAGTAGTTCGGGCGATACGAGTAGTTGTAGCTGTTCTTGAAGTTGTTGTTAATCTTGATGTTGACCTTGTTGTTGCTGCCCCAGATGCCGCGGTTGCCGCCCCATTTGTTGCGGTCCCAGTCGCGTTTCCGGGCGGGCTTCTGTGAGGGACGGCTCAGGCCCGGGCGGTATCCAGAGCCAGGACGATGGCCGATGCCGGGAAGAGTGCCACTACCGGGGCGGGTGCCCCCACCAGGGCGGGTGCCTGGCGCGGGCAAGGTGCTGGGACGACCGGGTTTGCCGGTTCCTGGGCGGTTGGGATAGGTCACCATGCCGGGTAGTGTGGACGGTCGGTTTTTAGAAGGACGGTCGATCGACGGACGTGGTGTCGGCCGCGTGGAGGGACGTTGGACCGAAGGCCGGGTGGAAGGCCGGGTGGAAGGTCGGGTGGAAGGTCGGGTGGAAGGTCGGGTGGAAGGTCGGGTGGAAGGTCGGGTGGAAGGCCGGGTGGAAGGCCGGGTGGAAGGCCGCTGCACGGAGGGGCGTGTCGTTGGCCTGGAATCGGGATTGGTAGTCGGCCGGGTGGATGGTTTGGTGCTCGGCCGGGTGGATGGTTTGGTGCTCGGTCGTGTGGTGGGCTTGGTGCTCGGTCGTGTGGTGGGCTTTGCACTTGGTCGCGCGGTGGGCCTGGTGCTCGGCCGTGTGGTCGGGCGGGCCACTGGTTTGGGTGCCGGGCGGTAGGTCGGTCGCTGGATGCTCGATCCGGTCATCGGACTGCGTTTCGTGGAACTGCTACGGTCGCGGTTGAAACTGCGGCTGCGGCTGCTGCTCCGGCTCGGGCTTGAGCTGCGGCTTCGGCTGGGTGACGAGGCGCGTGAGCCGCCGCCACGAGCCTCCCGGGCATCGAGTTCCGGTGCGATGAATGCAAAGCCGAGAAGAACGGTCAGGAAAGTGGGGAGAAGTTTCATGATAGTGGGGGGTGGAGGTTCAATTGGCGGCGGCATCGGGAGCTTGGCGGACGATCCGAAGGTTGTTGTCCGGCTGCATGCCACCATCAATGACCCGATTGGTGGCGGACCAGATGAGGGTGTTGCTGCCTTCAGCAGTGAGCTTTTGACTTGAAGAAACCGCTTCACCGTCGGCGGTGGTGCCTTCGGAGTGGATGAGCCAGCCCTCGTCGGTGGGAGTCCAGATTCCGTGGTTGGTTCCACCTTTGGAATCGAACATCCAGGAGACGATGGATTTCCGGGCACCATCCCAGCCGATGCGAATGGTTCCGGACTGAGGTTCGCCGTCCGAAGTGGTGGTGAGCATCTCGCCCGAGAGGAATTTCCCGGATGGGTCCCAGCCGAAGGCGAGATCCACCCTGACGCCGTCCGAGGTGCGGCAGGTCCAGTCGCCCATCAGGACCTTGGCGAGGCCGGCGAGCTCGCCAGCGGCGTCAGTCACGTCTTTCAGACCGCGGGAACTCGCGATCTGCCAGACGCCGGCATCGTTTTTGAGCAGGGCGGCGGTGTAGGCGGTCGATTGGGCCGGAGTGTCTTCATCATCCGGTGGAGCCAGGTGGAAGATGCCGTCCTCGATGGCGAGGTTCGGGGCGACGAGCCGGACTGAGGAAACCTCGATCGCGATGGACGGCGCGTCCTCATCGGAAAAGAGTTCTTCGTAGTGAGCTTGGATGTCCTCCCGGCCGGAGATGGTTTCCTCGCCGGTGAGGCTGGTGATTTCACCGTTTTCGGCAAAGAGCGCCGCAAGAGCGGCCGCGTCCTTGTGGTTGTAGGCGGTGACGAATTTCTCGGCGGTCTGTTCAAGCCCGGTGATCGCGGTTTCGGGCTCCTCAGCGGACAGCTGGCAGGCCAGAGCCGCGACGAGGCAGGTGGTGGTGATGACGGTATACATGATGTGGGATGGGATAGGTGGGATCTGCCGGGAGAGAGAAGTCAGGTTTCTAATACTCGGCGCGCCTTATGGATCCTGAAGGCCAGGAACAGGAGCACCAGACCGGTGAAGATGGCGAAGGTGGCGAGGATCCGGATGAGCAGAAGTCCGAAGGAAATGGGAGCGAGGAAGAGGATGAGTCCCAGAATCAGTGTCAGTATTCCGTTGAACAGGGATGCGGTCCGGACGGGGGGGGCGGAAGGAGTGCGAACCGCGCCGATGACATTGAGGGTGCCGTGGATGACGGCGACGGTGGCGACAAGATAGAGGACGGTGATTGCCGCGAAGCCCGCGATGAACGCGGGCTGGGAGATCGCGAAAATGCCGACCATCGCGAGGAGTAGCCCTTTGAATACGGACCAGCCCCGTGAATCCCCGTTTCGGGAGAAGCACTCGATCAAGGCGAGGATTCCCTCGAAGAGCACCAGAACCCCCACTACTTGGATGAAAATCGTCGCGCTGAGTCCGGGTCTGCTGAAAACGAAAAGCCCGGCTGTCAGTAGCAGGAGGCCGCGAAGCAGAAGGACCCACCAAACCACGGCCAAGGATTTTTTCGTGATGCGGGTGGCATCGAAGTTGGGCTCGGGGGAGTTCATGCCAGCCGGGGGAGCTAGGATGTGGGTTCGTTCCCATGCGGGAACTGAAAACTGAGAGATGGTGTGAGGGGACCTGTTTTCAGCGGCTGGGATCTCCGATGGGAGGATCCGGAGAGTTGAGTATAGGCCAACTCTGAATTTTAGCCATGTTTGTTCGGACTGCAACTTCAAAGGTGATCCGTGTGGGCGACGAGAAAGCTTTGTGGGCAGCGTTTCATGGTTGTTTCATTTCTTGAGGGACCAGGGATGGGAGTCTCCCTTTTTGAAAGACTGGCAATCGGCTCCCCCCTGGTTTCGACGAAAGGAAAGCGGGATGGTGAAGCCGATTCGGATGTGTCGCCGCTCGATGGACGTGGAGTGGATGAGATGGCCGCGAGATGGGGGATTGCCTCCGTAGACCCGCTTCGCGGGATATCCAGCGCCGCATATGGTGCGACGCTGGAATCGTCAGGCGGAACAACAAAATGGAGTTCGATATGGCGGCTTTGATGATCGCCACGCTCGATCACCGGGGTTTCGGAGATGTTCCGTCATGACATGACGAAGGGATACCTGCCAGCGTTGAAGAAGGCGAAGGAACTGCGGTTGGGGACAAAAGACGAGGTTGGGTGACGGTCGTCTCCCGTTTCAATCCTGGGAATCCGGATAGATCGTTTTCCAGTCGTCCTTCATGCTGACGACGATCCAGCCGCGTTTGGGGGCTTCGTCGAGGCCGCGGGCGAGCTTGCCGATGTGGGAGTCGCGGGGTCATAGGCCCACTCGCGCTCGGTATCGGTATGGTGAATGTAGAGACCGAAGCGGGGGCCTTCGCCGGCGGTGGTCCACTCGAGCATCTCAAAATCGCCGTCGGAGTTGCCGGCGGCGAAGATCGGGCGGCGGCCGATGTGCTGGTGGATGCCGACGGGCTTTCCGGCCTTGTCGTCGATAAAGTCGAGTTCGGGGATCTTGACGATGACGGGTTTGCCGTCGTGGATTTCATACTTCGCCTTGATGCTGGACCCGATGACCTGTTCGGGCGGGATGCCGTAGGTTTCCTCCGCGAAGACCGCGCTGGAATGGGGCTTCTGGCACATGGGGCATTTCTCTAGCGGCTATCGCGCGCTGTTTGGCGAGAGCCCGTCGGCCACGCTATTGCGCGCGCATTCCTGAGTGAAGGGAAAGGGTCAACCGCTAAGGCGGTC
>JBFEQB010000042.1:0-26491 GCA_041549835.1 Luteolibacter sp. | reverse complement strand
GCTGCCGCTTCGACAGAACGGAGGGCTTGGAGGAGAAAATCGAACCGTCGGAGACGCCAGCGCCTACAGCAGCGCATCCAGGATGAGATTCGTGGATTCGATGATCCGCTGATCCCGTGGCCGCAGGTCCGGCGTGAAGGTCTCCCCGGTGAGGTGTTGCAGTCCCTGGATGTAGCGCACGGCGATTTCGTTTGCCTGCTCTTGAGTGAACTGCTGGCCCTTCTCCTTCACCATGCCACGGGCGAATTCCTTGGAGAACGACACGGGCTTGCCGTCGCGGGTCAGGAGTTTCCCTTCATCGTCGAGCTTCCAGAAACGGGATGAGTCCATGGTATAGAGCTCGTCCGCCGCAACGATCCGGCCGTCGGCATTGATGCCGTGCTCGGTCTTGGTGTCCACGAGCACCATCCCCTTCTGGGCCAGATGGAGGGAAACCATGCCGAAGGCCATCAGGGAGGAGTTGCGGATCTGCATGTATTCCCCCTCGGTGCAAATGCCATTCTCGATCAGATAGGCCGCATCGATGGTGCGGTCGACCGCCTCTTTCGTGCTGGGCGTGTCCATGAGGTAGGGAAGCCGCCCGTTGGGCTCAAGTGCGGATACCTGCAACTCGTGGCCAGCATATTTCATGATGCTCTGTCCCTGCTCCTTCGCCGCAAGCCAGTGCTGATAGAGCGAAGTGGAGGTGGAGCTCTCCGCCATGTAGAGGCGCAGCACGTTTTCGAGTTTCACAAGCTTGAGGTTCTCGGCGGGGATCACGGTCGAGGCGGGCGACAGACCCTCCACATCGAACTGGGAGGACCCCAGAACCGGCTTGACCAAGCGGAGCATGTGGTCGTGGTTGAACGCCAACACCTGGTCCTTGAACGGAATCGCACCCCGGTTGACATCGTGGGTGGAAATCCGGTTGTTGCGGAACATCAACCGGATCGGTCGTCCAGTGGAAGTCCTCAACCCGTCGCCGAACACGGAATCCGACACCTTGCCTTCGAGCACGGTGCAGTCACTCAATCGTGGAAGCTCGCCGTCCTCGATCAACTGCTTGATTTGACGGCCCTCATTCACGGCGCCTCCATGAGCCGCCACCAGTTCACTAATCTCTTTGTCGTTCAGCATGGGATGTGTTGGACGCAGTGCTACTACCATTTCGAGCCGGGTGGTAGTGGAATTTTTTTCGTGGGGTTCCACGCCCACACTCCTACGCCTTGCGGATTTGCAATGTGCGACTCCACGACTTGCCGGATCACCCTCACAGATCCCCCCCGCTGACTTCCCAACAACCGGGCCGGCTTGCCCGAAGTGGCTGGACGGACGCCAACCAATCCCCCCTAACCTCCACCGTCACGCATCCTTCACCAGCGCCGCCGCGTAGAAGCCATCGAAACCGGTGGCTGCGGGAGAAACCGGCTGCTCTTCCACCAACGTGAATCCGCCAGCACCTAACAATGAATCCACCGCCGCGCGGTTTTCCGAGGGCAGGACCGAGCAGGTGGCATAAACCAGCCGGCCACCGGGCTTGAGCATGGCGGTGTAAGTGGAGAGCAGCTCCTTCTGAATACCGCGCACACGTTCGAGTTGGGCGGGTTTGAGCCGCCACTTGAGATCCGGCTGGCGTTTCAAGGTTCCTAGGCCGGAGCAGGGCGCGTCGATCAGCAAGCGGTCGGCGACTCCCGCGAAATCCACTGGCGTCGTCGCCTCGATGGGTTTGGCTTTCACGCAGGTGGCCCCGGCGCGTTTGGCCCGGCGCTCAAGTTCGGCGAGTTTTCTCGTATCCACATCCATGGCGAAAACGCGGCCCTCGTTGGCCATCAGTGCGGCAAGGTGGAGCGACTTACCACCCGCTCCAGAGCAGGTGTCGACGATGCGCTCGCCCGGCTGCGGATCGACGAGCGGCGCAATGAGTTGCGAGCCCGCGTCTTGGATCTCCACCCGGCCATCGGTGCGCAGCGGCTTCGGCAGCATTTTCCCGGGAGCCAGCACAAGAGCGTCCGGCAGGCCCGGAACTTCGGTGGCGATTACATTGAAAGTCGCCAGCCACTCGATGGCCTCGGCGCGAGTGGTTTTCAGCGTGTTCACCCGCAGGAAAACCGGAGCACGCTGGTTGAGGGCCGTGAGTTCCGCATCCCAGGCATCGCGGAGCTCCGCCACACCGAGCTCGTCCAACCAATCCGGGATCGACTCGCGAACGGCCCGTGGTTGCGCCGCAAGATCCGCCTCGCGGGCTTTCATTCCCTCGGCGGCAAGCCCTTTGAAAGTCCACCACCCGGGGATTTCATAGCCCATGCGCACCCACTGCGCGGCGCACATGGCGTTCGCTTCCTCGCTGTCCGCCAGAAAGCCCAGCGCACGACGCCAGCGCACCACCTCAAACACCGTCTCCGCGATGAATCCTCGGTCGCGCTTGCCCCATTTCGGGTTTTCCTCGAAGGCAGCCGCCAACGCGTGATCCAGCACCCGGTGCTCCTTGAACACGGACTTGGTGATGCCGGCGGCGGCTTCGGCGAGGATGCGGTGCATTTTCATGGGGGCGCACCCTTTCTGAAAAGCCGCGGCCTGGCAAATCAAACGATGCGTTAAACATTGGACATTCCGCCATTGCTGCTTCGTATTTCCGCTGTGCCGAGCGTCCAAATCAAAAACATCACCTTCCACCCCTCGATCTGGCCCAAGATGATGGGCGAGGCCTCCCGCGATGCCCGCCCCGGCGATCTCGTCGAGGTGATCGGCAAGGAAGGCACCCGTTTCGGCTGGGGGCTCTGGAACCCGAGATCGCGCATGCCATTGCGCATCGTCAGCCACTCGCTCGAAGAAATCGACGAGACCTTCTTCGAAGACGCCATTCGCCGCGCGGCCAAACTCCGGCGTGAGATCTTCAAGCTCGATGGGGAAACCGACAGCTACCGCGCCATCCACGGCGACGCCGATTTCCTGCCCGGCATGGTGGCCGACAAGTTCGCCGACGTGCTCTCGGTGGAGATCACCAACCTGGCCGCCTGGCAGCGTCTGCCCAACTGGATGCCGCTGCTCCACGAATCCTTCGGCACGAAACGCGTCATGGTTTCCGTGGACCCAAACCTCGCCAACATCGAAAGCATCCCCCGCTCCGGTGGCGTGGAATCCGATCACGTCCGCTCGGTGAAGATCCTCGAACACGGCATCCGCTACGAAGTCGACTTCAGCCAAGGCCACAAAACCGGCTTCTTCTGCGACCAACGCGACAACCGAAAAAAATTCGGGCAACTCGCCCAAGGCCGCACGGTGCTCGATCTTTGCTGCTACACCGGCGGTTTCGCCATCTCCGCCGCCCTCGCAGGTGCCACTGACGTCACCGGCGTCGACCTCGACGAGAACTCGATCGCCATGGCCAAGCGCAACGCGAACCTCAATAACGCCAAGGTCAAATTCACCCACGCCGACGCCTTCACTTGGCTGCGTACCATGATCGAAAACGGCCGAACCTGGGACCTCGTCATCGCCGACCCACCGAAATTCATCCACGGCCGCGAGGACGAACTCGGCACCGCCAAATACGCCGACCTCAACAAACTCGCCCTGCAACTCGTGGCCCCGGAAGGACTCTACGTCACCTGCTCGTGCTCCGGCATGTTAGGCGCGGGCGAGTTCGAGCGCATCGTCGTCACCTCCGCCCACCGCCGCGACAAGCGCCTGCAAACCTTCGACCGCACTGGCGCCGGCCCCGACCATCCCACCCTGTCGAACTACCCGGAATCGCGGTATCTGAAAGTGCTCTGGTCGCGAGTGATTTAGGAATCGTTTCAATCGCCGATCTCGATTCCCTTCGGGTCCCAGTCGATTTTCGGGAGTGTCATGTCGAGTTTCTTCATCGTGTCGAGCATGATGCGAGCCACGCAGAGATTACGATACCACTTGCGGTCCGCGGGCACGATGAACCATGGTGCGAGATCGGTGGAGGTCTTGCTCATCACATCCTCGTAGGCCGCCATGAATTCGTCCCAACGGGCACGGTCCGCAAGATCGTCCGGATTGAATTTCCAATGCTTCATCGGGTTTTCCAAGCGGGCCTCCAAGCGGCGTTTCTGCTCCTCCTTGGAAATGTGGAGGAAGATTTTCACGATCGTCGTCCCCTCCTCGGCCAACATGCGCTCGAAATCGACGACGTGGCGCTGGCGGCGTTTCCAGACTTCGTCCGGAAACAATTTCTTCACCCGCACGGCGATGATGTCCTCGTAATGGCTGCGGTTGAATATCACCAGCTGTCCACGCGGCGGAACCTTCGAGTGGACCCGCCAGAGGAAATCATGGGACAATTCCTCTTCCGTCGGCTTCTTGAACGAGCGGACGTGGATGCCCTGCGGATCGATGTGCGAGAAGACGTGCTTGATGCAGCCGTCCTTGCCGCCGGTGTCCATCGCCTGCATCACCACCAGAATCCGGTGCTTGTTCTGGGCGTAGAGCATCTTCTGCAACTCCTGGAGCTGATCCTGCAGGATCTTGAACTGCGGCTCGAAATCCGCTTTCCCATCGCCGTCAAACAACGACTTCTCACCGCTGTCGATCTTCGAAAAGTCCACCCGGCTGCCCGGTTTCACCCAATACCGCTCCAACGCTCCACTCACTGGCATGGCAACCTTATCCCCCAGACCATCGCCGGATGACAAGCCCCGTCTCGTGACGAAGCGCGATGTCACACATTCGGGATTGAAACAATGGCCGTCCCGCGTTGTGCTCTGCCGATGCCGACCGCCCGGAAATCCGCCACTCAAGCGCCAGCTCCCGATTCCCTCACCACGGCCCTGCACATCGGCGCGAGTTCGGTTTCCATGATGGTGGCAGAGCGGGCGGAAGACGGCACCCTCACCCCGATCGATTTCCTCGAAAAACCCGCGCCTGTCGCCCGTGACATCTTCCGCCTCGGAAGCGTGAGCCTCACCACCACCGAGAGCGTCGTTTCGATCATCAAGGGCTATCAGAAATCCCTCGCCGAACTTGGCATCGATCCTCACGGCGTCACCCGCTCGGCCGCCACCAACATCCTCAGCGAAGCCCGCAACCAGGAGTCTTTCATCAACCGCATCCGCGTGGCCTGCGGACTCCGCGTCGCCACCATCGACGATGGTGAAATGACGCGCCTCATCTATCTAAAAACCCGCCGCCGCCTGCGCCACATGCCCGCCATGCGCAAGGGCTCCACCCTCGTCGTCCATGTCGGCCCAGGAAACACCCGCGCACTGCTTTTCAAAAACGACCTGATCACCCGCTACACCAGCTACCGCCTTGGCACCCACCGGACCCGCGAGGCGGTCGAAGCCTCCCACACCGAAGGCCCCGCACTGCTCCGCGTCATCCGCGAACACGCCTACGGCAACATCACCCAGATCCACTTCGACTACTCGGACGTCACCATCGACGGACTCGTCATCATCGGCAGCGAACTTCAATCGGTCGCGGACGCCCTCATCAAATCCGGCAGTTCCTGTCCGGTCAAAAAGCTCCGCCAGTTCACCGCCGACTCATGCGGAGTCAGTGACGTGGGTCTGGTCAGGCGCTTCCACCTCGACTACCAGACCGCCGAAGCCCTGTTACCGGCCCTCGAAATCAACCTCGCCATCGCCGAAACCCTCAAACTCGACGAAGTCCACATCCCCGCCAGTGAATACGAACAGGGTCTGCTGCACGACCTCCTCGTTTCACGCGACCTGACAGGAGCCTTCGCCGAGGAAGTCCTGCGCTCCGCCCGCATTCTCGCCGGACGCTACCAATCCGACCCCAGCCACGGCGAACACGTCGGCAATCTCTGCAGCCGGTTCTTCGATGATCTCGCAGACCTCCACCAACTCACCCCTCACGACGCACTGCTGCTCCAAGTGGCCGCCATCCTGCACGAGGTCGGCACCTACGTCAGTCCCCGCGCCCATCACAAACACTCGGAATACCTCATTCTCAACTCCGAGGTTTTCGGACTCGACCGCATGGATGTTACCATTGTCGCCCTCGTCGCCCGCTACCACCGCCACTCCGGCCCGGTGCTCGATCACCCGAGCTACGCGGCGCTCCGGACCGAGGACCGCATCCGCGTCTGCAAACTCGCCGCCCTTCTCCGCGTGGCCGATGCCCTCGAACGCACCCATGCGCAGCGGGTTTCACAGATCGAAATCCGCCGTGAGACCGGCAAACTCCGCCTGCGCCTCCCCGGCCTTGCCGATGCCGCCGTTGAGCGCCTCGCCATGGATACCAAGGCTGATCTCTTCGAAGAAGTCTTCGGCCTCGCCATCGTCATCGATGAAGACAACTGACAACCTCAAATTTCAGATCTCCAATCCTCTTCCACTGATCACTGCTCACTGATCACCCGGCACTTCTTCCCCTCTCCTCCATGTCCGCTCCCTACCTCAACCGCGAACTCTCCTGGGTCGAGTTCAACCAACGCGTGCTCAACGAGGCGCTCCGAGACGACCTCCCGCTGCTGGAACGCGTCAAGTTCCTCGCCATTACCGCCTCCAATTTCGACGAATTCTTCCAGGTCCGCATCGGCGGTCTCATGGCGATGCGCCGCAGCGGGCTGAAAACCGCCGACCCGTCCGGCCTCACGCCGGCACGGAATCTGGCGGCCCTGCGCCAGCGCATCCTTACGATGACCGCGGACCAATACACACTCTTGAATGAAACCCTCGTCCCCGCGCTCGAAAAGGCGGGCATCCGCCTGCTGCATCCCGCGGAACTGACCGTCGAACAGTCCGCCCAGACCTCCGCCACCTTCGAGGATCTCATCTATCCGCTGCTCACTCCGTTGGCGGTGGATGCCGGCGAAGCGCCGCCGATCGTCCCGGCCCTCCAGATCATCGTCGCCTGCCGGCTGCGCGATCCCCAAGCGCATACCACCCGCCACGCGCTGATCCCCATTCCGGAGAGCATCAGCCGCCGCGTGCCGGTTTCCGACACCGGCAGCACACACGCCTTCCTGCTCATCGAGGATCTCGTCGCCGCCCATGCCGCACGGTTTTTCCCCGGTGAAGACGTCACCGCCACCACCACCTTCCGCGTCACCCGCAATGGCGACATCGCCGTGCAGGAGGAAGACGCCATCGACCTCGCCGGCGAAATGGAGGAAGTCCTCACCGCCCGCCGTTTCTCGGACACCGTCCGCCTCGAACTCCGGTCCGACGCTCCGCGCGACCTCTCCCGCATGATTCAGGACGTCACCACCGCCAGTCCACGGGAAGTCTATCGGGCGGACGGTCCACCCGGTCTCGGCTCATTCATCGAGCTCGCATTCCTACCGGATTTCGACCACCTCAGGGATGCGGATTGGCCGGGGCAGACATCGCCGTCCATCACGCCCGGCGCGTCGATGTTCGAGACAATTGCATCCGGTGATGTCATGCTCCACCATCCCTACGAATCGTTCGAGCCTGTGTTGCGTTTCATCGAGGAAGCCGCCGCCGATCCGGACGTCATCGCCATCAAACAAGTCCTCTACCGGACTGCCCGGAAATCACGCATCATCGACGCGCTCATCAAGGCCGCCGAAAACGGCAAGCACGTCACCGTGCTCGTCGAACTCAAAGCCCGCTTCGACGAGGCCCGCAATCTTGACCGCGCCGACGAACTCCAGCGCGCCGGTGCCCAGATCGTCTACGGTGTCAAAGGCCTCAAGACCCACGCCAAGATCTGCATGATTATCCGCCGCGAATCAGGTCACCTGCGGCGCTACGTCCACCTCGGCACCGGCAACTACAACGAGACGACCTCCCGGCTTTACACGGACATCTCCTACCTCACCTGCAAGCCCGAGTATGGAAACGACGCCTCACTCTTCTTCAACGCCGTCTCCGGCCGCTCCAAGCTCCTGCGTTTCCAGCGCCTGATCCCCGCGCCCACTCTGATGAAGCCCACCCTGCTCGACCTCATCACCGGTGAGACCGAACGCGCGAAACAGGGATTTCCCGCCCGCATCATCGCCAAGATCAACTCCTTACAGGATCCGGAAATCATCAACGCCCTCTACAAGGCCTCACGCGCCGGCGTGGAGATCAAACTCAACGTCCGCGGCATCTGCTGCCTCAAACCCGGAGTTCCTCGGCATTCGAAAAACATCGAGGTCGTTTCCGTCATCGACCGCTTCCTTGAGCACGCACGCCTCTTCTACTTCCACCAAGGCGGGGACTCCAAAGTCTACATCGCCTCTGCCGACTGGATGACGCGCAATCTCGAAAAGCGCGTCGAACTCATGATCCCCATCGAGGAACCCGCGCAGAAACGCCGCCTTGTGAGAATTCTGGACGCCTTCTTCCAGGACAACACCCAGGCCTCACGCCTGCTGCCGGACGGCACGTCCCAGCCCCTCGCGCGCACCAAAGGCAGCAAAGCCTTCCGAGCCCAGGAGCACTTCTATCAGCAGGCCCGGAAAACAGCCAAGGCCCGCGAACACGAACGCGCCATGACCTTCGAGCCCCATGTGCCCGCGGAGTGAGAGCCGCAAGCCCGCGAACACATGGACGTCCCGCGACTCCACGGCTCCCCAATCGACGCGAAACCCACAGACGCACCCCGGTGCAATCCGTTCGGCAGGAAATGGATGGACCTGATGAAAGGCAGGCCTCCCGGTGTCGCCTGTTGCGTTTTTTGGGGGCCTTCAGGGCTCAGGTGGCGGCTGAGCTCAGACAAGTGGCAGCATTGCCCGGGCGGCGGCGGTGATGACGGAGACCTCGTCGTCCCGATATGGCAGTTTGCCGTCGAAGGCCCAGACGGTGCCGGGCCATGCGGGATCGCCCGGCGAACGCCCTACGATATGGATGTGCATCTGGCGGACCTGGTTTCCGATGCAGCCGACGTTGAGCTTGTCCGGTTTGAAATGATCCGAGACAAACCATGAGACCGTCCTCACCACCTCCATCACCTCGTCGCATCGATCCGGTTCGAGTTGGTGCAGGTCCTCGATCCCCACCTCCACCTCCGGCACCAGCATCAACCATGGAAACAGGGAATTGTTTTTTAGCAGCAAACGGCAGCCGCCGATGCCGCCGAGTGCGAATCCGCCCGCGACAAGACGGGGATGCAAGGAGAAAGCCATGCGCGCATCAAGCCACGGCGGAGTCGGTTTGTCACGGTTGATCCCTTGGGAAACCCGGCAACTGACGGCAAGGCAATAAACCTTGCAGCGCCCTCCACAACGCGGTGAATTCGGGCATGCGGATCGTAGCCCTCTTTCTGGCCCTCGCTGCCTGTGTCTCGGCAAAGCCGCGGCCGAACATCCTCCTGCTCTGCATCGACGACCTCAGGCCGGAGTTGCACTGTTTTGGTGTCGATTACATCCAAACGCCACGCATCGACGGCTTGGCGGCCAGCGGCCGGCCATTTCTGAGCCACTATGTGCAGGCCCCGACTTGTGGCGCCTCCCGATACACACTTCTCACGGGCTGCTACGGTCCGGTTTACAACGACGCGCTCTTCGTCCGCGCAAGGGAGCAGGCCGCCACGAAGGAGCCTCTGCCACCCACGCTTCCCGGCTATTTCCGCTCAAAGGGCTACAACACCATCTCCCTGGGAAAAGTTTCCCATCATCCTGGCGGCTGGGGTGGCGAGGACTGGAGCGACACCTCCAAGCTCGAAATGCCGGGTTCATGGGACCGCCAGCTCATGCCAGTCGGGCCGTGGAAGCACCCGCTCGGCGCGATGCACGGCCTCGCCAACGGTGAAATCCGCGGCAACTCGAGAAAAATGGACGTCTTCCAATCGACTCCCGGCCCGGACACCATCTACCCCGATGGGCTGATTGCCAATGAGGCGCTCCACACCCTTGAGGAACTCGCAAACCACCCGGAGGCGGAGAAAAAGCCGTTCTTCTTCGCAGTCGGACTCATCAAACCCCACCTCCCCTTCGGCTCGCCGGCGAAATACATGGAGCCCTACAAAGATGCGACGCTCCCGCCGATCCCCCACCCGGAAAAGCCAGAGGGGATCACCACCTGGCACGGTTCCGGCGAGTTCATGAGATACAACCGCCACGGCAAGGATCCGCGAAACGATCCCGATTTCGCCACCGAGGTCCGCAAACACTATGCCGCCTGCGTGACTTACGCCGACACCCAGACGGGGCGCATCCTCGACAAACTCAACGAACTCAAGCTCAGCGACAACACCATCGTCATCCTGTGGGGCGACCACGGCTGGCACCTTGGCGAGCACGCGGTATGGGGAAAGCACACCCTGTTCGAGGAATCGCTCCGCTCACCGCTCATCATCCGCTATCCCGGCCTCAAATCCCCCGGAAAAGCAACCTCGTCCGTCGTCGAGACCATCGATATCTTCCCAACCCTCTGCGATCTCGCCGGACTCGAAACCCCGACCCATCTCGATGGCCGCTCCCTCCTTCCCCAGCTCAAGGACCCCAAGGCCGCCGGTCGTGCGGCTCTATCATATACCCAGAGCGACTTCCCCAGCGAAACCCTTCGGAATGAAACCTATCGGCTCATCCGCCACCGGGAGGGAGGAAAACCCGCTTCCTTCGAACTCTACGACCACCGCAATCCGGATGCTGAGACCCGCAACATCGCCGCCGAACATCCGGAGCTCGTCCGCGCTCTCGAAGAACAACTCGACGCCCGTTTGAAACGATGATCCGGCGTCCCGGTTCTCCTGGCATGTGGGAGTAACGATCCGATGAGCTTTGACCGGATCGCGCCGTTTTACCGGGCGCTGGAATTCCTTGCCGCAGGCGCGAAACTTCAGCACTGCCGGCTGGAATTCCTGAGCGAAATCCCGGCCCCTTCGCGAGTCCTGCTTGCGGGCGAAGGCCACGGGCGGGTGCTGCCCGAATGCGAGCGGCGCTTTCCGCAGGCCGAGATCGTCGTGCTCGATGCGAGCAGGCGGATGCTGGAAATCGCCGGTTCCAAAACCCTCTCCGGGCGCGTAAGTCTTGTCCACGCCGATGTTCTGCATTGGGACGCGCCACACGGGACCTTTGACCTGATCGTCACGAATTTCTTCCTCGATTGTTTCACGGCAGAGGAACTCGTGGTCGTCGTAGGGAAATTCGGACTGGCCGCCATGCCTCACGCGACCTGGCTGCTGGCGGATTTCGAGCAGGCTCCGGGCGGGCCCGCACGCTGGAGGACCCGCGCGATCCTCAAGATGCTTTACTGATTTTTCAAAATCACCAGCGGACTCCGGGCACGGAAACTGGTCCCGCCGGATGACGCCATGAAAAACGCAGGTTTCCACAGAAAAGCCCGCCGGAGCTACGAATGGGGGCTTTTGAAGAGCGAGAGATGGATGCGCGGGTGAGCGCCCTTGCGGCGGACCGATTGCGGGTTTATCACTCCGGCCACATGCCTTTCCAACTGGTCAGCGACTACCAACCTGAGGGAGATCAGGCTCAGGCGATCGGCAAGCTCTCGAAATCGCTGCGCGCCGGAAACCGCCACCAGACACTGCTCGGTGTCACCGGATCGGGAAAGACCTTCACCATGGCCAACCTGATCGCCGGCCACGGCAAGCCGACGCTCATCATGAGCCACAACAAGACGCTTGCCGCGCAACTCTACTCGGAGTTCAAGAATTTCTTCCCGCACAACGCGGTCGAGTATTTCGTCTCGTATTTCGATTACTATCAGCCGGAAGCGTATATCCCGCGCAGCGACACTTATATTGAAAAGGACTCGTCCATCAACGACGAGATCGAACGCCTGCGACTGAGCACCATGGGCTCACTCCTCACACGCCAGGACACAATCGTGGTGGCCTCGGTTTCCTGCATCTACGGCCTCGGTTCGCCGGAGGATTACGAAAACATGATGGTTCCGGTGTGGACCGGACAGAAACTGACCCGCGAGGAATTCCTCAACTCGCTGGTGGGCATGATGTTTGAACGCAACGACATCACCTTCGGTCGGGGAAAATTCCGGGTCCGCGGCGATGTGGTGGAAGTGCATCCGGCTTATCTCGACGAGACGGCGATAAGGGTGGAGTTTTTCGACGATGAGGTCGAGCGCATCTCCAGCGTCCACACGCTCACCGGACACTTGGTCGAACGACTCGAAAACCACACGTTCTTCCCGGCAAAACAATTCGTCACACCCGCCGACAAGATGAAGCGGGCGATGGTCTCCATCCGCAATGAGGCGGAGGAACAAATCGCGAAATTCGAAAAGGAGGGCAAACTCATCGAAGCCCAGCGGCTGCGCATGCGCACCGACTACGATCTTGAAATGATGGCGGAGGTGGGATTCTGCCAGGGAATCGAGAATTACTCCCGCCACATCACCGGCCGCGAACCGGGCGCGCGGCCCTACACGCTGCTCGACTTCTTCCCGCGGGATTTCCTGCTGCTCGTCGACGAGAGCCACGCCACCATCCCGCAGATCGGCGGCATGTATGAAGGCGACAAGAGCCGCAAGACGGTGCTCGTCGAGCATGGCTTCCGGTTACCGAGCGCACTGGACAACCGGCCGCTGCGCTTCGACGAGTTCATGCGGATGACCGGCCAACGCGTCTATGTCTCCGCCACGCCGGGGCCCTTCGAATACCTCAACTCACGCCCGGAAAACACAGCCTACATCCCGGTGAAATCCCGCAAGGAAGGCGGACCACCCGACTTGAAGAAAATCCTCGTCACCCCCAGCGGCAACCGCGAACCCGTGGAAAAGTTCGACCCCACCAAACGCGGCACACCACTCGTCGTCGAGCAGATCATCCGACCGACCGGACTGCTCGACCCGGTGATCACACTGCGCCCGCTCAAGGGCCAGATCGACGAAACCATCGAACTCTGCCGCCAGCGCGTCGAGCGCCATGAACGCGTGCTCGTGACCACCCTCACCAAAAAAACCGCCGAGGATCTCAGCGAATATTTACAAGGCACCGGCCTCAAGGTGCGCTACATCCATGCCGACATCGACGCCATCGAGCGGGTCGAAATCCTGCGCCAACTCCGCGCCGCCACCGTCGATGTGCTGGTCGGCATCAACCTGCTGCGCGAAGGCCTCGACCTCCCCGAAGTTTCCCTCGTTTGCATCCTAGATGCGGATAAAGAGGGTTTCCTCCGCAATCAGACCTCGCTCATACAGACCGCCGGTCGGGCTGCCCGCCACATCAGCGGCGAGTGCGTGCTGTTCTGCGATACGGTGACGGATTCCATTCAGGCCCTCCTTGATGTTTCGGAACACCGCCGCACCCGCCAGCAAGAATACAACGAAACGCACGGCGTGACTCCGCAAGGCGTCAAACGCGCGCTACAACAGAGCCTCCACACCCACGAAAAGGAACTCGAACACGCGGAAAACCTCAATCGCTCGATGGTCGCCGACAACGTGGAGACCTACGACAAACTCCGCGTGATCGCCGAACTTGAAGAGGAAATGCGCGAAGCCTCGTCCCGCCTCGAATTCGAGCGAGCCGCCCATCTGCGCGACCAGATCACCGCATTGAAAAATCCGCCCGCCACCCAACCGGCGAAACCGGTGAAATATACCGGCGCGAAAAGGGGCCGCAAACCACGAGTGTCTTCTTGACCCGATGGGCCGCCGGCCGTGAGGCTGCACCCGTGTTCACCCCGAATCCCGACCGCCCGTATTTCGAGGCCTGGCTCCGCCGGACCGGCCGCCAATTTGCGGTCAGTGGCCGCCTCAGCCAAACCGCCATGGCGCTCTCCATGGAGAATGGTGGAACTCCGGACGAATGGAGAACCCGTCTCCAGACGGTATTGGATGGCAACGAGGTCCCATCGCTTGATTTGCTGACCCGGATTGACGCGCTGCTGGCCGGACCGTCCAACTCCCGCGCCGGAAGCGACGAATCCCAAGGATCCCTTTTCCAGGACGCCGGGCAGGACTGATAACTTTTAGACTGCCTATCACTAACTTTATTTCCGGAGTCCGTCCCGGTTTATCTTGTTAATCGGCAAACATGATACTAACTGTCTTTGTATCGGTCTTTACGGGATGCACAGGCTTCGTTCAAAATCCGCGGTCTTCCGCTTCCGCCTAGCGGCGCTCCTCCTCTGCAGCAAGTGTATCCTTGTCCCGGTTGCCGCTGGTGGCATCGCTTATTCCATCATCATCGCGGATCAGAAATTCACCTTAATCTCCGTCGGTGCCGCCACTCTCGCCGGAGTCGTCGGGATCCTCCAGTGGTTGTTTGCCGAACGGACGAACTGCCCGCTTTGCATCACTCCCGTCCTCGCCAGCAGGGAATGTACAAAAAACCGCCATGCGAGGAAACTGATTGGCAGCCACCGCCTCCACACCGCCCTCTCGATCTTGTTGCGGAAATCGTTTCGCTGCCCCTACTGCAATGAGCCGACCGCCGTGGAGGTCCGACAGAGGCACCGCCATCCGTCCGATTCAAGGGGTTGACAGAGGAGCCCGATCCTCCGAGCCTCCGGCCATGAATTTCATCACGAAATCACTGAGAGCCATCGTTCCGCACGCGGCCGGACTGGCACTTGCCCTTACCCTCACCGCCCGCGCCGAACCGACCATGCCTGAAACTCCCGCCGACGTCCAAGCTCCGCCCGCCGATGCAACCAAGACCGCATCAGGCCTCGCCTCGAAAGTCCTGCAAGCCGGCAAGGGCGACAAAAAACCCGCCGCCGCCGACACCGTGACCGTCCACTACTCGGGCTGGACCACCGATGGCAAACTCTTCGACAGCTCGGTGAAGCGCGGCCAACCCGCCAGCTTCCCGCTCAACGGCGTGATCAAGGGCTGGACTGAAGGGCTGCAACTCATGGTCGAAGGCGAAAAGCGCCGCTTCTGGATTCCCGCGAATCTCGCCTATGGTGAAAACCCCGGCGGCGGACGCCCCGGCGGCACGCTCGTCTTCGACGTCGAACTGCTCGACATCAAGGAAGCCCCCAAGCCTCCCGCCGTGCCGGAAGACGTAGCCGCCGCTCCGGCAGACGCGGAAAAAACCGCATCAGGCATCGCCTCCAAAGTCCTCACGAAAGGAACCGGCAGCGAACACCCGAAGGCGACCGACCAGGTGAAAGTCCATTATTCCGGATGGACCACTGACGGCAAACTGTTCGACAGCTCGGTCATGCGCAACGAGGCGATCGTATTCCCGCTCAACCGGGTGATCCCCGGCTGGACCGAAGGAGTGCAGTTGATGGTGACCGGCGAAAAGCGCCGCCTCTGGATCCCGGCGAAACTCGCCTATGGTGAGAACCCACCGCCAGGCGCACCCGCCGGAACCCTGGTTTTCGACGTCGAGTTGCTCGAAATCGTCAAATGATCCGCATCCGGTCGAGGCTTGCGGTTCTGGGATTCGCACTTGCTCTGGCAGCTTGCGCAAAGCCGCCCGTAGCCGAGCCCCCCGCACCGGAGAAACCGCCCTACAAAAAGCCGGTCCGGATGAACGGGCGCGGCAAGGTTTCCTCCATTTCGCTGGAGCGATTCTTCGCTCTCCAACAATCCGGCAAGGCGCTGGTTTACGACGCCCGGCCCGCCTTTTTCTACAATCTCGGCCACATCCCGGGAGCGATCCACCTCCCAAAACACAACTGCGACCAAACCATCCACGAGCGCGAGGAAGAGCAAATCAAAGCCGCTCTCGCAGATGGCAAACAAATCATCGTTTACTGCACCGGTTTTACCTGTCCCGACGCCCGCACCGTGGCGATCCACATCTCCGGCTTCGGCTATCCCGCAGCCGTCTTTTCCGGCGGCTGGGACGCATGGCAGGAGGCCGGCATGCCCGTCGAATAAATTCCCACCCACACACCCCATCATGCCTTCATTTCAAAACGTCACCGTCGATGCCAAAGCCAACGTCTATTTCGATGGCAAGATTGCCTCCCACACCGTGCATTTCGCCGATGGCAGCAGCAAAACCCTGGGGTTGATCTATCCCGGAGAATTCCATTTAGGCACCGCCGCGCCCGAGCGTATGGAAATCATCTCGGGCGATTGCAAGGTGGTGATCGACGGCTCTTCCGAGGCGATCACCGTGGAAGCCGGATCCTTCTTCGAAGTCGCCGGAAACAGTGGCTTCACCATCACGGTGACCGATTGCATCTGCGAATACATCTGCTCTTACCTGCCTGCCTGATGCCACTATTGCGGATGCTGGGAACGCTCACCGGGTGGGCGCTTGCCGCGGCACTGCTGGGGTCCTGCGGCATCCGCCTGCCGATCGAGACCCGAGATCTGCGCCACGTTCCGGTCAAGCTGGAAGCACGCCCCGGAAAACCCGCGAAGGATCCGGACGTCCTCGTCTGGCTGATCGCCGATGAATTCCACACCGGCATGGTGTTTCCCTACGATTGGTTGCTGGAGTCCGGCTTCGTGCCGCCAGCGGATTTTGGAACTCCGAAACATGTCGCCATGAGCTGGGGCAACACGGACGCCTACTCCCAGGAGGGTTTGGAAACCCCGTTCAAATGGTGCGAGGTCTTGTTCACCCCCACCCCGTCGGTGATGGAGTTGATCCAAGTGAATTGGGACGTCGCGGAAGTCTGCCCGTACCAGCGGATCTGGCGGAAATTGGTACCACGGGACCACGGGACGAACCTTGCGAATTTCCTCAATCGATGCTCCACCAACGGTCCTGACGGGCGGCCGAATGTCGTCCGGCCCGCCAGCTGGGGCAAGGGTGTGCAACTCGAAGGCCACTATCCGTATTTCATCCCGCGGGTATGCAATGTCTGGACGGCACAAGCGATCGAATGCCTCGGCGGCGAGATGCACCCCTGGTTCGCACTCACCGCCGATGGCTTGGTCCGCCAAGCGGAAAGGCCGCCCAATAATTTCGAGCAAATCTGGCCGGGCCGGGAAAAGACACCCTGAGCGTCCACGCAAGATCCGCCCGGTTTTTGCGCATGGATGCAGGGATTGCGGACTGGACAGGCGGCGGGGCGCGTTTCACCGTCGGCCCATGGATTGCAACAACGTGTTTACCCCTCGGGGCGGAAAGGCGGAAGTCGAGGAAGGCTTGGAGTTCGCTCCGAAATTCGATGCGGACGGGCTGATTCCGGCGTTGGCAATGGACGCCACCACCCGCGAACCACTGATGCTCGCCTACATGAACGCCGAATCCCTGCGGCGCACGGTGGAGATCGGTGAGGCCGTCTACTGGTCGCGCTCGCGCCAGGAATTCTGGCACAAAGGCGCTACCTCGGGGCACACCCAGCGGATCGTCGAAATCCGGACCGACTGCGATCAGGACGCGCTCATTCTCATGGTGGAGCAGGTGGGTGCAGGAGCCTGCCATACCGGCCGCGGATCGTGTTTTTACCGCAAAGTGGTCGTTTCAACCGCGGCCACGGCAGCGAAGCTCGAATGGATCGACCCGGGAAAATCGTTCGATCCGGCGGATGTTTACGGAAAAGCGTAACATTGGCGGAATTTCGCGGTTGCAATTGCCAAATTGATCCGCTAGCTCTGCCGCCCCGCGCGACCGGGCACCCCGCCCGCCACCGGACTCCACACCCCTTTCCGCGAAAGAGAATCCCATGAACATCATTGATAAAATCGAGCAAGAGCAGTTGAAGCAAGACGTCACCCCCTTCAATGTGGGAGACACCGTGAAGGTGCATTGCCGAGTGGTGGAAGGCGGCAAGGAGCGCATCCAGATTTTCGAAGGACTGGTGATCGCCCGCAGCGGCTCCAGCGTGAACGCCTCATTCACCGTGCGGAAGATTTCCTACGGCGAGGGCGTCGAGCGCGTCTTCCCGGTGCACACCCCGCGCATCGCCAAAATCGATGTCGTGAACCGCGGCAAAGTGCGCCGCGCCAAGCTGCACTATCTCCGCAACCGCGTCGGCAAGCGCGCCTTGCTCGTCAAGAGCGCCAACTGATCGCGGGAATTCTCATTTTTCTCCAAAACGCCTCGCCCGGCTTCCGGGCGGGGCGTTTTTTTGTTTCGGTGCAAATGTCATTTCGGCTTTCCCAACATCGTAGGTTGCATCAGTTTCCCAGCGTGCGCGTCCCGCTTCCCCTTGTCATCTTCTCCTGCCTCGCCGTAGTCGGCGGCACTTGGTGGCATGGTCGCCGCAACACCGACTTCCTGACCCCTCCCAGTGAAAGCAAACTCGCTGACATCCGGATGCGGGTGGAATCATCCCTGCCTCCGGCGGATCACCCGGGCGACGCGGTTTCCGTCCCTCCTGAAATCAGGAATGCCCCACCTCCGGCGCTGCCGGAAACCCTGAAACCGGTCATCAAGCCCGGCGATTTCACTCGGCCGCCAAGCCTCTACGAATACGCCGATCTTGCGCAAAATGGCAGCAACTACCTGATAGACCTAGCCGTCATGCTCGAAGCCGAAGGACAATTCCAACGCGCCTTGATCGCGTGGGAGCGGGTGATCGATACCGGGAAGCCGGACGAATCCCAGTCATCCGCCGCCATTACCGCCATCAAACGCCTGCGTCCCACCCTCCCGGATTGGAACACCGATCCCTCCCAGGCGATCCCCATCACCCTGCACGCCGGCACCGGCGAGAACACCGCCCCAATTCTGACACCCATCCTTGAGGAAGCCGCGCGTGACTTGGAGCGTGCTTCCGCCGGCATTCTCAAGATCACCGCCACCGTCGCCGCAGGGCGTGGTAATCTTGCGGCCTCAGGTTCCCCGCCGGTGGCGCTCTGGCTTGCCGGCCCCACACCAAAAAACCGGTCCACCGAAGTCCTGTCGTTCACCGTCGACTCCCCGGAAACCCTCCCGCAAGAAGTCCGGAAAACGGTATTTCGCATTCTTCGCAGCTATCTCGCCCGAGAGACGCCTCACCCGCCCCCCCGGTCCATCGCCGATGAGGTTCCCCCGCTGGAGGCTCTCAACTTCCATATCAGCCGTCGATCATGGCTGGAACTCGGCAACTTGCTCAACCTCCCCCCCTGAAAAGCCGCCTGATCATTTGCGAAATCCCAAAAGTTTCCTATCGTTATTCAGTTCCGGACTTACTTCGGTTCCAATCAACCCTGCATCCATCGCCGACGCCGGGTTCCATGCTGGCGGGTTTATCCAGGAAAAAGGCACAAATGTGACAGTTATCACCGCTTCTCACCCGTAAAACCCTCAACCCCTGAATCCATGAAACCATTTCCCGCCCTCCTTCTGCTTATCGGCGCCACCCTTGCCAACGCCGCACCCGAAAACGCGAACCGTTACGAATCCATCCGCCAGGAGGTCCGTCAGGCCATCGCTCGTGGGAATATCTGGCTCAAAAACCAGCAGAAGCCGGAAGGCCATTGGGACGATCCCGAACTACCCGCCCTCACGGCACTCGCGCTCACCGCCGCCGTCCGCGACCCGAATCTCGAGCCTGCCGCGAAATTCCCCGATTCCATCGAGAATGGCTTTACGTGGCTGCTCGCCCAGCAAAAGGAGGACGGCGGCATCTACAACCGCGGCCTGTCCGTTTATAACACCGCCATCTCCGTGACCGCCCTCATGGCCGCGAACCGCAAGGACTTCGAGCCCGCTGTCGTCAAGGCTCGCAAGCATCTCGTCGGTAGCCAGTGGGACATCGGCCGGAAAATGGAAACCGACAACCCGAACGACGGCGGCATCGGCTACGGTTCCAAAGACGACCATACCGACCTCTCCAACACCTATCTCGCCATCGAAGCGCTCGCGCTCTCGAAGAAAGTCATCGAAGACGGCAACTACGGCGACCAACCCGACATCGATTGGGACGCCGCCGTGACGTTCCTCTCACGCTGCCAGAACCTCGAGGAAACCAACGACCAGACCTGGGCCTCCAACGATCCCCAGAACAAAGGTGGTTTTATCTACACACCGGGCGAATCCAAAGCCCCTGACTACAAGACCCCGGAAGGCCGCATCGCGCTGCGTTCCTACGGTTCGATGTCCTACGCCGGACTGCTCTCGATGGTCTACGCCAAACTCAGTGCCGATGACCCGCGCGTCGTCGCCGTCAAGGAATGGCTCGGCAGGAACTACACGCTCGAAGAAAACCCCGGCCTCGGCGCCCAAGGAATGTATTATTACTATCAGGTCATGTCCAAGGCCCTCTCCGCCGCCAACATCAACGAACTCCAACTCGAAAACGGCACGCAAGCGGACTGGCGCAGGGACCTCGCCACCACACTCCTCTCGAAACAACGCGAGGACGGCTCCTGGGTGAACGACAACGGACGCTTCATGGAATCCAACCCGGTCCTCGTCACTGCCTTCACCCTGCTCGCGCTCGAGCAGATCTATGACTCGATCCCGACGCGCTGACCCGCTCCCGGCTTGATTCCGCCGCCGGAATCACGGAACCTCCCGTTCCGTGACCACCTACACCGCGCCGCTCTCCTACGATCAGGTGGAAACCCTCCGCCGCGTGCTTGAAGCCCGGGGCTACGATTTCGAATCGAAACCCCACGCCCTCTTCTCCGCACGCAAGGGCAAGCTGAACGTCACGGCTTATCAGAAAGGCCCCAAGGTGCTGATCCAGGGCAAAGGCACGGAGAACTTCGTCCGTTTCACGCTCGAACCCGAAGTGCTCGGCGAGGCCCGACTCGGCTATGAGGAAATCCTGGAACCCGACAAGTTCGCACCCCACTTCGGGATCGACGAGAGCGGCAAGGGTGATTTTTTCGGCCCCCTGGTCATCGCCGGAGTCTATACCGATGCCGTGATCGCCCGCCGCCTGATCGAGATCGGCATCATGGACTCGAAACGCGTCACCAGTGGCGCCCGCATCCGCAAACTCGCCGCCGCCATCCGCGCGACTCCGGGCTGCACCACGGAAATGGTCTCCATCGGTCCGGAACGCTACAACGAGATGCACTCCTCGTTCGGAAACCTCAACCGCCTGCTCGCCTGGGGCCACGCCCGCGTCATTGAAAAACTCGCCACCGCCCGGCCGGATTGCCCGCGCGCCCTCAGCGACCAGTTCGCACGCCCGGAGGTCCTCCAGCGCGCCCTGCGCGACAAAGGCCTCACCCTCACCCTCGAACAACGCACCAAAGGCGAGTCCGACACCGCCGTCGCCGCCGCCTCCATCCTCGCCCGCGAGCGTTTCATCGACTGGATCGACAAGACCTCGACCGCCTGCGGAGTAAAACTCCCGCTCGGAGCTTCGGACACCGTCGTACAGGCGGCCCGCGAGCTCGTCGGCCGCCATGGTCCGCAGGCTCTCGGAAAAGTGGCGAAACTGCATTTCCGCACCACTTCCGCGGTTCTCGGCGACCAATCGGAGGGCTCCGGTCCATGCCCCGGCGAAAATCCGTAACCCGTTGGAGATTCGTCAATTTTTGGCGGGACAAACCGCCTGCCACAGTTGTTCAATCCGCCCGCAAACCGAATTCCCCACTGTTCCTCTTCTCATGGCCACCATCACCAAACGCGAACTCGCTATCAAAATCACCGATCAACTTGGAGCCAAGGGCCTCGAACTCACCCAACAGGACGTCCTGGAAGTCGTTCAGACCCTCATCGACGAAATCACCGCATCTCTCGCCCAAGGCGACACCGTCGTCATGCGCAACTTCGGCGCCTTCCAAGTGCGCGAAATGAAGGCCAAGATCGGCCGCAACCCGAAGGACCCCGGCAAGGATGTTCCGATTCCCGCACGTGCCGCCGTCAAGTTCAAGCCCGGCAAAGAGATGAAGGAGAAGGTGGCTACCACCCTTCAGGTCATCCGCGAACGTAGGTCGTAACCCGTGGCGGCGGTGTCCAGCCGCCCTGTCCATCCTATGAAGACCGCGGCTTTCCAGCCAAGAGCCACACTCGCCGTAGCGGCTTTGGCTTCACTCCTGCTCGCGTCCTGTGCGAGCGGATATCGCGGCTACATGACCCGCTCCTACACCGTGCGCGGCCAGACCTATCAGCCGATGGGAGTGGACGCCGCCCTCAGCTACAAGGAAACCGGAATCTGCTCATGGTATGACGAATCGAAGTTCTTCGGGCTCAAGCGCGGCAACACCTCGCTCGGCGAGAAGGTCATGCCATGGCATCTCTCCGCCGCACACAAAACCCTGCCCCTCCCCTGCGTCGTCAAGGTCACCAACGTCGAAAACGGCAGGTCCGTGAAACTCAGGGTCAACGACCGCGGCCCCTTCATCCCGAACCGCATCATCGACGTCACGCCCCGCGCCGCCAGAAAACTCGGCTTCCATCGCAAAGGCCTCACCACCACCCGCGTCGAAGTCCTCTCCGTCGGTGATGGTTCCTACAAACGCAAGAAACGCCGCCGCTTTTTCTTTTTCTAACCCTTTCCGCTTTCACCTTCCCATGTCCAACACGCCCGAAATCCGCGTTTTCGCCCCCGCAACCGTCGCCAACGTCGCCTGTGGCTACGACGTCCTCGGCTTCGCCATCGATTCGCCCGGTGATGAAATCGTCGTCCGCCATTGCCAGAAACCCGGACTCCACATCACCAAAATCACCGGTGACGATGGCAAACTCCCGAAAAACCCCGCGCAAAACACCGCCGGCGTCGCCGCGCTCGATCTTCTCAAACACCTCGGCATGACCGATCGCGGCATTGAGATGGAAATCCACAAAAAGATGCCCTTCGGCTCCGGCCTCGGTTCGTCCGCCGCATCCGCCGTGGCCGGTGCCTACGCGGTGAACAAGCTCATCGGCGAACCCCTCGGAAAAAGACAACTCCTGCCCTTCGCCATGGCCGGCGAATATGCGGCCGATGGCGCGTGGCACGCGGACAACGTCGCGCCCTGCCTGCTCGGCGGCATCGTCTTCATCCGCTCTAACGACGAACTCGATGTCTCCCAACTCCCCGCCCCGAAAAACCTGTGGGCCGCCGTCGTCCACCCGGACATCGAAATCCTCACCAAGGTTGCCCGCGAGATCCTGCCCAAGGAGATCCCCCTCGAAAACGCCACCCAGCAGATCGGCAACCTCGGCGGCCTGCTCTGCGGCCTCATCCAGGAAGACTACGGCCTCATCTCGCGCTCCATCCACGACGTCATCGCAGAGCCTCGCCGCCAGAAACTCATCCCGGATTTCTACAAGGCCAAACGCGCCGCCCTCGCCGCTGGCGCCCTCGGTTTCTCGATCTCCGGCGCCGGCCCGTCCGTCTTCGCCCTCTGCGAAGGCGAGGAAACCGCCCGCAAGGTCGCGGACGCCATCACCAGGGTCTTCTCCGCCATCCCCGTGAACAACCAGTCCTACGTTTCCAAAATCAACCCTCACGGCGTCCACGTGCTGGAAAATCCAAAATCTTGAACTCGCAATCCTGAACACCAGGATCGACATCGGAGATTTTTCTCTTCGTTTCGAATTTCATACTTATGATTTAGCGCTTCGAAACCATGCTCTATCACTCCACGAACAACCCGTCCTACCGCGTAGAACTCAAGGAGGCGGTCCTGCGCGCGCTGCCTCCGGACAACGGCCTTTACATGCCGGACACGCTGCCCGTGCTCGGTGACGATTTCTGGCAGATCTGGCGTCACCTGAGTTTCACGGAAACCGGCATCGCGGTCGCGGACGCGTTTTTCAGCAGCGATGTGCCGCCTCAAGCGCTCGCAAACATCGTCGAGGGCTCCCTCACCTTCGATGCGCCGCTCGTCACCCTCGGCCCCGGCGACCACCTGCTGGAGCTTTTCCATGGCCCCACTCTCGCCTTCAAGGACTTCGGCGCGCGTTTCATGGCCCGCCTGATGGCATGGCTCACCCGCGGCGAGGACCGCCTGCTCACCGTGCTCGTCGCCACCTCCGGTGACACCGGCGGCGCGGTGGCCTCCGCTTTCCACAACGTGCCGGGCACCCGCGTGGTCATCCTTTATCCGAAAGGCCAGGTCTCCGGCCTTCAGGAAAAACAACTCACCGCGCTCGGTGGAAACATTACCGCTCTTGAAGTTGATGGCTCGTTCGACGATTGCCAGATGCTCGTCAAATCCGCCTTCCTCGACCGGGAGCTCTCGGAATGCCTCAACCTCACTTCCGCGAACTCGATCAATCTCGCGCGCCTCGTCCCGCAGAGTTTCTACTACATCCATGCCGCCCGCCAGTTGCCGGAAGGCGTGAAACCGGTCTTTGTGGTGCCCTCCGGCAACTTCGGCAACCTAACCGCCGGACTGCTCGCGATGAATCTCGGCCTGCCTGTCGATCACTTCGTCGCCGCCACCAACCGCAACGACGTGGTGCCGGAATTCCTCAATACCGGCACCTACAGGCCACGTCCCAGTGTCGCCACGATTTCAAACGCCATGGACGTCGGCTCTCCTTCCAACTTCGTCCGCATGCAGGAGCTCTTCGGCGGCTCATGGCAGGACATGAAATCCCGCATCAGCGGCATGTGGTTCAGCGATGACCTCACCCGCGCCGCCATCCGCGAGGTAAAGTCGATCTATGGCTACGAGATCGACCCCCACGGGGCCGTCGGCTGGCTCGCCGCCCGCACCTGGCGCGCAACCCATCCCTGTAGCACCACCGTAACACTCGAAACCGCCCATCCGGCGAAGTTTCCCGAAATCATGGAAGCCGAGCTCGGACCGGACTCCGTGGAAATCCCCGAGCGCCTCGCGATCCTCGCCAACCGCGAGAAAGTCGCCATCTCCATGACCCCCGACCCGGCCGCCTTCCGCGACTGGCTGATGGCAATGTAGCGGCGATCTATGACCATCAATACCTGTGAAACGCAACATGCGATGGTCATAGACCGCCGCTACGCCATGGACTACGCCACCGCATGCATGCCAATCTGGTGCCGTGCACACAACTCGGCCACCTCGGCCTTTTCCAGCAGCAGCGTTTTGCCCGCCTCAATGGCAATCCCTGACACACCCGCCTCCGCACAAGTCTCGATGGTCTGAGGACCGATGACTGGCACATCAAACCGGAAATCCTGATTCGGCTTGGAAACCTTCACCAGCATCACGTCCTTGCCGTGGCCCAGTTCGCCGCCGCGCCGAATGCAGGCGTTCGTGCCCTCGAAGCCCTCCACCGCCAGCACCGTGCCATGACGGACGACCACACTCTGACCAATATCCAGCTTGCTGGTTTCCTTGGCAATCCGGAAGCCGAACTCTGCGTCGGTGAGCTGGCGCTTTTTGAATGCGGGTCCGCACACATGACCGGGCCCCGGAAGATGGTCTTCTAGAAACGTCGTGGCACTTAGAACCGTGATCCCCTCCTTCGCCAGTTCGTCCGCGATCGCGCCGAACAGCGTCTCCGCATTCCGCTCCTTCACCCGTGCCAAGATCATCAGCACCCGCAGGTCCGGCCGCAGGTCAAAGAGGTTTTTCGGGGAAATCTGGCCCATCATCACCGACTCCGTGACGCCCTCGCGTTTGAAAAACCGGATCATCTTCCCGAGTTGGGCGACCCGGAACCACTCGATGGCGTCCGCCCGACCGGCGAGTTCGGGTTTGGTCTCACCGTGGAATGCGGCGACGACGAGCTTCACGCCGGGAGAATGCCTCCGGGCCGCGGCGATGAAGGTTTCCGGATACACTCCGTTGCCTGCAATGATTCCGATGATGCGGGGATGGGCCATGCCGTTGTTCTCAGGAAAATCCGGCCGCTCCGCGAATCACTGGAAGTAGCGGCTGTGGGACTCGAACCCACACTCGTTAGAACTCGATTTTGAGTCGAGCGCGTCTACCAATTCCGCCAAGCCGCCTTGGTGGGCGGGAATTTGCAGCGTCCCGCCGCACAGGGCAAGCGGATTCCTCGCATTCCGCAGAGAGCCGGAAATCCTCTCCGCATCCCTCACTCCGGACTCGCCACCCAGCCGCCGTCCCGCTTGACTCCGCCCGCCGATGGCCTCCTCGTTTTCCTTCGATTCCCTGAACCAAGCCCAGCGACAGGCCGTGGCCGCGCTCGACGGCCCCGTCATGATCCTCGCCGGCGCCGGCACCGGCAAGACGCGCACCGTCACCTGCCGGATCGCCCACATGCTCGAAAAAAAGGTTCCACCCGCGCAAATCCTCGCCGTGACCTTCACCAACAAGGCCGCCTCCGAAATGCGCGAACGCATCGGCGGCATGGTCTCCAAAAAGGCCGCTGGCGAGATGACCGTCTGCACCTTCCACTCGCTCTGCGTCCGCCTGCTGCGCGGCGGCATCGACAAACTCGGCTACAAAAAGAATTTCTCGATCTGCTCGCACTCCGACCAGGTCGGACTAATGAAACAACTGCTCGTCCGCAAGGGAGGCTCCGATGAAAAGGTGAAACCCGATGCCGTGCTCGGCGCCATCTCCAACGCCAAAAACAAGGGCCTCGACCCCTCCGAACTCGAAGACGACTTCTTCGCCAACCTCGCCGTCGCCTATCAGAACGAACTCCGCGCCCAGAACGCCGTGGACTTCGATGACCTCCTGCTCTTCGGCGAAAAGATCCTGCGCGAACACGCCGATGTCCGCGAGATCTTCCGCCAGCGCTTCACCCGCGTCACCGTGGACGAGTTCCAGGATACGAATTCCCTCCAGATGCGACTCCTCCAGCAACTCGTCGGTCCGCCTTATCACGTCTGCGTCGTCGGCGATGACGACCAGTCGATCTACGGCTGGCGCGGCGCCGAAACCGCCAACATCCTCGAATTCGAACGTTTCTTCCCGGACCCCAAAGTCATCCGCTTGGAAGAAAACTACCG
>JBFEQB010000041.1:0-27247 GCA_041549835.1 Luteolibacter sp. | reverse complement strand
GATGCCATCGCCCAGAATCAGTTCGACGCCCTTGTCCCGCAGCGTGATCTCGAGCGGGCGGACCATTTCCGGATCAAGTTGCGGCAGCACGTGGGGTTGCAGTTCGATCACGCTGACCTGCTTGCCGATCGCATGGAGTTGCTCGGCCATCTCAAGCCCGATGAATCCCGCGCCGATGATGGCCACGTGATTGACGGTATCCGCCGCCGCTTTGATGCGGTCCATGTCCTGAAGATTGCGCAGCGTGTGAACGAGCGGGCTGCCGATCCCGGGCAGCGGTGGACGCAGCGGACTGGCACCGGGCGCGAGGATCAGCTTGTCATAGGAAATGAGGGACTCGGAGCCATCCGCGAGCGAGCGGACGAGGACCTGCTTGTGAGCGCGATCGATGGAGACGGCCTCGGTGAGCGTGCGGACGTCGAGATTGAGCAGGGCGCGGAGACTTTGCGGTGTCTGGATCGCAAGTTCGGCACGGTCGGGGATGTCGCCTCCGATGTGATAGGGCAGTCCGCAGTTGGCGAATGAGACGTCCGGGCCGCGCTCGAGCAAGATGATCTGGACTGATTCGGAATGGCGGCGGGCGCGTGCGGCGGCGGATGCGCCACCGGCCACACCGCCGATGATGAGCAGGGTTGCTGGCTTGGTGTTCATGAGATTTCCAAACGACTTACGGAAGGGTGGATCGAGGTTTTCCGGTCGAGTGGTGGCCGGGGTGAGCCAGGTAGCTTTTTAAGGGGATGAGACATTTGGAGCCGGATGGCTGGGTGCGGGTCGGATTCGATGACACTCTTGGCAACCTTTGCCTTCCCTCACCGCGGTCACTTGATTGGGTGATGTTAGGACCATCGGAGCTTCAGCCATCGGCGGCGGCGGCGGGGTGAAGGGACTCACTCATCGCTTGGCAGAACCTCGCGATCACGGATTCGTTGATCCTGAAGAAAACATTGCTTCCGCGTGCGCGGGATTGAAGCAGCCCGGCCTTGCGGAGCTCATTGATGTGGCGTGAGCATGCTGGCTGAGACAGCGGCAGCGCTGCCACGATTTCCATGCACGCCACCTCGCCCCTCCCCGCCAGATACCGCAGGATGCAAACCCTCGCGGGGTGAGCCAATGCCTTCGCAAAGGCCGCCAGATTCACCGACGAACTCTCAAACACTTCCAACTTTGCAACTGGCATTGTATTTCATATCTCAAATATGCCATATTTTGACAATGGAAATTTTGTGGAGTCGCTTGAAGGAGCGGAGCGGCAGGGAGCTGCGGTGGAAGGGCGGCCGAGCATCGATGGCATCCAAAAAAACATCCGCTCTCGACAGCGAATCAGGAACGAGGGTCTTCAAAATGACGTAACGCGGAGTTTGTCATTTCCGCAAACGCTCTTTAGGATGCGCGCCGTGAGCGATTCCGAGAAAAACCCGTTGAACGACCTGCTGTCGAGTTTTGCGCTCGGGCCCTCATGGGCGCGTGCGACCGGCAGCGGCGAAAAAGGCCGCGCTGCCAAGCCGGAATCCAAGTCCGAAGAGCGTCCACCGCGCCGCGAGGATCGCGGGCCGGACGACCGCCGCGGAGCCCCGCGTAATCGGGACCGCGATCGCGATGGCGGACGCCGTCCGTTCCAGGGACGCGGCGGGAAATTCGACGACCGCCGCAGCGGACCACCGCCGCATGCAGAGGCGCCCCCTGCCGAAGGCGTGCGTGTCACCCTCTTGCCGGACGCGAAAGCGGTTCATCTTATTGGCAAGGAAATCCATCAGGTAGCGCGCGTTTATCCGCTCTTTGATGTCGCCAAGATTCTTCTCGGCGAGCGTGCCCGCTGCCGGGCGGTTTTCGAAGCGCCCGAGCCACACGCGCCGTTGTTCCGCGGCAAGCTTGATGACTCCCTATTCCTCACCCGCGAGGAAGCGGTCAATCACCTTTGGAACGGCGAGCTGCGTGGGCAATTTCTCGAAGAGGAAACCATCGAGGTGGATCCACCGAGCGGAAACTTCCTGCTCGTCGCCAAGTGCGGCATCTCCGGCGAATGGCTGGGTCCGCCGAATTTCCATGCCTATCAGGTGAACCTGCGCCGCCTGCACCGCGAGCGGTTCCCCAACATGCCATTCGCCGCGTATTCCGCCAAAGTCCGCACCGAGCGTGGCGAGGAAGCGGTCAATGCATGGTTGGAAACGATGAAGCAAAAAGTCCGCTGGCGCATCAAGGGCGATGCCGAGAACGCTTGGATCGAAGACCTCGCGGAAGCGCAGCGCGCGCTTTCCGCCCGCTGTTTCGATCAGGCCTTCTCCGAAACGCGGCACACCGAGGTATCGGCCTCCGTTTCCCCGAAGAATCTATCACCCTCGTTGATGACCTCGCTGAAGATGGCCGGCAACCATGCCCGCAACCATCCTGCCGTTCTGATTCCCGCCGTGTGCAAGGCGGTGGAAGCCGAGCACCTGCCGGTCTTCAAGCGCCAGGGAAAACTCTATACCGGCCCGGCCCGGCCGCACCCGCTGCCCGTCGGCGCATCGCTCGCCGAGCGCCCCGCCGTCATGGTCGAGTGGATCCGAGCGAACAAACCCGCCAAGCTCGAAGGCCTTTGGAAAGCGGTGCTGCCCGAAGGCAGTACCGCCCCGCCCGCCGAATTCGCCGCCGATCTTTTCTGGCTTCTTAACCAAGGGCACATCCTGCTTTTCACCGATGACACCCTCGTCGTGCAGGAAGTGAGGGAAGCCCCTGCCGCCGAACCGGGCAGCGGCAAGAAGAAGAAAAAGAAATCCAAAAAGGCCAAAGCCGAAGGGAACAACGCAGCGCCCAAGGAAGCACCGTCCGCTGAACCCACTGGTGAAGTAGCCGAACCTGAGGCACCTGTTGCAGAACCTGAGGCACCCGCGGCAGAACCTGAGGCCCTTGTTGCAGAACCCGAGTCACCTGCGGCAGAACCTGAGGCACTTGTTGCGGAACCCGAAATCATCGAGCCGCTCGTGGAAATTCCGGTTGCGGAAGCGCCCAGCGAGGAGTCTCCGGTAGCCGTCGAAATGGAAGCGCCCGAGCCCGAATCTCAATCCTCTGATGATTTGTCGAAGAATCCTTCCGCCGGGGTTGACGAGGCCCCCGGGCTGTGATTGAAACCTCTCGACCCGCTTACTGGAACGGTGGCTGAGTGGTCGAAAGCACTCCCTTGCTAAGGGAACGTACGGGAAACCGTACCGAGGGTTCAAATCCCTCCCGTTCCGCCATTCTCACGCTTCCTTGCCGGAAGCTTTGCCCGTTCCCGCTGGCCAGATCCCGCTCCGCGCGATTTCACGGAGTGCCCGAAGGTTCGGCCATCTTTCAAAATGCTCGGAGCCCGACAGGCGGCTAGCTCGTGCGCGTGGATCCCGGCAGCTTGATCAGTTCCTGAAGCTTCGACAGATGGTTTTCGTAGACGCCTCGCGGCGAGGTCTTTTCACGGACGCAAACGGCCGCCGCCTTGCCTACAATTTCGCCCATCATGCCGCAGGTTCGCATCACCCGGACCGGGCCGAGGCCGCTCTTGCTCACGCTGATGTTGCGGCCGGCCATGAACAGGTTATCCACGTTGCGGCTGTAGAGACAGCGGTAGGGTGCCCAGTAGATGCCGTCGTATTTGTAGTTCTGGCCGCGCGTGTAGTCGGCAATGAACTCCTTGCCTTCAAGCCCTTGCTTGTAGTCCTCGTTCGGGAAGTGCAGGTCGATGTGCCATGAGCAGGGAAACGCGGCATCGGGGAACTGGTGGTTTTCGCGAAAATGCTCCGCGTCGAGCACCATGTCGCCCATCAGGCGGCGCGACTCGCGCTTGCCGGCGATGAAGGCCGCCCTCTTCGGGTTCGTCCGGTAGCCCCAGCAAACGACGGCGGAACTTCGTCAGCGCCGCCACGTCGTGGACCGGTTTGAAATCGGGGTCCTTGCAGAAGAGCACCGCCTCGCAGCGGCCTTCGAAGCCGGTCAGGTCGTGCAGCGCGACGGACGCCTCTTCCCCGACCTCGACCGTGCCGCCATCATGCCAATGCCACTTCGCGTTCTTGGTGCCAAAGGTTTCGTCGAGCGGCTTGCCGTCGATGAGCAGTTGGAACGCGCCTGGCGCGCCTGGCGCGTTCCACGGAGCCACCCAGTCCCGGGTGCGCACCCACACGCGGTAGGTGCCCGCGGAAGGGAAGCGAACCTTGGCCATCGCATCCCGAACCGGTACGCCGAGACCGTGGGCCAGCAGGTAGGGAGAACCCATTTGATCCATCGACTGTTGGTCAATTTCCTAGCCGCCGAAGTCGGTGAAGCCTTCCGCTTCCAAGAAGAGGAATTCCCCGTGGGATGCCTTCGGGAAGAGAGCGTTTGCTTTGCGTGCGGTCAACAGGCTCAGCGCGCTTGCACCGGCAAAACCGATGAATTGGCGGCGATTGGTTTTCCCGGGCTGACCGTGTGGCATGCGGGTATATGGTAAACGGATGGGCTCTCTAACTTTGAGGGGCTTTTCCCCAGAAAATCAAACCACTGGCTTCCGGCAGAGTCAAATGGCTAAAAGACGGAGGGCGATACAAAAGGCGCAAAAGACTGCCACAGTCGTCGGCCACGGCTACAGCCCCTCTCTCAAGAGCAATCCACCGTATTCAACGCGATGAAAAGCGGAAACTCCTCGGCCGCGCGGTGTTCCGCCTTACTGAACGGGCCCGAGCCTTGAGACCGACGGTGGCTGTAAAGCTCCTCGCAGCCAATCACGGCAAGGCCGCCTTTTCCCATGGAGGTCAGCAGGTCTGAGAGAGGCCGGTGATAAAACGCCGTCTGCTCACCGGTGGCCTTGCCCGGATGGGTGGTGATCGGAATTTCCAAGGGCTTGCCGTAGCGGTCGATCCGGCGGAACTGGATCTTCTGATCGTTGTCCCATCCCCAGTGGCTCTGTTTGGGGATGCGGAAACACGGATGCATGAAGATGAACACCGCACGGCCGCCGGGTTTCAGGGCGCGGCGGATGTTGGAAAACATGGCCGTTGCGTCCGGCACGTCGTGCACCGCCATCAGGCAGGCCGCGGCATCGTAGCTGCCATCCGCCCAGCTGCCGGGCTGGCAGACATCGGCGACGACCCACGAAACCCGCGGATCCCCGGCATGGCGGGCCTTGGCGACCTTGATCAGCCGCGGGCTGGCATCCACCCCGGTGAAACGGCCTGCTCCCGCCTCTAACAAAGACTTGGCCAGCACGCCTTGGCCGCAGCAGACATCGATGATCGATTCGCCGGGTTGAGGGGCGAGCATCCGGAGGGCGGCGGGCAGGATGACGTTCTGATGGTAGTCCGAACCGGCTTCGCCGACGAGTTTGTCATACCATGCGGCCACCGGATCCCACCCGCGGTCGGGGCCGGCGGGCTTTTTGGATGGCGGCGGCCCGGGTTTCCGTCCTTTCGAATGTTGGAACGGGCGGCGTGGTGGCGGAGGCATTGCGGCGGACTCGGGAGCGGGGGGATTATTTCTGCCGGATCTGCCAGATCTCGACGATCTGGTTGCGCTCCGGAATACGGCTGCTGAAACGATCGGTCTGGCCGAGGTAAACCGCTTGGACGCGCTGGCCCGGGTTTTTCACCGACGAGAACAACTCGGCGGCGGCGGTGGCGCGGTCCGAGGAGAGGGCCTGGTTGGCATCCACGTTTCCGGTCTCCGAGGCGTATCCGATGCAGAGGACGAGGTCGCCATCCGGGATTTGCGCGACGAGGTTGCGGATCTTCTCCTGATCGGCGGGATTGAGCGCGCTGGAGCCGGTGGCGAAGTTGAGCGTCTGCAGGACGCTGGCACCGAGTTTCACTCCGAAGTTGCTGTAGGCGGTGGTCAAATCGGAATCCGGGTGGTTTTCCAGCTTCCGCAAGCTGCGGAACAACTCGATGGCGGCGGGCAGCAGTTCGTCCTCGGATCTGGCGAACAACTTGGCCTTGGAGGCCTCCCCTTCCAGCTCCTGCACCCGCGCCTCGAAAAACTCCTTGGCGCGCTTGGCCTCCTCCAAGCGCCGCTGAAGATCCGCAAACTCATCCGGGGAAACGCCTTCTTCCTTGGCGGCCAGCTCCGCGCGGACGGATGCCAGTTCCGCGGTGAGCGCGTCCCGCTGGGATCTCATCGCATCAAGATCGCGGCGGATGAGATCCGCGCCGGAGCCATTCACCAAGGCGCGCTGGAGTTCTCCCTGAAGCCGGATGCTTTCCGCCGCTAGGCTCTGGCGGAGTTGCTCGGAACGGATCAACTCGGCGGATTTCGTGGAGAGATCGGCGTCTTTCTCGGCGATGATCGATTGCAGGCTGCCGGCGAGCGCCACCAGCAGGTCCGCGTCCTTTTTCAAACGCCCCGCCACGTCCTCCACGGATTCGGTGCCGCCTTCCAGCGGCCGGAGTCCCATCGCCATGCGCTCGCGGTTGAGTTGATCGCGCAAGGCGTTGGCCTCGGCCCTGAGATCCGTCAATTCCGGGGCGTCGGGGCCGGGGCCTCCGCCCCCCAGCCCGGAGCGAACACCGATCGCGATCAGAACTCCCAGCAATGCGATGATCACAAAGCCCAGCGCGACGACCGGTGGCACCGGCGTTTTGTTCGGGCCGTCCGCGTGCGGGACATCCGTTTGATTTTCCATGGGGGTTTGTTCCTCCGACATGGGCGAAGGTTGCTCGCCGGACCCGGTGGGTGTCAATGCACCGGAATCGACAGGCCGGGATTTCCCGCAAACCCGGTCACCACCCGGCAAGCAGTTGCTGAAACTCCGCGGGGCGCTCGAAAAGGTAATCCGGCGCTGCGGCGGCCAGGGACTCACGCGAGTTGAAGCCCCAGGTGACGGCGGCGATCGGGATGCCGGCCTTTTGTGCGGCCTTCACATCGCGCAGCTCGTCACCGATGTAGAGCATCTGCCCGGAGCGCAGGGAGAACGTCTTGCGGATCGCCTTGAGGTGCTTTGCCTTGCCGGTGAGCTTGGAGGTCGAGGAGATGAAATCGAACTCCTCACACAAGCCATGGGTTTCGAGGAAGGGCTCGACGTTGGATCTGGCGTTCGAGGTGAGGATGCCGATGCTACCCACGTGGCGGCGCATTTCCACCAGCACCTCACGCATCCCCGGGATGAGCTGAAGCTGCGTGATGTTGCCGCGCATCATGCTGGTGCCGCGGGAAATCAGGGTCGGCACGCGCCGCTTCGGAATCTCCAGATGGTTGAGAAGTTGTTTGAGCGACAGGTGCCGCAGGGCGTTCAGCTCGTGCTCTTCCACCTGGCGGATTCCGTAGTCCGGCGCGATCTGGTTGAAGATCCGGCGCGTCTCGCCCAAGGTGTCGGCGATGGTGCCGTCAAAATCAAAAACCAGTGAGCGGTAAATCATCGGATGCCGTTGTTTCAACCATGCTCCGCTGTTCCAAGCCAGCGGCAATTTTCAGGAGCCAACGCCATCCCCGGAAATCCAGGGAATCCCAGCAGCCGGGTTCACGGTGCATGGCACATCAGTTAGCCGGTCTCATCCAGACCTGCGGAACCCGAGGACGTTCATGACTTCCGCCCCCTCTCCCCATGCCGCGGCCATCCGTGTTTTGGGAACTGTTTGGTATTTGCATTGAGCACCGCCCGGAATGAATCCACGGTCATGCGCCAGTGACGCCACTGTTCGCTAAAATACATAATCACGATGCCCGTCGGCGAAATCATAGGTGAAGTCATCTTCCGCTCAATTCTTGAGCTGGTATTCTATGGCCTCTCCTATTGGACAGGATTTCTTTTTCTAAAAGGGATCTCCTTCGGGAGCATCAAGTTGGCTCCCCTGTCCACGATCGAAGAGAAGAATCGGAGCAAGAAGAAGTGGCACCAGATCGATTGGAGCATATGGATTCATCGTCCGATGCAAGGAAGAGCACTCAAGGCCGAATGCGCTTGTTTGGTCGGCATGCTAATCTGGACCGCCGTGGGGTTTGGGATCTACCTCGGGACCCGTGAATAGGGTCCGAGCTGAATGGCATGGGCTTAAGAATCGTTTCGTGCATCGTGGGATCGGGTGGCATGCCTTCGTCAACCAAGAGCAATCGCAGAACTCGAGCTGAGAAACGTAGGCGCATGCGTAAGAATGCGATCTTCCCCCCCGTGTTCTCACGAACGCGTCTACGGGATCCTGCATCTGTTCCTTTTCAGTGAAATGCCCCTTAATCCCGTGCCATTCGGGTCAGAGCTCCCCAAATCACATTCAATCACGGCTTTTCTGTTAGGCCGAATTCAAGTTTTCAGAAGGCAGGTGTTTTGCGATATGAATTTGGAAATCACGTTCGATGAGAGTTCGGGATTTCGCAGGGAGGCTTACGCCGATGATCGGCGGGTGGCTAAGATCGCCTCAGCGCGCCCGCTTCGGCTTCTTCGGTTCGAAGGAAACCGCCTTCACATCGAAGGCCTCGGGATCGTACCCCGGACGCAGCCACTCGATCTCGCCGTGGAGCGCCTGCATGTATTGGAAGGTCCCGCCGCAATCTTCCTCAGGGCAGTTGCGCGCGCCGTCGATCATCTCCGGGCCGCCCTCGCCAGCCACGCGTTTTTCAAAAACGACCTCATGGATCCATTCGTCAGCGAAGTCGTAGCGGTAGAGAATGCGGATCGGCAACCGGCGTTTTCCGAGAAACTCCTTCACCGTCAGCACGGCCTCGTTCTGGAACTCGCCTGCGGTCTGATCCTCCAACCCGACGGGCCCGATCACATCGACCAGACGCTTGCCCTTGCCGTGGCGGAATTCGTGCGGGTGCTTGTTGTCCCAGCCCATCGCCGCCTGGATCGCATCGCTGAGCTGGATGAACGTCACGTCCGTGGAAATCGAAAACCGCCGCCAAATCTGCGGCTGGATCCCATAGAGAAACACCTTCACCTGCACCCGGTTTTCGTCTTTCGCCTTCGCCATGCACGGAGCTTGTGAATCGTGATGTAAAAAAATCAAACAGGAATTCACTATTGGCGGATTCCGGCAACACTCCCAGAGCCACCTAGCGGGCGCATGAATCATGCTTGGCCGGGATGCCGCAACGAAATACGCTGCGCCAACGCAACCATCGCACCGCTCAACAAGCGGTTCCCCAAGAAGCCATTCATCCCATGACAGACTTATTCAACATCACCGACCGGGTTTATCTCATCACCGGGGCCACCGGCGCGCTGGCCGGCTCCGCCGCCGATTATCTCGCCGCCCAAGGTGCACGCATCGTCTTCCTCGGCCGCAGCCAAGAAAAGCTCGCCGCCGCCCTCGCCCAGTGCCGCGCCATCACCCCGGACGCCCAATGCATCGGCTGTGTCGCGGACGTGCTGGACCGACCCGCCCTCGAGCAGGCACGCGACACCGTGCTGGAGACATGGGGGCGCATCGACGGGCTCATCAATGGCGCGGGCGGCAACATGCCCGGCGCGACCATACCGCCGGACAAAAGCTTTTCCGAGCTCGATTTCGAATCGTTCCAGCAAGTCGTCGATCTCAACCTGCACGGCACCGTCCTGCCCTCGCTCGTTTTCACTCCCGCGATGGCCGAAGGCGGGCGCGGCACCATCCTCAACTTCTCGTCCGTCTCATCACCGCAGGCGGTCACGCGCGTGGTCGGCTACTCCGCCGCCAAGGCCGGGGTGGACAACTTCACCCGCTGGCTCGCCATCGACATGGCGCGCCGCACCGCCGGCAAGATCCGCGTCAACGCGGTGATGCCCGGCTTCTTCCTCGGCGAACAAAACCGCCGCCTGCTCACCAACGGGGACGGCTCTCTTACGGATCGCGGCAACACGATCATCGCCAACACTCCGTTCGGCCGCTTCGGCCATGCGGACGAACTGCACGGCGCGATCCATTACCTTCTCGCCGATGCCTCGCAATTCGTGACCGGCACCGTGCTCGCGGTGGATGGAGGATTCGTCGCGTTTTCCGGAGTCTGACCATGAATCCAGCGGCCCCATATTTGTTAGAGGAAAGCTTCCGGTGGTTCGGTCCTGAAGATCCGGTGCCACTCGCGTTCATCCGGCAGGCGGGAGCGACCGCGGTTTTTTCGTCCTTGCATCAGATCCCCTATGGCGAAGCCTGGCCGCGCGAGGCGATCCGCGAGCGGAAACATCTGATCGAAGCCGCTGGACTCCGCTGGACCGCCGTCGAATCGGTACCGGTTCATGAAGACATCAAGACCGCGCAGGGCGATCTGAAACAGCTCTTCGAGAACTACAACACGAGCCTCCGCAACCTCGCCGCGGAAGGCATTCACACCGTCATCTACAACTTCATGCCGGTGCTCGACTGGGTCCGCACCGACATGCGCTGGCCACTGCCCGACGGCTCGATGAGCATGCATTTTGATCCGGTGCGCTTCGCCGCATTTGAAGTTCACGCCCTGAAACGCCACGGCGCGGAGGCGGACTACACGCCGCAACAACTCAAACGCGCCGCCCGCTGGTGGGACCATCTCGACGAAACGGCCCGCGCGGAGTTTGTCAGATCCATCATTGATGTCTTTCCCGGCGTGAAATGGGCGCTCTCTCTTGATGACATCCGCGCCATGCTCGCCTGCTACAAGTCGATTGGCGAAGCCGAACTCCGCGCCAACCTCGCACGTTTCCTGCAAGCCGTCATCCCCGTGGCGGAGGAAACCGGAATCCGCATGGCGATCCACCCGGACGATCCGCCATTCTCCGTGCTTGGCCTGCCGCGCATCGTTTCCACCGCGGCGGATGTGGAGGCCATCCATCAAATGGCGGACCGCCCGTCTAACGGACTGTGCTTCTGCACCGGCTCATTCAGCGCCCGCGCCGACAACGACCTGGCTGCGATGGCGAGACAATTCGGCCCGCGCATCCACGCCGTCCACCTGCGCAGCACCCAGCGACTTCCCGACGGATCGTTTTATGAAGCAGGTCATCTCGCCGGCTCCGTGGACATGCCCGCCGTGCTGCGCGAACTGCTGGACGAACAGGACCGCCGCCGCCGCGCAGGACGCGCCGATTGGCAACTGCCACTGCGGCCCGATCACGGTCATGCCATGATGGACGACTTGCCGAAGCCTCCGGGCATCACGCCGGGCTACTCGTGCATCGGCCGCATGCGCGGGCTGGCCGAGCTACGCGGGCTGATGCACGGGCTGCGCAGCTCGCGCTAATACAAGCTGCACTGCCGCCTGAAGCGTTTGCCGGGGAGGCTTCCCTACTGGCCGGCGCGTTTCATCACGATCAGCTGGGTTTTCCATTTGCTTGGATTCTTTGCCGCAAAGCCTCCGTTCTCAATGAAGAGGTAGTCGCTGCTGCCGATGGTTTTGGTCGTCACCTTGAGCGCTTGATAGCGGTTGAGGTCCATCAACATGTCGCCCGACCAAATGAGGGTCTCGGAATGGGTCGCCCCGCCGTCCTTGAAGGCAAGCGTTTTGAACGAAGCCCGTTTCATGTTGGCGGGCTTGTTGGAAGGGAAGTCCTCGGCATCGGCCACCAAGCCCACCGCGATCCAGCGACCAAGCAGCTTCGGATTGGCAACGAAACTGCCGTCGTAATGGAACCGGTCGTCGCCGCCCTGCAGCTCGGCGTTATCGGGGTCCTGCTTGTCCTGCCACTCGGACGAGAGCATGGGAATGACAGAGGCGGACTTACGGAGCACTCTGGCATCCAGCGGAGGAACTTTCATTTCCTCGACCCAGAGGCTGAAGATCCCTTGGGGCACGACTGGAAAATCGGTGCTGGCGCTGGCCTTGTTGGAATAACGGAGGAATGTGGTTGCGGCAATGGTCACCTCGCCCTTGTTAAAATCCTCGATGAACTCCTGGGTGATGTAAGCGCCTCGGGGTTTTCCGCCGGCACGCCTGCTGACGCCACGCTCGGTTTCAATCAACGGCTTGCCATTGATATAAATCTTGTAGCCATCCCCGCAGCCGACGTGCTGGCCGGTGCCCACGCGGATCCGGTAGAGGTGTCCGGGCTTGAGCGCGGGAAACGTGAAGGTGCCGCGGACCAGCAGGACTTCCTTTTCCCAGAAGCTCCGCATCGGATCCGAGTGACGGCAGTCGGGATTTCCACAAGGCTCCGAGTCGGTGACCAGCTTGCCATTGGTTTGCCCGAACGGGGGCTGTCCTTTTTGCCAACCGGCCTTCTCTGGGTTGAATGATGTTCCGAACCAGTGCTCCATGCCCTGAGGACAGGTCACCGGACGGTAGCGCCACGGGGAAAGATCGTATTTCTGCTGCTCCGGTGGATCGAAGGAAAAATAGTCCCATTTGGCGTTTCGAAGGTCGGGACCGAAAGGGCGCCAGTCATGATCATTCACGCCCGCCTTGCGATAAAGACCGCTCAATCCATCGAGCGAACCCACGGGGAACGAGTTCTGCACGGTGGCTGAAACCTCGGCCATCAACCGGCGCCAGTTCTTGCCGATGTATTCATAGACGAGTTTATCGAGAATGATCGGCTCGATCGCCTGTTTCAGCTCGGGACCAAAATCCTCCGGATCGGCCGCAAGGAAAATCTTGTCGTAAGGCAGCGGGTCCTTGGGGAAACGCTCCTTGGAAAGCTTGTAGAGCACATCGTATCCCCCTTCCACTGTGGCGAGTGTGCTGGCGAGAAACTCGAGATAAGAGTCGTAGGTCGGAGTGATGTCCTGGCCGCCGGGCGCGGTCCTGCTACCGGCAAATCCGGTGTAAGCGTCCACCAGGGTGGCCGAGGCAAGCAGCTGCACGGCGGCGCTTCCTTCCACGAGTTTGGCACGAATCCTCGCCATCGGCCTGTAGCTCGCGTTCCAGCGTTGGTTGGTCCTGAGGAAGTCGCCGACGGCGGGCAGCACTTTCTGATAACACCGCTCATCGGCCGCCACGGGGGCCAACGCTTCGAGCGCCGCGCTTTGCAGCCACCATTCCTCGTGCTTCAGATAGGGAAGCAGAAGATCAACGTGCGGAGCGACCCAGTCGGCTGGCGCATAACCGATGAGTCGCAGGGCCACATCCTTGACCGTCCACGACTCTTCGGAGTTACCGGTCATCGCAATCAACAGGTTGAAGGTCTCTTGCGTCACAACCTTTTCCGGCTCTTCGTTGCGCAGGGCGGCGATCATCGCCGCGAGGGCGGCGTGACGGACGCGCGGGTCCTTCGACTGCATCATCTCATGAACCAGTTCCGTCCGGATCCTGCCAACCGACTTGATCCACATGTAATTCGGTTCAATGCCCATGGCGGCTCTTGTGGCGAGTTGGCGAACGAGGATGTCCTGATGATGGGCAACCTTGCGCAACACCTCATCACTGATGTCGCCCATGGATTTGAGCCGCTCGATCAACGGTCCGCCAGAGTCTTGATCCAGCGTTTCTTCCGATAGATCCTGGCGGTTTCCATGCGCGTCAGCGGCCGCATCCAGCGACAGAAAGACGTCATCGGCCTTGGTGCCCCACGGCCGTTCGGGCAGTTGGTATTTCTTCGAGAACTTCGACGGAGGGGCTCCGGTGATCCGCAGGGTCTTGCGAGGGATCACGTAGGAGAGGGCGTAGCCGGCTCCCCACGAGGTATTATCATAGCGTGCGCCACCGAGGATGCCAAAGGCCCCGTCCGAGCGGCGGGAGAGTTCATAGTGCCACTTCCGCTGATCCATGAAATCGCGAAATTGCTTCGGCTTCTTGTCGGCGAGCAGGCCCATCGCGGCGCTGCGCCAGATTTCGCCGATGCCACCGCCGGTGTGGCCGTGCAGCATGAAGGTGGTGGTGTAGAAGCTGGTCATCGCGCAGGCATCGCGGGCCGCCGCATAAAGCGACTGTTCGCCCTCGGGCGTCAACGAGGCCGCGGCGGCCATGGCGAAGGCGAGGTTCCCGTTCTTGCCATTATCCACGAAGCTATCCTCCGGCCTGTTGTCGCCGTAAGGGTTGTTGCCCCGACCGGCAAAGCGGAAGAAATGGACGAGCGCGTCGATCAGGGCGTGGTCCGGAACATTCACGCCGCACTCCTTGGCCAGCATCAGGAAAGTGACCACGGATGTGCCCGCGGCGTTGAGATGACCACCACCGCCGCCATAAGTCACCGCCGCCACCCCGCCGCGTCCCGCCCAGCCACCGAGATATTGCGCCTTTACCGCACTATCCACCCAATTCTGGATGGCGGGGAGAACCTCCGGTTCACCGGTGCGCAGGTAGTATTCACACAGTGGAATTCCACCGAAGCCGAGACTCCATGCATAGCTGGGCGCTCTGCCTTTGGCGCACTTGCGTGCCCATTCCCGCACCGGTTCCAGATCCTTGTCCTCGCCGGTGGCGAGCAGGAAAAGCATGCCTATGTTGTCGAAGCCCTTGTCGGAACCAGGTTTGGTGAGATAGTCGGCGAAATCCCGCACGATCCTGTCGGACTTCGGGCAATCCAGCGGCCAGGTCTTGCTGTAGGCGCCGAGCACCGGAATCATCACAACCACCTCCTGTGCCGGGGCCTTGGGCGCGTCCCTGACCATCAGTTTGACCGCACCGTCGGTCGCCTCAGCCGCCTCGATAATTTGACCCAGTTGGATGCGCGGATCAATGCCTTTGAGTTTCCCGCCATTGATCGACTCGATGATCTGGCCTTGCTTGAGCTTGCCGGTCGCGGCGGCGGGAGAGCCTTCCTCGAGTTTGCCCACCTTCATCACGAAGGCCGGTTGATGCAACTCGATAGCCATGCCGACCGGACCGAAGCGGTCGATGGCATGCATGGATTTCTCTTCCCTGGGTGCCGTGGAGAATAGCTGAGGTTTCTTGTAAAAACCCGTCGTGGTGCTCTCCGCGACGCAATGGCCTGCGCACGGAAACATAAGAGTAAGGACAAGGCCGATGGCTCGATGGTGACTCATTGTGTTTTTTTGTTAGATCTTATTCAGTGGTGGCACTATTCCGGGGAGTCCGAGCTCCCGCCCCGTCCGGCCATTTTCGCCTCTTCGAAGCTGATCATTCTGGCGGGCGGGTCATCGGCCGACTCGATTTCCTGGATCATGGCATCCCACTGTTTTTGAAATTTACCGGCCTTCACTGCCTTGAGCTTCGGCAGGACGGGTTTGGCGTTGGCTCCGAATTCCGGCAGGACCTTCATCAGCATCCGGGTCTTGAATCCGCCCTTGCCGCCTTCCCCCTCGTAGACCTCGAAGGCGGCGGCGACGCCGCTGTCGATCTGGAGCTTGGCGAGCACGGAGAGTGCTTCGGCCTGCGGCTCCAGATTGTGATAAGAATGATAGGTCAGGTCCTGGTCGGCGAGAATGTAGGCGAGCTGGTCTCCGACGTAATGGAAATCCTCCAGCGGTATCTGCGAGACGAGTTTCCCACCGCATGCCCGGGCCGAGGCGCGCTTGTGTCCGAGCAACTTGTCGACAGCGGCGTAAAACAACTTCTTGTCTCTCACCAAGCCGGCTGCGTAGGGATCCGGGCAGAAGAAAGTCAGGCAGCGCCCCAATTGTTCGTCAATCCGACCGAGCGGATCATCGGGCTCGTCGGCCACGACGAGCTTCAGGATGTCATCGTAGAACGGGTAGGCCGGCTGACCCAACCAACCCAATGACCCGGCGGCAGCGGCCCGCAGTTCGGAATCTTCAGCGGGGTCGCGAAGGATCACGCCAAGATCGTTCATGGCCACGCGCGCCAGCTCGGGCGGACACTTGTAGCCGAAATAGCCAATGGCGCTCAGGCGCTGATTCCTGGTTCCCTTCTTTGCCAATGCGAGGATCGCGGGATTCAGAGTGTGCGTGCGCTCGCGCAGAATCCATGCGGCCTCGCCGCGGATCTTCGGCAACGGGTGGCCGAACAAGGCGAGTAGTTCATCATCGCTTTTGCTCCTGGCATCAAAGGTTCCCAAGGCGATCGTTTCAGCCAACTCTTTGCCTTTCAGCCAGGCCGCAGGATCGGCATCCCTGCCGGTGATGAAGAGCTTGCGGCGCCCGAGGCAGTAATTCAGCAAGTGGGATCCGGCGCTGCTGAGGCCGCGATAGGAATAGATGGGTTTTTCATATCCACAGCAGTCGTAGGTGAAATCACCGTCCCACCTGCGGTTGAGAGTGTGCAGCCAGCGGGTTTCCCGGAAAAACGCGGCGGCGGCTTCCGGCCCTGCGAGGTTGGCGCCAAGACCTGTCCAGAGCTGGCTGAAATAGTGGCCGGTGTGGCCGTATTCGAGGGTCTGGTGCCCCGCAGTGGACATTCGCGAGAAGAAGGCGGTGCCTTCCTTGTTGCCGTGAAGCGACATGGCAAGCGCCGCCAGACCGCTCATGCCATTGTTATTGAATGACTTCAAGTTGGGGGCATGGACCCCGTAGGGGAGCGTTCCCCTGTTGATGAAACTTTCATAAAAGGTGCCGGTTTGCTTGATTCCCGCCTGCAGCTCCGGGTGTTTGATCCCGCACTTGTCCGCCAGCAACAGGGAGATGAAACAGGGCAGGCTGGATTGGTTCATGACGGCATAACCCGGCAAGCGGCCGTGCAGTTGTCCGCGGTTGACGCGATCGGTTGTGGCCACTCCATGTCCCCAGAGGCCAGCGGCGTCCCGGCCGGTGGCAAGCGCCACCGCATACGCCTTGATGGCAGGGAGCACATATTCGTCCCCCGTCAGCAGATAGTATTCGCAGAGCGTGAGATTCGTGTAACCCCAACTCCATGCGCTGCGGACATACGTATCGAGCGACAGGGAAATATCGGGTTTGGCCCAGTCGGCCTCGTGGATGGCATGTTTCACGAAACCGATATATTCCGGGTCCCCGGTCGCCAGGAGCCCGAGCAGGCCGACGGGCATCCCGCCGCGACCCGAATTCTTGGAGTTCACCAGATAGTCTGCCGTTTGGGTGATGATGGCATCGGTTTTGGGGCAATCGTAGGGGGCGGTGTCGCGGTAGCTGCCCAGCACCTTGAGTTGCAGATCGACGGTTTGGCCGTCCTTGAGAGTCAAGGCGAGGATTCCCTTCGCCGCCTCGGTCTCGGCTTGGTCAATGGCGTCGGCCAGCAGGCGCCGGGTGTTGTCCTCGAACACGGCCCCGCCCACACCGACGATGACATCACCCACCTGGATCTTGCCGTCGGCGGGCGAGCCCTTCTCGACCTTGACGATCTTGATGTCCTTCGGCGAGGTGACCCCAAACATCCCGGTGGGTCCGAGGTGGCGTTCCTTGTATTCGAAGTGCTGCGCATGGACCGGGGCACCCAGCAGCAAGGCGGCAACGGCAAGCAGGAGCGGGGTGACGGTGTTCATGGGTTTGGATTTGAATGATGGTTCCATGGACGTGGAGTTCATGGCTGAGCCGCCACCGTTTCCATCAGCTTGAGGATCGCATCCTTGTCCAACCAGCCGCTGATCTCGATGCCCTTGCTCTCGCCCTTGATGTTCTGTGGCGTGGTGATTTTCGGAGCCAGTGTTTTATTCGGAATCGTGTAGATGAATTGAGGTTCCCCGCCGAACAGGTTCTTCCATGACGTGGCCAAAGCCGAGAGTTGTTCACCATACAAGGCCCCTTCACCCTGGAACATGCCTTCATCGCAGAGGAAAACAACACCCTTGAAGCTTCCCGGAGTGAAGGAATACACGAGGGTATTGTAAATTTGGCTGGCCTTGGTGGTGATCGAACTCTTCATCATCGGGAAGCTGCCCCAGGCGGACCCATCCGGGACCCGCTTGGTCTTCATCATTTCCGGGATGTAGCCACTCCATAACTTTTTCCACTCCCCGATATAGCTGCGCACATTGGCATCAAAGAAAGGATTTCCAGGTTGGATCGCCGCCAATTGTTCATAGTCGTTTTTCAAACTCGGAGCCAGTGCGAGACCTTCGACTGACATCCATTCCTTGAGTTGCGGGCCACCGACCTTCCGGTCCACGGGAGCCTTGCCTTTGGGGGGCTTGACGGCGGGGGTTGTCATCAGGATGATCCCTACCGGTTTGCCGGTCTTGCAGCCAATCCTGTGACCCAGGGCTGCGGCAAAGCCATCAGCATCCTGCCATGATGAGGCGAACCGGTTGTTCGGTGTCGTGGAAACCGCCACGCTGAACCGGTGTGGCCAGGAAGAATAGGCGCTCTTGGCCCTGCGATTCATCATCCGCACCGGGGCGGTGGATTTTTCCGGGACTTCCATCTTGGGAAGAGCTGATGGCGCGGCAACATACCAGACCTCGCCGACAACCAGATTCCTACACTCCCGCTCATGGACCAATTCCCCATCGATCGAGAAGGTGACTTTCAGGGTCTTCGGTTCGGCGCTGGCTGCCATGGCGGGCACCGTAACTTGCCACTCACGCATTCCCGGGGTGACAGGAATTTTCTTCTCGATTCCGGCGAAGCTGAATTGGATCACCGCCTCGCCATCGGCCTCGTAACCCCAATCATGAATGGCCGAGCCCCAGAAGGTGACCGGCTTGTCGCATTGGATCACCGCGTTGTCGCGAAACTGGGTGCTGAGTAACGGCATCTTGCGGTATTCATAGAGTCTGCCACCTGCCGACGGGTCATATTCGACCCCGCTGATTCTGATCGGGTCATCCGGCCAGTCCTTGCTGAGCACAAGATTGTGATCGTAATAGATGAATGGCGTCATCGGCAGCAGTTCCCGGTTGTAGACGTTCGGCCGGAAGCCGACACCGTCGGTGGCGTAGGCAACACCGCGAGGCGCTTTGACCTCCGGCGATGTGAGGATGATCTTGCTGCCGTCGATCTTCATGTCCGCCTGGTGCCAGACGCGGTCTTCGCCAGCGAGATAGAAGAATTTCACCTGGTCTTCGCCATTCGGAATGATCTTCGGATTGGAAAAGCCGGTTGCGCCATCCGCCTTGCCGATGGCATTGCTGCCGGTCTCCCCCACGACGAGGCCACCCTCGGCATGGTCGAATTCGAGGGTCAGCTTGTCGCCGCTGACCGAGTAGGATTTGAACATCGGGCCATCGGCCACGATGGCCCGCCCATATTGGTTCTTCAGGGCATGCAGCGCCAATCGCTGGCCGGGCACGGTCTTGTTCCGATAGTGGACCGCACCTTCCACATCGATCTGGCTGGCCATGCCGGTGTTGGGAATATCCCGAGCCAGCCAAGTGCCGAGACGCATCTCGGCGGTGCTGCCGGTGCTCGGGTAGGTGTCCGTCCAACCACCCTTCGGTGCGGGGCTGTAGAACTGGTGGAAATAGACCGGCAGATCCGGCCGGTTCCAGCACTTGCGCCAGCCGCGGACCAAGCTGTGAAGATTGTCGTAATAGGTGATCCCATCACCTGAATTGGCATAGCCCTGGTTCCAGATGCCGCCGCGGATGGCATAGGGGATCATCGGGTTCAGCCGGGCGTTGAACAACCAGGAGGCATCCCGGTTGTTACTCAAGTTGCCCGGAGTCCTATAGGGGATCGCTTCGGGCTTTCCGCCGTTTTTGACCAACTCGGCGTTTTTCCCGAGGGTGTCCTCCAGCTCCTGATAGAACTTGTTCCAGGCCGCCTTGTGCTCGGGGGTTGTCGGATCGCTCTCAAGCACTTTCTGATAGATGCTGCGGGTGTATTCATCCTTGCCCCCGGCGAAGCCATCCCGCGGGGTCCATGCCTCGATCCTGGTCTGGCTGAACGAGCAGTTCAGGATGCCGATGGGAACGCCCAGTTCTTGATACAGCTTGTGCGCGAAAGCGAAGGCGATGGCGCTGTATTTCCCGTAGTCACCATCCTTCCACTCGCCGGCGGCGTGTTCGATCGGGTGCATACTGGAAAAGACATCCGTCACCGCACACTCGCGGATGGGCGGCTGTTCGCCCTTTTTCTTGAGCGCCATGATGATCTTCATCGAGTCGGCAACACTCGCAAGCCACTGCATGTTGGACTGCCCGGAGGCCAGCCAAACCTCGCCGACCAGGATGTTTTTCAGCGTTCGTTTCGCGCCAGAGCCTTCGGTGACCACCATCTCCGCCGGATCCGCGCTGGCCTTGAGTGGCTCAAGCTCGAGCATCCACTTGCCACCCTCTCCGGCGGTAGCGGCCTTCTTCTGGCCGGCGAATTCCACGGTGACCGTCTCGCCCGGCTTGCTCCAACCCCAGACGGGGACGGGCATCTCGCGCTGCAGGATCGCGTTGTCGGTGAAAGGGGTGCCGAGTGCGATTGGCGGCTTCCCGGTTTCCCCGGCGGAAAGCGGCAGCACCGACACGAGGACGGCGAGGACGAGGCTGATGGTCTTGTAATGTTTCATGATTGAGACGTTAACGGGGTGCATTTGGGTGCTTTAAACGAAATCAAAGGGGGCTTGGCTACCATGCTAGCGAGGAGACAGGTCGTGGCGGCCGGTCGAAGAAGCCTCGCCCGGAACGGGGAGGTTCTCCGCGGGCTTGGCAAGCGCCATGCGGACCGCGGCGGCAACCGCCTCACCGAGCATTTTCTGCTCGTCCTCCTTGTAGAAATGAACGTCGGTGCCCGTGCGCCATTGATCGAAGACCGGCGAGCCGTCGACGAGCTGTTGGAGGTCGTTGATCAGGATCTCCGGGTGGCGTTTCATCACCTCGAGCGCCGCCCGGTTGAATTCCCGTTCGGCCCCCTTGCGACGGGCGTAGGTTCCCTTGTTGTCATTCGGCACGGGGGTGGTCGAGCACCAGATCAGTTTGGCTCCGGTCTGCTTGAGGATGGCGATCTCCTGTTCGAGGTTCTTCTTGTAATCTTCAAGGGGGACCGCGAAGTCGCCGAAGGTGTCAGTGGCCGCATCGTAAGTTTGCTTCAGGTCGTGCAGGCCGTGATTGAACTGGATGACATCCCAGTGGAAGCCCGGTTCTTTGTAATTCCCCAACCAGAGTTCCATGTTCATGACGCCGAAGAGCGTCGAGAAGGAGTTTCCCTCGTTACGGTGGTAGTTGGCCACGCCTTGGAGCGCCGCCTTGGCGGCTTCGTGGTAGTTCATGCTGATCGAATCCCCCACCACCAGCACGCGCGGCAGTTGCGGGTCATCCGTGCTGCGCGGGTCGGCGAGAGGCCGCACTTCCATGCTCTCGATGACGAATCGTCCGCCGACTTCGGAGCCGCGGAGGGTGGCTTTCCAGAACCCCTTGGCGAGATCCGCAGGAGCCAAGGGTTGATGAATGTAGAGACGGGAGAAGCGCTTTCGCAGCGATATTTCCACGGATTTGCCATTCAGCTCGACGGTGCCGCTCCGGGCGGCCTTGCCAACATCCGGAGTGAACCAGCTCACGATCCGCCGGGCGTTTTCATCCACGCCGATGGCGGTGCTTTCGTCCATCATCACCGTGGCGACGCGAGCGACGAAGGATTCTCCCGCTTTCAGCGCTTTGAAATTCGGGTCATCGATGCCGTGGAAAGCCGCGATCACCGGCCCCTTGATGCCTGCGAAGTTCTTCGCTTCGGTGACTTGCGTGATGCGGGTCCGGTCGGTCCAGCACACGGTGAAACGGGATTTTCCGAGATCGCTTTGGGGAGCATATTCCGTCTCTTTCAGCAACTCGAAGCAACGTTGACCCAAGTTTACTTTGAAAACATTACCAGTGGCACCATCAAGACCCTGACCGGGGTCCGCCCAGGCATGCGGGGTGAAAAGCGCGGTAATGGCCAGGAATGCCACGCGCGGCAGGACGGCATGGAGACTTGATCTCATGGAGAATGCATTCAGGCGAAACGCTCCCTGGCCAACTCCACCTGGTTTCAGATAAAACTTGTTCAAGCCTCGACCCAAGCATCCGTAGTTTTGGATCGGATTGCCATGAGCGTTGGCCGGAATGTCGAGATGGTAATCCAGATGCAGTCCTACGGTGAGTAAATCAGAGGGCTTTCAGGGAATCCCCGTTTTCATTATACAAAATGCATTACCTGCGGATTGGAAATCCCCTCGATTTCCGCAGTTCACGCGAATGGCCTCGTAAGAAATCAGCAAACGGTCGGCCCGGGTTTGTCCGGTTTCGCAGTGGACCGGACGGAAATCTCCATGAATGCTCAGCGCATGGGAAAACGCACGGCGTGGATAAAACTGTTGGCGGTCGTCGTGAGCGGTCTGCTGGTGGCGGGATTGTTTCCACCATTCCGGATGTCCGCGGCGGTGTGGGTGGCTTTGGTGCCGCTACTGGCCGCCGTGTGGTCGCTGGAGGGAAAACGTGCGGTGTGGAAAGGCTTCGGCCTCGGCTGGTTGGCGGGCATCGTGAGTTGCCTGGTGCAGTTCAAGTGGTTGGCCATCGTTTCGCCGCTCGGCGTGGTGGTGCTGCCCTTGTATCTGGGGTTGTTCTGGGGGGTATTCGGAGCCTTCGCGGCGTCGCTCGGGAATCCGTGGAGGAACCGCCCAGTGGAACAGGCCACGGGTTCCGCGCTCCGGGCTGCCCTTCAGAGCCTGCGCATCGGCTTCTGTCACGCGGCGGTGTGGGCGGGCTTGGAGTGGCTCCGCGGCTGGTTATTCACCGGCTTCGGCTGGAACGGGCTGGGCGTGGCGTTTCACGAAACGCCGGTGATGGCGCAGGCTGCGGATTTGTTCGGCCTGACCGGGCTTGCGATGGTGCCGGTGTTTTTCCAGACCGTGCTGCTGCAGGCCGGGCGGCGCATGTTGGACAGCGCCCGCGATGGCAAACGCCGGACCCGGATCGATTTCGGAATCGCGGCCCTGATCGTCGCGTTGCTCGTGTGTTATGGCATTGTCCGGATCGCCGCGGAGGGGCGGGGCGAGGCGGTCCGGCTCAAGACGCTGCTGGTCCAAATCAACATTCCTCAGGACGCGGCGTTGGTCTTGTGGGACCCTATCGATGTCCACATGGCTTATGAGGATGAAACCCTCAAGGCTCTGAACGAACTGGCCGACAAGGATTCCGCACGGCTGAAGGAAGCGATGGAAAGCTCGCCCGAAGGCGGAATTTTACTCAGCTGGCCGGACTGGGTGATGTGGCCGGAAGCCGCCCTCACCGGACGGATCCTCCGTACCAGCGACGGCGCCTGGGGCACTTGGGAGGAAAACCGGCGGACCATCGCGCAGGTCCGGACCGCCGGGCCATTCCATCTGATCTACGGCATCAACGAACTGGAGGCCGAACACGCCGGGGGCGATCAACTCCTGATGAAGGAAAACGGTCGTGCCTGGAACTCGCTCGCCGTGATGTCTCCCGATGACGAGTTGCAGACTTATCAGAAACACCATCTTGTCATCTTCGGTGAGACGATTCCCTTCGTGGACTCGATCCCGTTGCTGAAAAAAATCTACGAACAACAGGCCGGCATCGAATACGGCGGATCATTTACACCGGGAACGTCCTTCGAGCCGCTGCCCATTCCAACCGCAAGCGGCACGGTGATTGGCGGAATCCCCACGATCTGCTTTGAGGACACCGTGGCCCGGCTCGTCCGCAAGTTCGTGCGGCCCGGCCCGCAGGTGATCGTGAACGTCACCAATGACGGCTGGTTCAAGGAATCCGCGGCTGCCGACCAACACTTCGCCAACGCCCGCTTCCGCGCCATCGAGCTGCGCCGTCCGATGCTCCGCTGCGCCAACACCGGCGTGAGCGCCGCCGTCGACACCATCGGCTCGACCTCCCATCCGGATACGGGAAAACCCCAGATCCTAATCGATGACAAGGGTAGCCATTTCACCCGCGGCTCACTGCTCACCGAGCTCAAGGTGCCGCTGCAGCCGTCGTTTTCACTCTACGCCGTCATTGGCGACTGGGGCGTGATCGCCCTCGCCGTGTTCGGGCTTCTCATCGCCTGGACGACCCGCACTATCTCCACAAACCCCTGATGGCACCGGATCAAGGGCCTTCAATTCGACGCAGGCCCTTTCGGTCGTGAAGGGGAACCCGCCGCCAAAGAGCTTGCACACGAGCCCCGGGTCGGCATATGCCGCCGCCGCGCGCGGCAGCCGTGCGCTCAATCACCATCCCCGCAGCATCATGTCCGTTCTCGTTGGCAAACCCGCCCCCTCGTTCCGCGCCAAGGCCGTCAAAGCCGAAACCATCATCGAGGATTTCTCGCTGGATCAATACCTCGGCAAGAAATACGTCGTGCTCTTTTTCTACCCGAAAGACTTCACCTTCGTCTGCCCGACCGAGCTCCACCGCTTCCAGGAGGAACTCGCCGAGTTTGAAAAACGCAACGTCGCCGTCGTCGGCTGCTCGACGGACTCCGAATTCTCCCACTGGGCGTGGCTGCAAACTCCGCGCAACCAAGGCGGCATCCAGGGCGTGACCTACCCGCTCGTAGCGGACATCAACAAAACCATTTCCGAAGACTACGACGTGTTGGCCGGTGAATACGAAGTGGATGAGGACGACAACCTCACCGTCGCTGGCGAACTTGTCGCCTATCGCGGGCTGTTCCTTATCGACCTCAACGGCATCGTTCGCCACCAGGTGGTCAACGACATGCCGCTCGGCCGCTCGATCCGCGAGTGCCTGCGGGTCGTGGATGCCCTCCAGCACTTCGAACAACACGGCGAAGTCTGCCCGATGGACTGGCAGAAGGGCGACGACGCCATGACTCCCGACCACAAGGGCGTGAGCGGATACCTGTCCCGGTAACTCCGACCAACCCTCACTCAAACCCGGCTTGGAATCCGTTCCACGCCGGGTTTTCCGTTTTGCCGGAATCGGCAACGACCGCGTGCTCAGCAAGCGGCCTCCGCACGGTCGAGCACCTCATTGACCCGGCCGGCGATGACTTCCGCGAGCTGCCGCTCGCCCTCGTCACAAAGGAAATCGCAATAATTCGAGGCGACCTTTTCGAGGTCGTGCGCATAGTCCGGCCCGAGGGCTTCGAAAGCTTCCAGCGCCTTTTCAAAATGGCGGCGCGCCCATGAGCGATCGCCGGTGTTGAGCAGGGCGAGGGCGAGGTTGTTATGGGATTGCGCGGTGTCCGGGTGCTCCTCGCCGAGCAGGTTGCGGCGGGTTTCCAGGGCGATCATGTGCATTTCGCGCGATTGCTCATGGAAACCAGCGGCCTGATAGAGGGCCCCGAGGTTGCTGGAGACGGTGGCGGTCTGCTCGTGCTCTTGGCCGAGCTGCGAGTGGAGGATTTCCAGTGCGCGGAGGAAATAGGTTTCAGCGGTATCGAGGTCGTCGGCCGCCTTGTAAAGGAAGCCGAGGTTGTTCGCCATGGCGGCCACATCAAGCAGGAGCGGCGGTTCGTGGTGTTCGAAATACTGGATGGCGGTCTGCCAATGTTCGGCAGCCTTGTCGATCTGGCCCATGGCATCATAGGCGGCACCAAGTCCGGCGTGGAGGCGGCCGATCAAAGCGAACTGGTCCGGACGGTCCTGCAATTGATCGATCGCCTGGCGGTAGTCTTCCTGAGCGGCCTCAAAGTTTCCGAACTCGCGGTAGATGTCCCCGCGGATTTCGAGCGTCGAGGCGAAGGCATCGATGCTGTCGAGGTTCGGCCCGAGTTTCTGCTGGGTTTTTTCCACGGCGGCAGTCGCGGCGTGCAGCGCTTCATCGAGGTCTCCGGCGGCGCGGAGGGATTCCACACGGTCTTGCAGGATGGCAATCAGGGTAGCGGTAGGGGAGTCCATGGTGCGGGGTAGCTGACGAGCTCTTTATTTAATATCGATGTTTTCACCCCGCTGACTAGCGGAAATCGCGCTCGGGCTGGAGTCTTTCGAGCAATTCCACGCGGGACGCCGGCAAATGGCCGATCCCATCCCGCAGGGAGACCTCGGCCGCCTGCTGGCGGTGGGAGATTCCGAGCAGGCGCGCGAGCTCACTCTCGAAGTGGCGGAGTGCCCGCAAAGTGGGCTCCGCGGCCTCGATGTGATCGAGCGCACGGCCGAGCAGATCGTGCAACGCGGGGTCCGGGTGCTCCGGTTCCACGGCGGACTCGAGCAGTTGGCAGCAATAGGCCGCCAACAAGGTGGAGGTGTAGTTTTTCCTCAACCCCTCGCGCCACTGACGGATGGAGACCTCACGCAGGATGTGGAGTTCACCGCGTTTGGCGGACTGCAGGGTGATCTCGCCGCCGAAAAACAGGTCGAGCTGGCCCGCGAAGGGGCTTTTCGCGCGGCGCGCGCCCTTGGCGACGGTTTTCACCAATCCGTATTCTCCGGTGAACCAATGGACGATCAGGCTGGTATCCGTCAGCCGGGTCAGTCGGATCAGAATGGCCAGCGTGGATTGCATGCGGAGACATTCGGCGAATCCCCAGGAATTGGCGATGGAAATTCCGTTGAAGAATCCGGTCGCGGGCAACGTATAGAGAAATTGCCCCCGCTTTCCCCGATTCCTCATGAAACCAATCCTGATCGCCGTTTTCTCCGCCTGTATCGGCCTCGCCTCGGCTGAGGAGGGCGCATGGACTTCGCTATTCAACGGCAAGGACCTTACCGGCTGGACGCCGAAAATCCGCGGCTGCAAGCCGGGCAAGAACTTCCAAAACACCTTTCGCGTGGAAAACGGACTGCTCAAGGTGGACTACTCGGATTTCAAAAAGTGGGACAACCGCTTCGGCCAACTGTTTTACAACAAAAGGTTTGCGAATTATCGTCTACGCCTCGAATACCGCTTCACCGGAGACCAGGTCAAGGGAGGACCCGGCTGGGCCTTTCGCAACAGCGGCGTGATGATCCACAGTGAATCGCCCGAACAAATGGAGATCGAGCAGTTTTTACCCACCGCGCTGGAAGTCCAGTTGCTCGGCGGCACCGGTAAGGGCGAACGTCCGACCGGCAACCTTTGCACTCCCGGCACCCACGTCGAATACGAGGGGAAACTCGACACCCGACATTGCGTCAACTCGACATCCAAAACCTTCCACGGCGATCAATGGGTGACGCTCGAAGTGGAGGTTCGCGGCAACCGCCTGATCCGCCACTTCATCAACGGCGAGCAAGTCCTTTCCTACGGCAATCCCCAGCTCGGCGGGAACGCCCATGCAGACGAGCTCACTGCGATCGCCGGCAGCAAGATGCTCTCGGACGGCTACCTCTGCCTTCAGTCCAAGAGCCACCCGGTCGAGTTCCGCAAGATCGAGATCAAGGAGCTTCCGTCGGAGTGATTGGCTCTCCTCACGGCACGCGCGGAAATTTCGAGAAATCCGGCGGACGTTTTTCAATGAATGCCTGTTTCCCTTCGCGGCCTTCCTCGCTCATATAGTAGAGCAGTGTGGCGTTGCCGGCGAGGTCCAGCAGGCCCATCTGGCCGTCGCAATCCGCATTGAGGGCGGACTTGAGGCAACGCAGGGCGAGCGGTGAGTGGACGAGCATTTCCCGGCACCACTGGAGGGTTTCGTTTTCGAGATCGGAGAGCGGGACGACGGTGTTGACGAGACCCATGTCGAGCGCCTGTTGGGCGTCATACTGGCGGCAGAGATACCAGATTTCACGGGCTTTCTTCTGGCCGACGATGCGGGCGAGGTAGCTGGATCCGAGG
>JBFEQB010000040.1:0-28781 GCA_041549835.1 Luteolibacter sp. | reverse complement strand
GGGCTGCCAGTGGGTGATGGCGCCGTTCGGAATAAGAGAATTCATTAGATCCGCTACGCGCATCACTTATCTTGATCGCCTCGCTTTATCCGAAGGCTTGCGGGATTTTGGCTGCGGCTGATGCCGGAGGTTCCGCTACCCAGAGCGATGCGGAGATTGGAAGCCGTGGCGGGCAGCATCGGCAGGCAATCCGACCCTCAGCGGTGTGGTGCGTTGTCGGAGGAGTCCGGCGCGTTTTCCTCCTGATCGGAGAGATTCGCCCCGGTGAGGGTTTCCGCACCGTCGTTTTTTGTCATCGTGTTTTCCGCGTAGGACGCCGCGGAGAGGCCGCTTTCCAAGACCAGGCCGGGCCCTTGGTTCAGGGTGGCCCGGTTGCCGGTGACGGGAAGTTTGGCGGCGGCGGCCCGGATCACGAAGCCGCCTAACAGGTTTGCGCGGGCTGTGTTGCCGGAGATTTTCCCCGAGCCCGCGCTGTCGAGCACGAGTCCGAACTCGCGGTTGGCGATGAGCTGGTTGCCCTTGATGATGGCGGCGGCCGCGCCGTTGTCGGTGTGGATGCCGTTGCGGCTGTTGGCCTCGCAACGGTTGTTGACCAGCGTGACGGCCGCGCCGTCCCACGATTCGATGCCGTGTTCGAAGTTTCCGGTGGATTCGGAATCGCGCACCTCAAGTTTGCAACCCGTGCCGATGGCGGCCACACCGTTCCAGCCATTGCCGGAGAAGTGACAGCGGTTGGCGACGGCTTCGCCGTGTTCGATGACCACGAGACCATGGCCGCTCGCGTCGCTGAACGCGCAGTCCGTGAATGTGGCGGTGCCTCCACGGACGAGCGCGGCTGAGAATCGATCGCTGCCGGTCACCAGAAACGACTCGTGACGGAAGCCGATTCCGGTGATGCGGGCTCCTTTGGCATCCGGCCCGATCGTGATGGCGCTGTCTTCGGTGGCGGGGCACTCGACAATCGTCTTGGTGGAGCCCTCGCCTTGGAGGTCGACGGCGGTGTTGATGACAAGCGGACCTTTCCAGGTTTGCTCGGTCAGGACGACGCGGTCCCGGTCGCGCGCGACAGCCAGAGCTTCGGCGGGGGTGGCGTAGTCCCCCGGTATCCTGAGGGTGCGCGTGTAGGACGCCATGGCTTCGAGTTTTGCGGCGATCTCTGCGTTTTCCGGTGCCAAGGAGGCGGCCTCGCGCAGCCAGTCGAGCGCCTGTTGATCGAATTCTCCATGGTCCCGGTCCGCTGCCTGCGCAAGCAGGCTCATGGCCATGGCTCGGTCGGCGGCTTGCTTTTCAAGAACGGCGGTTGCTTCCTCGATGATGGCAGTGGCGTCAGGGTCGTCCGGTGTGTTGGCCAGAACGCCGCGTGCGGCGTTGATGGCCTCTTCCGGTTTGGTCTCGTTGAGCAGCTTGCGGGCGTTCGCAAGCGCCATCTCCCGCGCCTGACCGGCTCGCGCCTTGGCGATCTGCTCGAGGATGGTGGGGGCTTCCTTTTCGGATGGAAACTTGCCGATCACCCGCCGGATGGCGGCTTCCGCTTCGTCGAGCCGACCGACCTCGAGCTCGGCGATGGCTTGGCCGGTCCAGTAGCCGACGAACTGGTTTTGCTCCTCAGCCATGCCGGCCTCGATGCGGCGGCGACCGAATCGTGCAAGTTCCGATCCCGGGGCGAGGGCTTCGATTTCGGCAAACAGATCGCCGGCTTCCTGCCAGCGCCGGTTGTCGATGAATTCGGAACCCATGCGGTCGAGGAGGGCCAGGCGTTCCTGCCTTCGGGTTTCCTTTGCCTCCTCGTTCCGCACGTAAAGAAAACCACCGCCCGCGGCACCGATGACAAATACGAGAAGCCACACAAATCCTGAAAACGTCCTTGGGCCCGTTGCGGCGGTGTCGTCCGTTTCGTTCAGTCCCGATGCGGATTCATCCTCAGGTTCCCCGTTCGGCGATGGTGCCGGCGTGAGCTCGGGATTTTCGGCAGCGGGCTCTTCAAGGAATTCGCGGATGGCGGCGAGGGCTTGGTCGAACTCGATGAGCCCCTGCTGATAGCGGTCGGCAAGGGTATCGTTGGGCGCGCTTCTCACCATCTCCGCGATGCGTTCGCGGGCGACCCGATATTCCGGCAGATGAGGACGCGGGTCCTCGGCCGGGCCGAGCCCGAGGATTTTGCGCGCTTCAAGGTGGGTCATTGGGGAGGGGACTACGAACGTCTAGTTTTAAACGTTGAAGATTGAACGTTGGACTGAAGAGTCAACCGACGAATCTCTGGACGATGGGCATGCGTCGGCCAATGCCGAAGGCTTTGGAGGTCACCCGCAGTCCGGGGGCGGCTTGGTGGCGTTTCCATTCGTTGAGGTCGACACGGCGCTGGACCCAGCGAACGGTGGTCTCATCGAATCCGCGGGCGATGATTTCATCGGCGGAGTGGTGGTGCTCGATGTAGAGTTCGAGAATGCTGTCGAGGATCTCATAGGGCGGCAGGGAGTCCTGATCTTTCTGGTCGGGCCGGAGTTCGGCGCTCGGCGGCTTGTCGATGGTGTTCCACGGGATGATTTCCCGCTCGCGATTGATCCAACGCGCGACTTCGTAGACGCGGGTTTTGGGCAGGTCGGAAATCACGGCGAGGCCGCCGTTCATGTCGCCATAGATGGTGCAGTAGCCCACGGCGAGTTCGCTCTTGTTGCCAGTCGTTAGAAGCAGGTGGTTTTCCTTGTTGGATAAGGCCATCAGAAGCAATCCGCGGATGCGGGCTTGCATGTTCTCCTCGGTGACGTCTTCGGGTTTGCCTTCAAACAGGGGGCGCATCGTTTCCTTGATGGCCTCGAAGGGTGCGGCGATGGAGACCTCGTCGCAGCGGATGCCGAGGTTTTTTGCCAGCGCGAATGAATCGTCCACGCTGCCGCGCGAGGAATACGGGCTGGGCATGGTCAGGCCGTGGACGTTTTCCGGGCCCAACGCGTCGGCGGCAATCACAGCGGTGAGTGCCGAGTCGATGCCGCCGCTCAGACCGAGGCAGACGCTGGAAAACCCGCACTTGGTGACGTAGTCGCGCAGCCCGAGAACGAGTGCATGATAGATGTCGGCCGGTTCGCAATCGTTGAGCGGTAGGTCGTTTTCGACGGTTTCGAAAGCATCAACGACCCGGCAGTTTTCGGTGAAGCCCGGGAGCTGGACGGAGATCCGGCCGTTGGCTCCGGCGACGAGCGAGTGGCCGTCGAAGACGAGCTGGTCGTTCGCGCCGACCGTATTGCAATAAACGACCGGCACCTTGGCCCGGTGTGCGACTCCGGCGATCATCGCGCGTCGCAGTGTCGGTTTTCCCAGATGAAACGGCGAGGCGCTGAGATTGAGCAGCACGTCGATGCCCTGCGCGCACAGTTCGTCCACCGGATCGCGGTCATAAAACGGGCGCTGGAGATAGTCTTCCGTCCAGATGTCCTCGCAGATTGTAATTCCGATGCGTTTTCCGTTCCAAACGATGGGTTGGCACGATTCGCCGGGCTCGAAGTAGCGGCGTTCGTCGAACACGTCGTAGGTGGGCAGCAGGGTTTTCCAGACGCGGTGGCGGATTTTCCCGCGCTCCAGCCAAGCGGCCCCGTTGCGGAATGGTTTCCCGGGATGGCTCGGATGGTTGCGGTCCACGTAGCCGACGACGAGTGGCACCTCGCGGCTTTCACCTGCCAGATAGTCCAGCGCTTGCAGGCATTTCGGCACGAACTGGGATTTAAATACCAGATCGCGCGGCGGATAGCCGGCGAGCGAGAGTTCCGGCGTGAGCACGATGTCGGCGCCCGCATCGAGGCATTCCCGGTAGGCGGCGAGAATGCGTTTGGCGTTGCCGGGAAAGTCTCCGACGACGGGGTTGATTTGGGCGATGCCAATCTTCATGGATGCGCCAAGACAACACCGGCAGGGCGGGAGGGCGGAAGTAAAAAACCGGACTTTGACGGATCGGCCGGATCCTGCCAGCAATCGGGCGAGGCATCACCATGAGCGACGAACCACCCCGCCCGCCGAGGCGCAAACGTTACAGCGGTAAGAACCCGCGGCGTTTCGAGGACAAATACAAGGAACACGATCCGGCACGCTATGCCGGGACCGTGGCCAAGGTCATCGCATCCGGGAAAACGCCCGCCGGATCGCACGTCCCGATCCTGGTGGACGAATGCATGGAGGCTCTTGAAATCCACCCCGGCATGATCGGCGTGGACTGCACGCTCGGCTATGGCGGGCATGCCCTCAGAATTCTGGAAACCATCCGCCCCGGCGGCAGGTTGATCGGCCTCGACCAAGACCCGATCGAGCTTCCGAAAACCGAGCAACGCCTGCGCCAAGGCGGCCATGGAGAGGACGCGTTCGAGGCCGTCCGTTCGAATTACGCGGGAATTCTCAAGGTGCTTGGCGAACGCGGCCTGTCTGGTGTCGATTTCATCTTCGCGGACCTCGGTTGCTCCTCCATGCAGTTCGACGATCCCACACGCGGCTTCAGTTTCAAACACGGCGGGCCGCTCGACATGCGGATGAATCCAAAGCGCGGCCTTTCTGCCGCGGACTGGCTTGCCCGGATCACTCCGGAGAAACTCGAACTCGTCCTTCACGAGCACGCGGATGAACCCCGTGCCGAATCGCTTGCCGCTGCGCTTGCGGGAAAGGCGTTTCACCGCACCCTCGATCTGGCAGACGCAGTCCGCGCCGCGGTCCGGGCAAATGACGAAGAAACGGATCTCACGGTGCGCCGGGTGTTTCAGGCGGTTAGAATCGCGGTGAACGAGGAGTTCACCGCGCTTGAGGCCTTTCTCCGTTGCCTCCCGACCTGCCTGAAGCCCGGTGGTCGCGCCGCCATTCTCACCTTTCACTCCGGTGAGGATCGCCGCGTGAAGAAAGCATTTCAAGCCGCTCTGCGCGACGGGCTGTTTTCCGACATCAGCGACGGAGTGATTGTCGCGGGGCCTGAAGAGCGGCGTCTTAATCCCCGCAGCACTCCCGCCAAACTTCGCTGGGCGGTCCGGTCGTGAGCTGTAGGGGAGAATTCCTGCGATGTTTTTCGCAATCCCCGAAACTTCCCGGCATGCCGGGAGTTTCATTTTGCGTCGCGGGTGACCTTGAGGTTGCCGCACTCAACCAACTAACAAAAAGAAACGGAAATGAAGACCTGTATTCAGACCCTCAGCATCATGGCGCTCGCCGCCTCTCTTTCCTACGGAGAAGACACTGCAAAACCCGAGCGCAAGAGACCCGATCCCGAGAAGATGTTCAAGAGACTCGATTCCGACAGCAACGGTTCGATCAGTCTCGCCGAATTCAAGGCCTCCCCACGGGCCCAAAGGAATCCGGAGAAAGCCGGGAGAATCTTCAAGAAGATCGACGCCGATTCAAATGGCGAGGCGACTCTTGATGAATTCAAAGCGCATCGTCCGAAGCATCATCGGCGTGCGGGTGGCAAAGGCCCCAAGCGGCCCGATGCTCCCAAGGCTGAGTGAGTTCATTCTGCCGGAAGGCGTTCCCGACTCCGCAACCGATTCGTTCGGTTGCGGAGTTTTCAGGTTCATCCCGAGTCGAACCCTGCGTGTGAATGACGGATGTCCGCGCCTTCCGCGATCACTCCACCCACTGTTGCATCGGACCTGCCGCCGGTGCTCCCGTTGCGGTTTGTTTGATCTGTTTAGGGCATCTTTGTTCCCTAGCTTGATCGCCCTTTGGCAAGGGGTGAATTTTTCGGCTTCCAGCGCCCACTGTAACACTCTAATCATTGGGAAATCCGCTGACCCATGGCCAAAGCATCCAAATCCACCGCACAGTCGTATTCATCCGCCAAAGCCCGCTACGCCGAACTGGGCGTCGATACCGATGCCGCAATGGCCGCGCTTTCCAAGATCCCGATTTCCCTGCACTGCTGGCAGGGCGACGACGTGGGCGGGTTCGAAAACACCGGCGAAGGCCTCAGCGGCGGCATCGCGGTAACCGGCAACTATCCCGGCAAGGCCCGCACGCCGGACGAACTGCGCGCGGACCTCGACATGGCGCTCTCGCTCATTCCCGGTAAGCACCGCCTCAATCTGCACGCGTTCTACGGCGAGTTCGGCGGCAAGAAGGTGGACCGCAACGAGATCGAGCCGAAACATTTCAAGCGTTGGATCGACTGGGCGAAATCCAATGGCATGGGCTTGGATTTCAATCCGACCTGTTTTTCCCACCCGAAGGCGGCGGACGGCTTCACGTTGTCCCACCCGAAGAAGGCGATTCGCGATTTCTGGATCGAGCACTGCATCCGCTCGCGTGAAATCGGCGCGGCCATGGGCAAGGCGCTCGGCTCTCCCACGGTGACCAACGTCTGGATTCCGGACGGCTACAAGGACACGCCGGTGGACCGGCTTTCGCCGCGCCAGCGGCTTGCCGATTCGCTCGACAAGGTGTTCGCGAAAAAGCTCAGCCCCAAACACCACCTCGACGCGGTGGAATGCAAACTCTTCGGCATCGGCAGTGAGAGTTATGTGGTCGGTTCGCACGAGTTTTACATGGGCTACGCGATCAAGAACCAGAAGGTGCTCTGCCTCGACGCCGGCCACTTCCACCCGACCGAGGGCATCGCGGACAAGCTCAGCTCGGTGATGCTCTATGTGCCGGAAATCCTGCTCCACGTCAGCCGCGGCGTGCGCTGGGACAGCGATCACGTCGTCACGCTCGACGACGCGCTGCAGTCGATCACCGCCGAGCTCGTTAGAAACAAGCTGCTTTCCCGCACGCACATCGGCCTGGATTTCTTCGATGCCAGCATCAACCGGATCGCCGCCTGGGCGATCGGTACGCGCAACACGCTCAAGGGCCTGCTCATCGCGCTGCTGGAACCGCCCGCAGTGCGCGCCGCCGAGAAATCCGGCGACTTGACCACGCGCCTCGCCCTCATGGAGGATGCGAAGAGCCTGCCGTGGGGTGCCGTGTGGGACGCTTATTGCGAGAGCCAAAACGTCCCCGGCGGCGTGAAATGGCTCGCCGAAGTGAAGCGCTACGAAGAGACCGTCTTGAACAAGCGCGGCTAACACCTGTAAAAAAACAACCTGATATAACCCATGAATCCTCTCCTTGGTGTCGTTTTCCACTGGCTCGGCGGTCTCGCCTCCGGTTCGTTTTATGTTCCCTACAAAGGGGTGAAGAAATGGTCGTGGGAAACCTACTGGCTGGTCGGTGGCTTTTTCTCGTGGATCATTTGTCCGTGGCTTTTCGCCACGCTGTTGACCAAGGACGCGGTCGGTGTGATTAGCAGCCAGGCCTCGTCCACTCTGGGGTGGACCTATCTGTTCGGCGCACTCTGGGGCACCGGCGGGTTGACCTTCGGGCTGGCGATGCGCTACCTCGGGATGTCGCTGGGCATGGGGGTAGCGCTCGGTTACTGCGCCGCGTTCGGCACCTTGCTGCCGCCGATTCTCAAGACCTTCATGCCTGACATCCCGGTGGCGGAATCGATCGTGCAGATCGCTTCCACCGGCCCGGGCAAGATCACTCTGGTCGGCGTGCTCGTCTGTCTGGTCGGCATCTGGATCGCCGCCATGGCCGGTGCGACCAAGGAGAAGGAGATGCCCGCGGAGGAGAAGAAGAAATCGATCCTCGAGTTCAATTTCAAGAAGGGCATCATGGTGGCCACGTTTTCGGGTATCATGAGCGCCTGCTTCAGCTTCGGTCTCACCGCCGGCGAGCCGATCGGCCAGGCATCGGTAGCGGCGGGCACCGACCCGCTGTGGTCCGGGCTGCCCAGCCTGATCGTGGTCATGTTCGGCGGCTTCACCACGAATTTCATCTGGTGCGTGGCCCTCAACATCAAGAACCGCAGCGGATACGAATACCTCGCCCGCCACCAGCGCCACCCGGCTCGCGGCCCCGGGCACGATGCCATTGAAAACCCCACCGACGCGCCTGCGGAGGAAGTCGTCAGGCAGTCAGGCCGCCGCGCGGACACCGCGGACCTCCGCATTCCACTGCTGACGAACTTTCTGTTTTCCGCGCTGGCAGGGACGACCTGGTATTTCCAGTTCTTCTTCTACTCGATGGGCCACACCAAGATGGGCGGCTCGGATCCGGAGGGCTTCGGGTTCTCCTCATGGACGCTGCACATGGCGAGCATCATCATCTTTAGCACGATGTGGGGGTGGATTTTCAAGGAATGGAAGGGCTCCAGCAAGAAGGCACACATGCTCATCGCTGCGGGCATCGTCACCTTGATCCTCTCGACGATCATCATCGGTTACGGCACTTATCTCAAGGGTGCCAGCGGCGGGCACTGAGGCAAGGCATTCGCTTCTGGTTTCCGGGCTGGATGCGGTTTTCGTTCTGGCCATGCGGCGCTTTCACCACAGCGATTTTGAGGATGCGGATGCCTTGATTGCATTCAAGAACCAGCAGTGGATCTCGGTCTGCATTCCCACCCTCAACGAGCCGGAACGGCCGCCGCTCATGGAGCCGGATCATTGATTTTCGGTCACCCCGGCTTGCCAAGACCACGCTCTCGGCTACGTTCTGCCGCCGATGCCCCTCCCCGACGATTTCGAACCCGCCGTCCGCGATCCCAAAAAGCTCGCCCGGACCGCGTGGATCCTTGCGGCCATCATGCTCGCCGGTGGCTGGTTGGTCCTCAAGTCCTACGAGAAATGGGCCGTCCAACAATCCGCCGACGACCGGCCCTCGATCGTCCACCGCATCCAGCAGGAGCGCTCGCTGCGCATGATCTGCCAGGACGGGAAAGCCGCTGATTTGTTTGACCTGCGGGGCCATGTGTTCGCCCTCCAGGTGATCAGCCTGAAGCATCCCGAAGTTTCCGCGCGGAGTCTGGCGGTGATGAAACGCCTCGCGGAGAAGTATTCGGGAAACCCGGACTTTAACCTCATTACGCTCGTTCTCGACCCGATACCCGCCGATGAAATCGTTTCCCAACTCAGGGAGACCGCGACCGCCGAGGGCATGGCTCTCCCGCAGTGGTGGATCGGCGGAAACGAGCAGGCCACCCTCCACAAGTTCATCCGCAATGAACTCAAGCCCTCTACTCCTCCCGATCTGGTGGATGGCAAATGGGTCTTCGATCCGAGCATCGTGCTCGTTGACAAAACCGGCCATCTTCGTCGCGCCGTGGTTCCGCAGAAGCAGGGCGGGCCACCGTTTGTTGCCGCGTTCGATTTTGATCAGGCCGCGGAGTGGGATTCGGCCGGCAAGAAAACCGGCAGTCTTCTCTCTAACGAAGCCCAGCTCGAAGTCCTGCTCGCCGAGACCATCGACAAGCTGCTCGCCGAACCGTTCCAACCCTAATGAAACGCAACACCACCATCGCGCTCTTCTACACCGGAGTCGCCGTCGTTTCGGCGGCCATTGTCGGCACCTCTTTCTATCTGCGCTCGCAGCTTCCCGAGCCGGACATGGCTTCCATCGTCAACGCCGGCAAGGAAACCGCGCCGAACTGGTTTACGATTGCCGAGGACCTGAGCGCCATCAACCAAGACGGGGAAAACGTCAAACTCTCGGACCTCAAGGGCAAGGTCTGGATCGCCGCCGAATTCTTCGCGGTGTGCCCGCACTGCGCCGTCCGCAATGGCGAGGAACTCCGCAAGATCTACGATGCCTTCAAGGACCACCCGGACTTCCAGATTGTCTGCATTTCGGTGGACCCGGAAAACGACAAGCAGGAGAAGCTCGCCGACTACGCCACCGCCCTTGGCGCGGATTCCAAAAACTGGTGGTTCCTCAACGCGGGCGACGTGAAAACCACTCACGAATACCTGGAACAACAACTCAAGTTCTTCGGCATCCGCGAGCGCAGCGATCCGGTGGACATCGAAACCAACGGCCGCTACGCGCACGATCTTGGGTTCCTGTTGGTGGACCGCGATTTCCGCGTGATCGGCAAGTGGCCGCTCGCCGACGCCCGCTCGGAACGGGCCCGCAACGACACGCCCGAGCTCTACGAACAGCTCAAGAAGGAGCTCTTCGACCGTGTCCGCATGGAACTCGCCTCCAAACCGACTGCCGCCAACCCATGAGCGACGAGCGCCAACAATGGCTCGCCCGCCCGCCGCGGGAAGAGCTCGCTAGGAAGCTCGGCATCGCCGCCTGGGTGCTGACAGCCGTGGTGCTCGGCCTCGTGGGTCTCATGCGGCAAGTGAAAATCCCACTGCCCGAAGGCGTCAGCCTGTCGTTTCTCCCGCCGTTTCACGCGGCGGTCAATGCCACGGCGGCGGTCGTTCTGATCATTGCCTTTATTGCGGTGATCAAAGGACGGATCGCGTTGCACCGCAGGATGATGCTGACGGCGATGGCGCTTTCGGTGCTCTTCCTGCTGAGCTACGTCGCCTATCACTTCACCAGTGGCGAGGTGAAATTCGGCGATGTGAATTCCGATGGACTGGTCGATGCCGCCGAGCGCGCCAAAGTGGGTGGCATGCGGACGGTCTATCTGCTTCTTCTCGCCAGTCACATCATTCTCGCCGCGGTGAGCCTGCCCTTCATTCTCTTCACCTTCATTGCCGCCTGGACCAACCGTTTCATTGTCCACAAGCGCCTCGCCCGCTGGGTCTATCCCCTGTGGCTCTACGTCGCGATCACCGGTCCGGTCTGTTACCTGATGCTCCGGCCGTATTACGGGTAGCAAGGAGGGCGTGGGGATTTCAGCCCGTCGAAAACGGAGGGCCCGCCGGAATGGCGTCTGCCAGTCTCAGGCGAGCACCTCGTCCATCGCATCGATGAGTTCCTGCATGGTGGCGGCGGTTTCGTTGCCCATGTTGGAGATGCGGAAAGTGAGGCCCTTGATCTTGCCGTAGCCACCGTTGATGACGAAGCCGTGCCTGGACTTGAGGGTCTTGATAAAGCCGGGCTGATCGAAGCCCTCCGGCGTGTGGAAGCAGGTGAGGGAAAGGGACTGGCTGCCTTGCGGCGCGAAGTTTGTGAAGCCGTGGCGCGCGCCCCAAGCGTGGATCATGGCGTTGTTCGCCTTGTGGCGGGCGAAGCGGGTTTCCAGACCTTCCGCAGCGATGGTGCCGAGGATGTGCTGGAGTCCGAAGATCAGCGAGATGGCGGGCGTGGAGGGCGTGTTGTTCTTTTCCGCGTTCTTGGCAAATTCGAGGAAATCGAAGTAATAGCCGCGGTTCGGCATGCGGGCGGCGCGCTCGATGGCGGCCTCCGAGCAGGCGAAGACGGCAAGCCCGGGAGGCAGTGCGAGTGCCTTCTGGACTCCGGCGAGCAGCACGTCGATGCCAAGTGCGTCCATCGCGATCGGCACGGCGGAGAAGGAGGAAACGGAATCGACGACGAGCAGCACGCCGGGAAAGGATTTCACGACCTTGGCGATGCCTTCGAGGTCATTCATCACGCCGGTGGAGGTTTCGTTGTGAATCAGGGTGACGAGATCGAAGCCGCCTTCCTCAAGTTTGGTGCGAACGGATTCGGGGGAAATGGCTTCGCCCCACTCGACCTGGACCTTGTCGGCCTCGAGGCCCATGCTTTTGGCGACGCTGAACCACTTATCGGAGAAGGCGCCGCAGCACAGGGTGAGGACTTTTTTCGCGCAGAGGTTTCTCAGCGAGGCTTCCATGACGCCCCAAGCGGAGGAGGTGGAAAGGAAAAACGGGCGGGTGGTTCCGCCGAGTTCCTGAAGGCCCGGTTGAGTGGAGGCGTAGAGCGCCTCGAACTCCGCGCCGCGATGTCCGATCATCGGCTGGCTCATGGCGGCGTAGGTTTCCTTCGAAATGTCGATGGGGCCTGGAATGAAGAGCTTGGCCATGGTGGGTGGGGGTTAAGGAAGGAGGTTGTAGGATTCGAGAAGAGTGCTGAGTTTCGCCGTGTGATCCACGCTTAGAGGAGCGAGTGGCAGGCGGAATTCGGACGTGCAATGGCCTTGCAGGGCGACGGCGGTCTTGATGGGGACCGGATTCACATCGAGTGACATCAGGCCGCGCATCAACGGGTAGTATTGCTTTTGGAGCACGAGGGCTTCGTCGAAGGATCCGTTTAAGCAGGCGCGGACGAGGCGCGCCATGACATCGGGGATGAGGTTGGAAGCGACGGAAACCAGGCCGGTGGCACCGCAGGCGATGAAGGGCAGGGTGAGCGGGTCATCGCCGCAGAGGATTCCGAAACCTTCCGGCACGGCTTGCACGAGTTGGTTGACACGATCCACGGAGCCGCCGGCTTCCTTGATGGCTGTGATGTTGGAAAAATCCGCGGCGAGGCGGGCGGTGGTTTCCGTCGAAATCTCGATCATCGAGCGTCCGGGGACGCTGTAGAGCATAATCGGCAGGTTGGTGGATTCGGCGATGGCCTTGAAATGGAGGTAGAGCCCTTCCTGTGAGGGTTTGTTGTAATACGGGCAAACTTGGAGACTACCGGTGGCACCGAGTTTTTCGGCCATCTCGGTGAGTTCGATGGCTTCGGCAGTGGCGTTCGCGCCGGTGCCGACAATGACTTCACAGCGACCTGCGGCGAACTCGACTGCGAGGCGAATCACTTCGATGTGTTCTTCAGTGTCGAGAGTAGGGGACTCGCCGGTGGTTCCGACCGGGACGATGCCATCCACGCCGCCGGCGATCTGCCGTTCGATGAGGGATTGAAAGGCTGGAACGTCGATGGCTCCATCGCGAAACGGAGTGATGAGAGCGGTGTGAGTGCCGGAAAAGCTCATGGAGGCCGGAGCATGGACGATCCCAGCCGTAGGTCAAAGCCGGATGCGTGCGCGGCGTGGATTTTTCAGGAAAACCGAGGGAAAACGAACTTCATGTGGGGCTTCATGCGGTGCCGATTCGAAAGAAGTGGCCCTAGGGGGCGGTGTCAGCTTACCGAATTCCGTGGCACCGCTCAGGAGCGCTCATTGGCTGGCCAGTCTCGGCAATTCTTGCACCCCCCCCGTTGAATCGGAAGACGAATTCAGAGGCGCGCGCGAAACATCGACCACGAAGTCGTCCTTCAACCAGTTGCGCCCCAAAAGCAGGGGGTAGGTGAGGGAGGACCGATCGTTGAGATTGACCAAAACCCGTTTTGTGAATCCCGCGTGATGCAGGGTCAGTTCCACATAGACACGTTCCTCGTTGCGCTCGGCATTGCGCACGTTGCCTATTTTGGCGATAGGTTGCCGCAGGAAAACCCGTCGGTCATCCTGGTCGAGCAGAGCGAAACTTACCATGGCACCATCGATTTGTATCGACTCGGCATGCACGGAAGTGGTGGCGGCACCCGTGTCGACCCGTCCGAGCAATTCCAACGCAGCCTCGGCGATTTCCACTCTTTCTGTCTGGCCGATCACCTGCTTGGACTCCTCGGTGGATGGACGATAGATCCACCCGGTGCAAGTGGCGCCCAGTATGGCCATCAGGAGAAGTGTTTTGCCGTTCATTGCAGCGATTTACTGCAATGCCTGTGCCCTTCTTTCGGAAATCAGGATTATTTTGCGAGTGCGGGAGCGACGGTCCTGTCGCGGTCCGCCGCAGTCAGATCTCGATCTCGCCCTCAAACACAAAGTCCGCGGGGCCGGTGAGAGTGACGTTCTTGAAGTTTTGATCGGTGGTTTTCTCGAACCCGATCTCAAGAGTGTCGCCGCCGGCGACGTCCACCTTGATGGGCGACGGGTCCCCAGTGAGCAGGTGGTGAATCAACGCCGAGGCGACCATGCCGGTTCCGCAGGCTAGGGTTTCATCCTCGACGCCGCGTTCATAGGTGCGGATTTCGATATGGCTTGGCGCCAGGACGGTGGCGAAGTTCGCATTGGTTCCAGCTGGTGAAAAGGCCTCGTGTCGGCGGATGGCGGCCCCCAGTTTGTAGACGTCGAGTTCCTCGAAGGACGATCCTCCGGGGACGAAAGTCACGGCGTGGGGGACGCCGGTGTTGACGAAATGCAGCGGAGCGTCGAGGCCCGGTATCCGGACATCGGTGTCGAGTTTGAGATCCTTGGGCTCGGACATGGCGATGCGGACGTTTTCGTCCACCATTTCCGCGGCAAGGGTGCCGGCAATGGTTTCGAAAGTGACCCTATTGGGGAGTTGTGGCAGGAGATGGGCGGTAAAGCGTCCGAAGCAACGCGCGCCGTTGCCGCACATTTCGGCCTCGCCGCCATCGGCATTGTAGTAGCGGAACTTGAAATCCGCGCCGTGTTCGGCGGGTTCGACGGCGAGCAGTCCGTCGGCGCCGATGCCGCAGTGGCGGTCGCAGAGGGCTTCGATGGTTTCACCGTCGAGTGAGATCGAGAGGTCGCGGTTGTCGATGACGATGAAGTCATTACCGGCGCCGTTCATTTTGAAGAAGTGGAGGAGCATGGGGAAACTGTGGTGGCGGATTCGTAGCCCGTGGTCGAAAGGGCTCACGGCGGCCGTGCTTAGCGGTGGTTCGAACGTTCGGCAAGCTCGGCGATTTTCATCTTTGCGCAATCAGGAACCACGGGAGCCCCCAAACATGAAGGTTTGCGAATGATCCGGGTCCCGAGGGGGATTTTGGCGATTTAGTTGAAATCGCTTGATAGTCAGGCACGTGCCTCTCGGTCCGGATTTGTTTGCGCTTAGTTTTACTAAAGTCTGAAAAAGAGGGAGTTGTGAATGTTTGATGGCGTCCTTGCCAGCCAAGAGCTTCAGATTTCTTGATATGCGGAGAAAAACCCCGAAACTTGCGGCCTCCCCCCATGAAAACGGCCCAACTATTTGTTTGTGCAATTTCGGTTGCAGCTGCGTCGGCCTGTCCGCAGTTGAAAGCTCAGAATCTGTCAACCGAACTCATCGAAATTGTTCCCGGTCTTACGGTGGAAGGCACCTTGGACAACGGTGGTTTCATCGGGGACTACAGGACCGGTGTGAACCGGTTCCAGGATTATACGAATTCCACAATTTTTGATGCGTTCTGCGTTGAGCCGCTGGTGTCCATGGCTTACGGAGACACTGCGACATACCAGATTCAGGATATTTCATTGCTGCCACAATCCGATACGGTCGCCCTGCTGGTCGGTGGCTATCTGGCATCCGGCCAAACCGATGAGGATGCCGCGGCGGTACAGTGGGCGATTTGGGAAGTCACCACCGAGACGTTGTCCAGCCCGTCGCTATTGGATGGCAATGTGCGGGTAATTACCCCGGCGGAACAACCGACGGCGGATCTCGCGAACCTGTATCTGGCGGATGCCAACACTTTCACGCCTGCCAATTTGATTTACTTGACCAGCGACAGCGGCCAGAACCTGGTCAGTTGGAATGTGGTTCCGGAACCCGGAACGGCAGGTTTGGTAGCACTCTCGGCTCTGTGTTTCTTCCGCCGCAGGCGTTGAAAACCAGGGGTTTACGAGCCTCCGCTCATGTGGGCGGATGACCTTGAGCTTGCAAGGTGGGAGGTTTTTCGTTCATACCTCTTTTGGACCGCCCTTCTCCCGAAGGACCGCCCCGGAAATCCACGTCATGGCCTTAAAACCCTTCCATACATTTTTTGCGCAGGTCTTTGTTCTGCTGTGGATCATGGGAACATTGGTGGCCGGAGCCCAAACCTCCGCGACAAGCCGGTCAGCTGTGCCGCGGGTGGTGGTGCCCACGGGAAGTCGCTCGGTCGATCCGGTGCGACCGGTGGCGCCCTCGTCCCGCATTCTATATCCGTGGAAGACGTATGTGACGTGTACGGTTTTCTGGATCGGTGAGCGGCCGAGCGCACGCAACCCGACTCCTAACAACAAGTCCTCGTGGGACCAGCAGTGGACCGCGAATTTCGGCGGGTATGATGATCCAAATCCGGCCAACCGCATCGCGAACCACACGACAGGTGAGTTTCGGCCGAAGGGCTTCATTCCGAAACTTAATCCGTTTTACGTGGCTTTGCCCTACAATGATGTGATGGGATGGGGCCGCCACAAGCCGGAGGCCGCCCGGGTGATTCCGTGGTTCTCGCGGATGCGTCCGGAGCCTGGGAAAACCGTCTGCAAAGGCCGCTGGATCCAGATTTTTCGGGGCGGTCGCAGTTGTTATGGCCAGTGGGAGGATTGCGGTCCATGGGAGACGGATGACTGGGAGTTTGTCTTTGGTAGCAAGCCGCCGAAGACCAAGCAGAACGGCGCTGCCGGAATCGATCTCTCGCCGGCGATTCGTGACTACTTGGGATTGAAGTCGGGTGAGAAAGTGCACTGGCGTTTCGTCGAGGCCGGGCAGGTTCCCTATGGCCCATGGAAGAAATACGGGCGGGAAAGTTCCTCCTCAACCAACCCGGATCTGATCGCCCAACAGAAATATCTGGAATATCTGCGGAAGCTGAGGGATGAGCAGTTCCTTAAAAGGCCACTCAGCCAGATGCGGAATTAGCAATCCGGGGTGGCGGATTTTAGAAACTTGAGGACCAGACGGATGGCCTCCGGATGCATTTGGATGAAGGTGTGGCCCGCATCGATCACTGAGAAGTCGCGCAGGCCTTTGATTCCTCCGCGAGCTACGGAGACAATGCCATCGTTCTCCTTCTCAAGCAGATGTTTGAAAAAAGGGATGGAAGAATGTCTGCCCATGATGACTGCGGCCTCCGGTATGTTCTCCAAATCGGGGAGGTCGTTGGTGATTCCGTCGCTGCCGAGAGCCCTGCCTGCGGGTCCCAGAAAGCACCGGATGATCGGGTGATTTCGGGACCAATCGACGATTTCGCTGCCACCGTTGGGAGGCGCGATCATGATCAGTTTGCCAGGCTTCCATGGCGGGGCGTCTACCAAAAGGGCGCGAGCCAAGATCCCTCCGAGCGAATGGGTGACGAAATGCACGGGTGTTTCACCGGCGATTTTGCCCACTTCCGCCCGCACGACGTCCACCAACTCCGGAATGGGTAGGCGGGTCGACGGATAAGGGAGATTGAGTGTGGAAAAGCCCTCGCGACGGAGAGCCCGGGCCATCGGTTCCATCGCCCGCCATCCACGCCAGAGTCCGTGCAGAAGCACCACCGGTTGGCCGCCAAGGTCCCGCCAGTGCGGACGATCCCATGGCAGCGGTGGAATCAGCATTTCCGCGCGGTCCCGTATCGTTGAAATTCGTTGCACGGTGGGAATCTGAACGGATTTCAGGAAACCGCAATTCCGGGTGATTGTTACGGGGTTTGGAAAAATCCGGGATTCCCTTGGATTTAGGGTTCATTCTTCTTGACTCGTTTTGCCCGGAGTCCTAAATCGCCGCCCCCAAACGAACTTCTCACACCTGATTCCCATGGCCAACGCACAAGTTATTCTCAAAGAAAAAATCGAAGGCCTTGGTGCCGAAGCCGACGTCGTCAAAGTCCGCGCCGGATATGCGCGCAACTTCCTGATTCCACAAGGCAAGGCCTACGAGGCCAGTCGTTCCAACCTCCGCCACGTGGAAGCCCTCAAGATTGCCCGCGCTCGCCGCGAGGCCGAGGAACTTGTTTCCTTCCAGGAAATCGCCACCAAACTCTCCAAGCTCAAGCCGAAGTTCACGCTTTCGACCGGCCAGGGCGGCAAGGCCTTTGGCTCGGTCACCAACATGGACATCCACAAGGAGCTGGAAGCCGCCGGCATCGTGATCGACCGCCACGCCATCGAGCTCGACAAGCCGGTGAAGAAGTCGGGCAAGACCGAAGTCACCGTGCGCCTCCACCCGCAAGTGATCGCCACCCTGACGATCACGGTGGATGCCGGAGAGGAAGAAGAAAAATCAGAGGATTGATTTTTTTTCCGGATTGTTTTCAGTAAAAAACCCCCGGTCCGCACGACGGACCGGGGGTTTTTGTTAGCGAACTCCAATCGCTTGAACTGTCAGACAATCCCTTGGCGGAGGGCTTTCGAGACCGCCTCGGTTTGAGAGCGGACATGAAGTTTCCGGTAAACCGAGCGCAGATGCATGTCCACCGTGTGCTGGGAGATCGAGAGTTGTTCGGCGATCTCTTTCTTGATGAGGCCTTTCACGAGATAGCGCAGCACGTCTTCCTCGCGTGTGGTGAGGGGTTCGATGTGTTCGACCGGGCCGTAGCGTGAGAAGCCTTCGAGAATCATTTTCGCGATCGGGCCGCTGAGTGCGGAGGTGCCTTGGATCACATCACGGATGCCGCTGAGAATCTCGTCCGGATCGGCTGTTTTAAGAAGATAGCCGGAAGCGCCGTTGCAGATGGCGCGGTAGACTTTATCTCGGTCGTCGAAGGATGTCAGGATGATCACCTTGACGTCGGGCATGATGCGGCGGATGTCACCGAGGACTTCGAGTCCGTCACGGCGTGGCAGGCCGAGATCCAGCAACAGCAGGTCTGGCCGTTCGTTGGTGAACTTGAGCTTGTCGTAAAGATCCGCAGCAGAAGCAAAGTGATGGGGACAATCCATGTCGTCCTCGGCGGCGATCAGACGGCGGATTTGTTTCGCGAAAACCTCATGGTCCTCGAGAATCCAAATGGTGGTTGTGGCTTGGGCGATCATGATGGGGTGGGGTTTGATGTGAGATGGGAGCGTTTGACGAGCAACCGGATGCAGGTGCCGGATTCGCGGGAGGAGGCGATCTGCAGAAGCCCCTCGAGGACTCGTGCGCGGTCCTCGAGTTTATTGACGGTGGCGGGCCGTTCTCGCGTGGCATGTGGAAGTCCGATGCCGTTGTCCTGGATCTCAAGGGCCAGTTTGTCATCTTCGTCCCACAAACGGATGGAGACTTGGTTGGCCTGGGAGTGTTTCAGGACGTTGTGGATCGCCTCCTTATAGAAAAGGAAGAGGTGGCGTTTCGCTTCGAGCGAAAGCTTGGCGGCGGTCTTGCTGGATTCGCATTCGAGGGTGAATTGGATTTCGCGCAGCAGGCGGCCGGCGGTTTCTCGCATGCGTTGAACGAGATCTCCGATGGAATCCTGGCGCCGCTCGAGAAGCCAGACGATGTCCCGCATGGCGAGGGAACTTTCGCGGGCGATGGTTTCCACTTCACCGAGATCTTCGTCGATTTCCTCCGGGCCATGAAGGCGGGCCAGATCCTTGCGTGCGGTGCGGGCGATGAGCGAAATGCTGCCGAGATTGCTGCCGATGTCGTCGTGCAGATCCGAGGCAATGCGTTTGCGGATTTTATCAAGTTGCTCCTTGGACATCAGGCGCCGACGCTCGACGACAAATACCGGGATGAGGAAAGTCAGGCCGAGGATCACCGCGGAACCCCAAGTGGCGTTGAGCTCGCTGTTGGAAGCCCGTTCACGGTGGACGGCCCTGAGAGTCATCAACTCGCGTTCGATTCTCCCGCGTTCGGTCAGTTGGTCGAGCCAGATCGCGATGGGCGAGATCCGCTTTTCAGAGCTGTAGCCGTCGGTCAGTGCGGTGACCTCGGCAGTCTGACCCTCAGTGAGGCGGGTGACGGGGATTCTCCGGGCCAGGTTTTTTCCGCCGGACCAGACCTCGATTTCAGATAGGGCGTGGATGTTACGGTCTCCCATGATCCATGGTTGGGTGGCGGTGACGATCAAGGTCTTTGCGACTGTGCCTTTGAGAGGAATGACCAGCGGGGTCATATGGCTCGCTCCGGGGAGGGGATTGGTCCACTCGTAAACGGTCTCGGGAGCCTCTCGGTCATCGCCGGCAAGGCTGATCGTGAGGGATTCCGGGAAGATTGATGCTTCGAACGAGCGGTTCACCTGATAGGGAAACAGGACGACGCGATCCACGGGGCTCTCCGCCTCAAGAGGAACCGTCCACATGGTTGTCGACTGGTCGCTTGAGACCATCACGGCATCTCCGGGCTCGTTGTTAGGTTTGGAGCGGTTCTGCCAGATTCCGAGTGGTGTGCGACCGTCAAGCAAGGCTTCGGGATACCAGATGCCCTTGGCGTCAAGGCTGCCGGTCGTGGTAACCGTGGAACCGAAGGAGACCGGTTCGCCATTTGAGATCACAATGAATTCGGACAGCCCGAACAAATCGATGATTCCCTTGTTGTGGCCCTCTTGCACCGACAGTCTCACGTATCTGGCGGTATCCTTGGCCTTGAATGGAACAGGAATGCCATTGGGGGGCGGGTGCGGAACGGTCCCTGAGGTGAAAAGAATCGTCCGTTGGCTGAAATCCTTCTGATTTGAGAGTTCGAGTGTAAAACGCTTCGGAAAAATTTCCGAATCTTCCAAAAATTCCCGTTGGGCCGGAATTAGGTAAATCGTGTCGATCGGAAACCGGGAGCCCAAATCCAAAACGATTGAGGGGTCGGCGGCATCGGGATCGCTTCGGAATCCGCGATAGCCCAGACCCACCTTCAGCGGGAATTCACAATGCTGGGCGAGGGTGGATGATTGACGGTCGAGCCATTTCACACGATCTTCAACGTGAACGAGTTGCGGATCAAAGATCCGGGCAATTCGTGAGATCGGATTCCCCATTTGCGCCGGGGACGCGGGAAGTGCCTGCGCCTGCGTTCCGAAGGTCGCAAGGACAAAGGCTAGGCCGACAAATCGACGTAAACGATGTTGATGAAGTCTCATCCAGGAAGGGGATACGCCGGGATACTGAAGATTTTTTAAAAACAATCAACCTTTTTTAACTAAAAACCCATCCAAGATGATTTAGGCGAAATGCCTTCGCTTCCCTGAATTCGGACCTTTGGGAGTAGGGGGGCTCAGGGGCGATCGAGAAACCGTTTCACGGCCTCGCGTTTCAGGCGGAGCTCGCGCCACTCGTTGACAAGGCGACTGGCTTCAATGATCCCGCAGCCTGCGGGAATCTTAAGATCGTTGCCATCCCACCAGACCCCTCTGATGGCCACGACGGCATCAAAGCGGCCGTGGTCCCAGAGTCCGAAGGGTGAGCCGAAGAGTGGCGGGCAGCCGAGGCGTTTTCTCCATTCCAACAGTCGCTCCATGGTGCCGTCCGTCCGGGGAAGGGGGCCCAGCGCGGGGGTGGGGTGAAGCCGCCGAAGCAGGTCTTCAGGAGCCATCGGCGTGTGCAGGTCGACTTGAATCCGGGTCAGGAAGTGAACAATCGAGCCGAGATCGAGGATCTGGCGCGAGCAACGCTCGAGATCACCCAAATCAAGGAGTTTTGAAACCAGTGTCTGGGCGACGTATTCGTGTTCGCGGATTTCCTTTTCATCCACCGCGAAGACGTCGCGGTCCTCACTTCTGGCGGTGCCGGCAAGCGCCATGGTTTCGAGTTTGCGGCCATCGAGAGAAAGCAAAAGTTCCGGGGTAGCCCCTGCGAAACCGGAGTCAGGGTGGACCCAACCGTAGGATTGAAGTGGTGGTCCCCGGCGTGCCATTGCGGCGATGATGGCTGGCCCCGGAGCCTGACCGGCGCGACCTGTTTCGGTGACTACCGGGACGGTTTTTTCGAATGCTCCGCAGTGGATGGATGACAGAACCTCCTGAAATACTTCGGAAAACGCGGACGCATCGAGAGGGTGCCATTCGCAGGGCAAGCGCGGAATTTGCTCAAAACGCGCCGCAAACTCCGCCGGATCCAGATGCTCGAACGAAGCCGGAATCCGCCATGGGCGGCTGGCTGCCAGCGCGAAATCCCGCACGTAAAAGGCCACCCCGCCGGCGGGTGGGGCGGCGGCTTCTTGAAACGGGCCTTGGCCGACCAGGACGCTGCCGTCCCGCCGCGCCAGCCATGCCATTGATTGGCGGGTGTTTTCCATGCGAAGGGCTCGGACGATGAGGGGCGAAGGTCCGACGCGCAAGTTCCATCAGCCGGCGGCCTCAATCTTAGAAGGCATCCTTCACATGATTCACGCGTGGTTTCACGCCCTCTTCGACATGGACCTCGATCACGTCAAAGCGCCACGGCAGATCCCGGGTGCCGAGTTGCTTGAGCCAAGCGTTGGCGCCGCGTTCGATCAGTGACTGCTTGGTCTTGTTCACGGCATCCAGTGGCCGGATGCGGGTTCCTTCGCGCCGGGTTTTGACTTCCACGAACAGCAACTGTTTCTGATCGCGTGCGATGATGTCCACTTCGCCCCGCCGTGGCCCTCTGAAATTCCGCGCCAGAATCCGGCAGCCCTTGGCGCGCAGCCAATCCGCCGCCACGCGTTCCCCGAAATCACCGAGCCAAGCCGTGCTGCGGGCGGTGCCGTCAGGCTCGGTCAGGCGGCAGGGCGCATTGAGCCACCGGCTGAAACGAGCGACGATGATGGCGGCAAGGGCCGTGGGTCCGAAGCGCTTCAAGATGGGCTTTGGTGCCATATCCCTGATGCTTCGCAAAGCCGAATTGGGGGAACTCGCTGTCGATTTCCCGCATCAGCCGATCGCGGGTGACTTTGGCGATGATGCTGGCGGCCGCGATCGAGAGCGAAAGGCCGTCGCCTTTGACGATGGCATCATAAGGCAACGGAAAATCCCGCAGCGGCAGCCCGTCGATCAGGCAATGGTCCGGGCGAATGTCCAGAGCCTCGACTGCCCGGCGCATGGCGAGGTGGGTCGCTCGCAGAATGTTGAGTTGGTCGATCTCCTCACAACTTGCGGTGGCGACCGCCCAGACAACCCCGGTGTCTTGAGTCAGTCGTTCGTAAAGCGCTTCACGCTTGAGGGCGCTTAATTTTTTAGAATCATTCAGGCCGGAGGCAGCAAATCCACGGGGTAGAATCACCGCCGCTGCGGCGACGGGACCAGCTAAGGGGCCTCGACCCGCCTCATCCACGCCGGCGATCCACTGATGGCCGCGGGCGTGAAGGGCGGTTTCGAAGGCGAGGTCGGGCACGTTTCAGAATCGATTGAACCGCTCGCGCACTGACATTTGTGATGGATTCACAGTGGCGAATATCTGGGTTGAGAAGACCATTCCATCTGAGTCCACAACGACTCCCGCACCGGTGTGCGTCCAGTCGTTGAGCATGTTTTTGTGGTGATCCTTGGAGCCTTTCCAGAGCGAGACGAGGCGCTGGGTGGTGCTTCCGGAAACCTTGCTGGTGGCGGCGACGTTCTCGCTGACGCCTGCCATCTGATAGCGTTCCCGGGCCATCAGGGCCCGGCTTTCAAATCCGAAGTGGCTGACGTTTTTGCCATTGAGAGAGAATGTGCCGCGGTGGCTGCGGAGATACTCGCAATGCTCCTGAGCGAGTCGGTCCAGTCCGGCATGGCGCTGGAGTGAGTTCCGCCCCTGGCTGCGGCGGTAGGCATTGATCTCCTGATGCAATCGATTCGTGATCGATGCGTCGGGACGAAGTGAAGCCGAGACCGGCATTCGGGTGGGCTCGGGGGGATTTACGCAAGACGCCAAGGCGGCGGTGCAAATCATCGCGAGAATTCGGGTGTGCGGGGAGGTTTTCATATGGGACAGCGCTCACGAAATCTTAAAATATTTATTGATTGTAAAGAAGTTTTTATAATAATCCCGACTGGGGGTGATGGGTTTGATAAGGGGTCGAGTCCTGCTTTTGGTTCTCCCGGCGGGGAGGGTGGGGATCTAACCTTCGGGGTTGGCGAATCAAGAATTGTCGTTTAGACAGGACCGCGATGGAGACACCGAGTGTGGAAGGGTTGAAAGTTCTGGGACTGTTGGATTACGGCGGCAGCGGTCGGGTTTTTCGGGCTGAGGACGAGAATGGGAAGGCTCAGGCACTGAAGCTATTCGATGATCTGGCAATTTGCCGTCCACTTCTGAGGAAGATGACGCAGCGGCTGAATGCGGGCGGTTGGCCAGAGGGGGTGTTGCCTGTGCTTTCCGCGGAGTTCGGGCGCAGCCCGGCATATCGGGTGTCGCCTCTGGTGGCCGATGCGGCGGAGGATGGGTCATGGGTTCCACGGAGCCTCCAACACCGTCTGGCGGATCATCCGGGCATGGAGTCATGGAAAGTCGTGCGATCGCTCGCGCGCGCCCTTTCCGGAATGCACCGGCGGCAGGTGCCCCACGGAAATCTGAAACCCGGCAACGTCCTGTTTGATGAAGAAGGGGAGGTTTTGGTGACCGACTGGGCGCTCGGGAACATGCCGGATGTGCATGTATTCCATTTCACCGACGCGCTTCTCTATCAGCCCCCCGAGCAACTCATGGACCCGTCCGGCTATCTGGAAGAGGCCGGCTATCGATGGGATGTGTTTTCATTCGGCGTGCTGGCGTTCCGGATACTGACCGGAAGATTCCCGCGCTGTCAGGAGACCTTCAGCTGCGTCGCCCCGCCAGCTGGGGTGACGCGGTGTGACGGTCTCAAGGCGGATCCGGAGAAAATCGCGAGAAACCTCGAGGCCCGGCCGGAAGTCCGATGGCCGGATGATGCGGACGGACCACTGGAGCAGGGCTTGCGGGAATGGATCGGCCGATGTCTGTGCATCGACCCCTTGCAGCGTCCGAGTTCGATGATGGAGGTGGCTGCCGGCTTCGAGGCGGTGGAAAAGGAAGTGGCGGCGGAGAAGGAGCGCCGGTTTATCATTGATCAGCAGCAGAGGGCGGAGCGGCGGGTTTCGAAATCCTTGTTCGCGCTGGGGGCGGTTGCTGCCGTGGCGGTCGTATTCGCGGGCTTGTGGCAACTTGCGGGTTCGCAGTTGGCGTCCGAGCGGGCCCAGCGCAGGGAGGAACGGGCCACCATGAAGGCGGCGGCTGACAAAACGCAAACTGAAGCCGAGCGGGCGGAAACGCGGGCCATTCTGGCGGAGCAACGTCTATCTTATGAGCGGGAACTCGGTCTCGCCCGCTTGGAGGCCTCGCGCCTGCTCGGTGACCGATTGTTCACTTGGGCCATGGAGAAGGGGCACCGGCGCTTGCCTCCCCTTGATGGGCGTGAACTGCGCTTGAAGCGACTCGAGCGCTATTTCGAGGATTTTCTCACGAGGACAGCGAAGATCAACGAGCTGGCGGACGAGCGCGCCCGGGTCCGTCTGCAACTGTCTGAAATCTCGCTGGCGGCCGGGGATGCGCCGGGAGCCACCCGCCGTTTGGCCGAGGCACTTGAAGCGTGGTCCTCGCTGCCGATGGATGCCGATCTGAAATTTCGGGTGGCGACCAACTCGCTGTTGCTGGCCCTGCTGCGGCAAAGCAACTCCGATCCGGACACCGAGGCCGCTTTTGCCGCCGCCCGCAAGGCCTTCGAGGGGGTGCCCCGCTCGGATGTGGATGCGGACCGGATGGACCAATTGCTCGCCATCCTCGACTTTCATGAGGCCAAACTGTTGGCGGCCACAGGTGAGGACACCAAGGCGTTGGAGCAATTGATGCGGGCAACGCAGACGCTCAACCGGATTTCGGATCAACGGCCCGATGCCGCCATCCTGAGGTCCGAACTCGCAGCTTGTTACCTGTCCTCCGCGACGATTCTCGAAGGGATCGGAAGTCTTGGCGACGCCCGTGAAGTGCGCATGCTGGCCGCGGCGGAACTGACCAAGCTGCTCAAGCAGAAACCCGACGAGTTGGAGGTGCAACTTGACCTCGCCGGATGTTATGGCGCGATGGCGGAAGCCGCCTTGCTCTCCGGGGATATTCCGGGTGCGGAATCGTTCTCAGCTCAGGCGTTGAAACTTCTGGACGCCTATCTCATCAAGCGACCGGAGGATGCGGGCGCCCTTGCGCGAAAGGCCGCGCAGCTTGGCCTGCGGGCCGGCATTCAGCGGGATCGCGGGCAGGCCGTGGAGGCGCTCAAGGGATTCGACGATGGCATCCGGATGCTTGAGGCGATCCGCGCTTCAGCGCCGGACAATGCGTTGGTTTCCTATCGGCTTGCCCTGCTCTGGTGGCAGAAGGGGCGCATGCTCGGAATGGGTGGCAAGCGGGAAGAGGAAATCACACTGCTCGCAAAAGCCCGGGTTCTATTGGGTGAACTTGAGGCCGCACCGGCGGCATCCGGGCCGCGGCCCGAGCAGCTCCAGCGTTCCGGGGCCTATTTGCTGGGTGATCTGGGACACGCCCTGCAGCTGGCGGAACGCAAGGAGCAGGCGGCGCGTGCGTTTGGCGAGGCGGTCACGCTGTGGGAAAGCCTTCTGCGGACGCGGCCACGAAGCGAGGAATACAGTGAGGGCCTCAACTGGGCCCGCCAAAGGCTTCGGGACTTGAAGTGAACCCGCAGGCTGCGAGAAAACCGGGGCGCTGAATTCATTCCGCCGCAATCCAACGGGTGCGTTTGCTCATTTCCATCCCGATCATCCCGATGTCAGCTTGGTGGAATCGCGCTTGGCGCGCGGGGGGAGGGGTGGCTTGATGGTGGGAATGAGCGAGGGACGTAGTCGGCTGCGTGTTCAATTGTTTCCGCGTGCGGAGACGGCGGTGAGGCGTGGGCATCCGTGGGTGTATGGCGAGAGTGTGAAAGCACAAAACCGCGAGGGCGAGGCGGGTGAGCTGGCGGTGATCTACGATCGCAACGACCGCTTTCTGGCAGTGGGACTTTACGATCCGGCTTCGCCGATCCGGATCCGGATCGTGCATTGCGGCAAGCCGGCGGCAATCGAGCGCGAGTGGTGGCTGGCGAGAGCGGGCGACTGTCTGGCTCGGCGAGAAGCATCGGTGCTGAGTAGGCGGACTGACGGCGCGCGCTTGATCAATGGCGAGAGCGAGGGGTTTCCGGGGCTGGTGGCGGATCGGTATGCGGACACGTTGGTGGTGAAACTCTACACGGCGGCGTGGTTGCCACGCTGGGAGGAGATGGAGGGCGTGCTCAGAGAGGTGTTCTCGCCGCGGCATCTGGTGCTGAGGATGAGCCGTAATATCCAGCAGGAAGCGGCGGCGGGTTGGAATCTGGAGGAAGGTTTCCGCGGAGAGCCGGGGGATGAAGTGGTGGTGTTTTCTGAAAACGGCATCCATTTCGAAGCTGCGGTGCTTCATGGACAGAAGACCGGATTTTTTCTGGATCAACGGGACAACCGGGCGCGGGTCGAGGAGTTGGCCGCCGGGCGCGAGGTGCTGAATGTGTTCAGCTTTTCCGGCGGCTTCTCGCTCTACGCGGCGCGCGGCGGCGCTCGGTCCGTGACGGATCTGGATATCAGCGCGCATGCGCTGGAAAGCGCGGCTCGGAATTTCAAACTTAACGGCGATGACGCGCGCATCGCGAGGGTGCCACGGGAAATGGTGCGGGCCGATGCTTTCAAATGGATGGATGAGGATCCGCGGAGTTATGACATGATCATCGTGGATCCTCCGTCTCTGGCGAAGCGCGAGAAGGAGCGTGGCGGAGCGATCCGCGCCTATCAGCGTCTCAATGCGCGGGCGATCGAACGGCTGCGGCCGGGCGGAATCCTGATGGCGGCGTCGTGTTCGGCCCACGTCGCAGCGGCGGAGTTCTGCGAGTTGATTGGAGAGGCGGCGCAACGCAGCGGCCGGCGGTGGCGGCAACTCTGGACGAGTGGCCATGCGCAAGACCATCCGGTGGGCTTTCCCGAGGCGGAATACCTCAAGGCGCTGTGTTTGGAATTCGATTGAAAAGCGGATGGCGGCAGGGCGCTGGATTGCCTGTGATTTTGAATTTAAATCCGTGTCACGATCCAATTCGGCGGCCTATGATCCCCCCATGCCGTTTCGAAAATTCGGACTTGGGGATGAGATTCTCCGCAATATTCAAAAAGCCGGATACACCCGCCCGACCCGGGTTCAGGCGGGAGCCATTCCCAAGGTGATGCAGGGAGGCGATCTGATCGCCATCGCCCAGACGGGTACCGGCAAGACCGCGGCTTTTGTGCTGCCAATGCTCCACCGACTGGTCCTGTCGTACAATCCGGCCCAACCGCGCCGCGTCAAGGCACTCATTCTTGCGCCCACGAGGGAACTCGCCGTCCAGATCATGGAAAACATCCGGGCCTATGGAAATGGTTTGCCCGTCCGCGTGGCGGCCATCTTTGGAGGAGTCGAGGAGGAATCCCAGATCAAGGCGCTGCACAAAGGTGTTCACATCATCGTCGCCACTCCGGGCCGCTTGCTCGATCTCATCGGCCGCCAGAAAGTGGATTTCAACGGGCTTGAAATGCTGGTCCTTGATGAAGCGGACCGCATGCTTCACATGGGTTTCCTGCCCGATATCGAGACCATCGTCGGCAAGCTGCCCAAACGCCGGCAGACGCTCATGTTTTCCGCCACGTTCCCCAAAGAGGTCGAGGCGCTGGCGCGCCGGTTTCAATACCAGCCGAAGATGGTCCAGATCGGCAAACGTTCGAACCCGGCGGATACCGTGGCCCAGTGCGTCTATGAGGTAGCCGCCCATTTGAAAAACGCGTTGTTGTTGGAACTGCTGCAACAGCCCGGATTCAAGCGCGTCCTCGTGTTCGTCCGGATGAAGGATGGTGCTAACCGTCTAACCGAGTTCCTCCAGTCCTCCCGGGTGAAAGTCGCCAAGCTCCATTCCAGTCGTTCGCAGGACCAACGGCTGCAGGCACTTCAGGATTTCAAGGATGGCAAGGTGCAGGTGCTCGTCGCCACCGACATCGTCGCACGTGGTATTGATATCGACGGTGTCACCCAGGTCGTGAACTTCGATTTTCCGGTCAATCCGGAGGACTACGTGCATCGCATCGGTCGCACCGGTCGGGCGGAGGCTCAGGGTGAGGCGGTCAGCTTCGTGCCGAAAGAGGATCTCAACCTGCTGGGCATCCTCGAGCTTTCCATCGGCCGGCGCCTCCCGAAGAAGCGTCTGAAAGGCTTCAACTATAGTGCTCCCATTCCTCCCTACAAACCCGGAGAGAGCGCGCCGCGGCGAGATTGGCGGAAGCGCACCCGCCAGATGGAGGCGAAGAAGGCTGCCAAATCCGCTCCGCAGGGCTCGAAAAAGCCCGCCGGCAAGCGTGGGGGAAAATAGGGCGTGCGCCGTTGGCGGCATTCGGAAAGAGAAGCCGCGAGGAAGCGGGTTACCGAAAAATGGCGTGGATTTCCGCCATGCGCTTGTCTTTGGTCCCGGACGTGCTATCGGTCCCATCCTACATGAAGCTCCTTATTCTCACCTGCCTCTTGCTCGCGATGTTCCCCGCCG
>JBFEQB010000039.1:0-28956 GCA_041549835.1 Luteolibacter sp. | reverse complement strand
GGTGCGAGGGTGCGAGGGTGCGAGGGTGCGAGGGTGCGAGGGTGCGAGGGTGCGAGGGTGCGAGGGTGCGAGGGTGCGAGGGTGCGAGGGTGCGAGGGTGCGAGGGTGCGAGCGACCTTGAGAATCCGGTTGTGAGCGCGGGCGGAGAAGTTCATCTCTTTCATGGCGTGTTCAAGATAGCCGGTGGCCTCGACGTGGATCCGGCAATGCATCGTCATCTGGCGCGGACTCATCGAGGAATTGGTGGCATTGGTGAATTTGCGCAAACGCTCGCTTTGGGCGCGACGCGCTTGCACCACCCGCTCGCGGATAGTTTTGGCATGAAACAACCAAATCAGTTTTTGTGCCGTTTGGTTGCCTGACTATGCACTAGTGATTATGATTCAGCGGCTCGATGACCAGGGCGTAAGTCACATCCTTGGGGTGGACTCTATACTCATCCAGGCGTTGATTTGGCAGATTGCCAACGCCGGCATGGGCGATGTCGAGGGTCAGGTAAGTGCGTCCGGTCGGCTTCAAGTCATGGGTCACGCTCGCGGCTTCAAGCTGGCTTTCGGAATAGGGAAGGGCGGTGAATTCGAAGCGGCCTCCAGAAAGGTTCGCAAGTTCGCTGTTTTCAGGAAATACAACCCGCTTGAGTTCTTTCTCTGAGGGCATCGCGCAACGCACCAGCAACCCGAGGCCTTCTTGATTGCGAATGGAAAGCTCGCGCACATCGAAGCGGTTCCCGTTGGCCTGAGGTTTCACATAGGGGACATACATTGAATTTACATCCTTGGTGTAGCGGCCAAGTGGGGTGCTCAAGTGGCGGTCGGTGTAATTCTCGTGTGGTCCACGGCCGTACCAGCTCGCCGTGTTGAATTCATCCGGCAAGGTCATCGTGACACCCAGGCGGGGCAAATCCATCCCTTGGAAGTCATACAACACATCCACCTCCTGCCCCAGCAACAGGCTGCCATCAGCCATGAAGTTATAGTGGTAATGCACTTTGAAAACGGGCTCCTCATTGAGGCCGTCATGATACCCTGACGCAACAGACACGCGGAGGTGGCCTGGAGAGAGTTGATCGATGGTGATTCCTTCTGTTTTGTGGCTGAGGTGGCCGAGAGCGCATTGGTTGAACCATACGCCTTCGTAGCGCTTCTTGTTGCTCCAACCCGTGTCGTTGTCGATCGGGGCGCGCCACGCCGTAAACCTGGGGCCCTCCTGATCGGCAAAGAGTTCGTGCGCGCCACTATTCAATTTCCAGGACATCAAACGGCCTGAAGACTTGTTGAGCATCCACGAACTCTTCGGGGATTCGATCAGCAGATTGTCATCGACTGCCTTGTGGGTGATGGTCCCCTCATCTCTACGGACAAGCAGGGGGCAGCGGCGGTTTGATTGGATTACTGCCTGGCTATGGGCAACCACGTGCCCTGGCTCGGCCCAAGGAGTTCCATGTTGAAGGGCCAAACTTGTGTTGAAAGTCCATTCACCGGTTTGGCTGTCGTCCGGCATCGAGGTGGGCAATTCGAATGACACTTCCTTGCGAGGTGGGATGGCGAATGAATCCAAACTACCGGTTTCGACTGCATGGCCATCCCGCATGATGCTCCAGTTGAGCACGTAAGTATTCGACTCAATGGGTTCGAAAAAATTGAGGTTCTTCAGAGAAATTTGAGGTTTTGATGCATCAAGGATGCGGACGCGAAGGGGCTGATATGCCGACTTCACTTCCTGGAGTGCCGGTTGCGGTCTGCGGTCTGGAAAAACAATTCCATTGATGCAGAAGTTTGCGTCGTAGGTTTTGCCGAAGGTCGCCCCGTAATCGAAGTAGCTTGATCCGTCAGGCAGAGCGACTCGAAGACCCTGATCGATGAAGTCCCAGATGCAGCCACCCTGGATGCCCGGTAGTGAATCGTTCTCGAAAAGTGCCATGTATTCTTTCATGTTGCCGGTGGCGTTGCCCATCGAGTGGGCGTATTCATTCAAGATCACCGGTTGCAGGTCATTGTGCATCTCCTTCAGGGTGTAGCGGCGCCCTGTATTGGGGCGCAAGCTGGGATAGGTTTGGGAAAACGTGTCCAGAAATTCATACTGGTGACCGTTGCGGGTGTATTGGACAAGGCGACCGCTTGTGTCCCGCTCGCGAATCCAGTCAGCCTGGGCACGAAGGTTTCTCCCCATCGAGGACTCATTACCCAGTGACCAGATGATGATGCTCGGGTGATTTTTGTCCCGTTCCACCAGGCGTCTGGTGCGGTCGAGGAACATGGCGGTCCACTCAGGTCCGTCGGAAACCTGTTTGCTGTTGGTCTCATTGTTCACCTCGTTGATGAGGTAAAGTCCGAGAGTGTCGCAAAGATCGAAGAGTGCAGGGTGGTGCGGCGCGATGGCGAGACGGATGGTGTTCACGTTATGCTGCTTCATCAGGTGCAGGTCCTTCAGTAGGACCTCGTAGGGCACATGGCGGCCATAATCCGGATCGAACTCCACGCGGTTCACGCCTTTGATGGTGATGGGTTGGCCGTTGACCAGCATTTGATTGCCGGATCTTTCAACCCGTCGAAATCCTGTCCTGCGTTCCAGCCTCTCGATGACCTTACTTTTGTGGAGCAGCTCGAGGCGAACCGTATAGAGCGCTGGATTCTCAGCCGACCACGTTTTGGGGGCATTCACATGCTGGTTGAATCCAATTTGTTTCTCTTTACCCCCGGATAGCGATCCGAGTTCCTTGACTCCTTCGGCAATCACGGCTTTACCATCGAGCAGTTGATAACGAATGAGGAGCTCGCGCTCAGCCCGGTTCGTTGTGTTCTGAATCCATGCGTTGATGCCGAGTGATCCGACCTTCAGGTTTTCGCTCAGATCAGCACGGATTTCATAGTCCCGTATGTGGGTCTTGGGGGTTTCATATAGGTAAACGTCCCGAAATATCCCGCTCAAACGCCAGGTGTCCCAGGTTTCAAGATACGAGCCGTCACACCAGCGCAGTACTTTGACCGCGAGTTGGTTCGAGCCTTTTTCTGCGTGCCCTGTCACATCGAATTCCGCGGGAAGGAAGCCGTCCTCGCTGTAGCCCAGAAACTTGCCATTCAGCCACACATACATGGCGGAATTTGCGCCCGCAAAGTGGAGGATGATCCGGCGTTCCAGCCAATCGTCCGGAATTTCAAAGGTCGTGCGGTAACAGCCTGTCGGGTTTCCATACGGGCTTGCCTCATTCAGGATGGTTGGTGGCGTTGGTTTCTTCGACCAGGGTTTGCCATGATTTGTGTAGATGGGGGTGCCGAACCCCTGGGTCTGCCATGACGAGGGCACGCGGATGGTGGGCCACGCATCATCGTCGTATTCAGGTGATTCGAAATTCCGGGGTGCGTCGTCTGGGGTAGGCGCAAGGTGGAATTTCCAAGAGCCATTCAAAACCTCAACGCGATGAGTGGATGTGACGTTGGCCAGGACCTTTCCATCTTCCATCACGATGGGGCTGGCGATGGGGCTGCCCGGCGGCAAGGTGTTTACTTCGAAAACAGATGGGTCCTCCCAAGGTCTCTCGTTTGCCGACAGCTGGCTGAGGCATTGCGATAAACAGGCGACCATCAACAGCACGTTCGATGACCGGTGAAAATGTAGATTGGGTCTCATCATGCGGGTAGGGAAATGGAGATCTTTGTAAAAATGTTCACAATATCTTTGGTGTGCTCGGGCTCGCCTGGTGGGGGTTGTCAGGCCTTAGTTGTAACAGTCCTTATTTGGGGGCGATCCAAAGATAGAGTTGTTATGTGACTCAAGAGAACAGCTTGCGATCCAAAGTTCGGAACTGGATCGCCTCGAGGATGTCGTCGGGACGGATCGAGTGGGAGCTGCCGAGGTCGGCCAAGGTGCGGGCGACCTTGAGGATTCGGTCGTGGGCGCGGGCGCTGAAGTGGAGCTCGCGCATCGCGTGTTCGAGGTAGCCACGGGCGGTGGCGTCAAGTTTGCAGCATTGCTTCTGCTGGCGGCTGGTCATGACGGAGTTGGTGGTGGTTTTCGCGGGGCTGAAGCGTTCGCGTTGGATGGCTCGTGCGGCTTCGACGCGGGCGCGCACGGTGGCGGACGATTCGCCGCCGTCGCCGGGGGATTGGAGCTCGCGAAAGCTGACACTGGGAACTTCGACATGGATGTCGATGCGGTCGAGCAAGGGCCCGCTGATCCGTTGACGGTAGTTCTCGATCTGTCGCACCGAGCAGCGACATTCTCTTTTCGGATCGCCATAGAAGCCGCAGGGGCAGGGGTTCATCGCAGCGACCAGCATGAAGCGGGCGGGGAAGGTGAGTGAGCCGGCGGCACGGGAAATCGTCACGTCGCCGGCTTCCAGCGGTTGGCGCATCACTTCGAGCGTCTGGCGTCTGAATTCAGGCAGTTCGTCGAGAAACAACACGCCGTGGTGTGCGAGGGAAACCTCGCCGGGGCCGGGATTGGTCCCGCCGCCTAACAATCCCGCGTCGGAAATCGTGTGGTGCGGCGCGCGGAACGGACGGGTGGTGAGAAACGCGCGCTTAGAGTCGAGCAGGCCGGTGATCGAATGGATCTTGGTAGTCTCGATGGCCTCGTCCTCGGACATGTCCGGCATGATGGTGGGAATGCGCTTGGAGAGCATGGATTTCCCTGTTCCAGGCGGGCCGACCATGAGGAGATTGTGGCCGCCGGCAGCGGCCACTTCGAGGGCGCGCTTGACCATGTGCTGGCCTTTGACATCCTCGAAATCCACTTCATAGGAACGGTGGGAGTTGAAGAACGCGCGCCGATCGAGATGGAACGGTGGAATGACCAGATCACCTTCCAGAAAATCCCAGGCCTCCCTCAGATTCCGGATCGGAAACACCTGAATACCATCGACCACGGCGGCCTCAGGCGCGTTCACCTCCGGCACCAGCACGCGGGTCCGGTTGCGGCGTTTCGCCTCAAGCGCGATGGACAGCACCCCTTTGACCGGCCGCACCGCGCCATTGAGTCCCAGTTCGCCGACCACGCAGCAATCATCCGCGTTGAAAGGTTTCGTCCGGCTCGCGGAGACCATGGCGAGCGCGATGGGCAGGTCGAATGAAGGACCCTCTTTTTTCAAATCCGCAGGCGCGAGGTTCACGGTTTTCACGCCATCTTCGAGAAACAGGGCCGAGGCGCCGATGGCGGAGATCACCCGTTGCGAGGACTCACGTACCGCCGCATCCGGCAGCCCGACGATGATGACCATCGGCTTGTCCGCGCCGCGGGCGTTGACCTCTACTTCGACTTCCTGGGCTTCGACCCCGCGCAGGGCGGCTGAAAACAGACGTGTGATCATGTAAACATGCGAACAGTGGTGAGATCGGTCTTTGTTGGCAAGCGGAAAGCCGGAACGCGCGGGATGAATGCAGGGCGGTCAGGCCTCGCAATTCGGGGAAACGCCATTGGATTCCTGTGAGTGCGATTGAAAGGAATGGTCCGCTTAGTGCGTTGATGCGGCTACGGCTTGTACTCACACCCCCTTGAAATCATGCTTAAACTCATCCTGCAGGCGGCGACCACCGCCAAAAGCTCGTCAAGGCCGGGTTCGACGGTGCCGGCACGACCAGAACGGCGGGAAGGTGCCGCGGTGAATGACGGGTTGCCCGAGGGCTCATGTCTTCGGATTGCAGAGCATTCAGGTGTGTGGAATCGCGCCGGGCGACGGTTTTGTGCTGGAAGGGACCGGCGTGGTATCAGCGCTCATCGACGGTCTCGCCGTTCTGGACAATGTTCAGGGCGTGATTGGCCACGGCCTCAAGGTGGTTGTTGATTTCCGTGTAGATCATCTCGGTCGGCACCTCGCCGCCGCCCTGCATGCGTTTGATCGAGCCTTTGTTGTGGCTTTTTCGGAGTGCGTCGATGCCGTCTTCCAGCTGGTTCGCTTGTTCCAATAGAGCAGCGCTCACCCCCGAGAGCGAGCGGGCGCTGGCTTCCAGAATCAAGCGCACGTCGCTCACCAATTTGGCGATTTCCTCATTGTGGACGGGCTCGAAACGGATGCCTTTTTCGTATTTCCGCTGCACCAGCTTGACCAGGCGGTAGATTCGGTCGGTCGCCTCCTCAAGCTCGGAAACCACCCGCAGCATCGAGGCAATCCGCGTGGCGTTGTCACTGCCGATTTCATGGGTCGAGCATTGGATCAGATACGAGGTGATGTCGTTGAGCATGATGTCGCAGGTGTCCTCCATGCGTTTCAGTTCGACTACTTTGGCGGATAGGTCGACATCCGGATGTTCGAGCACCTCGACGAAGCCGTTGAACATCTCCTGGGTGAGTTGGGCCATGCGTTTTGCAGCGTTCTCCGCCTCGGCGATGTTGAGTTCGCCGAGGTCCACCAGGCCTTGGGAAATGTAAGTCAGTTTCGTGGCTCCGGCCTCCGGCTTCGGATCGCGGACCCACCACTCGACGAGGCGCGCGATCTGCGGGACGAAGGCGACCAGCACGAGGATGTTCGTAAGATTGAAGGTGGAGTGGAAAATGGCGGTGGAGAAGGCCACATCAAAGCCAGCGAGACTGGCGTTCGCGCTACGCAGCGAATTCGGCAGCATTTCCGCAAGGTGCCAGCACAACCGGGTGAACGGATAGAAAGCCACCAGCATCCACAACACGCCGATCATGTTGAAGGAAAAGTGCGCTCTTGCCGCCCGTCTCGCGTGAATATTCGCGCCTAAGGCCGCCAGCCATGCGGTCACGGTGGTGCCGATGTTTTCCCCGAGCACGATGGCCGCGGAATTCTGGAATACCGCGACCGGGTCCGCGCTGACATCGCCCAGCCAACCGTTGAGCGCGCAGGTCATGGTGATGGCCATCGCCGCGGAGGACGACTGGACGAGCAGCGTCAGGATGACCCCGCCTGTCAGATAGAGCAGCACCGAGGCGAAACCACGGCCTCCCATCCAGGTGACGATCATTTCGATGGTCGCGGCCATGCCCGGGTCCTCTTTCATGAGCATTTTCACGTCCGGCACCGAATCCTTGAGCAGGCCGAGCCCGAAGAACACCAAGCCGAAGCCCAACAGCATTTCGCCCCAGCTCTTGCCCTTGTCCTTGCCGACGAAGACGAATGGCAGACCGAGGCCGATCAGGGGCAGGGAGATGCTCGAAACGCTGAATTTACCGACCACTGCCACGATCCATGCGGTGATCGTGGTCCCGAGATTGGCTCCCATGATCACACCGATCGACTGGATGAGCGTCAGCAGGCCCGCGTTGACGAAGGATACCACCAGCACGGTGGTGGCCGAGGACGACTGGACGAGCGTGGTGGTGAAAAAGCCGGTGAAGATGCCCGAGAAACGGTTGGTGGTGAGTCCCGAGAGCGCCATGCGCATGCGTTTTCCTGCGATGCGCTGGACGGCTTCCGACAGGATTTTCATCCCGTAGAGGAACACGCCGAGCGCCCCCAGAACTTGAAGCAACCCTACGATCACGGAAACGGTGGTGGTGGTGGTGGCGAGCACGGTCATGCGTTTGCAGGGAAGTTCCCCACTTCCCCCGCCGGGTGCCAGCAAAATCTGCGAGATGGTGGATTCACCGAAATTTCATCATCCTGCGGTAGCCAACGGGTCTGGAGGCCGTTATGAAGCGGCCGTCCCGCGATCCGTCAATCCGATCCCACTCCTGATGTCCGCCAGAGCCACTTGGAAAGTCAGCGCCGCCGTGATGGCGAGCCGGGTGCTGGGCCTGTTGCGCGAAATGATGTTCGCCGCGCTCTTCGGCGGCAGTCGTTGGATGGATTGTTTTTATTTGGCCTTCCGGGTGCCCAACCTGCTGCGCGACCTGTTCGCCGAGGGCGCGCTCTCGCAGGCCTTCGTGACGACGTTTTCCAAAAAACTGAAGGCGGATGGCGAGGAGCCCGCGTGGCGGCTCGCGAACAAGATGATGACGCTGGCCGCGGTATTCATGAGCGGCATCACGCTATTGGGGATCCTGGTCGCGCCGTGGATCGTGGAACTGCTTACGTTTCTGGCCCACAGCGAAGACGTGAAACGCAGCTATAGCCCCGAGGAGTTCGCGCTCACGGTGACGATGGTGCGGTTGATGTATCCGTTCATCGCGATCGTCTCGGTCTCCGCGCTGGTGATGGGCATTCTCAACGCGCGGAACGTGTTCGGCATGCCGGCGCTGTCGTCGTGTTTTTTCAACCTCGGCTCGATGATCGGCGGCGCGGCGCTCGGCTGGTGGATGGATCCGGCGTGGGGCCCGCAGAGCTTGGTTTGATTTTCCATCGGCGTGGTGATTGGCGGGCTGGCGCAGCTGACCTGCCAGTTTCCCTCGCTGCGGAATACGGGATACCGGTTTGCGGCGGATTTCCAATGGAGGGACTCCGGCGTTCGGAAAATTCTAAAACTGATGGGGCCAGCGGTAATCGCCGCCTCGGTGGTGCAGGTGAACGTGGTGGTGAACTCGATCTTCGCCTACGGCGTGGGCGAGGGCTCGGTGAGTTGGCTGAGTTACGCGTTCCGGTTGATGCAGCTGCCGATCGGGGTGTTCGGCGTGGCGGTGGCTACGGTCACGCTGCCGGCGCTCTCGCGGGCGGCGGTGGCCGGGGTTTCCGGCGATTTCCGGACCACGCTTGCGAAAGGCCTGCGCCTGGTGGCTTTCCTTGTGCTGCCGTCCATGATCGGTCTGGCACTGCTGGCGGAGCCGATCGTGAGCGTGTTGTATGAACGCGGGGCCTTTGATGCGGTGGACCGCGCCCAGACGGCGGTGGCGCTGCGGGCCTACGGCTACGGGCTGGTTTGTTATGCGTGGCTCAAGGTCCTGCAGCCGGCGTTTTACGCGATCGACAAGCGCTGGCTGCCGATGCTGGTGAGCATTTTCGCGCTCGGGTTGAACCTCGGCTTCAACTGGTTTTTTGTCTTCGTCATGCGCTGGGGTCATGAGTCACTCGCTCTGACGACCAGCATCACGGCGTCGGTGAATTTCCTGATCCTGTACATCGCGATGCGGAAATTCGTGGGCGACATCGGTAGCAGGAATCTACTGGGGTTACTTGCGAAACTCGTCGTCGCTGGTGGCGCGATGGCCGCTGTCTGCCTCGCGGCGAACCGTTATTTCTTCATGGACCCGGCGCACCTGTCGTTCTGGCTGCGCAGCGGCGGGTTGGTGGTCACCGTGGGCGTGGCGGCGCTGGTCTACTTTGCTTCGGCTCGTTTGCTCAAAGTCTCAGAGGCGCGGGATGCGCTTGAAATGATGACACGGCGATTACGGAAGTGATCACTTCCCGAAATATTGGATCAACCAGCCGATCAGAAGCACCTGCGGCGTGGAGATCAAGGGCAGGGCGAGCGTCGCCTTCCAAGACTTCGTGGTGTCGCGCAAGCTCATGATCTCGGTGTAATCCGTGGCCGCGCCCGCCATCAGGAAAACGAAGGCGTTACCCGGCGCGTGGGCGCGCGTCAGCAGGTCGGCGGCGATCGGCGATGATCCCTCCGAGCAGACCTCGAGAACGGTCGTTGCTAACAGTGTGAGGAACAGCCCGATGACGGTGGGGCCGAAGTAATGTTGGAACGCATCCTCCGGAACGAACGCACGGATCGCGCCGGTCAGGACGAAGCCGAAGAAAATCCAGCGCAGGACCATCCGCGATCCCACGATGCCCTCGCGGGCGAGCTGCAGGTAGTTGCGCGCTCCGGGTTTGAGGGATCTCAGGACCCCAGCGATCGAGGGGCCGATGCGGTAGCCTTTCGGCAGGGTGACGGCGTTCGGATTGTGCGGGATTTTCCCGGCGTCCACCAGACGGTCGGTGATCCAGCCGGTGATCAGCGCGATCACCATCGAGAGCAGGATGAAAACCAGCACCCACTTCCAGCCGATGAGCGCCGCGAGGATGAGCGTGAGCGAAAACGAATTCCACGGGCTGGCGATCAGAAACGCGATCGTCTGCCCGAGTGACGCGCCGCGTTTGTAGAGGCCCATGCCGACCATCAGGATGCCGTGGTTGCACAAGTCCAACAGCACCCCCGCACCCACCGCGCGGAACAGCCCGGAAACGCTGCCGCCGCGCCCAAGGATCGCCGCCACCAATTCCCGCGGAAAACGCCCGATCACCGCCACGGCCACGATTCCAAATAAAATCCCCCACCACGCGCGGGTCGCTAGTTCATAACAGGCATGCCCGAACACATGCAGCCAATGCGGCGCGGTTGGCACCAGTAGATGCACCGCCACTCCGGCCAGGAACAGCGCCAGCGAACCCCATAACAGGAAATCCGGGCGACCTTTTTTCCCCCCGCAGCAGGACGCCTCCGCTTCCGTGGCCGAACCGGAGACAACTGGTGATTTCGGCGGCGGCACCGCCGTTAACTTCAACATCGAGCGCCGGAGCGCGTCGCGGTCTTGAGGAGGCGGCGGTGGACAACAATCAGACATCGGAGAGGGAGGAAACTAAGTGGTAAATCCGTCCATGTCCACCGCCGGCCCGAATCTGGGGTGGCGGGCTGCGCGGGATTCCCCTAAGAACCGCAGCGTGAACCCCGCTCTAGAGACCCTGATGCTCGCGTTTTCCGCCGGAGAAATCCCGGAGCGGATCTTGTTCATCGGCGCGGAGCCGCATCCGGACCTGCCCCGGTGCGTGTTGGGCTGGCAGCCTCTCAAACCCAAGGCTGATGTGTGGGAACGTGCCGGGTTTGTTCGCACGGATGATCTGCCGGAGGCCAAATGGCCGCTCGTGCTCGTGCTGCCCGGGAAATCCCGCGATGAAACTCTGGCGTGGTTCGCAATGGCCCGAGATCAGCTGGAACCGGGCGGCCGGATTCTCGCTGCCATGCCCAACACCGCCGGTGCGGGGCGCTTCGAAAAGGAATTCGCCAAGGCCACCGGGACCGTCACTTCCATCCAGAAACACAAATGCCGCGCTTTTCATGCGACCGACGGCGGGTGCTGGAACGAGGAGTTGTTTCAGGAATGGCGGGAGCTCGGAAAGCTCCGCAAAATCCCCGGCACCGACTTCATCACCCGGGCCGGGATTTTCAGCAGTGATCACATCGATCCCGGGTCGCAACTGCTCGCCGACCACTTGCCCGCCAACCTTCATGGGGTTGTCGCCGATCTCGGCGCGGGTTGGGGGTTTCTAGCTGCGGCTGCCCTGAAACGCTGCCCGCGGATCGACCGCATCGAATTGTTCGAGGCGGATTCACGGGCACTCGACTGCGCGCGCAGAAACCTCGCTGGCCATGATCGCGACACCACCTGCCACTGGCACGATGTCACCACCGGCCTGCCGGAAATTTACGACGCCATCGTCATGAACCCGCCGTTTCACACCGGCCAAGCGACCGATGTGGACCTCGGTCGCACGTTTCTAACAACCGCTATCGCCGCCATCCGCCGGGGAGGGAGGTTGCTGCTGGTCGCCAACCGCCAGCTCCCCTACGAGGCCGTGCTCGAAACGAGCGGCCTCGCCTGGCGCAAGACAGCCGAAAACAGCACCTATAAGCTCCTCTTCGCCGACAAGCGTTGATCCACCGCTTCCCTCTCTGCCCCAAGTTCTTTGCTCTCCGCCACTTCATGAAACTCGTCAAACTTCTCGCCAATCTCGGCTACGGCTCTCGCAAGGAGGCGCAGCGCTTCATCCGCTCCGGCGCGGTCACCGACGCCGCCGGCAGCGCGCTTGGTGAGGGCGAGGTGCCGCCGCACGACCGCATCCGCTTCCGTGGCGAGCCGCTCGACCCGCCGTTCCCGCTCACCATCGTCCTCAACAAGCCCGACGGCTACACATGCAGCAGCGATGACCCCGGCGCCACCGTTTACGACCTCCTGCCCGAACGCTTCGCCCACCGGAACCCGGGCCTCAACCCTATCGGCCGGCTCGACAAGGACACCACTGGCATGCTGCTTCTAACGGACGATGGCAAGCTGCTCCACAAGATCATTCATCCCAAGTCCGGCTGCCTGAAGGTCTATCACGCCACGCTCGACCGTCCTTTGGAGGGCCATGAAGGCGAGCTCTTTGCCTCCGGCACACTCATGCTCAATAGCGAGAGCAGGCCGCTGCTGCCCGCCGGTTTCGAGGCGCTTGGCGAAAAGGAAGCGCTCATCACCCTGCACGAAGGCCGCTACCATCAGGTCCGCCGCATGTTCGCCGCGGCGGGAAACCATGTCATCGACCTCAAGCGCATCTCCATCGGTGGCCTCGCCCTGCCCGGAGATCTGGACGAAGGTGATTGGCGCGCGCTCACGCCGGAAGAACTCGCCGCCGTGTTCACTTGAGAAGTCTACCCTCCTGTTCATGCCGGCGCCGACGGCGGAGCATGAACCCCATGGCCCCAAGAACCGCCGCGGCGGGTTCGGGGACCGCGGTCAACGAAACAATCATCAATCCGGAAATGGGTGTCCGCGTCGGTGTTTGTCCATCGAAGCGAAAGCGTCGGCGAAATCGGAATGTCGGTGCCGGTGATCGAGATCAGGCGCCAACCCCTCGTGGCGGAGCCCGTGGGCTGTGCGGGAATTGAAATCGCGCTCCAATCCACCTCATTCGTACTGTGTTCCAACAGCAACGAGGTCATGTCCGAAGCAATCAGGTTCTTATGTGCCCAGAAAGAAATGTCGACGGATCCGCTGGTGTGGCCAATCGTCGAAATCCCGCTGATTATGATGTTAGAGTTACCGGTATTCGTTAGAAACGCGTTGGCGGAGCCGCTCACACCGGCATATCCGGATGATGCGGAGGTGGGGCGTATGTCACCGCTGCCAGTAAGGGTGAGGAGAACGAATTTTTCATAGCGGTGAGATCAACGGGTCATCTATGGCGTGAAAGATGGAATTCATATCATTGCACAACATAAAAATGAAGTGTTTTAGTTAACCTGTGTTAGCTTCAGTTGGGCCTGCGTGTCGTCAGATCCGGAAACAGCGTGTTTCAATGTTCAATCAGGCATCTCGACCTTCTCGCCGAGATGCTTTGGCCGGGTGTCGAGGAAGTTCACATCGAGCCACATTTTGACGCGCGCGCCCACCTCGCGGACTTTGGTTTTCAAGCCGGCCTGGGGTTCCACATCGCGGGCGTCGAATCCGTAGGCCTCGATGCCATTGGCCTTGGCCAGATAGATCGCCCGTTGGTTTTGAAAACGCTGGCTGATGAACAGGACCGGGTCCGCCCCGAAAACCTCCTTGGCCCGCACCACCGAATCGAGGGTCCGCAGTCCCGCGTAATCACACACGATGCGGTCCTCCGGAATGCCGCGCGCAATGAGTGCCTGCTTCAGCTTTTCCGGCTCGTTATAGTAGCGGGATCGGTTGTCGCCGGAAACAATGATTGTCTCCAGTTTTCCAGCCTTCCAGACTTTTGCGGCGGCATCGATGCGGTAGCGGAAATACAGGTTCTCGCGGCCGTTGACCTTGTCAGTGGTTCCGAAAAGCAGTCCAACCCTGGTCGGCGGGATTGTGGAAACCTCGTCAAAAATCCTGCCTCGTGACGCCCATACCGCGGTGACGTTGGCGTAGATTACGATCATCGAAAACGCGAGGACCCCGGCGGTTCCCGTTTGAAAAAGCCGCCGCAGCCACAGCCGCCAACCGGTTCTCTTGTCGTGCGGTTTCACCGGTTGCGTGAGGTTTCGAGTTCGTGCTGCCGCCGCGGCCAACTGAGCAGGGATTTTAAGGTTTCCGCGAAATTTCCGGCCAGCGGGCCCTCGGGAGCGAGCACGCGCAGGTGGTTCGCGGTTTCCTTGAAGACGACCTCGGTGAAGCGGCCGAGCCACTCGCCATCCACCTCCACTGGCAGCTCGCGGTCCGCGTTCACCGTGAACGCCTCGGTCTGGAAATAAGTCGTGGATTCCATCAGGTCGATGCCGCCGAGCGCGAGTCCGCGCAGCGAATCGAGCACGAGTCTGTAGCCCGCTTCCTTGTAAACCAGCACGTCGAGTTTCGAGTCGTGGTTGTTCGCGTTGCGGAAAAATCTGAACTGCCCGCCATAGAGCGAGCCGTTGCCGGCCAGCACCGCTACGGCGGTCTCCCGCCTGCCGTCCGCGCATACGACCTCCATTTGCGGCGGTTTTTCGCCGAGAACCTTCACCGCGGCTAATAGATACGCCAGCGGTCCGAGCCGCTTCTTCGATTCCCACGTCGTTTCCTCGATCACCTGCGCGTCGAATCCCACGCCCGCCATCTGCACGAAGGGCGCGCCGTTTGCCTCGAAAAGATCCACTTCCCGGACGTGTCCGGCCTCGATCACATCGAACGCGTGCTCCAGGGAATCAAAAGGAATCCCCATTTCCCGGGCGAACACATTCATCGTTCCGGCGGGCAGCACGCCCAGCACCGTGGAGGATCCTGCGAGTCCGCGGACCACTTGGTTGAGCGTGCCATCGCCGCCGGCGGCGATGACCACCGGTTCTCCCTCCGCCGCGAAGCGGGCCGCAAGTTCATGTGCCTCGCCGGCGTGGTTGGTGGCATAAAGTGCGAAACGATTCGCATGGCTCATGAGAAATCGGAGCACTCGTCCACCCTTCTGGCTGCGTGCCTTGGGGTTGAAAATGATCGGGTAGCGCTGCGCCGCGGGCATGCCGGATTCTTCACCCATGTCCGCTCGGACCGCAACCGGATTCCACCCGGTGCAGGGAGGTGAAATTTCTTGAATCCGGCGGTTTTTCATGCCAACAGTCCGCGCATCTGATGAGATTGCTCTTCACTTGGTTGGTGGTATTCGGTGTTCTCGCCGGGTTCTGCGGGCGTGCTTTCGCAGCGGATCCCTGCGCGGTGATGCTCGCCATGCATGCGCAGGAGCATTCGGGCCATCATCATGAGGAGCAACCCTGCGATCCCTCCCACGACCGGCAGTGCCCGGTGGAGCATCATCAACAAGGCAAGTGCTGTCATGCGATGCCGCTGGCGGCGGAGGACCATGCTTCCGCCCAAACGGGTGGCCTGGGGTTTTCGTTGGCTCTTGTCCGGAGCAATCCGGTCGTACTGCCGGAGGAGCCGGTTGCCGAGTTGGACAAGCCGCCGTTGATCTGAGCGTCCGTTCCTGACGTTCCGGCGTGCCTTGGTGGCGCGCCGCCCGTTCCCGCTTCGCCGCACGTTCGCGGCAGTGGTTTTCAAAATCATTCCGCTGGTTTTTGCCCGTTCCCCGTGTCGGAGGAGGGCGGTTTATTCATAGACATTATGTCCAGATCCCATGTTTCCATGCTGTTGGCGCTCGCTCTAACGGCTCATCCGCTTCTAGCGGAACCTTCGGCGCTCGTCACGCTTGGCAGCGTCGGTGACCGCATCCGCGCACAGAACCCCGAGCTCGCCGCCGCACGCCTGCGCATCCGCGAGGCGCTTGGGCGCACGCGCCAGTCCGGTCGCCTCGCAAACCCCGAACTGGAGACTTCGTTCGAAGCCGGTCCCGCCACCCGCGAGGGGAAATTCGAGGTCGGTTTGTGGCAGCGTTTTCCGGTGACCGGCCGGCTGCGCTTGGAAAAGGAGCTCTCTCTCATCGATCTCAGGTCCGCCGAAACCGAAGTCCGCGAGGTCGAGCGCCGGATCGTCGCCGACGCCCGCGAGACGGTGGTCAAGGTGCTGGCCATTCGCCAGCGCCGCGGGTTGCTGGAAAAGCAGTCCGACCTCGCCAAACAGTTTGCGGAATTCCTGTCGGAAATTGCGGCGAAGGGCGAAGGCTCGCTGATCGATGCCGGGCAGGCGAAGCTGGAAGCCGCCAGTCTGGCCATGGAAATCCAGCAACTCGAGGTGAAGGAGACCGCTCTTCTCGGTGGTCTGAAGCCGCTGCTCGGTATGAAGCCCGGCGAGTCCTTGAGTGTCGGCGGCAGCCTGCCTGAGGCAATGCTTCCGGCCACCGCCGCAGATCCGTCGCGCCGCCCGGATTTTCAGTTGGCGCAACTCGCCGCGCAAGCCGCTGCGCAGGGGCTGGCGCTCGAACAGGCACGCCGTTACGACGACGTGGAGGGCGGTTTTTTCGCCGCAGCCGAGCGCAGCGAGGATGTGCCGGAAGGCTTTGAAACCGCAGCGATCATCGGGCTGCGGTTCAATATCGCGCTGCCGTTCTGGGACAACAACGAAGGTGCGATCGAGGAGGCCGGGGTAAAGAAGCTGCGTAAGGAAAAGGAAGCTGCGGTCCTCGCGGGAAACATCCGTCTCGAAGCCGAAGCCGCCCGCGCCGAGATGCTGGAATGGACGAAGCTGATCCGCGAAATCAACGACACGCTTCTCCCCCTCGCGGATGAACAGGCCGATCTGGCGGAAACGACCTATCGCCACGGCCAAGGCGAAATCCAATCCGTCCTGCGTGCCCGCGGCAAGCACCTTGAACTCGCCGCTGCCAGACTCGACGCCCTGCGCGAATTCCACCTCGCCCGCGTCCGTTACGAAGCGGCGCTCGGCGGGCCCTGACCCCCCACTCACCATCATCTCATGAAACCGATCACATTTTACATCTCGTTCGCCCTCATGGCGGGTCTCCCGTTCCTCCATGCCGCGGACCCGAAGCCGATCGTGCTCGATGAAAATGCCGTTAGAAACCTCCGCATTGAAACCGTCGAGGTCGAGGAGACCGACTTTGAGGAAACGGTCTTCGCTCTCGGGCGCATCGAGGAAATTCCGGACCACCACGCCGTGCTGAGCAGCCGGATTTCCGGCCGTGTCGTCGGCCTTGAAGCGCAGGAAGGGGACACGGTGAAAGCCGGGCAAACCCTTGTTCTCGTGGAAAGCCGCCAGCCTGGAAATCCACCGCCCGTCATTGAGCTCAAGGCACCCATCAGCGGGCTTGTCGTGCAATCGCACGTCCGCCTCGGCGAGCCGGTGGAGCCAGACAAGGAACTGTTGGACATCTCGGATCTCAAAGAGGTCTATGCCGTCGCCCGAGTGCCGGAACACCACGCCGCCCGACTCGCAGCGGGATCGAAGGCCCACATCGTGGTTTCCGCTCTTGGAAACCAGATCATCGAAGGCGAGATGTTGCGTTTCGGAACCTCCGCGGACCGCGCGAGCGGCACCATCGACGCGGTCTTCCGGGTCGCTAATCCCGACCTGCGGATGCGCCCGGACATGCGCGCCGAGTTTTCCGTGGTGCTGAGCAAACGCGAGAACGTGATGAGCGTCCCGCGTTCTGCATTGCAGGGGGATGCCTCGACCCGGTTTGTTTACGTGAAGGACTTCGAGCTCCCGAACGCCTTCATCAAGGTGCCGGTCCAAGTCGGGCAGATGAACGACCGCTTTGTGGAAATCACCAATGGTTTGTTTCCTGCGGACGAAGTGGTCATGCGCGGCGCCTACTCGCTATCATTCGCCGGCGCCGGCACGGTTTCTCTCGTCGAGGCGCTCGATGCCGCCCACGGCCACAAACACGCTCCCGACGGATCGGAGCCGACCGGCGATGAGGATGCCCACGCGGAGGAAGACCCCGGGGACGCACACGATCACGGTCACGAGGAGGCCGGGCCCTTCTGGAAGATCGTCAGCGGCGTTTTGTTCCTGCTGCTCGTGACCAGCCTCGCATTCCGGAAATCCCAATCGCCCGTGGAGCCATGCTGAACAAAATGATTCACTGGTCGCTCGCCAACCGGGCGATCGTCGTCGGGGTTTCCCTGCTGCTCATGGTGCTTGGCCTGCGCATCGCGACGGAACTCCCAGTCGAAGTGCTGCCGGACCTGACGAAACCCACCGTCATTATCTTGACCGAGTCTCCGGGGCTGGCGCCCGAGGAGGTGGAAACCCGCGTCACCCAGCCTATCGAAAGCGCGCTGAGCGGCGTGGCCGGGCTCACCCGCCTGCGCTCCAACAGCGATGTCGCGCTTTCGCTCGTCTATGCCGAATTCGGCTGGGACACGGATATCTACAAGGCCCGGATGCTGGTGCAGGAGCGATTGCAGGGTGTGAGCGATCAATTGCCCGAGGGCGTGCAGCCATTCATGACGCCGGTGGCCTCGCTGATGGGGGAAATCCTGCTGGTGGGCGTGCGCTCCACTGCGAAGCAGGGCGAGCCGGGCTACATGTCACCGTCCGATGTGAGGACTCTCGCGGACTGGACGATCAAGCGCCGACTGCAGAGTATTCCCGGCATCGCCGAGGTGCTCAACATGGGCGGCGGCGTCAAACGCATCGAGATCCAGCCGGATCCGTGGCGGTTGCAGTCCAATGGCATCGGTTTCGACGAACTGGAAAAGGCCGCCGCCGAGGCCGCCAACACCACCACCGGCGGCTTCATCAACACTGGCCCGACCGAGATCATGGTGCGCAATCTGGCCATGACGGTGGAGCTCGATGACATCGCCAGCACGGTGATCAAGATGGTGAACGACCGGCCGATTGCCATCGGAGATGTCGCCACCGTGGAGTGGGGGATCGAGCCGATGCGTGGCGACGCCACTGTAAGCCGGAGCCCTGAGAAAGACCCGACTTATGGCGTGATCATGACGGTCACCAAGTCCCCGGGTTTCGACACGCGGAAACTCACCGGGGAGGTCGGGAGGGCCTTGGATGAACTCAAGGCATCCTTTCCCGCAGGCGTCGAGACCACTCTGCTGTTCCAACAGAAAGATTTCATCGACCACGCCATCGGTAATCTGACCGAAGCAATCAGGGACGGCGCGATCATGGTGACGATCGTGCTGTTTCTCTTCCTGCTGAACTTCCGGACGACCTTCATCACGCTGATGGCGATGCCGATGTCCTTCGGGATCACGATGCTGGTGTTCAAGGGATTCGACATCAGCGTGAACTCCATGACGCTCGGCGGCCTCGCGGTAGCCATCGGCATGGTGGTGGACGACGCCATCGTGGATGTGGAGAACGTTTTCCGAAGGCTTCGCGAAAACGCCGCGCTGCCCCAGCCGCATCCGCGACTGCAGGTGATCGCCCGGGCCTCGGGCGAAGTGAGGAACTCGATCTTCTACGCCACGGTCCTCATCATTTTGGTGTTCCTTCCGTTGTTAGGGCTGACCGGCGTGGAGGGAAAACTGTTCGCGCCCATCGCCATCGCGACGATCATTTCGATGATCGCCTCGTTCGTGGTTTCGCTCACGGTCATTCCGGTGCTGTGTTCGTTTCTGCTCAAGCCGAAGGCCGGCCACGAGCACCGGGACGGCCTGGTCACCCGATCGATGAAATGGTTGCTGGAGAACACCATCCTGCGCTTCGGGCTGAGCCAGCCATACGTGATGCTGCTGCTCGTTCTGGCGCTGGTGGTCGCGGCGTTTTCCCTCTATCCAAAAATGAACCGGGACTTCCTGCCGAAGTTCCGCGAGGAAACCGCGCTGGTGGCCGCCACCTCGGCACCCGGCACCTCGCTGGACGAGATGAACCGGATCGCCGACGTGCTGGAACGCCAGATACTAACGGTTCCCGAGGTCAATCAGGTCGGGCGACGTCTTGGGCGGGCCGAACGCGGCGATCACGTCGTGCCGGTTTCCACAGTTGAGTTCGACGTGGATTTCAAGGAAACCGCAGGCCGCGGGCGGAAGGAGATTCTCGATGAGATTTCGGCGAAAATCAAAGCGGTTCCCGGTGTCTTCGGAGTGGTCAGCGGTCCTCTGGCCGACCGCATCGGCCACATGCTCAGCGGGGTTTCCGCTCCTGTAGCGGTGAAGATTTTCGGACCGGATCTGGACAAGCTGCGCGAGATCGGCGTCGAGGTGCAGGACGTCGCCCGCTCGATTCCGGGGTTTGAAGACACCAAGCTCGATCAGGCATCCGCGATCCCCCAGCTCCGCATCGAGGCGGACCGTGAACGCGCGCAGGCCTACGGCATTTCTCCCGGCCATCTCAACGATCAGCTCTCGGCGCTCGTTGGCGGCCAGGAGGTGTCCGAACTGCGGGATGGCCTGCGTTCGGTGAGCCTCGTCACGCGCCTGCCTCTGCATTGGCGCGACACGCCGGACAAGATCGCTGACCTGCCGGTGGAAACCTCCAATGGACAGTGGATTCCGCTCTCGCTTGTCGCCGACGTGCGGGAAGCCAAGGGGCCGAATGTCATCTTCCGGGAGAACAACCAGCGGCGCTTCGCTCTGGCCATCAAGCCGACGGTGCGGGACGTCTCCAACCTGGTGGTCCGGCTGCAGGATGAGGTGGCGGCAAAGGTAAAACTGCCCGAGGGCTATTTCATCACCTATGAAGGCGAGTTTCAGGCGGAGCGGGACGCCACCGTCCGCATCGCCATCTTTTCCGCCGCCATTCTGCTGGTGATCGGCTTTCTGTTGTTCGGTTACTTCCGCACGCCGTTCTTCGCCATGCAGGTGCTGTGCGACATTCCGCTGGCGATCGTGGGTGGACTGGTGTTCACGTATTTCAAGCTGAACAACATCAGCATCGCCACGCTGGTCGGGTTCATTGCGGTGGCCGGGGTGGCGGCGCGCAACAGCATCATGCTCATTTCCCACTACCTGCATCTCATGCAGCACGAGGGCGAGGGTTTCACCAGACAGATGGTCATTCGTGGAACCAAGGAACGGCTCGTTCCGGTGCTGATGACCGCGCTCTCCGCCGGCATCGGCCTGATTCCGCTGTTGCTGGCCGCCGATCAACCGGGCAAGGAAATCCTGCATCCGGTGGCCGTGGTGATTGTCGGCGGGCTGGTGACCAGCACCTTGCTCGGGCTTGGCCTCACCCCGACGGTATTCTTCACCTTCGGGCGCAAGGCCGCCGAAAATTCCATCGAACGCGAATCCGCTGCATCCCATTGATTTGATCTAACGAAAAAGCAAAAAACATGAAAACAAAACTCCTCATTCTTTCCGCCACGCTCGGTTTTGTCATCTCACCGGCCTTATGTGCCGAGGGCCCACACGACCATGGACATGGCCACAGCCATGCCAAAAAGACCGCCGGACCGAATGGCGGGCGCGTCATCACTTCGGTGAAACCCCGCCTCGAGTTTTTTGTGACGCCCGGGCGCAAGGTGAAAATCACTTTCCTCGGTGAGGACGGCCAGGCGATCGCTCCTGCGGATCAAGTGGTGACGGCGGTTGGAGGTGATCGCTCGAAGCCTGCGCGGTTGGTTTTTTCAAAAGCGGACGGCTCGCTGATCTCCGACAAGCCGCTGCCGGAGGGAAACATGATCCCGATCGTGCTGCAGATCAAGGTCGCGCCCGGCGCGAAAACCGTGAATGAGAAATTCATGGTGAATCTCGCGGACTGCAGCGAGTGCGATCACAAGGAGTATGCCTGCACGTGTGAGCACTGAGAGACGCCCGCTGGCAATCCTTCCCTTGACCTGGCTGGTTATCCGTGAAATTCCATGTATGTGCAAAAGCTCATCGCGGCATTGATGCTGGTCTGCTTCGGGGTCTTGCTCCCGACGGCAGCGGCCTCGGTGCGTGTGTGCCTGCTTGAAGAGCGGGTTCTGATCGGCGAGTTTGGCGACGATGCCGCATGCTGCTCCGACTGCTCGCGGGAAACGGAAGAGCGGGATCCGTGCTGCATGGATCTTGAGGCGCTGCCCGATTCTGCGGTGCCGGAAGCATCGGTCGAGTTGCCCGCTGTGCCCATCTCGGATCTCCCGCAGAATGCGGTGATCCTGGCGGTGGCAGTTATTCCTTGTGGCAAGGTTTTCGTATGCACGGAAGCGATCCGCGGGCGTGCCTCTCCCGCCGCACACCGGGCGGTTTTGAATCACTGGAGACTGTAAAGGCGGCATTCTCAGCCGTTCGTGACCGGGCCTTTTAGCCAGGTTGTTTTGTAGGCCCGTCATCGGGCCGTGCCGTCTTGAAGATTCCTGAATCCCGTGAAACCTCCTCCTTCCCTTAATTCCCTTTCCCGTTCAGACACGGGGCCGCCAGCCCTGCGCCGGGTTCCCCCATGGCTCGTCCCGCTGGCGATCGCCGCCGGATTCGCGTTGCTGTTTCTCGGCTTGTTCCGCGACCGGCTAGTGCCCGCGCCGGACGTGGAGCTCGTCCAAGTGCTGGCCACGGCCGCGGATCCCGCCGGGGCAAATGCCCGCGGCACCGCGGCGGGCCGCATGTTGTTTCAAGCCAGCGGCTGGATCGAGCCCGACCCGTTGCCCATCAAGGCGACCGCCTTGATCAACGGCGTGATCGACTCGGTCCATGTGCTCGAAGGCCAGGCGGTTGCGCAAGGTGACCCGCTCGCCACCCTGGTCGATGACGACGCCCGCCTCGCGCTCGCCGCAGCGGAGCAAAAACACCACATATTGATTGCCGCGCGCGAGGCCCAGATCGCCGCCATTGCGTTCGCCCGCAGGAAGCATGACTCGGCGAAGGCGACCGTCCAGGCGGCGCTCGCCCGGCAAAACGAGGCGGCCGACCGGCATACCCGCCTGTCCGGTTTGCCGAAAGGTACGGTGCCGGAGTCGGACGTCGTTTCCGCCCGCCTGCGCCTTGATGGAGAACGTCAGCAGAGCAGCGCCGCTGAAGCCGACAGCAGTGCCGCAGAGGCGGAGATCGCGCGGATGGAGCTTGAAACAAAAGTGCGCGACGCCGAGGTGGGTGCCGCGGAAGTCGAGGTCGCCCAAGCGCGACTCGCGTTCGAACGGACCCGCATCCTGTCGCCCGTCAATGGCCGCGTGTTGCGCCTGCTCGCCGCGCCGGGCCAGAAGAAGATGCTCGCCATGGACGATCCCGACAGCTCGACAGTCGCCATTCTCTATCAGCCGGACAAGCTCCAGGTCCGGGTCGATGTTCCGCTGGCCGATGCGGCCGGACTGAGCGTCGGCCAGCAGGCGAAAATCCGCTGCAGCCTGCTTCCCGAAAAGGTTTTCAGCGGTGAAGTCACGCGCATTACCGGGGAGGCGGACGTGCAGCGCAACACCCTGCAGGCAAAGGTTCGCATTGTTGATCCGATCGATTCGCTGCGCCCGGAAATGCTCTGCCGTGTCGAGTTTTTTGGCGGCGCGCAAGCCGTTGGCCCGGCCGCCGGATTGCTCGCGATGTGGATTCCCCAAGCCGCTCTGAGCGACGGCGCGGTGTGGGTCTGCGATCCCGAGTCTAAACGCGTGGCAAGGCGCGCCGTGCAAGCGTCCGGCGAAATCCGCGACGGCTTTGTCCGCATCTCCGAAGGCCTGCGCGCCGGCGAGCACGTCGTGCATTCCCCTCAAAGCCTGCGCGACGGCCAGCGCGTCAACCCCACCCTGATCCAGCCATGACTCATCCAATGATCGAATGCCGCGGCGTTTCAAAGAGCTACCACAAGGGCCGCACGGTGGTGACCCCGCTCGAAGCGCTCGACCTCAATGTTCCGAAAGGCGAATTCCTCGCCTTGATGGGGCCGTCTGGCTCGGGGAAGACCACCTTGCTCAACCTGCTTTCAGGCATCGACTCACCCACTGCGGGATCGTTGGTGATCGCCGGCACCGACATCGGAAAGCTCTCCCGCCGGGCTCTCACGAAATGGCGGGCGAACCATGTCGGTTATATCTTCCAGCTCTACCATCTGGTGCCGGTGCTGACGGCCTTTGAAAACGTCGAGTTGCCCCTGCTGCTCGCGCCGATTTCAAGAAAGGAGCGCCACGCCCGCGTGGAAACCGCGCTGTCACTCGTCGGCCTCGCCGACCGTATCCATCATACGCCCTCCGAGCTTTCGGGCGGCCAGGAGCAGCGCGTGGCCATCGCCCGCGCGATGGTCGCCGATCCTCCGCTGTTAGTTGCGGACGAACCCACCGGCGATCTCGACCGCGAGTCCGCCACGCGGATTCTCGATCTTCTCCGCCAGCTCGCGGCGGAGTTCGGCAAGACCATCGTCATGGTCACTCACGACGCCAAGGCCGCGGCCTCCGCCGACCGCATCCTGCATCTGGAAAAAGGCAGACTGCTTGAAAACGCATGAATCCCGCGCTCAACCTCCTCAAGCTCGCGTGGCTGCAACTCGTCCGTCATCGGGTCCGGTCCCTCCTGACCATCCTCGGCGTCGCATCCGGGATGTTTCTGTTTACCGCGGTGGAAACCCTCCAGCGCTCGCTGGCGAAAGCCACCGAGGCCTCCGCCGCCGACACCACGCTGGTGGTTTACCGGCAGAACCGCTTCTGCCCCTCCGCGAGCCGCCTGCCCGAGCATTACGCCGATGAAATCCGGCGCATCGACGGCGTCCGCGAAGTGGTTCCCGTGCAGATCGTCGTCAACAATTGCGGCGCATCCCTCGACGTGGTGACATTCCGCGGCGTGCCCGAAGGCCTGCTCCGGAAATTCGCCCCTGAAATCGAGATCATCGAGGGCAGCGAGGAGGCGTGGAAACGCCGCGATGACGGAGCCTTGTTAGGCGAGGTCTTCGCCCGCCGCCGCGGCCTCAAGCCGGGCGATCGCTTCGAGGCAGCGGGCGTCACGGTGACCGTTTCCGGCATCCTCCGTTCGCCCTTCGCGCAGGACAACAACGTGGCCTATGTCAAACTGCCGTTCCTCCAGCAGGCGTCGCGGGCCGGCCTCGGCGTGGTGACGCAGTTCAACGTCCGGGTGGACGATTCGAAACAACTCGCCACGGTTGCCGCGGCGATCGATGAAATGTTCCGTTCCGGTCAGGAACCCACCGACACGCGCCCGGAAAAAGCCTTCTTCGCCGAGACCGCGTCCGAACTCATCGAGTTGATTGGTTTCACCCGCTGGCTCGGAGCGGCGGCGGTGGTCGCGGTGGCCGGGTTGGTCGCCAACGCGCTTCTGTTAGTCGTGCGCGGCAGGGTAAAGGAGAACGCGGTTCTGCGGACCCTTGGTTTTCCGGGGCGCGCCATCGGCTGGCTCGTTCTCAGCGAGGGCGGCATGCTCGGTCTGGCCGGCGGCGTGGTTGGCGTGGGCCTGGCCACCGCCTTTCTCCGCTGGCAGAGTTTCACCATGGGCAATGAAGGACAAACGCTTGCCGTCCGTCCGGATGCCGCGGTGATCGCCGCGGGTGTGGGCGCGGCCTTGTTGTTAGGCATCCTCGCCTCCTTGTGGCCGGCGGTCCAGGCGATGACCCAGCCGATCGTCAAAAACCTGAGAAGTTGATATCATGCTGCCGTTCACTTATGCTGTTCGGAACTTGTTCCGCTCCAAGACCCGGCTGCTGCAAACCGTCGGCGGCAGCGGGGCGGTCGTGTTGCTGGTGATGGCGTCGGTGGCCATGAACCGTGGCATGAAACGCGTGCTGTCCGCCTCGGGCTCGGACCACAACGTCATCTTGGTCGGCGCGGGATCCGAAGAGAGCATCCAGCGCAGCGAGGTGCCCGAGCGGACCGCCGGGATCGCCGGGGCGGGTATTCCGGGGATTTCGGAAAGCCTCGGGGTCCGCGCGGTTTCCAGCGAGATTCATTACATGAATTATATCAGCCTGCCGGACGGGCGCCGCAGCCAAGGATTGCTGCGCGGAGTGACTCCCGAGGCGCTCCGGGCGCACCCGGATGTGAGATTGCTGGACGGGGTGTTTCCCGCGGCCGGCGAGGTGATGGCGGGCCGGCTCGCGTGGCGGAAGCTCGGCTTGAAACAAGGCGATCTCAAGGTCGGCGCGGCGGTCATTCTGGATGGTCAGGAACTCACCGTCTCCGGCGTCTTCGCCGCGCCCGGAACCGTGCTGGAGTCGGAAATCTGGGCCAGCCTTGGCGATCTGCGGGTGCTCGCGAAACGCGACACGCTTTCATGCGTCGTCATCCGCCTGGATGATCCGGCGGATTATGCCGAAGCCGACCTGTTCGCCAAACAGCGACTCGACCTTGAACTCAGCGCGCTGCGCGAGAGCGATTACTACGGCCGCCTGAGCGCGTTTTTCAAGCCACTGCGCGCCATGATCTGGATCACCGCCAGCCTGATCGCCGCCGGGGCGGTGTTCGGCGGCATCAACACGCTATATGCCGCCTTCGCCTCCCGCGTCCGCGAGATGGCCACCCTGCAGGCCATCGGCTTCGGGCGCGGCGCGCTGTTGCTGAGTCTGATTCAGGAAAGCACCCTTGCATGCCTGACGGGGTCGCTGTTCGCGTCGATCATCGCCGTGCTGTTGCTCGATGGCCGGACGGTTCCGTTTTCTATCGGCGCGTTCACCCTTGAGATCGGCCCGGAGGTGGCGGTCACCGGCATTCTAACCGGCGTTTTCCTAGGCCTTGCAGGCGCGCTGCCACCCGCCATCCGCTGTCTCAAGCCTCCCCTGCCAAGCGCTCTCCGCATGTCCTGAAATGCGAAACAACCAACATCATGAAAATACCAAACACCTGTCTGTGCATCGTTCCCTTGATTTGCCTCGCCGCGTGCAAGGAGAAGCCTGCCAATACTCCCGCCACGCCAGTGGTGGAAACCAGCGCGGCTTTGTCCGCGGTGTTCGCGACTCCGCCCGCAGCTGAATCGCAAGCCATCCATCTGGTCCGGTCCACGGCGAAGGCCGGAGACGAGATCACTGTAAGCGGTCGGATTATGGGTCACGCCCAGCCGTTTGTGGAGGGCCGCGCGGCATTTATTCTGGGGGATCCCGCCGTGCTCACCGCCTGCAGCGACACGCCCGGCGACAACTGCGAGACCCCGTGGGACACCTGTTGCGATTCTCCCGAAGACAAAAAGCGCGGTATTGCCACGATCCAGATCGTCGGTGGCGACGGCCGGGTTCTCAAGGAGTCCCTTGAAGGGATGGGAGGCTTGCAGAAACTCGCCACCGTCACGGTTACCGGAAAAGTCGCCGATGGATCCTCGGCGGATCTTCTGATCGTCAACGCGCACGCGATCCAAGCGGGGAAATGATTTCAAGGAAACAAGCCGCGGGCGGACTTGGCATCGGCGACGGTGCGGACGGCAATGGCTTGCGCGGCGGTGCGTTGGGAGAGTTTGTAGCGCTTGGCGAAGGAAGTCACTTTGACTTGTGCTTTTTGAAGCATCGTCTCGAGGCGGGTGATAACTTCGCGTTCGGTCCAGAGGTAGTGCTGGAGGTTCTGGACCCATTCGAAGTAGGAAACGGTGACGCCACCGGCATTGCAGAGGATGTCCGGGATGATGAAGACATCGCCGCGGGCGTTGAGGATGCGGTCGGCTTCCGGGGTGGTCGGGCCGTTGGCTCCTTCTGCGAGAATCCGGCAGCGGAGATGAGGCGCGTTGTTCTCGGTGATCACCCGGTCGAGCGCGCAGGGCGCGAGGATGTCGCAGGGTTGAAGCAGGAGAGCCTCGGGATCAATGGTTTCGGAGTCCTTGAAGCCGGCGATGCCACCGGTTTTGGCGACGTGTTTGCGGAGTCTCGTGACGTCGAGGCCTCCGTCGTTCCAGATCGCTCCGGTGACGTCCGAGACGCCGGTGATTTTCATGCCGTAGGAGTTGAGCGTCTGGATGGCGTGTGAGCCGACGTTTCCGAATCCTTGGACGATTGCGGTGCCGCCATTGACGGAGGCTCCGAGTTTGTGAAGGGCGTTGGAGGCGAGGAAGGCGACACCGTGGCCGGTGGCGCGGGTGCGGCCGCAGGAGCCCTGGAGATTGAGCGGTTTGCCGGTCACGATGGACGGGACGAGGTGTCCGGTGTGGGTGGAATAGGTATCTGCCATCCATGCCATGACCTGCTCGCTGGTGCCCATGTCGGGAGCCATGATATCGGTTTCCGGGCCGATGAAGGGGATCATCTCCATGGTGAAACGGCGGGTGAGGCGTTCCAGTTCCCCGGCGGACATGTTGCGGGGATCACAGGCGATGCCGCCCTTGCCACCGCCGAAGGGGAGGTCCATCAGCGCGCATTTCCAGGTCATCCAAACGGCGAGTGCGGTGATTTCCCCGAGGTCGACAGACGGGTGAAAACGCAGGCCGCCCTTGACCGGGCCTCGGGTCAGGTGGTGCTGGACGCGGTGGCCGAAGAAAACCTCGGTGCTGCCGTCATCCCGGCGGATCGGAACGGTGACGGTGATCCAGCGCTTCGGCCATTTGCAGCGTTCGCGAAGGTCTGCGGATAGATCGAGGAAATCGGCAACCTGATCGAATTGCTCGGCCGCCATGGCAAAAACCGGATTCCGCAGAAGATCTTCACGCATGGATGAATCTAACGCCCGGATTCCCGGATTGCACGCCTGGAAATCTCAAGGTTCCCGGTTTGACCTTTTCCGGATGCGTTGCTAAGCGTTTTCCCGCTCCGCCTATGATCCGCGAAATCCTCCAATACGGTCACCCCGTCCTCCGCCAGCGCTGCCGCCCCGTTACCGAGGTGGATGAAACCATCGTCCAGCTCGTGGCCGACATGCTGGACACCATGATCGAAGCGAACGGCGTGGGCTTGGCCGCTCCACAGGTGGGCGAGGACATCCGGTTGGCGGTCATCGACGTCTCGCACGATCCGGAATGCGTTTCCCTGCTCAAGGTGAATGGTGAGGATGCCGAGGTCGAATCGATCATGCCGCTGATATTCATCAATCCGGAGCTGGTTTTCAGTCAGGAAAAGGAAACCGGGACGGAAGGCTGTCTGAGCATCCAGGGCATCCGCGCGGAAGTGCGGCGCCCGATGGCGGTGAAGGCGACTCTCCCGCAGCTCGACGGATCGGTGTTGGAAATCGAAACCGATGGACTGCTTGCGCGGGCGCTGCAGCATGAGATCGACCACCTGAATGGCGTGCTTTTTGTCGATCGTCTGTCCGCGGTCGGCAAGGTTTCGATGAAAAACCGACTCAAGCGTTTGTTGGCGGAAAACGGGCGGCCCTGAAATTTTTTTCGCGAGGGCTCGACTTTCAGGACTGATTGATCTTTTTTCTTTCATGGTGATGCGCGTGATGCACGCCACAACCCCAGATTGATTGATACGATGAGCACGAACCGAGGTATTTTCGAAACTTCCCCAAGCCAGCCGCAAAGTGGTCAGGACTCACCGTTTTCGGTGGCTTCCGAGTCAGATGGCAAGCAAGCCCCGGCCAGTCCGTTCACGGTGGCTGATGACGCGGCCGAATCCAAAAATGAAGCGTTTGGCAAGCCGGTGAAGTTGCCCGAGCGCCGGAAAGTGGATTCGCCGTTCCAAATGGCCGAGCCCTCGGAAGGTTTCGGTTTCGAGGCTCCCGCCAAGCCTTCGCCTGCGAAGCCCTTCGAGGCTTCGGCAGCACCAGACACTCCGCCTTCATCCCCGTTTTCAGCCCCGTCCCAGAAGGCTGCCGAATCG
>JBFEQB010000038.1:0-29298 GCA_041549835.1 Luteolibacter sp. | reverse complement strand
GGCCGTCGGCAAGGTAACCGGGACGCCGTATCGCCACGATGATCGCGTTTTCAGCAACTACCGCCTGCGCGTCATCGCCCGGTGCGGACAATTCAAAACCAAAAAACGACCCGTCCCCCAAACTTTGGTGCAGACCCCCGTTTCCCAGCGTTTCAGGTCATTTTCCTAATGACCCTTACTTCTTCTCATCCTGCTGATCTTTAGCGTTTTAGGATGGAGGCGGAGGAGGGAATCGAACCCTCGAATGACGGTTTTGCAAACCATTGCCTTACCACTTGGCTACTCCGCCGTGCGCGTGGCGCGGGGGCGAGTGATTACGTGCTGGCAGAGCGGGTGTCAATGCCTGTGTGTTCGGAAAATGCGGCATCGAGTGCGGCCAGCGCGTGATCGAGCTCCGCAAGGGTCGTGCAGAGCGGAGGCATGAATACGATGGTGTCGAGGATCGGGCGGGTGAGCAGGCCGTGGGCGCGGGCGGCGTGGCAGATGGTTTCGCCGGTGCGGCGGGCGGCGGGAAACTTCGCCCCGCCCGGTTGCCGGAGCTCGATGCCAGCGACAAATCCGCACTGGCGGATTTCATGGACGATCGGGTGGGTGGCTTTCAGCGCAGCGAGTCCGGCGCGCAGGTGCTCGATTTTGGTGGGGAGCTTGGCGAGCGTTTGCTCCTGCTCGAAGAGGTCGAGGCTGGCGAGGGCGGCGGCGCAGCCGAGGGGATTGGCGGTGTAGCTGTGGCCATAGTAGAAGGCATTTTCCGCTGGACCGAGAAAGGCATCGTAGATGGGTCCGGTGGTGAGGGTGGCGGCCATCGGCAGAGTGCCGCCGGTGATGCCTTTGGCGATGCAGAGGAAATCCGGGATCACGTTTTCCTGCTGGCAGGCGAACATGGTGCCGGTGCGGCCGAAACCGGTCATGACTTCGTCGAGGATGAGATGGACGTCGGTTTCATCGCACCAAGTGCGGAGTTCCGCGAGCATGCCGGCGGGCCAGGGGCGCATTTCGTTGACGCCTTGGATGAGCGGTTCGATCACCACCCCGGAGACGTTTTGCGTGTCCATCGCGCGGAGCTCGTCCAACGAACGGACGTGGTGGACGGGGTAACCGTGACCTTTGAAGCGTTCGAAAAACCGACCGACGCCGCCGAGCGACGCCGCGCCGAGGGTGTCACCGTGATAGCCATCGGCGAAGGCGATGAAGCCGTTGCGATCGGGTTCGCCGGTTTGCAGGCGGTATTGCACGGCCATTTTTAACGCGCACTCGACGGCGGTGGAGCCGTCATCGGAGAAGAAAACCCGTTCAAGCGTGCGTTCCGGGAAAAACCCGCAGAGGCGCTCGGCGAGTTCGGCGGCACCGGGGTGGGTGAATCCGAGAAACGAAACATGGGGGGTTTTGTCGAGCTGGGCGCAGATGGCGGCGGAAATCACCGGGTGGGCGTGGCCGTGGATGTTAGTCCAGATCGACGAATTGCCATCGAGGTAGCGGCGGCCTTCGGAATCCCACAGCCATGAGCCCTTTCCGTGGGTGAGGACCAGCGGTTCGTGGTCGGCGGCGCACCATTCACCCTGCCGGGTGAAAGGGTGCCAGCAGTGTGTTTGATCGGCCTGGATCCACCGGCGGGTGTCATCTCGCATCGGCGTGACTATGCGGCGAACCATGGCAGAGAAAAGAGGAAACCGGGCTCTTCCATACGTGATCACGTCATGGCGTGTGGCCGGAAATGGGATATTGGTTGGGGGTCGTCGCGAACGCATTCCCCCCAAGCGTCGCGAACACCGACACACTCCCCCCAAAACATGGTCGGCGGATGTAGGAGGCTCCCCCCTTCGACATCCGCCGATTCTTTTTTCATCTGGCGGGGCGGTGATCACTCCGCGCTTGATGGCGGGGCCCCCGGCGTTTAGCCCTGCGGGCCGTTTCATGTCCGTTTCTCCCTATGCCATTCCATCGCCCGCGCTGCAGCGCGAGGTGAGACGCCGCCGCTCGTTCGCGATCATTTCGCACCCGGATGCGGGGAAAACCACCCTCACCGAGAAATTCCTGCTCTATGGCGGCGCCCTCAATCTGGCCGGCAGCGTGACCGCCCGCAAAAACCAGCGGGCCACCACCTCCGACTGGATGGACTTGGAAAAAAAACGCGGGATTTCCGTTTCCTCGACCGTCCTGCAGTTCGAATACAAGGACTGCGTGGTGAACATCCTGGATACTCCGGGCCACAAGGATTTCTCGGAAGACACCTATCGGGTGCTCACCGCCGTGGACGCCGCGGTGATGGTGGTGGACGCCGGCAAGGGCATCGAAAGCCAGACCCGCAAGCTGTTCGAAGTCTGCCGCCGCCGTGGCGTGCCTATCTTCACCTTCATGAACAAGATGGACCGCTCGGCGCGTCCCTCGCTCGATCTGCTCGACGAGCTCGAAAGCGTGCTCGGCATCCACGCCTATCCGCTCAACTGGCCGCTCGGCGACGGCCCGCGTTTCAAGGGCGTCTATGATCGCGAGCAGAAACAGGTGCATCTTTTCCAACGCACCGTGCATGGATCCTACCGCGCGCCGGTGGCGGTGACCGGCATCGAGGACGAGAGCGTGAAGGAAGCGATGGAGGAGGCGACTTATCACCAGGTCTGCGACGAGCTCGAATTGTTAGAGGGAGCGGGTGCGGAATTCGACGAGGCGGAAGTCCTGGCCGGCGAGTTGACGCCGGTGTTCTTCGGCAGCGCGGCGAACAACTTCGGCGTGCAGCTGTTGCTCGACCGGTTCCTCGAACTTTCGCCCGCGCCGCTGCCGCGAGAAAGCGACGGGCTGACGATCGATCCGGCGTCCGAGGAGTTCTCCGCCTTCGTTTTCAAGATCCAGGCGAACATGAACCCGAAGCACCGCGACCGCGTGGCCTTCATCCGCATCGTTTCCGGGAAATTCGAGCGCGACATGAACGTGCTCAACACCCGCAGCGGCGACCGCATGCGCCTCGGAAACTCGCAGCGACTCTTTGCCCGCGAGCGCGAAACCGTGGACGACGCATTCGCCGGCGACGTCGTCGGCCTCGTTGGGAATTACGATCTCCTGATAGGCGACACCCTGGCGTCGGCTCCCGGCGTGACGTTTCACGAGATCCCGCGTTTCGCGCCGGAATGTTTTTCGTTCCTGCACAACAAGAGCACGGCGAAATACAAACGCTTCCGCGACGGCCTCGCACAACTGCTCAAGGAAGGCGTGGCCAGTGAATTCACGCTGCTCGACACCGAAGGTCCGCAGATCCCGTTGTTAGGTGCGGTCGGTCCGCTGCAGTTCGAGGTTCTGCAATACCGACTCGAAGGCGAATATGCCGCGGAGACCCGGATCGAGCCGGCGAACTGGTCGCTCGCCCGCTGGCTCAAGCCGAAGGAAGGCGACCCGCTCGCGCCGGATGCGCGCCCTTCGCTCTCGCTCGGCACGGCCTTGGCGCGCGATTCGAACGGCTGGCTCGTCGCGCTGCTGCCCAGCGAGTGGGCCTTGAAAACCTTCGCCGACAAGAACGAGGATTGGATCATTTCCGACCAGCCGTTTCCGCCGCCAGCGGTGGAACCATAGGACAGACGGCGTCCGTTAGATCCCGTGCGGCCGGTAGCGCAGCAGGCAGCCGACACCACCGTGGCTGGCGAGCAGTTCGTCACCCTCGCACACCTCGACGGGCAATTCGCCGGTTGTCGCTAGGCGGACGAGTTCCTCGCGGTCCGCATCCGGGAGTTCTTCGGAAATGACCAACTCGGCCGCGGCGCCGCTGAGGAGCGCCTTGCGGCACGCGTGGATGCCGACCACCGCGAGGCCGTTGCGCCGGACGCGTTCGTGGAGGAGTTCCACGGTATCGCGCGATTCGTTCTGCTCCACCTCGATGAAGGTAGATATCGCATCGTCCAGCACATCCGAGCAATCATGGCCGCGCGGCGAACGGCAGACGGAGTCCGCAACCATGGCCTCGAGTTCCTTGGGCAGGGCCGAGCGGAGCGCGCTGACCGAGCGCGGGTTCCCGGCGAGGATGAGATGGTTGAGCCCCCGTTTCTCCATCAGGCCGGCCATGATCGAGACTTGGTCCTTCAGGAAGCGCCGGTCGTGCTCGCGCTTGCGCTGGTTATAATGCTCGCGGGTCCACTCGCGGCCCACGCGCTGGCTGATTTCCGGGCGCACGGCGAGGATCTGCTCGCTGATGGCCCCGAGAGTGATTTCAAAAATCCGCGAGTTTTCCTCGGAGACGATGGCCACGACGAAGCGGTGGAACCGATCCTTCATCTGGACGAGAGGGAAGATCACGGGCATCGAGGCGGCGTGGAAGGCGGTCTCCAGATGGGCGGCGAAGGGCAGCACGAGCAGCAGCGGGGTTTCTCCGGCGCGGACGAACACAGCGACGCTGTTCACGGATTCCGTCCACTTCTGGCGAAACACCATCTCCATCTCGGCGCCCGCCGCATCGAACAGTGGGCGCTCCTCGCGACTCATGGTGGCCCTTGCGGCGACGGACCATGTGATGAACGACGAGCGCAGTGATTCGAGCGGGAACCTTAGGTCGAGAAACGCACTGATCACCGGTGCCTCAGTCACCGGAAGCGTGGCCAGCGCGGACAGATGCCGGCGGAGCGAAACGAGGTCTTTCACCTGAGGACGGGTAGTGGACGAGGCAGTCATGCGATCACACTATGCGGGAGGCCCGCCCGGCCAATTGGAAATCCGATCCGGGATTCCACCTGCAGGCGGCGAAATGGCCGGGGGTTTTAAAAGCATTTTCATTTGGCCGACACGTGCTCAGTCTGCCCTCTCAACGCCAACTCCGTTCCCATGCCCGCTCCCCAGAAAGGCTACAAAGCCATCAACCACCACGACGTCCAATACCGCTGGATCATGCAGAACCGCCGCGGCGTGAACGAACTTCGCATCGTGGCCAGCGCGCCGGTCGACGGTCAGGCCCTGATTGCGGAATTGCCGCGGGTCGTGAGCTACGACATGGTGACGGAGGCGATCGATTTCGCGAACGCCAACGGCTGGAAACCGAATGACTCGGGGCCGGAGATGCGCCTCAAGCATGTGCGCCGCGGATTCCAGCTGGCGGATTGAGGATTGCGAGGCGGGGCATGGCCGGTGTTAAACAGGCGCATGACGAGTGGTGTGCAGGGCTCCCGCAAGCGGCCATGGCCGCCGTTTCTGCTGATCGTTGCGGCGGGTGCCTTGGCGCATTTGTGGTGCCTTGGCGCGCAGTTCTACATGGATGACATGACACAGATCCGTGACAGCGAGGCGATCCGGAACGGGGAAATCTGGAGCGGCTTGGCGCTCATGTGGACGCGGCTCGGATATGTGGTTCAATACCGGCTTTTCGGCATGTCGCCGGTGGGATTTCACGCGGTGAACTGGCTGCTGCACACGGCGACTGCCTGCGTGTTTCTCGCCTTCGGGCGGGATTTCGTGCGTGGCAGGATGCCGGAGGGCGTGGCTTTGTTTGGCGCGTTGCTCTTTGCGGTGCATCCGTTGGCGAGTGAGATTCCCAACTACACGCGGACGCAGGATCTCGCGTGGGTGACTTTGTTTTCCCTGCTCGCCTCATGGGCGCTGCTGCTTTTCCTGCGGGACGGCGGATGGAAGAAACTGGTTTGGGCGGCGCTCGGGATTGTCGGCGCCACGATTTCGAAAGGGCCGGGATTTTTCCACGCGGTGATGATGGCGGGCGCGGTGGGGTTCGCGTTCATGACGACGGAGCACTGGATAATCGTGCGTCGGCATGTCTGGTGGGGCGTCGGCATATTGGCGGCAGGCGTGGCGTTGTTCTGGATCACTCATCCAAACTGGCTTCACGCCACGCGCATGTGGGACGAGCCGCGCTTCATCGGCCATGCCTACACGCTGGCGCGGGTATTCTGGGAATTCGCCTGGCGCGCGGTGATCCCGGTGAAGCTCTGCTCGGACCACCACATCGCGGAGTCTCTGGTTCCGGCCGGTTCCGGCTGGTTGAGCATCCCGGACAAGACCGCCATGTGGGCCGCCGCGGCGATGCTCGGCCTGACTGCGGTCAGCCTTGTTCTTGCATGGCGGAAACCGACGCGCTTGCTCGGCGTCTGTTTGTTCCTTTTCGTCGCAACGATCCTGTTTCGGGTGACCTATCTGATTCCCGAGTTCATGCCGGAATACCGGATCTATCCGGGCATGCCCTGGTTCTGCCTCGGAGCGGCGATCTTTCTGGGATGGGCGTGGCGTGCGTTGCTGGCGGATGTTTCGCCTAAAGTGCCGGTGATTCTCCTGATCGCCGGGTTCGCGTTCATGTCAGCAAAGCGCTCGTTCCTCTGGCATGATCTCGACCGCCTCTGCGGCGACGTTCTCAAGCAATATCCGGCGAACGCCCGCGCGGTGTGGGAGCTTCACGACCGCGACATTTACAACGGCGACTGGCAGAAGGTGATCGACCGCCAGCGAAACGTCTGGCCGGGAGTGCTCGAAAAGTTCATGAGGGAAAACAAGCGTCTCGCGCCGAAACGCGAACTGCCGTCAGGACACTTCGCATTGGCGGACGTGGCGTGCAAGGGCCGCCATGCGATCGCGATCGCGCATGTGGAGGGACCGGCCGCGGGGCTGGCGGAAATCCGGCGGCTTGAAATCCTCATGCAGGCCCTTGGCATGGACCCGGTGGCGCACCGCCTCCAGTGGGGCTATTTTCACAGCGCCAAGGCGAACGTACTGGAACAAGCCGGAGCCTATCAGCAGGCGCTTGATGAAATGCGCGTGGAAGGCGCGTTCAACATCAAGTCATCGGACATCAAACGGGTGGAGAAGAAGCTCGCGGAAAAAACCGCGCCGCGCTGACCATCGGCCTCAGGCGAGGTTCGTGTAAACCGCCTGCACGTCGTCGTCATCTTCGAGTTTGTCGATGATGGCTTCCACTTCCTCCATCTGTTCTTCGGTGAGCTCGATGGGCTGGTTGGGCAGACGTTGCAGGCTGGACTTGGTGGCGTTGATGCCGAGAGCCTCCACGGCCTGGCAGAGCTGTGCGAAGGCAGTGTAATCCCCGATGACGGAAACCTGATCGTCATCCACGATCATTTCCTCCAGGCCGGCGTCGATGAGTTCGAGCTCGATCTCCTCGAGGTCCTTGCCTTCGGGTTTTGGAAACTCGATGACGGTCTTGCGCGAAAACATGAAATCCAGCGAACCGGAGTTCAGCATCTGGCAGTGATTCTTGTTGAAGATCGTTTTGAGATTGGTGACCGAGCGGTTGGTGTTGTCCGTGGCGCACTCGATGATGAACTGTGTGCCGTGCGGGCCTTTGCCCTCGTAGGTCACCTCGGAAATATCCGCTGCATCGCTGCCGGCCGCGCGCTTGATGGCGGCCTCGATGTTGTCGCGCGAGAGGTTCTGGGCCTTCGCATTGTTGATCGCCACCCGCAGCGGTGCGTTCGATTCCGGGTCCGGGCCGCCGTTTTTCGCGGCCATGGTGATCGACTTGGCGAGCTTCGGAAACACTTTGGACATCGTGGCCCATCGTGACTCCTTGGCCCGGCGGCGGCATTCAAAGGCTCTTCCCATGGTGTCTGAAGGCTGGTGCTTGAAACGACGGTCAATCCAGCGGCTCAAGTGGCGGCAGCGTGGCGGCTTTCACCTTGTCGCTTTGTTTCTTGCGAAAGGCGGCGAGTTTTTCGGCCATCGCCGGATCTTCGTTGGCGAGCATGGCCACGGCGAACAGCGCGGCATTCACGGCTCCGGCCTTGCCGATGGCGAAGGTGGCGACCGGGATGCCGCCGGGCATCTGGACCATGGCTAACAGAGCGTCCATGCCCTTGAGCGAGGTCGAGTCGATGGGCACGGCAAGCACCGGGATGTCGGTGATTGCGGCGGTCACACCTGCGAGGTGGGCGGCGGCACCGGCGCCGGCGATGATGCATTTCAGGCCGTTCTCGCGGGCGGGCCCGACGAATCCCTGCAGCTTGTCGAGCGCACGGTGGGCGCTGGCGACTTCCGCAACCCAGGGGATTCCGAAGTCACGCAAGGTGCGTGCCGCGTGTTCCATGATCGGCCAGTCCGATGCGCTGCCCATGACGATTCCGACTTGTGGTGTGTGGCTCATGCGCGGAGACCGTGGAGAAGCTCCCGCGGCGAGTCAATCACCGGAGTTTCCGAAACCGGCGGTTTTCACGTCTCGATGCCGCGCACGAAGATCGCGACGGTTTCTTGCAGCCAGCTTTCCCGGTCGATCTCCGACAACCCGGACGTCCGCCGCAGCAGGCCACCCATCAGCGCTGCCGTGAAGACCTCGGCGAATGCCATGGTGTCGAGATCCTTGCGGACCTTGCCGGCCTTTTTGCATCCGTTGAGATAACCCGCGATGCTCTGGTGAAACGGATCGATCACGTCGCCGATGAGCTCCTTGGCGAGTGTGGGCCGCCGCTGGCTGACGCCGATCAACGCCCTTGCCATGCCTTCGCAGCGTTCGAGCGATTCGTTGTAAACCCGCGCAAAGCGCCCGAGGTCGTCGAGCGGATTTCCGGTGAATTTCCCGCCACATTCGCAGAGCGAGTAGAACTCCCGGGAGGTATCCTGCACCACCATCGCCAGCAGTTTCTGCTTCGATTCGAAATGCCGGAACAAGGTGACTTCGTTGCAGCCCGCGCGTTCGGCAATGCCCCGCGTGGTGGCGGCCTCGATTCCCCGGTCGCCGAATTCCGCACGCGCTGCTTCCAGCAGCCGTTGGCGGGTGCCGGGTTTTCTCGGCGCGCCGGGTTTTGATCTCGAATCGCTCACCGGGCGGAAATTGCGCAAGTAATCACTTGCATGCAAGTGTAAATACGGATTGAGTTGCCGTGCCCATGCCGTGTGAAACGAACATTTCCCGCCTGCTGAGGTTTCTGCCGTTGTTAGGGCTTGCCGCCTGTGCGGCGGTCGGGCCGGATTTTGAAACACCCGCGATGGAGCTGCCGGCCTCGTTCTCTCAAGGTGGCATGACGTGGAAGCGCCAATCGACCGACACCCTGCCGACACCGCGCGCGTGGTGGAAACTCTATCGCGACTCGACACTCAACTTGCTCATCGACCGTTCTTTGGAGGGAAACCAAGACCTTTCCGTCGCCTCAGCCCGCCTACAACAGGCTCGCGAGATCAGCAGGGCGACCCGCACACTCTATTTCCCCGCTGTGGATCTCGGCACGAGCGCGAGCCGCACGAAATCCGTTTTCCGGGGGCCGTCCGGAGGATCGATTTTATATAACAGTTTCTCCATCCCCGTGGATCTCAGATACGAGATCGACATCTGGGGGAAAGTGCGCCGTCAGGTGGAAAGCGCGAGTGCCTCCGAGGGAGCCGCCAGTGAAACGCTCAACGCCCTGCGGCTCAGCGTGGCGGGCGAAGTGGCACAAACCTACTGGGCGCTGCGTGCTGTGGATGCCGACCGGACGTCCCTGGCCCGGACCTTGGAAATCCGCCGCAAGGCGTTCGACCTGCTCACCAAACGCCGCAATGCGGGAACCATCAGCGGCCTCGATCTCTCGCGGGCTGAAACCGAAGTCGCCACCGCCGAGGCCGACCGCATCCGCCTCGATCAGGACCGCGTGCAACTCGTCAACGCGCTCGCCGTGCTGACCGGATCGGTGGCCACCGGCTTTCACATCCCGGAAAACCCGGACCTTCCGATGCCACCGGCGGTCCCGGCTTCAGTTCCATCGGAAATGCTGCGCCAGCGTCCCGACATCCGCGCCGCGGAATACCGGGTGGCGGCTGCAAATGCTGATATCGGCGTGGCGACCGCGGCGTTTTACCCCTCGTTTTCAATCAATGCCTCGACCGGTCTGGATGCCGTCAACGTGAACGATCTTTACGACCCGTCCTCGCTCGTCTGGTCGCTCGGTGCAAGCGCGCTGGTGCCGATCACCGGTCAGAAACACCTCAAGGCCCAACGCGCCGCCAGCGTGGCCGCTCACGAAGCCGCCAGCGCGGAATACCGCCAGACGGTGCTCGAATCGATTCGCGAGGTCGAAAACGCCCTGCAAGGTTCCGCCATCCTCAAACGGCGCCAAATCGCCCAGGACCAGGCGCTCGCTGCCGCTCGCAAGACCTTCGACCTTTCCGTGAAACGATTCACCTCGGGTCTGGTCAGCTTCCTTGATGTCGTCGATGCCGAGCGGACCCGCCTCGAAGCCGAGCGCAATGCGAACGCCATCCGTGCCGAACGCCTCGCCCTCTCGGTTTCCCTCGTCAAGGCCCTCGGCGGCGAGTGGTGAAAGATACCCAGGAATTGAAGACACAAGACGCAAGACAACCCATCCGCCCAAACCACTTCCCATGCGCACTCTGTTTCTAACCATCCTGCTGTTTTCCTCCTGCGGAAAGAAACCGGACGCCGCCCCGGCGGGCGCACCCAATCCGATGGACCGCGTGCAACCCGTCGAGGTCATGCCCGTCACCGTCATGCCGCTGCGCGAAACCGTCGGCCTGGTCGGCAGCATCGCCGCCAACGAAAGCGCCGAGCTGCGGCCCGAGATTCCCGGAACCATCATTTCCATCGATTTCGAGGAAGGCGCCACGGTGAAAAAAGGCTGCCGGCTCGTGAAGCTCGATACCCGCGAACTCAGTGCCCAAATCGCCGAAACCCGCGCCAGCTTCATCCTGGCCGCACAAAACCTGCAACGTAACCAGTCGTTGTTAGAAGACGATGCCGTCTCCAAACTCGAAGTGGACGCCGCCGTCGCCGAGCATGCGAAACTCAAGGCCGCCATTGACCTGCTGGAAGTCAGGCTCGCCAAGTCCTCGATTACCGCTCCCTTCGACGGCGTCACCGGAGCGCGCTCGCTCTCGGTCGGCGACTTCGTCACCTCCCAATCGGTCATTACCACCGTGGACGACCTCTCACGCCTGAAAGTCGAGGTGCAGGTTCCGGAGCGCTACCTGCCAAACTTGAAACCGGGTGGCACTTTCACCCTCCGCGCCGCGACTTCGGCCCCCGGGGAGGAAGTTACGGGCGAAGTCTATTTCGTCTCGCCACGCATCGACGAAAACACCCGCTCCACCCTTGTGAAAGGCTACATCAGCAAGCCGCCCCGGTTCCTGAAACCCGGTATGTTCGCCAACATCACGCTCGTTCTGCGCACCGTCGAAGACGCGCTCGTCGTTCCGGAAACCGCCATCCTCAGCAGCCCGCGCGGCACCGTGCTCATCATGCCCAAGGAAAAAGACGGGGCCTTGGTCGCCGAGTTCGTGCCCGTCAAAACCGGCCTCCGCGTCCCCGGCTACGTGCAAGTCACTCCGGTCGGCCCGCCCGTGAAGGCTGGTGACAAGGTCGTCTCATCCGGCGTCGGCGGACTCATCCTGTTTCCCGGCGTGAAGCTCAAGCCCGTCGAGCCCGTCGTCGAACCCGGCCCGCCCGCCGCCACCGACCGCAAGCTGGAATGATCTCAAATTTGAAATTTCAAATCTCGAATTTTCCATGATCATCTCCGACACCTCGATCAAGCGCCCGGTCCTCACGATCGTCGGCGCGCTGATCCTCATCCTGTTAGGCATGCTCTCGTTCCAGCGGCTGCCAGTGCGCGAGTATCCGGACACCGACGTGCCCACCGTTTCAGTGAACACGATCTATCGCGGCGCGTCCTCCGAGGTGGTGGAAAGCCGGATCACCGAGCCGCTTGAAGAACAGCTCTCCGCCATCGACGGCATCCGCGTGCTCAAGTCCTCTTCCCAGGAGGAAATCTCGCGCATCACCATCGAGTTCAACCTCGACCGCGATCCCGACGAGGCCGCCAACGATGTGCGGGACCGCGTCAGCCGCGCCCGCGACAAACTGCCAGACGAAGTCAACGAACCGATCATCGCCAAGGAGGAGGCCGATGCGAATCCGGTGCTCTGGCTGACCTTCACTTCGGACCGTTTCTCCCGCACCGAGCTCACCGACCTGGTGGACCGCGTCGCCAAGCAGCGCATCCAGACGGTGCCCGGCGTCGGCACCATCTTCATCGGTGGCGAGCGACGTTACGCCATGCGCTTGTGGCTGGACCCGGACAAGCTCGCCTCCTATCAGCTCACCGCCAACGACGTGGAGAACGCGCTGCGCGAGCAGAACGTGGATGTCCCCGGCGGCCGGATCGAATCGTATGCCCGCGAGTTCACGGTCCGCACCCAGGGTGAGCTCGCGAATGCCGCCGCCTTCGAAGGGCTCGTCATCGCCACCCGCGGCAACAGCCAGATCCAACTCAGGGACGTCGGCCGCGCCGAACTCGGCTCCGAGGACTACCGCACCCGAGTGTTTTTCAACGGCGTGCAGACCGTCGGCCTCGGCATCGTCCGCCAGTCGAAGTCAAATTTGTTAGAAGTGGCCGACGGCGTGAAGAGCCTGATTCCGGTGATCCAGTCGGAGCTTCCGGAAGGCATCAAGGTGGCGGTGGGGTATGACAGTTCGGTGTTCGTCCAGCGCTCGGTGGACGAGGTCTTCAAGACCTTCTTCGAGGCTTTCCTGATTGTGATCGTGGTCATTTTCCTGTTCCTGCGGGACTGGCGTGCGGTGGTCATTCCCATCACCGCCATTCCGATCTCGATCATCGGCACCTTCGCGGTGATTTCCGCGCTCGGCTTTTCGATCAACATCCTCACTCTGTTAGCGCTGGTGCTCGCCATCGGCCTGGTGGTGGACGACGCCATCGTGATGTTGGAAAACATCTACCGCCGCATCGAAGAAGGGGAAACCAAGGTCCAGGCATCCGTGCTGGGGGCCCGGCAGGTGGCCTTCGCCATCATCGCCACCACCCTGACGCTGGCCGCGGTGTTCCTGCCCGTCGCCTTCCAGTCCGGGACCACCGGCCGCCTGTTCTACGAGTTCGGCGTCTCGCTCGCCGTCTCGGTGATGGTCTCCCTGACTGTCTCGCTGACCGTCACGCCGATGCTTTCCTCACTGCTGCTCAAGGGCACCGATCCGAAGACCGGCCACCCGCCACACGGATGGTTCTATCGGGTGACCGAACCCGGCTTCGTGTTCGTCAACCGGGTGTTTGGAAAGCTGCTGCGGGTTTCGCTGAAGGCGTGGCCGGTCGTGCTGTTGCTTTCCGCCGGATTCCTCGCGCTGGCCCCCTTCGCTTTCAAAGCCCTGAAAAAGGAGCTCACACCGGTGGAGGACCGCGGCAGCTTCATCTCGATCTTCAGCGGGCCACTCGGCTCGCATCCGGACTATTCGTTCAACTATGTGAAAAAAATGACCGGCATTGTCGAGCGGCAGCCGGAACTCGAACGCTACTTCTCCGCCACCGCGCTTGCCCGCGGCGGTCCCGGCGCGGGAAACCAAGGCCTTGTTTTCTCCACCCTCAAGCCATGGGAGGACCGCACGAAGTCCACCCAGCGGATCGTCGGTGAAATCAACGGCGCCTATGCCGGGGAAATCACCGGCGGACTCGCCTTCGCCATCATCCCGAATCCGCTCGGCGGCCGCAGTTTGAGTGAAACCTTCCAGTGCGTCCTGCAGGGCAGCGATTTCGACAAACTCCAAACTTACGGCGAGCAAATCCTCACGCAGATGCGTGCCAGCGGCGTCTTCGAAGGCGCGCGTGCCGAGCCGAAAGTGGACAAACCACAGCTCGACGTCTCAATCGACCGCGCCCGCGCCGCCGATCTCGGCGTGCCGGTTTCCCGCCTTGCCACCACGCTTGAGTCGCTCTTTGGTGGCCGCCAGGTCACCCAGTTCAAGCAGGCCAGCCGCCAGTATGATGTGATCGTCCAGATCGAGGACGCGGCCCGCCTCGCGCCGTCGGACCTCGGCAAGGTTTATGTCCGCTCGGATCGTGGCGGACTGGTCCAGCTGTCCAACGTGGTGAGCCAGCGGGAATCCATCACACCCGAGGAATATCCGCATTTCAATCGCCTGCGATCGATCACCATCAAGGCCCGCCTCGCACCCGGCCACACCATCGGCGACGGCGTGGACTACATCAACGAGATCGCGCCGGACATCCTGCCCGAGGGCTACAACCATGCGTGGGACGGCGAGACTCGTGAATACGTTGAGAGCGCCAGCGACACCTTCCAACTGTTCGCGCTCGGCCTGTTGTTCACCTTCCTGATCCTCGCCGCGCAGTTCGAAAGCTGGATCCATCCGGTCACGATCTTCACCGGCGTCGCCCTCGCCCTAACGGGCGGCGTGATCACGCTCTACGCTTCACGCTTCTGGGGCGACCCGATGACCAACAACCTGTTCGCGCAGTTCGGCCTGATTCTTTTGATCGGCCTGATCGCCAAGAACGGCATCCTCATCGTCGAGTTCGCCAACCAGTTGCAACTCCAGGGGAATCCGGTCTTCGAGGCTGTATGGGAAGCCACAACCCTGCGTTTCCGCCCGATCCTGATGACGTCCATTTCCACCATCGGCGGCACGCTGCCGCTCGCGTTCGCCAGCGGAGCCGGGGCGGAAACCCGGAATCCGTTAGGACTAGTGGTCGTCGGAGGCATGTCCATCGCCACCGTGCTCACGCTTTTCGTGGTGCCGGTTTTCTATCTGATATTCGACTGGATGGTCGTCAAGATTACCGGCCACTCCAGCGCCCAGGGCCTGCGCCGGGCGGCGCGCGTTGAGGCGGAGGTGGAGTCCGTCGGCAGACCGGCCTGATCCGGTGCCTGAAAGTGCCCGGGCGGCGGGCTTGTGGAACCGGCGCGCAGGCCCTATGCTGCGCGCATGAGACGGTGGTTGTTGTTGCTGGGCGCGTTGCTGGCATTGGCCGGCGGAGCGGCCTGGTGGTTCCAGACGCCATTGGCCGCGCTGTATCGTCAGGTGACGGGCGGGGTGAACATCGGCACCCGTCTGACCCCCAAGCCGGACCCGCAGCGCTACGCGGTGCTCGTTTCGGAACTCGAACGCTGGCGCGGAGATCTGGCGGCGCGCTTCCGGATGGCGCGGACGGAAGCGGAGCGCAGTGCCGTGGAGCACGACGCCCGGGTGATTTTGGAACACGCGCTGCTGGCGATGATGCGCTGCTGGCTCGGCACCCCGTATGATTTCAACGGCACCGCCGCAAAGCCCGGCGGCGGCCGGATCGCCTGCGGCTATTTCGTAGCCACCGTGCTCAAGGACGCCGGATTCCATTTGGACCGCTACCGGCTCGCCCAGCAGCCTTCGGAAAACATCCTGCGCACGTTTCTCGGCAAGGACGCCTGCACGCTGGCCGTGGGAAAGTCCTATGACGCCTTCGCCGACGAACTTGGGGCCGCCAGACCCGGCATCTATCTGGTCGGGCTGGACACCCACGTCGCGTTCCTCGTGAACGGCGGCGAGAGTGGCTTTCGCCTGATCCACGCGTCCGGTTCGAAGCCGTGGTGCGTGGTGGACGAGGGCCGTGGTGAGGCGGGTGTGCTGCAGCAGTCGAACTGGCGGATGACCGGTAACCTGACTGCCGACCCGAAGGTCATCCGGACCTGGATCAAGGCGGAAAAGATCGCCGTCCGGGGAAGCTGACGGGGTGCATCGTTCTTGCATGACGGGGCGGGAGCCGTTACCCAACCGCCCCTTCCATGAACCCAAAAGCCCATGGCTCGTAAACGCAAACGCAAACCAGCAGCCAAGCCGCTCCAGTGGCGGCTGGAATGCTTCGGGCATTCGTTGATCGAGATCTTCGCGGGTCTCCTTCCCGGGCCCTGGGTGTTTCGGCTGGGCGAGCGGTTTGGCGGACTGGTGTGGTATTTCATGCCGATGCGTCGGAAAACGATCCTGAGAAACCTGCGCATCGCCTTCGCCGGAGAGAAGACTCTTCCCGAACTGCGCCGGATGGCCAAGGCGACCTTCCGTCGCACCGCTGGAAACCTCGTTTCCGCCACCTACACCGCACGACTTTCGCCGGAAAAACTCAGCAAGGTGATCCATATTGAAAACCGCGAACTCCTTGAACAAGCGCTCGCCGGCGGCAAGGGCGTGGTCCTCTTACTCGCCCACATGGGGAATTGGGAGCTCCTCAGTCGGCTTGTTCATCTGTTTCCGCCCGGCAGCAAAACGGGGGCCTTCTACCGCCCGCTCAACAATCCGCTGCTCGACGCGCAGGTGCTCGCGCGTCGCCAGGCCGATGGCACCCGCATGTTTTCCAAACGTGAAAATGCACTGCAAGTGGCCGGATTCCTGCGTGAGGGCGGCATCGTCGGTATTCTCGCGGACCAGCGGGTGGGGCCGCAAGGCGAGTTGGTCCCGTTTTTCGGCCGCGTCACCCGCGCCAGTCCCTTGCCGAGTCTACTGGCACGCCGGTCGAAGAGCGAGGTGCTCGCGCTCTCCCTGATCACCGAGCGGCCTGGGAAATGGAAGGCCGTCTTCACCCCGGTGCCTAAGCCACCCACCACGGTGCATTGCATGCCCGCGCTCGAAGCAGCCATGAAAGCCTCCCCCATCGATGTCTTCTGGTTACAGGAACGGTGGAAGATCTTCCTGAAAAAGCGCCAGAATATCAGTGACTGGCTCGGTCCGGATCCTGGTGGCGGAGAAAAGCTCCACCGTGCGCTGATCTGGCTCAGTGGTGCGCCAGAATCATGGAAACTCCCTGACGGGTGGTCCCACCCGAATGTCGCCTACGAGGCGGCCATCCCGGAGGGATCGAAGCCACCGGACTGGCTGCCAGCTAACATCCAGATTCACAATCTGCCTCACAAGCGGTCGCAGAATGAATTGGGGCGGGTGATCCGCGAGATCGATCAAACGCACATTCTCCCGCTGGATTTCATCATCACCGGCAAGGCTGGACCGGGGCTGTCTGAGGCCGCCTCGGGCGAGCAGATTCCACTGGTTTGCCGCCCCTAGGCCTCTTTTCGGTTGATCCCCGCCAGCTCCGCTGCCTAGCTTCCGGCCTGCGGAGAAAGGAAATGGACTGTTTTCTCTGATGCCCTGATCATGGCCAAAACGAAACCCAGCCTCTTCAAGGATCAAGACTCTCGTAAGCTCGTCAGCAGGGTCCTTAAGGAGAATTTCTACGTCTACGTAAAACGCTACCTGCTGGCCTTCTTCCTGATGGGATGCACCGCGCTGGCCACGGCATTGTCGGTGTTCATGATGAAGGCGATCACCGCCGTGGTCTTCGGCTCGGCGGAATCGATCAAAATCGCTCCTGATCCCGATTCCGCACCCTCGTTTGCCGCCGAATGGATCCAGAAAATCAACGCCTTCGCGGCCTCGTTCTTCGCGTCGTCCCATCCGGGCTTGTTTCAGATCTTCTGCGTCTCCGTCGGCATTGTTCTGATTTTCCTCGTCAAAGGGGCGTCCGAATACGGGTCCTCGGTGATCCTTAAAAAAATAGGCAACAATATTGTCGCTCGCCAGCAGCGCCGGGTCGGCAACCACATCCTCAACCAGTCGCTAGCGTTTTTCGTGCATTTCCCGTCCAGTGAGTTGCTCACCCGGGTGAACCAGGCCGCCAGCTCCGCCCGCAATGTGATGAACCTGCTCATGACCCGGGTGCAGGACGTCTTCACCGCCATTGCGCTGGTGATCGCCATGTTCAAACTCGACTGGCGCCTCTCGTGCGCCGCCTTGTTCATCCTCGGCCCGATCACCATCATCCTCAGTTCCATCATCCGGCGAGTCCGCCGAATCTCGCGCAGCCAATACAAGAACTTCGCCGAGGTCATCTCAGCCTTTCAGGAAGCGATCATCGGCAGCAAACTCATCAAGTCCTACAATCTGGAGCCCTCGATGCGCGACCGTTTCGGCGAAGCCATCGGCAATGTCGAAGCCCTTTCCAACAAAATGGTGAAAGTGTCCGCACGGACCAGCCCCATCATGGAAATGATCGGCGGTATCGCCGTCGCCCTGATCGTCTTTTACGGCGGATACCGGAACATCGTGCAGGGACAAAGCGCCGACTCGCTGATCGCTTTCCTCACCGCGCTGCTGCTCGCTTACGAACCGGTCAAGCGGATCGCGAAAATGAACGTCCAGCTCCATTCCTCGCTCGTTGGCGTGGAGATGCTCTACAGGGTCCTCGATTCTGACTACACGATCCCCGATGCGCCGGGCGCGAAGCCCCTCCGCGTCACCCGCGGAGAAGTCTCCCTCCATGGAGTCACGTTCGCCTACCGTCCGGGCCAACCGGTCCTTCATGAAGTCTCACTCACCTGCGCCGGTGGGGAGTTGACTGCGCTCGTCGGCCCGTCCGGCAGCGGGAAATCCACGGTCCTCAACCTCATCGAGCGCTTTTATCAGGCGGGTTCCGGGCGGATTGAAATCGACGGCCAGGACATTAGTGAAATCACAACCGACTCGTTGAGGTCCAGTCTCTCGCTCGTCAGCCAAGACACCTTCTTGTTCTCCGACACCTTGCGCAACAACATCCGCTTTGCCCGGCCCGACGCCACGGATGCTGAAATCGAAGCCGCCGCCAAAGCCGCTTTCGCCCATGACTTCATCATGGAGCAACCACAGGGTTACGACACCCAGGTCGGAGAAAACGGCGGCAGCCTCTCCGGCGGCCAGCGGCAGCGGATCTCCATCGCTCGCGCCTTCCTGAAAGACGCACCCATCCTGCTGCTTGACGAAGCCACTTCGGCCCTCGACAGCGAATCCGAGCAAAAGATCCAACAGGCCTTCGACCATTTGATGAAAGGCCGCACCACCATCGTCATCGCCCACCGCTTTTCAACCATTCGTAATGCCGGCATGATCCACGTGATGCGCGACGGGCGCCTCGTGGCCAGCGGTCCGCACGAGGAACTGATTCGTGATGCCGAGGGCCTCTATGCCCATCTTCACGGCCTCCAATATGCCCAGAATGCGCTAGCCGCTTCTTGAAAGCTTCGTAACCAAGCCGCCTCTCCGTTGTGAAACAGTCCGTCATCATCAGCACCTACAATCAGCCCGAGTGGCTGAACAAGGTCCTGCACGGCTATCTCTATCAGACCTTCGCCGACTTCGAGGTGCTCGTCGCTGACGACGGCTCGGACGACCGGACCAAAGAAGTGATTGAGAATTTCCGCCAGGTCGCCGGTTTCCCGATCAAACACATCTGGCACGCCGACGAGGGCTACCGCCGCCAGACAATCCTCAACAACTCGCTGCTCGCCGCAGAGCACGAATACATCCTCATGACGGACGGCGACTGTATCCCGCGTCCGGATTTCCTGGAAGTCCACGCCCGCCACGCAAGGCTCGGACACTTCCTCTCCGGCGGCTACTGCAAGCTGCCGATGGAACTCAGCCGCCACCTCTCGCTTGACGACATCGAGAACGGCCGCGCCTTCGATGTTTCCTATCTTCGCCGGCACGGCCTGAAGGAGTTCTCGCCCATCTTCAAACTCGGCCTGCCGGTTTCCCTCGGTCCGCTGATGGACAAGATCACCCCGACCCAGGCCACCTGGAACAACTGCAACGCCTCCGGATGGAAGGTGGACCTGATCGCCGTGAACGGCTTCAACGAAGACATGCAATACGGCGGCGCGGACCGTGAACTCGGCGAACGCCTCGCCAACCGCGGCGTCACTGGAATCCAGATCCGCTATCAGGCGATCGTGCTGCATCTCGATCACAAGCGAGGCTACAAGACTCCGGAGACCATGAAGAAGAACCGCGCCATCCGGGACGAGGTCATCGCCACCCGCAGCGTCTGGTGCCCTAACGGAATCTACAAACGCCTGCAGCCGTGAGTCGGAAGATCGGCAAATCGCTGGAAGCCGCCGTCCGCAAAGTGCGGCCCTGGTTCAACCCGGCCTACCGCCACGCTTTCGCCGCGCTCGTTTCCCGCGGCATGAGCGAACGCCGTGAGGGGGAAAAAATCGTCTGTTGTGATTTCTCCGACCATGCGATCGATTCGGTGGGCGGCCGTTATTGTTTCAGCCTGGTTCGCGACATCATCGACGCCGGTTATTTCCCGGTCTTCACCGCACGGCGGGGAACGCTCTCCACCTTCGGCACCAGCCGGGTTAAACGGTTGCTTCTGTCCGAAAGGCTCGGTGTCGTCCGCTCGCCCGACGAACTGCAGGAGCCGTATTTCCTGATCACGGACGATCCGAGCGCCACGCCGCGGCATGCGGAGCGCGTCGTCTTTGTGGATTACGAATGGCGCGTGTGCCGGAAGCCCGATGAGATCGCGTTTCCCGTCTTCGTGCATCCACGGATTGCCGCCAGGATGAAGGATTTCCAGCTGCCCGAAACCTCGGAGCCACGTCCGGCCCGCCTGTTTTTCGGAGGCAACACCGAGCCGGGGAAATACGACAAGGATGTCATCCGCGACCGCTACGGTATGCTCTCACGACGTGAGATGCTGGCCGTCGCAGCCAGCGCCATCCCCGCGGAGCAAACTCACAAGCCGGCCGAAGCCGCCGGGTGGCTGGCGTCCCGCGAATTCCATCCCTATGTGCTTTGCGAAACCCAGCACTGCGGGATTCCGCAGAACCGCTGGCTTGACGCGCTCTCCAGAGCGGATTTCTTCCTCGCCTGCCCGGGCGTCGGCATGCCGCTCTGTCACAATGTGATCGAGGCCCTCGCCGCAGGTTGCGTCCCAGTCCTGCAATACGGCGCCTACCTCACGCCGCCGCTTCAGGACCGGGTCAATTGCCTTGCGTTTCATGATTCACAAAGCCTCCGCGACATCGTGAAATCGCTTCTTTCCATGACGGAGCCCGACATCACAAGCCTCCGTGCCAACGTCCGCGCGCATTATGACGAGCATCTTGCGCCCGGCCGTTTCGCGCAGAGGCTCTTCAGTGGCCCACAGGCCCGGCGGGTTCTGTTGCTTAACGACTACCGGGTTCCGAGATGATGTCCGCACTGCGCCCCACCCTTCACATCGTCTCCAACGCGGATGAGAAATTCTTCCCCGGGCTGGCTGTGGCGGCGGCCTCCGCCGTGGCCTCCGCATCCGGCGATTACGACTATCATTTCCTCATCCTTGACGGAGGACTCTCTCCGGAGGCGCTGCATCAACTCGGCGCAAGCCTCGCCGACATCGCCGGCAAGAAGGGCGTCCGCGCCACACTGGAACCGTTACAGATCGACCAAAGCCGACTGCAAGCGCTTCCCGAGCGCCGCGGATCGCGTATGACTTATGCCAAGCTGGTCCTGCCGGAAATCCTGCCGCATCTGGGCTCCATCATTTATTTGGATGCCGACGTCCTGTGTTTCGCCGGCCTCGAGGGCGTGCGCCCAACCGCCGGTGAGGAAGACCTCTGGCTGTTAGCCGGAGCACGGGATTTCTTCAGTGTGATCGAGAAAGACTGCCCGTGGATCGACCAGGTTCCGCCCGCCGAGCGCCGCCTTCCTTATATCAACTGCGGCGTCATGTGGATGAATCTCAAGGGCCTGCGTGAAATGGCTTTCACGGATCACGCCATCACCGCCCGCGCTGCCATTGGCAAGGCACGTCAAGGCGATCAGTCGGTCTTCAATTTCCTCTGCCGGGGGAAATCCCTCATCCTGCCGGACGCCGTCAACCACCGCACGTCCATCGGCTCCAGCCGCCCGCTCTGCGAGGGAAATCTGGACCTCAACCTCCACTTCATCGGGTCACCCAAGCCATGGCTGGGGCCGCCGAAAACCAGCAACTGGCTGGCCCACCGACTGTGGCACCAGGCGAGGGCCGCCCTTTTTCCCGGCACTCCGGAGCACACCGCGGTGCCACCTCACGACCTCGTGTCCATCCGGCGCAAGGCCCTGCTTCACTGCCTTTTCAATCCTCGCCGCGCCGCGCATTACCGGAGCGATCTGCGCTCGCTCAACGACCCGGGCGGCGTGATGGCCAAGGCCGGCGCTCACTGGAAGATTCTCTGATCCGATGACCCCGCTCGAATATCTGTTAGAAAGCCGGCGGGAACACAATCCCGGATTGCGCTTCGCACTGGGCGGGGCAGTCGGCGGACAATCAACACCCGCCAGGCGGCTGGTGAATCGCCTGATCTGGCCGGGTCGCCTCAGGCACATGCGCTTCCTGCCGCCGGGCGTCACTCTCAGGACCGAGGCAAACCATCGTTGGACCCTTTCAAATAACGGCCATCCGTTAGTCACGAGCAGGACGCTTAGCGAATTGATTCCACCTTTGGACAGGCCGGTCAGCATCGTGGCCACCGGCCCGTCCGCGCGGGACCATCCATGGGAGAGCGTCCGCCACGGCGAACGATTCCTCATCGCCGTCAACGGCGCGCCAACGATGCTGAAGGAACTTGGGATCGCTCCGGATCTGCTCGTCATCACGGACCGCGAATTCGCACTCAGCGGAATCCGCCACTTTGAGGCCGCCCCGCACACCCCTCTTGCCATCGAGTTTCTTGCCGCGGCAGCCCTCGCGGCAACCGCGCCCCAGCTCCTCACCGACCGGCCAGTCGCGATTCTCGAAAGGGTGAACCTGTGGCACGCCCTCCCGGCTCTCGATCAACGGACGCTGAACCGGCTCAACACCGATTCGGAATTCCCGTTTGTACTGCCTGAAACACCCGATCCCAAATGCCGCGTTGGCTGGAGCCACCGCCCCGATCTCGGAATCTTCTCAGGGCGGACCGTGGTTTTCGGCGCTCTTCAAATCGCCATCGGCCTTGGATCGACGGATGTGGAGATCATCGGCATGGATCTGAGCGGCAGCGGCCGGTCTTATGCCGAAGGCGTCGATCAACGACCCACACAGCTGCAGCAGCACTATGAGTCGTTCATTCTCCCGTCCTTCCGAATCATGCGCGAAGCCCTTGCCGGAACAAACGTCGCGGTGAGAAACCTTTCGCCCGTCTGCCCGCTTCCTTCCGCGCTATTCGCGGATCACTTCCGCATTGACTGACGGCATTCGCGCTTCACTCGAACGAGTAATCAAACAACTCGATCTCCTCCTTGTAGATGGTTGCGATCAATTCAACCGATTCGTCATCATAGTGCTCTTTATAGCCTCCAGCGGAGCCTTTCAGGATGTGCGGCAATTCGATGCCGGAGATCCCCATGGCTTCACAGGCTCTCCGGAAATCATCCTGCAAGGTCTCGAACCTGCCGACATGGTCCAAGTTGATCGATCCATCCAAGCTCTTCAGCCACCAGGTCTGAGGCTTCAGCAAACCCTTGCCGGCATGATCCCGCAGGAAATCCCCGAATGAGAGATCGGCGGTAACGCCATATTTCACATGATGCAACGGGTCCCTCATCATGTTCTTGTACCACGAGTGGGCCCGGGCCCATGGATTCCGGATGATCGTGAACTTGTAATACTCGTCGTATTGCTCCCGGGTCACCACGAGATCGTTCTTCGGATTCCTCGAAGGACGTTTTTTGAAGCGCCCGATCGGAAGGATTCTCCGCATGAAATCCTTGAGTGAACCGGGTCCGGACGAAGCGAATGAGTTTTCAATCTGACGCATGCTCCTGTGGTCCTGCCGTCCTCTTCCCTCGTATTCGTCAAAGTGCCCCAAGGCCTTTTCGATGCTGGTGCCCGCACACTTCGGAATATGGATAAAGATGCACTTATATTGATGTGAAATCATTTCCTGTGGATGGTTTTCATGGATGTTGTTCTTTCGGAACCTACTGCGGTCTTTGATTCCAGCGCCTTCACCTGCCATCGAAGGAATAGCCGAACAATACGGTATCCTCCCTGCAAACGTCCTCGATGATCCCGATCGAATCCCCGTCAAAGCAATCGAGATAGCTTTCTCCTGAACCCTTGATTTCGTGAGGCAGCCCGACACCACGGATTCCCATCATGTCGCAAGCCTTCTCAAAATCATGCCGCAGGTTCTCGAACCTGCCGATGAAGTCCAAATGGATCGAGCCATCGATGCTTTGCAACCAATGGCTTTGCGGTCGCAGCAAACCCTTTTCCGCATGGTGGTGGATAAACTCGTTGAGCGAGAGATCGTCTGAAAACCCCCATCTCTTTCTTTTCAGCCCATCCCTCATGGTGTTCTTATACCATGAGAAGGCGCGGGCCCACGGATTCCGCACGATGGTGAACTTGTAGTATTCCTCATACTGTTTCCGGGTGACGACAAGACGGTTGTTTGGATTCGTTCCGCGTCGGCGGCTGAAGCGCCCGCGCCCCAGCGCCTTGTCAATCCGCTGTTTGATCGAAAGCGCGCCGGCGTCCTCGATCGACTCCTCGATCTCACGCATGCTCCGGTGATCCTGACCACCCCGTCCCTGATGGCCTTCAAAGTGGCCGAGCGCCTTCTCGATGCTGGTTCCGGCGCACTTAGGGATATGGATGAAGATGCACTTGTGTTGATGTGAAATCATTTCCTGCTGATAGTTGATTTTCCGCTCCATGGAGCGCGGGTCAAAAGGCGATCATTTTCTGCCGCTCCAAAACCTGTGGTATTTCATGAAACCCTTTCGCCAGAGCTTATGCGGCCGTGGCCTGCCATGGGTCCACAGGATCCTCATGTCGTCGCGCCGGATCGAGCTTTGTGCCGCCTCGAATTTCAGGCTCTGGATCATTCCCGGATAGAGATCCTGGAAGTAGTCGCAACTCTTCAGGGCCCCCGTCTCCAGCATATGGTCGAGCAGAAACCGTTCGCTGCCATGGCAGATCCGCTCGTATTCGGCGGTGTCGGCCATCACCAGATCGTAGATGTGCTGCGTGGTTCCCGCAGGAAACGACACGATGTTGCCGCCGACCCTGTTCTTGCGGCTGGGCATCGGGTCCATGCAGGTCGCGAAGTCTCCGCGATAAGCCAGCAACCCGTCGATGTTGCCGATGATGACGTTGTCCAGATCGAACACAAACACCTGCCCCTGAAGATCCGGATCATTCCTGAACGCCTCTAGTTTCGGCATGCAACCCGGTAGGCGCGCAATCTCCCCGAGAGGCTTGACGACGAGATCTTCCTGCGCCCGGCAGTAGCGATCGTCAAACCTTTCCGGATACTCCGCGAACAAGACATGCTTGAACCCACAGGTGAAGTGGCGCTTCAGAGCCTCCCTGAAGTTTCTGAAATACCATCGGGGAAGTGCCTTTTTCAGCGGCCATGACCCTCCCGGCCAATCCCCCCAGGCGAGGTTTACGATAGTGATCATCATGCGGAATTCTGTCTGCGGATGCTTTCCCGGATCGTCTCTCATGTCATTCCAAAAACTTGCGGGTGGCCTTACGGCGCAGCTTGAAGGGCAGCAGACACCATCCCATGGGCCCGAATCCGCGGGCGCACGCATCCAGTCCGGACATGTCCAGCGTCTCGTAGCGTTCGAACGCCGCCCGGCTCTCGGCGCACGAGTAGTCCACATGCCGCGCGTCGAAGCGGTGGGCGATTGCATGGAGAAACCCGAGCCTGGCCAGCCCGAGGCGGCGCTCCTTGGTTTTCCGGTAGTGCCGCTCCAGGCTTTTGAAGTGGCGCCAATGAGTTTCACGTTGCGCCAGGTTGATGTCCTTGCGTGTCAGTTGGGTGAATTTGACCGCCTTGTGCAGGCCGAAGTGGAATGCTTGGAATGGTGAGGGATTGCCACAGTGCATCGCCGCCGGCGCAAGTCGGTCACGATCCTTCTCAAGGCAGTGATCCGCATCCAGCATGTCGACGAAATAGGCTTCGTTCCCGATATTCCAGCGATGGGAGCTCCGATAGACATGCAGCCCCATGATCTGGCGGTCGGTCATCCAGTCGTGCACCGCGATGAGCAGGTGGTCGAGGTCCGGTGCGGCGGAAAACCTCCCGGCGACCTCCTCGAAGAACGTGTTCCGTGTGAGGACCATGTCGGCATCGATCTTGATGAAGAGATCCACCTCTGCGGCACGTTTCATGAACGTCTGATAGAGTTCGTCATGCGCCTCTTTGTTCGGCTTGCCCGAGATGACGAAGGAATCGTGGGCGGCGTGTGTCTGCGAACGGATCGCCGCAAGGCATTCCTCCAACTCGTTTTCGTTGGCATGAAGGGTTCCGACAAGAATTCTCATGGGGCTGGCAGCGGGCTCGATCAAAAGGCGGAGATTCGGGGGATGGTCACAGGATGTCAACGGAATGCTGGATTTCCCGGTCTGTCATGAGCGCAGGAGGCCGCGGGCGAAATCGGCGGCCGCAGTGCCACGCCGCAATTCACAGCGGGGCACCGCAAGCGGATCGGTGCCGGGTTTCACCACATCGCGGCGGGTGGTGACTGCCACCTTGAAGCCGGCCTCGCGGGCGAGAGCGAGGGTGGACTCATCGTGATTGCCATAAGGAAACGCGAAACTCTCGACGGGCCCGCCAAGCTGCGTGGCGAGGCGCTCGCGGCTCTGTTTCATTTCATCAATTACGACATCGGGTTGCTGGTGTGCGAGTGCGAGATGGGCGTGTGAGTGGGCTCCAATCGTGATGAGGGGATGGGCGTGCAGCCGTGCGAGTTCGTCCCAGTCTAGGAAAAGGTTCCGGATTCCCGCCACCACCGTATCGTCCGGAGCGAGCGATTCAAGGAACCGCTCACGGACTTCGCGGGTGGCGGGCTTCAGAAGGCCGGTGAGTTCCCGGTAAGCGGCTCTTTTGTCAGCGGGCGTCGCCACGAGAAAGACGCGCCGCCCGCCGGGCAGCTGCACCACAAGTTCATTCCGCGTGGGAAGAACTGCAGCCAACACGAGTTCGTATGGGAGTACCTTCCTGTCCATGAAGCCGGTGGTTACGAAGATCGTGGCCGGTATGTCGAATTCCTCCAGCAGCGGAAGCGCGGTGGTGAGATTGTCGCGGAAGCCGTCGTCGAAGGTGAGGGCCAGTGGCCGTGGCCCTGTCCAACCCCTCGTCACATCCTCCACCAGATCCGCAAGGGCACTCGGCCGCGTGCGAGTTGCGAAAACCCGAAGGGCGGATCTCAATTCGTCGGGCGGCAGGAAGATGTCCGGTCCCGGGCTATCCGGAAACACCGGAGCCGAGATGGAGTGCAGATAGAGGCACAACGGGTGACGTGGACCCGGCAAACCAATGCGTTGGACGAACCGCTTCATTTCAGCCAAGCGGAGAGGTCCCGCCCAAGCCGCGCCTCAAGCGCACGCACCGAGGGCGTGAAAAGATCGATAAGGGCGGCTCGCTCGCCGGGCTCGGGGCCCGCGTCGAATTGCTCCTGTGCGGAGGCGTCGGGGCTTGCAAGGAAGCGCCGGAATCCGCGGCGGCGCGGTGGTTTCACCTGCGTTACGTTTCTCGGGCGGAGAGCCCCGGCGGATGGCTCCACGGAGTCGATTCCCAGAAAGGAGTGCACATCCTTGATTACGCTCACGGGATCGGCCGCCACGTCGTCCTGCAGGACCAGATGCAGTGACGAGGGGGCCGGAAACCGGGCCTCCACTCGTGCGATGGCCTCGTCATAGAGCCCAGGCGCGATCCAATCATTGAAGAGGTCGTAGTTCTCACGCCACTCGCCGAAAGCGAAGTGAATCTTCCCCTTCTTGCGCTCATGCCAGTAGTGCGACCAAGCGCGCTCCACCGGGTGGCGGAGCAGCAGAATGATGCGCAGGTCCGGGTTGTGCAGGTGCAGGCGGTCAAGGGCCTCCGGAGAGCGCGCGTAGCTCACGGTGGCATCGCCGATTTGAGTGGCGGATGCCGACACCTCCGGGAAAAACGTGCGCCGATACCAATCCTCTCCCAGTTGGTGGTGGATGTCGAAATAATGGAGCATGTGGCGGTCCGGCAAGTGGACGGCCGGGTGTTCCTGCAGGCAGCGGTGGAGCCAGGTGGAGGCGCATTTCTGAAAACCCGCGATACAGAACGTGATCACCGGTGACGCGGAATTTGCGGGTCGGGAATTCATTCTCTCCAGTGATCGGCGATCCAATCGGCTTTTTGAACGTTGCGGGCGATGTGCCTTTTCCATTTCTTCCCGCTGGTGCATTGCTGCCAGATCCACTTGAGATGCTCGTGCGGGGTGCGGACGTCACAACCCAGCGTCGGCAGTGGAAAACAGGGGACTTCCGAACGGATGCCGGGCGCGTCATCGGTGAAACAAACCACCTTGAAATTCCCGGTAATTTTCCGTGCCACCATGCCGTGAAGCGCATTGACGTCCTTGGGGCCGTAGGCGGCACCCCATTTTATAAAGCAACTGTGTTTCAAGGCCATTTGGAGGACAAGCAGCGTGGCTAGGGGCGACGATACACGGCCGGATTGTGTTGGGGAAGGGATTTGATCAGCGTAAAATGCGTGTGCGGCGGAATTGCCGGGCCGGTTAAGTCGGTCGCGTGCGGCGTCCCCGGGACCTGTGGATCGTCAACTCCTGAACGGATAACCCAGGGACAGAAAGTCCTTTTCAAACATTTCGCTAACCAGGCGGAAGCTTTCCTCCCCATAGAACTGTTCCAGAGCTCCGCTACTGCCAGTGGCGTGTCGTGAGCCCTTTCTGACTGATTCGAGAAAAAATTCCTCTGGTGTCGTCGCGTCGCACTGCCGCAGGAAATCAAACAAGGTCTCCTCCAGATTCTCAAACCTGAATACGTGGGAATAGCTTTTCAGGGGAAGGGCGATGCTTTTCGTTTGTAAGTCCCAATGGGAATCCGCATCCAACCCCCCGTCCTGGAGCCAGAGAAGAAAATCGAGATAACCCCGTGGCGAAAGTTCGAATTCCCGCCACCGCTCTTTGTATTTCTGCTTGCGAAATTTTTCCCTGAAGGCGGAGAGCGTCCGCGCGTAAGGATCCCTGATAATCAATAGTCGCTTGAATCGGCTCAAGTCCATGAACTGGGTCCGAAGATGATGCCACTGGATCGCACTCCTTTTCGAGGATCTTGAGTCCAATAAAACTCCGTTCTCAAGGCCATTCAATGCAACCATCGTAGTGGAGTTCGCGTTTTTCCTGACTCGGTTGTACATCACACCGATTCTCGGAAATATTGCCAACCGCCCGAGCGCGCCGGGGTTGATCTCCGCAGGATCACAAATGGAAGAAACCGTGTGGTTTTTAAAAACAAATTCGCTGACACGAGGTATTTTCATAATTGGCGGCTTCAGAATGAAGGGGTCCCGGAAAACGGGCGCGGACTTGATCCAGGGCGTCCGTCCATGCGGATAGGGAATCCAGTGGCTCGAGCCAGAAATCGGCGTCCTTGGTGGACCCTATTGAAGTCATGCGCAATCCCCGCAAGTCCACTGATGACGGGCAACTCGTGGCTTCCGGTCAGCGCTGCGATGAATGGTTCTGCGGTGGTGATCATTTGGCGACGATTTTGTTGACCCGGCAGGCGATTTTCCAGAACTCGCCGATGGAGGCCGGATTTTTGATCCAAGGATCGCCGTTGTCGGTGATTTTGGAAGACAGGCGGGGTCGGGAATTCATTCTCTCCAGTGATCGGCGATCCAATCGGCTTTTTGAACGTAGCGGGAGAGATGCCTTTTCCATTTCTTCCCACTGACGAGCCGCTGCCACGTCCACTTGAGGTGCTCGCGTGGAGTGCGCATTTCGGATTTTTCCGTCCAACGTCCGAGCATCGCGTCCGCAGGACCGGGAAGGCCGGG
>JBFEQB010000037.1:0-29616 GCA_041549835.1 Luteolibacter sp. | reverse complement strand
TAGTGCTCTCGCTGCCCCAGAAAGTGCGTGTCGGCATGACGCTTCGTGATCGCGGTGGGGTCCCTAACTGGCCGCCCTATTACGCTCCCGCCTTGAATAGCAAGGTCTCGGGGCTCAAAGGATGGGTCACCGAAAAACAAGTCGTTTTCTCCGACCAGCCGTGGGCCGTCGCCTGGTATGCCGACCGCGTGAGCATCTGGCTGCCGCCCACCAAGGAGGGTTTTTCGAAACTTGAAGCCATCGCCGCCGACCTCCAGACCCCGGTGGCTGGCATTCTGATTTCTCCGTCCTCGCATGGCTCCGGTCCGGTTTCCGAAGTGGCGAGCCGATACCGGGATTTCACGGCTCTGGTGCTTGACGGCCGGATTCTCCTAGCCACCTACCCGCCGGGGTTCTCGATTTTCGACAAGAGCCAGAAAATCCAGGATGTCGCCAAGCGCTACCCGTTCCGGCAGCCACTCGTGGGCATGGACATGGTGTATTATAGCGAACGCGCCATCCGCATGAAGAATTCCAATCCATAAGACCATGGCTCGTCGCAAACCCACCGCCGGAGATGCCGCCGTCGAGCCCTCATTCGAGGACGCTCTTGCGGGGCTGGAGTCCATCGTCGAGGCCATGGAACACGAGCAACTTCCCCTGGAAGACCTCGTGGCCTATTACGAGAAAGGCTCCGCCTTGCTGGACCGTTGCGAGTCCATCCTGCAATCCGCCCGCGACCGCATCGAACTTATTACGCTCCGTAACCAACACGAAACGGAAGCTGAAACCCTTTCCAGAACCGGCGACTCCCCCGATCCCGCCTCACCGTCCGGCACGCCGGATGATTCCGACGACGACGAAAATGACATCCGCCTCTTCTGAGCCTCCCGCCCTCGGCCCGCTCCTGCAATCGATCCACTCTCCCAGCGATGTCAAAAACCTCGCTGACGAGGATTTGATGAATCTCGCCGCAGAGGTCAGGCATTCCCTGATCACCTCGCTTGCCGTCACCGGCGGTCACCTCGGACCGAATCTCGGCGTGGTCGAACTCAGTATCGCCCTTCACCGGGTGTTCTCCACTCCGGACGACAAGTTTGTCTTCGACGTCGCCCATCAAGGTTACGTGCACAAAATGCTCACCGGTCGAGCGGACAAGATCCACACCATCCGTACCTACAAGGGCCTCAACGGTTTCCTGCTGCGCTCCGAGTCCGAGCACGATGCGTATGGTGCGGGCCACGCGGGCACCGCCCTTTCCGCCGCCCTTGGCATGGCTACCGCCCGCGACCTTGCCGGCGGGGACAACCACGTCGTCGCCGTCGCCGGGGATGCAGCCTTCACCTGCGGCCCCACGCTCGAAGCGCTCAACAACATCGCGGAAACTACCCGAAAGTTCATCGTCGTGCTCAACGACAACGAATGGTCGATCGACAAGAACGTCGGTGCCATCGCCCGTTACTTCAACGACCTGCAAACGCACCACACCTTCGCCTCCGTCCGCGCCAAGGCCGCCGAGTTTGTCGAAAAAGTCGCCGGCCGGGCCGCCCGCACGCTCGCCCACAAGGTTGAGGAAGGCGCGAAAAACCTGCTTTTCCCCAACGTGCTGTTCGAAAAATTCGGGCTGCGTTATTACGGCCCGATCGATGGCCACGACCTACCGTTGCTGGTCCGCACCTTCGAACATCTCAAGACGCTGCACGAACCCGTTGTCCTCCACATCATCACCGAAAAAGGCCGCGGCTACCAACCCGCGCTCGATAATCCCGGGAAGTTCCACGGCCTCGGCACCTACCAGATCAACGACGGTTCCACGGACGTCTCGCTCACGCCCACCTGCTCGGATCTGTTCGGTCGCGCCGTCACGGACTTCGCCAAGAAGGACCCGAAAATCGTCGCCATCACCGCTGCCATGCCCGGCGGCACGAAACTCGATGTTTTCAAAAACGAACTGCCGGACCGGTATTTCGACGTCGGCATCGCCGAGGAACACGCCGCCCTGTTTGCCTGCGGTCTGGCCACCCAGGGCTTCCGCCCGTTCCTTGCGATCTATTCCACCTTCATGCAGCGCGCCTACGACATGATCATCCATGACATGGCTTTGCAAGGCCTGCCCGTCCGCCTCTGCATGGACCGCGGCGGACTCTCGGGTGATGACGGCCCCACGCACCACGGGCTCTTCGATATCGGCTTCCTCCGCCACGTTCCCGGCATCGTCCACATGCAACCGAAGGATGAGGACGAATTCGTGGACATGCTCCACACCATGGCCCACTACGATGACGGCCCGTCCGCCATCCGCTACCCTCGTGGGGCCATCCGGGGCGCGCCCGTCAAAAAGCGCCCGCGTCTCCTTGAGATCGGCAAAGCGGAAGTCGTCGCCGACGGTGTCGATGTCGCCCTGATCGGCCTTGGGACGATGTTCGAGATGGCGGAGCGCACCAAGACACTGCTTGAGGAAAAGGGCCTTTCGGTGGCCCTCATCAATCCACGTTTCATCAAACCGATGGACACTGCCGTGCTTGAGGAATACGCCAGCAAATGCCGCGTCATCTGCACCTTCGAGGATCACGTCCTGCTCAACGGCTTTGGTGCCGGCGTCATCGAGCACCTTCATTCCGCTGAGATCCATACGCCCGTCGATCGCATCGGCTGGCCGGATGAATTCATCGAGCACGGAAAGCCGGATACGCTCCGCGAGCTCCACGGACTTACCGCCGAGGCTGCGGTTGCGAAGATCCTCGCGCGTCTGGCGTAAGAAGCGCTCGGGGGGCTGCTTTTCAAGCCTACGGCTTGTCGATTTCCTCCTCGGCCGTTTCCGGGGCGAGTTTGCGGAAATGAACTTGGCCGACGCGGCGGCCATCGGTGCTGGTGACGCGGGCCTCGTAGCCAAGAATTTCGAGCGCTTCACCCGCTTCGGGGAAACGTCCGAGTTGTTGGGTTAGGTAGCCGCCCACCGTGGTGACTTCGCCGCTTTCAATCACGAGATCCGGCACGTGGCCGCCCAAGTCATTGAGAGTCATGGTGCCTTCGACAATGAATTCGGAATCGTTGATGGCCGTGAAGGCCGAGCGCTCGTTGTCGAACTCGTCCTGAATGTCTCCGACGAGCTCCTCAATGATGTTGTCGAGAAACACGATGCCGATGGGCGTGCCGAATTCATCCACCGCCATGGCAAGGTGGGCGTGCTCGCGCAGGAAGAACTTGAGCAGTGTGTCGAGCGGCATTGTGTCCGGCACGATCTTGAGCTCGCGCTTGATGCGCATCAGGTCCGGGTCACGGTCGTTGATGAGCTTGAAGAGGTCCTTGATGTGGATCAGGCCGATCGCATTGTCGAGGTGGCCTTTGACGAGCGGGAAGCGGGTGTGCTTGCTGCGCAGCGCGATTTCGAGGGTTTTCTCGAACGGCTCGTCGGCGTCGAGAACGACCACGTTGTTGCGGGGGGTCATCACGTCGCGCACCCAAAGCTCGTTGAGGCCAAGTGCGTTGATGAGGATTTCGCGCTCGGTTTCGGTGACCTCCTGCGACTGGCCGCTCTGGGTGACGAGTAGGGCGAGTTCCTCGGCGGAGTGGATGTGCTCGCTCTCGCTGGCGGGCTCGATGCGGACGATGTGTTTGAGCAGCCAGTTGGCGGTGCCATTGAAGAACACGATCACCCAGTTGAACGACTTGAAGAACAGATGAAGGGGAGCGACCAAGGCCATGGTGACCCCCACCGACTTGCGGATCGCGATCGACTTGGGCACCAGCTCGCCGACTACCACATGGAGAAACGTGAATGAGGCGTAGGCGAGAATGAGCGAAGTCCAGTAGATGCCTTTCTCCGGCATGCCGGTGTAGGCGAGGAGTGGATAAACGAGCGCCTTGACGAACGGTTCACCGAGGAAACCGAGGGCCAGCGAGGAGATCGTGATGCCGAGCTGGTTGGCGGAAAGATAGCCGTCAAGGTGGTTGACGACGTGCAGGGCCAGCTTCGGGTTGCTGCCGGATTCCTTGGCACCCGCTTCGAGTTGGCTGGGCCGGACTTTGACGATCGCGAACTCGGACGCGACGAAGAACCCGTTGAGGCACAGAAAGAATAAGATCCCCAAGATGTAGAGGATCGATTTCCCGAGCGACGGGAATGGATGCTCTACCGCAACGGCCAGGAAGGAGTTGGCAAAATCCAAGGTCATGGCGTCAGAGTTTTTCGTAAACGCCTTGGTCGCGCCGCTCCAGAACGGTGAAGCCTGCTTTTTTGGCGTCGCTCACGGAGAGCGGCTTGGTGATCGTCGGCGTGTTGATGCGCGAGATGACCTTTTTGACCGGGTGTTTGCAGAGCGGACAGACCTGCAGTGGGGCGCGGTCCGCCGGGCGTCTGAGCTCGAATCCCCGGGCACAGACGCGGCACGAATGCTCGGGATCCTCCGGAGCTTCTGAAACGTATTCGTAGATCGGCATGGGAAAGGCGCGGGCCGGGTAATTACCGTCCCACGCCGCAAATAGCGGAATCCGTGCCAGCTTACCAGCTCGACTTGGTCACGCCTGGGATCATCCCGGCGGAAGCAAGTTCGCGGAAGGAAATCCGGGACAGGCGGAAGCGGCGCAGGAAAGCGCGGCGGCGGCCGGTGATTTCGCAACGGTTGACCAAGCGGGTCGGGCTGGCGTCACGCGGCAGCATGGAGAGTCCGACGTAGTCCTTCTCAGCCTTGAGCTTGTGGCGGAGTTCGGCGTATTTCTCGACAGTTTGTTTTTTGCGCTCGTTGCGGGCAGTCCAACTTTTCTTAGCCATAATTCGGGGCGCAGGTGTTAAGGGATGGGGCCGGGGTTGCAAGCACAAAGTCGCAGTTTTCCGGATTTTTAAAAAATCCGGGTTCGGGCGCGATGGGGGCCGCCGGATCACACCGGGTTCTTTTTGATCAGGCGGTAGCGGTCGTGGTAGCTTCCGCGGTTGAATTTCCGGCAGCAATCGTAGCAGGCGACGGTGCGCTGAATGGGTTTGACGCGGCGGATGGTGGCGAAGCAGTTGGGGCAGATGTAGGCATGGTTACGCTTCATGCGGCGGCGTTTGAAGGGGAGCGTGTGGCACGGCTGCTCGTCGGGGATGCCGAGATCGGCGCAGGCGGTCCGCCACTCGCGGCCATGGGGCTTGATCCGGCGGCGGCCGCAGCGTTCGTAGGCGACGAGGTGGGCGAGTTCGTGTTTGAGGGTGCTCCAGAGTTCATCGGGTTCGCATTCCTTGAGTTTCGGGTTGAGCTCGATCGCGCGGTCCGGCCACCGGGCGCGGCCGGCGGTGGTCTGCATGCGGGGGTTCCAAGAAACGTGGACCTTGCACGCGAGCTCGGGCAGGGCGAGGCCGGCGGCGGTTTCCGCGCACCAGGCGGTGAGGCCGCGGTCTTCCTTGGCGGGTTTGGTTTTCGGCGCGGCCGGAGCCTTCAGAACACTGAACCACGAGGCCCATCTGAATACGAGTTGCGGGGTGCTCCGGCCCATTGCGGGGACGGTTAGCAATTTTCTCCGCGGATGGCAACAGGGCTTGCGCGGAATTTCCAGATTCACCGTTTGCTCCGGTAGTTTCCTGATGGATGTTCGCCGGATGAAGGAAACATTTCACGGATGGGCGGCGGCGCGCCAAGGTCAGGAACTTGAGTTGATGGCATACGATCCCGGCGAATTGCGGCCGGAACAGGTGCAGGTGAAAGTGGAATCCTGCGGGATCTGCCACTCGGACCTCTCGATGCTTGATAACGCATGGGGGAATTCCAGCTACCCGCTCGTGGCTGGTCACGAGGTGATCGGAATCGTCGAGGCCGTGGGCGGGCAGGCGAAGGGCATTGCCGTCGGCGACCGCGTGGGACTCGGCTGGTTCTCCGGGAGCTGCATGGCGTGTCCGTCGTGCCTTTCCGGCAGGCACCAGCTTTGCGGAACCGCCGAGCAGATCATCGTGGGGCGGCACGGCGGCTTCGCGGACAGGGTGCGGGCGAATTGGGAGTGGGCGGTGAAGCTTCCGGCCACGCTCGATCCGGCCAGTGCGGGTCCGCTGTTTTGCGGAGGGATCACGGTGTTTTCGCCGATTCTGGACTTCGGGGTGAAGCCGACCCATCGTGTGGGCGTGATCGGCATCGGCGGGTTGGGCCATCTGGCACTGCAGTTCCTCAACAAGTGGGGTTGCGAGGTGACCGCCTTCAGTTCGAGCGAATCGAAAGCCGACGAGGCGCGCAGGCTCGGCGCGCATCACGTGGTGAACAGCCGCGAAAAGGCGGCGATCGAACCACTCGCGGGCACGCTGGATTTCATTCTGGTCACCGCGAACGTCACGCTCGATTGGGACGCCTACATCGCGGCCCTCGCACCGGACGGGCGGCTTCACTTTGTCGGAGCGGTTTTGGAGCCTGTTCCAGTGGCTCCCTTCTCGTTGATCATGGGCAGAAAGTCCGTATCAGGCTCTCCGCTGGGATCGCCCGCCACGGTGGCGACGATGCTGGAGTTCTGCGCCCGGCACGGGATCGCGCCGGTGACCGAGACCTTCCCAATGACGGAAGTGAACACCGCGCTCGACCACCTGCGCGCCGGCAAGGCGCGCCACCGGATCGTGTTGACAAACGGTTAGCCGTTAGAGCATCATCCTCAGCCCCGCCAGCCAGGTCCAGCCGTTGAAATCCCCGCCGTCCTCCTCGCCCTCGAGGTGGGTGTATTTGACGCCGGTCATGACCTTGAGTTTGTGGCCGTGGAGGTAGTAGTTGAGGCCGGTGTAAGCGGAGAAGTAGGCATCTCCGCTCTGGTCGCCCGCCTGCGGCGAACAGGCCTCGTAGCGGGCGGGCAGGTAGATGCCATTGGGCTCGGTGCTTGCGCAGTATTCGAAAAGCACGGCGCACTGGAGCTTTTCCGTCAGGAACCATGAGGGTAGCAGCGAGACGCCCCAGACGTCCGGCTTGCCGAGCGTGCCGTTGCCCCACGCCGCCTCCGCCTGCAGGCCGAAGCGGCCTTCGGAGATCGAGTTGGAAATGGCGACGGCGTCCGAGTAGGGCGGTGACTTTGGATCGCCGGGAGACTGGTATCCGGGCTCGCTGTTATGGAGGTAATGAAGCTCCGTCAGGGCGGTGTCGAAGCCGGAGGATTCGCTGTAGTCGTAGCCGAGTTTCGCGAGGATCATCGTGCCTCCCTCAAAGCGGCTCCATTCATCCCGGCGTTCGTTGCTGTAGGCGCCGAGTTCATAAAGCCATGCGCCAGCGATGTTTTTGCCGGAGACCCACGCTCCGGTGAGCTCACCGCCATAGAACTGGTTGACGAGTTGGGAGCGCTCGAAGGTGAGGTAGTCGCGTGAGGAGATCTCCTGTTCGCGGGTGAACTTCAGCTCGACCTTGCCCGCCGAGAGGTTGAAGGCGTCGCATGGCATGTAGGAAAGATAAGTCTCCGCAGTCCGCTGATAGATCCGTGGCGAGAGGTCCGGATAGAGATCCCACAAGGTGTGGATTTTCAGCGAGTGGAACATCCGCGCCCGCATGCCGAAACGGAAACGGCGGACCTCGATGTTGCCCCAGGTGCAGGCATCCGGACGGTCCTCGGTGCCGAAGTCTCCGGAATCGTCCGCGCCGGTGGCGTATTGGACCTGGAGCTGGCCCTGGCAGGCGAGTTCCTGAAGCAGCGGATTGTCCTCGTTCTGATAGAAGATGGGCACGGACCAAAGGCGTTCGCCGGTCGAATCGCCGGAGGTTTTCCCGACCAGAAGCCCGGTGGCTCCGGATCCACAGGCGGGCCCAGCGGTTCCTGCGGAACCGGACTCAAGAAACCCCGCTCCCAACATGAGGAATGCGGCGGCGAATCGATTGGCTGTCATAAGATGGATGCTGGAATCCCGCGGCAGCAGGTCTGTGGCCGCGACCGTGCGCGGGCTGCCTGCCGGGGAAATTCGCGCGGATCGTTGACGGATCGTCCGGACCCGCAAGAGCGGAGCAACCCATGCAAAGAATGTGATTCAAAAGGGTCAGCTGCAATAAACCCGGGATGAGAACCTTGCCCGGCGGTATTGCCCGTCCACTCACGAGGTGCTTGCGGATAGGCAACTTGGACCGGGCTTTCCAACCGATGGCGTGGAGGTCGATTGCGTGCGCTCGCCCCGGCACGGGTTCAGCGTCTCATCCCGCGGCTCGCGCGCTCAACGGACTTCCCATGAATGTTCCGCCCAGAAGCGCTCCAGGTCGTTGACGGAGCCATTGAAAGCATTGTGTTCAAGCGGGCGGTCCATCGAGCCAAAGTAAGCCGGTGATTTCCACGGGCCGTAATGATAGTGTTTCGGAACGGAACGGCCGGACCACTCGACGCCGGCGTATTGCCACATCGCCCAGTCGTCCCAGATGGCATAGCCTCCACCGCAAGCGGTGAAGAGCAGGGGTGCGAGTGCTGCGATGAGGTGCGCCGGATGTCTCATGCGCCAGCCAATCGCGAATGCGGCGGCGATGCAATAATCGAAGCATTTTGGCGTCACTTCCCGGCGGCGGAGAACGGGCGGATCGAAGTCCGGATCGGTTTTTGATTCGGGGAGATCTTCGGTTTTTCCGGCATCGGCGAGCGGCAGGAAAGCGGCTTCCTGTTTGCCGTTCCAAGTGGGCGATGTCCACTTCGAAGAGTCCGGATTCTCCACGCTTTTCACGTCGCTTTCTTTTTCCAATCCCGTCACGAACGATGAACCGTCGCCTGTCGTCGAACTACGTGATCGCGTGACGCCGACCTGTTGCGCCGTTTTCCGATTCCTGATAAGTGTGGCTTTTGATGAAAGCAGTCCCCCCGACCGACACCGAGACGCGCATTCTTTTGGTGGACCATGAGACGTCCATCCGGGAAGAGATCGCGCGGATTCTCAAGACAGAAGGGTTTCAGTCCGTCGCCGCGGCCAATCGCCATGAAGCGCTGGAGATGATCCAACAGTGGCCGGTTTCTCTGGTCATCATGAACATGTTCATGCCGCGTGCCGAGGGCATTGGAATCCTCGTGGCGATCCAAGGACTGGCTCCCGGGATGAAGATCATCGCGATGTCCAGCGGGCAAGGGCTGGCCTCGGGCGGTGTCATGCCTCTCGCAAGGTCTCTCGGTGCTTCGGCGTTGCTCAGCGATCCGCTCGATCCCATGAAGTTGCTCGCCGCCATTCAAGGCGTGCTTGATCAGGACCTGCATCAAATCGCCAGCTGAGTCTTGCCTCACTGGGATTTGGTCCTCGAAGGAAAAAACGGCACCGCATCCGAATCACTCCCGCCCGAACCATCAATAAGCCGGGGAAATGGCCAGGACACCACAGTCCTGACCGCGAAATGGAGCGCATCAAGGGCCGCGCAATTTCGCGCATAGTATCCGCATCTTGTCCGCGGCTCGACTTTTGCACTGGTCTTGCCACAGGTGGACGGCCCAGTATGCGGAACCGTACCCAACAATCGTAGAAAACCAAAACCATGCTCTCCGAACACCACGACATCGTCCACGAGTTTCCCGAACATCACCGGATGATCGAAACCCTCAGAATCTCCGACAAGGCGTTCGACTCGCTCGTCGCCAAACACGATTTCATCGACGATGAAATCCGCAACCTCGAGGAACGCCAGCAACCGATTTCCGATGCCGAGATCGAAAAAATGAAATTCGAGCGCGCCGCCCTCAAGGATCAGATCTATCAAGTCCTCCGCGCCGCAGCCGCCAAGGGATGAGGGGTGTCGGTAACCGCTGGTTGTTGCAAAATACCCCCGCCAAGAATCGAACTTGGATCTAACGTTTAGGAAACGCTTGTTCTATCCGTTGAACTACGGGGGCCTCGGGCAAGGGGATAACCTCCGGCGTCAGGACAGGCAAGTCACTTGTCGTGCTCCAGGGCGCGGAATTTCGGCACGGCGAGGCGCTGGGAGGCGTAGATGCCGCTGTGGCCGCTGAAGCGGTAGGCGATGAAGCAGGCGGTGGCGAGGTAGAGGCCGTTGTCCGCGCCGAAAAGCTCCATGCCGAGCAGGGTGGAGGCCAGCGGCGTGTTGGTGGCCCCGGCGAAGATGGCGACGAACCCTAGCGCCGCGAACAGGTCGACCGGCGCGCCCATGGCGATGGCGAGCGCGTTTCCGAGCGCCGCACCGATGAAGAACAAGGGGGTCACCTCGCCGCCCTTGAAGCCGGCTGCCAAGGTCACCACGGTGAAAACGAGTTTCCAGAGCCACGCGCCGGCCGGGATTTCCATGGAGCCGAACATCGCGGGCAACGTGATGGCGTCCGGCCGGTTGCCGAGCACGCCGAGCCCGAGGTAATCCGGTGTGCCGGCCAAGAAAAACAAGCCGATAACCAGCACGCCGCCCACCGCCGGGCGGAGCTCGGGGCGCGGAATATAGCGTTTGAAAAGCGCTCCCAGCTTGTGCGAACCCAAGGCAAACAAAGCGCCCGCCAGGCCGAACGCGATGGACGCCAAAACCACTTTTCCAAACAGCCAAAGATCCAGCCGTGGTGCAATCGCGACCGCCACATGGTAATGGGTGTGGCCCACTCCCCACGCCGCGCAGGTCCAGTCCGCCACCAGCGAGGCGATGAAGCACGGGATCAGCGCGTCGTATTGCATCCGCCCGATCACCAGCACCTCCAGTGCGAACACCGCTCCGGCGATCGGCGTGTCGAAGACCGAGCCGAAACCCGCCGCGACTCCCGCCATCAGCAGTAGTCGCACGCTTCCCGCATCGAGTTTTAACCATCGGGCGAAGGCCCCGGCGATGCTGCCGCCCATCTGCACGGCGGTTCCCTCACGTCCGGCCGAACCGCCGAACAGGTGTGTCGCCAGCGTGCCGATGAGCACCAGTGGAGCCATCCGCCGCGGCACGCCGGCGCCGGGTTGGTGGATTTCATCGATCAGCAGGTTGTTTCCCGCCGCTGCGGATTTCCCATAGTGATGATAAAGCCAGCCGACACCGAATCCGCCGATTGGCAGGAGAAACAACAGCCATGGATTGTCAAAACGCACCCGCGTCAATGCGTCCAAGCTCCACAGGAAAAACGCCGAGGCCGAGCCGATCGCTACCGCCATCGGCAGGAGGACGGCCAGCCATTTCACGGCGGCGAGTGATTGGAACGGGCGCTGAATCATCGGGCGGCGGGAATCTGCCAGACTGATCCGGAAAATGGCAGCTTCAAATAGGCCCTCGGTTGGCGGAAGGAGGGGGGCAAGTCGCGGTGTTTCAACCCTGGACCAGCGGCAGATTCGGATGGATGTCCTCGCCCAAGGGTGAGCTCTCACCCGCCAGATGGCGGAGCAGGGCGGCAAAGGCGATCATTGCGGCGTTGTCGGTGCAGAAATCCGGGGCCGCCGTGACCAGCTGGTGGCCGGATTTCGCGCAAGCTTCCTGAAACGCCTCGCGCAGTGCTTGGTTCAGGCTGACTCCGCCGGACAGGGCGATGACACGCTTTCCGGATTCTCGCGCGGCGCGCAGTGTTTTGCCGACGAGAATGTCGATCACCGCTTGCTGGAAGGAGGCGGATAGGTCGGCGGCCGAGACGTTTCCCTGTTCGCGTTGGAGCGTGTAGAGCACCGCCGTCTTCAAGCCGGAGAAGGAAAAATCCAGATGAGGGTCATGCAGCATCGAGCGCGGAAAATCATAGGCCTGCGGGTTTCCACCACGGGCGGTCTTTTCGATTTCCGGGCCGCCGGGGTAGGGGAGTCCTAACATTTTTCCCACCTTGTCGAAGGCCTCGCCGGCGGCGTCGTCGCGGGTGCCGCCGAGTTTGCGGTAGCGGCCGGGCCCCTCGACATCGAGCAACAGCGTGTGGCCGCCGGAAACGATCAGTGCGAGATGCGGCGGGACGGAAGTTTGAGCCAGGAAAGGCGAGAGCAGGTGGCCTTCGAGATGGTTGATGGCGAGAAACGGGCGGTCCGCGGCGCAGGCCATGCCCTTGGCCGCAGTGCTGCCGATCAGCAGCGAGGACGCCAGTCCGGGGCCGGTGGTCGCCGCAAAGGCGTCGATTTCGGACATCGCGACGTCGGCGTCGGCGAGGGCTTTTTCCACCAGCCCGCGGAGGCGCAGCGAGTGGTTTCTGGATGCCAGTTCGGGCACGACGCCGCCATGTTCGCGGTGGAGCTCGATTTGCGAGGAAACCTCGGACGCCAGGACTTCGGTGGTGTCGCCGGGTTCACCGCGCACGATCGCCACCGCGGTTTCGTCGCAGGAGGATTCGATCGCCAGAAGCAGTGCCATGGGCGGGTTCTAGCGGCGGGTTCTGAGGAAACCGAACAAAAAATCCGTGAATCAAGCGCCGTCATTGAGGGCCTCGCGGACCACGTCCTCCGGGTTGATGTCGGCGCGTTCGTAGGTGGAAACCGCGGCGCGGACCATCGCCACGGCGCTTTCACGTTCATCGTGAATCACCTGGACGCCGAGCTTCCTGAGGCGCTGGACCTCGCTCGGAAACTTGGCACGGCCGAAGATGCAGATGCCGGGATTTCGTTCCCGGACGAGCGGCACGGCGGCGCAGGTCGCACTGACCGCGGGAAACGTGAAGGCCACCAGCCGCGCCCGCGAAATGCCGGCCAGATCCAATGCTTCCTGATGGGTGGCGTCGGCGAAGAGCACCGGTTGGCCTTGGCGTTTCAGGTCCATCACCGTGTCCGAGTTCAACTCGAGCACGAGGGTGTCCACGCCGCAGCGTTTCAAGGCCTCATTGAGCGCGCGGCCCACCGGGCCGTAGCCGCAGATGATTGCGTGATCGTGGATTTCCTTGATCGCCTTGACGGGCGACAGCGCCTCGGGAGGGGATTGGTGTGCCGCGAGGATGCCTTTCTTTTCCAACCATTTCGCGAAAGGGCTTGAGGCCCGCATCATCGAGGGCACGACCGCCATCGTCACCGCCGTGCAAATCAACAGCATCTGCTCGGTCGCCGGATCGAAGGGATGGTAGCCGCCCGCCTTGCCGATGAGGACGAGCGAGAACTCACCGGTGCTCGCAAGGCTGCCGGCCGCCAACATCGCCGGCCGCCCGGGCAGTTTCAGCACCTTGAGCACTCCAAACACCACGACGCCCTTGAGCACCAGCAGCATCGCACTGCCCAACAACACCCGCGGCCACTCGGCGATCACCGCGGACATGTCGATCAACAGTCCCACCGACACGAAGAAGATCGCCAGAAACAGATCCTTGAACGGCAGGATGTCCGATAGAATCCGGTGGCTGTAAATCGACTCGCTCACCACCAGTCCCGCCGCGAAGGCCCCCAACGCCAGCGACAAATCCAGCGCGCTGCCAGCGAAGGCGACGCCCGCGCAAAGCCCCACCACCGTGAGGGTGAAAAGTTCGCGGCTGCGTGTTTTCGCCACCGCGTGCAGCAGCGGAGTGAGGCCGTAGCGGCCGAGCACCCAGGCGCCGCCGAGGAAGGCGATGCCCTTGAGCATCGATATGCCGACCTGCCGTCCCACCGAATCGCCGCCCTGATGATAGAACGCGGGCAGAAGCAGGAACACGAGGATGACGAGCACGTCCTGAAACAAGGCGATGCCCAGACTCGCGCGGGCGCCGGGGTTGTTCTGCTTGCCGAGGTCCTGAAACGATTTCATCGCCACCGCTGTCGAGCTGAGGGCCACGGCGATGCCGAGCACGATGCTGTCCACGGTTTGGAACCCGAAGGCCGCCGCGAGTAGTCCGACGACCGTCGTGGTGATTCCCACCTGCAGGCCGCCGCCGACCAGCGCCGTGCGCCACAGGTGTTTGAGCTCTGTGAGCGAAAATTCGATGCCCAGCGTGAACATCAGCAGCACCACTCCGATTTCCGCGAGGTTGTGGATCACCGGATCGCCCCGGTCCATGCCTGTCAGCCATAACAGTCCGACGTTGCTGATCAGCACGCCGCTCAGCAGATAGCCAACCAGCAGGCTCTGCTTGAATCTCACCAGCACCAGCGAAACCAGCACCGCGAAAACCAGAACGAGCGTCAACAGCGCGAACAGCGGCGAGATGCCCGCCACCTCGGCCGCCAGAATGCCCCGTCCGAATTCCATTGCCACAAGCTTTCCGGGAAACCGCCGCGCGGCAAAGGAGAAAAACCGCCGGCTGGACAAACGGGCGCTCCGGCGCGATTGGAAACGTGTCTCAATGGAAAGCGAAGTCCCAGATCGTTCCCGCCTGTGCGACTCCCACCGCGAGGAAGTTGCCAGTATGGCCACCCATGCGGCGGGCATCCTTTTCAGCGTCGCTGCCCTGGTGATCATGCTGGTTCTATCCATCGGAGACACGCTCAAGACGGTCTCCGCGGCGGTTTTCGGGATGTCGCTCGTCGTGTTGTATGGCTCATCCACGCTCTATCACGTTTCCACCACCCCGCGGTGGAAGGCCCGCTTCCAGACGCTCGACCACATCTGCATCTATCTGCTCATCGCAGGTTCCTACACGCCGTTCACCCTGATCACCCTCAAAGGTCCGTGGGGTTGGTCCTTGTTTGCGGCGGTGTGGGCCATGGCCATCGGTGGGCTTCTCCTGAAGACTTTATGGAAAGGGAAAAAGGACCACTGGTTTTCCACCGCGCTCTATCTGCTGATGGGCTGGATGATCGTGCTCGCCGTAGGGCCCTTGTTGAAGCAGATGCCTGCCGCCGGCATTGGCTGGCTTGCCGCCGGCGGTCTCGCCTACACGCTTGGCGTGGGCTTCTTCGCATGGAGCCGACTACCCTTCAACCATGCGATCTGGCACTTGTTTGTCCTGACCGGCAGTGTCTGCCATGTCATGGCTGCGAGCCTGTTCGTGTTTCGATAGGGATCCCGAAATTGTCAGCGGAAAGCGGAGCCGGCACGGTCAGACCGGACGATGACTGGCGACCTAGCGTTTGCGTTTGCTTTTTCCATGCCTTGAATAATCGAGAGTCGATGTGTCGGATTCCGGAATGGACCGGCTCTTGCTCCGTTGCGGCGCGTGCTTCGGTTGGCTGCGCTGCGGCGGGACGGGAGACGCCTTGCGGGATGGTTGCGGAGCGGATTGCGGCGGCTGGACTTGGCGGGAAGACGTTTTCTGAACCTTCTTGGACCGGATCGGTTCGGCTTTCCTTGGTTCAGGCACCGCCTTGCGGGTCGGGCTGGCATCCACCTGGCGTTTCACATCGGGAGTCGTCTTCCTGCTTGGGCGCGGGACTGCCTTGGGGCTCGGCTCGGGTTTCCTGATTCCCGGAGGCGGCACTCCTTGGCTTTTTTTTCCATGTGTCATCTTCCGATCTGGTATTTCGATCGGTCGACGGACGTTTCCGTGCTTGGTGGATGGTTCCGGTGGCTTGATGGATTGGGGCTTGGGTTCGCCCCGGGATTTCTTGTCCGGTTGGAGATCGCGGCCCTTTTTGGCGTCCGGAATGGTTGGCCTTTCGCGGCCCGGACGGACGATGGGTTTCGGCTTGGCGGTTTTGGTGGACGCCCGCGATTGCTCGGACACGCGTTTCTCGAGTCGTTTGGGTGGAGCGATGGACTTGTCCGACCGTTCGTCGATCTTCGCGACGACCGGTGAGCGGCCGACTTTCGATCGTCGTGCCTTTACGCGTTCGGTGGAGCCCGCCGCGGCGGTGGTTTCGGCACGGGTTTCAAGTTGCTTGCGTTGCTGGGCGTATTTCCGCACGTCCTGCGTCTGGATGACAAGCTGCTGCCGGTCTTTCTTGGCAACCGATTGAAAACGCTGCCGTCCATCGCCGCGGGTGTTCACATAGCGGGAAAGCGGCTCGGCCACCGCGTAGTTACTTCCACTGCCGCGTTGTTTTTCAGAAAGCTTGGCCAGAGCCTTGAAGGTATGCGGTGGTCGGGAGTTCTCATGGTCCCTCCGGTATTCGAAATACTCGCGGCGCTGCTTGTCCCAGTTTCGGTTGCCACGGTTTTCCCAGCGGTAATGCGAGTAGATCGGATCGCAGCCACGTCGGCTGGAATGGTAGGAGTGCGATGCGTAGTAGCCGCGATCCCGGTATCTCGGGGCATAGTAGTCGCCAAAGTAATAGTGGCAGTAATTCGGCTTCAGGAAGAGGTGGTTTGAGAAAACGAGCAGGCTGATCACCGTGGCCGGCGAATAGAGGAATCCCGGGCGTGAATACACGTTCCTGCCGAAATGGACGGGGGCGAACAACACGCCGCGCCGGGGAACCGCATAGTCCCAATAGCCATCCACATAGATGTAGCCGCGATGGGTCCAGCGGTAGTGGCCCGGCACCCAGATCCAGTTTTCGCGGACCGGAGACCAATAGCCGGCGCGCCATGCATAGCGGGAGTCATTCCAAATCCATGAACCCGGAATCCATGACTGATCGTTGGAAGGTGCGGCGATATTCGGTCCCACTTCCAGGCTGCGGGGCGGTTCGGGCAGATACGATACCTCCGTGGTTGCGGCATCCTCCCAATATCCGGATGTCCATTGGTAGCCGCCATTGACTTCAGACCAGTAGCCGGGAACCCACTGACGCCCCGGTGGCAGGTTCCGCCAGATGCCGCTGATCCATAGAAAATCGTTTTGTTCCTCGTCCCATGCCCAGTAGCCGGGAATCCATGCGACGTTGTCGCCTTCCAACCGCTGTTCTGGCGGAAGTTCCTCGATCGGGTCGGGAACCTGGGCGGCTACGATGATGCCCGGATCGGGATTGTAAGACACTGTTCCCGCAAATGCCTCGTGCACCGGCCCGCGGGTCAGGACTTCGAAGTCCTGCGCCCCGGATTGGTCCCGCGCGGCTGCCATGTCCGTGCCAAACAGGATCGCTCCCAATGCGGCGGTTGCGATGTTTCCAAAAATGGTATGAATCTTCATGATCTGTCCCTTGGTGGGTTCTCATCAATAAAGACGTGATTGGAGCTTTATCCATTCGATCTTGTTTTTCGACCCGTGTTTCACCCCAATCCCCGCCATGCCTGAGCTTCCTGAAGTCGAAACCACCCGCCGCGGCATCGAGCCACATGTGCGGGCTGTGAAGGTTGCCGAGGTGATCGTGCGCCGGCATGACCTGCGGCAGCCGGTTTCCAAAGACCTCTCCGCGATCGAGGGGCGGAAGATCACAGGCGTGTCCCGTCGTTCGAAGTATCTGCTGCTGGCGGTCGACGACTCCAGCACGGTTCTCATCCACCTCGGCATGTCAGGCAGCTTGCGGGTGATCCGGCCGTCGGATCCATGGAAGACTCACGACCATGTGGGCATCACGCTGGCGAATGGCAAACAACTGCGCTTTCATGACCCGCGGCGCTTCGGGCTGGTGCTGCGCTTGACGGGAGAACCGCTGGAGCATCCGCTGCTGAAAGACCTCGGCCCCGAGCCGCTGGGCGATGAGTTCACCGCGGCCCATCTTGCGGCCGCCTGCGCGAAACGCTCCGCAGCGATCAAGCTCGTCATCATGGACGCCAAGGTGGTCGTCGGCGTGGGAAATATCTATGCTTCCGAAGCCTTGTTCCGTGCCGGAATCCTCCCGCGCACGCCGGCAAAAAAACTCTCAAAACCTCGCTTGGCGAAACTCGTGGTGGCGATCCGCGCGGTTCTAACGGATTCCATCGAGGCAGGCGGCACGACCTTGCGCGACTTCCTGCATTCCAACGGCGAGCCCGGCTATTTCAAACAGCGGCTGTTTGTTTACGAGCGCAAAGGCGAACCGTGCCGGGCCTGCGGCTCGCCGATCCGCCAGGCGGTCATCGGCCAGCGCTCGACGTATTGGTGCCCGAAGTGCCAGAAGTGAGGTTCAGGCCTTCTCCTTCGCAATCAAATCCTTGAGGTGTCCGCCGCGGGCGGTGACCCACTTGCCCTTCCTGATCACCTTGGTGAAACCAAGTCCGTTAGAGGCGGCGGCGGTGAAGACATCCCACGCCTGGGTGGCGAGAATGCCGGAAACGATCAGGTCGCCGCCGGGGGCGAGCGACTTGGCGATGACCGGCCAGGCTTGGATGAGCACGGTGGAGAACAGGTTGGCCATCACGACGTCGTAGCCCTTCTTCCGTGGCTTCCATTTGAGGACGTCCTGTTCCTTGACGAGGACTTCCGGCGTGTGGTTGCGGACCGCGTTGCGTGAGGCGGCAGCGACGGAAAAGGGATCGAAATCACAGGCAAACGTCTCGCCTGAACCGAGTTTGCGGGCGGCGATGGCCAAGACGCCGGTGCCGGTGCCGAGGTCGGCGACCGTCCAGTCGGTGCCCTTGCGCTCGCGGGAAACGTCCACTAACAGCCGCAGGCAGGTCGAGGTGGTGGCGTGATCCCCGGTGCCGAAGGCCATCTCCGGCGGGATCGAAATGATCTGGCGCTTGGGATGTGCTTTTTGAATCGCGGAGAGTTCCTTAGCGCGGGATTCGGCGGTGAGTAGGAACACATCGCGCACTTTCACCGGGCGCGGCGGGGCGACCGGTTTGTTCCACTCGGCTCCGGCCATTTTGCGGATACTTCCCCCCCACTGTTCGGCGACGGTTTGCGCCTCCTTCGCGGTGTTGCAGAACAGGCGGACCCGGATCGACTTGCCGCCCTTGAGATACTCGATGACGAGGTTGGGGTTTCCGGCGAAACGCTCCTCCCATGCGTCGATCCATTGCGCTCCCGAGAGTTTCGACCAGACGAACATGGATTTAGGGAAAATGGAGCGGGCGATGAGATTCGAACTCACGACATCCACCTTGGCAAGGTGGCGCTCTACCACTGAGCTACGCCCGCGTCGCGAAACGCGTGGGCGCTTTCTACACTGGGCCGGGGACCGGGCAAGCCAAAATTTGTAAAAATTCCATGTTCATTCTGCCAGACCTCGGCTTGTCTTGCGGCGCGCATGTCCGACAAACTCGCTGAAATCATCGCCACCAAGCGCCTCGAAGTTGAAGCCCTGATGCCACGGGCCTCGCTCCTCCGCGCCGCCGCTCTGCAACGCAACGACTTCGGGGGCTTCCGCGCCGCCCTCGACCGCGGCCCGGACCGCCTCGGCGTGATTGCCGAAGTCAAAAAAGCCTCGCCGTCGGTGGGCCTGATCGACCCGGATTTCGACCCGCTTCGTCAGGCGAAACGCTACCTTGAAGGCGGTGCGTCGTGCCTTTCCATCCTGACGGACGAGAAATACTTCCAAGGCTCGTTGAGCTATCTCACCCAGATCTCGAAATTTTCAGATGCTCCGCTGCTGCGGAAGGATTTCACGATCCACGAGGTGCAGATCCACGAGGCCTCGGTCTCCGGAGCGGATGCCATCCTGCTGATCGTCGCGGCGCTTGATGACGACATGCTGCGCCGGCTTTACGACGAGGCGAGGTCGCTGATGCTCGATGTGCTGGTGGAAGTCCACGATCTGAGGGAAATGGAGCGCGCGCTCGACCTGGGCGCGGATTTGATCGGTGTGAACAACCGGAATCTGAAAACCTTCGAAGTGGATCTGGCCACCACCGAACAACTCGCGGAGGAGGTCCCGGATGATGTGTTGTTGGTTTCCGAAAGCGGCATCAAAACCCTCGAAGACGCCCAGCGCGTGCTGGATGCCGGCGCAAACGCCGTGCTCATCGGCGAGGCGCTGATGCGGGCGCATGACCCCTCGCGGGAAATCGAAGCCTATCTGGAACTGGTGGCGTCATGAACGGCATGGTGGCGGTTGAAAACCGCCGCCACCTTAGACCCGTAGCGCGATCTGCTCGCCGGGGCCGTGGACGCCTTCAATGAGGATGCCCTCGACGTCGGCGGTTTTGGACGGCCCGGTGCACCAGATGATGTTCGGGCTGTCGCCGAGGGCGGCGATGGCATCCGAAATAGCGCGGTGGATTTGCCGGCTCTCCAACACGGCCACATGCACCCACGGTGAAAGCGCGGCGAGCCGGTGCGAGGTGCGATTGTCATCAAGGATGACGGTGCCGGATTCCGCGATCGCCCCGGTGGCGCGGGTAATGCCGAATTGATAGTCGTCATAGCGCGAACGGTCGTATTCGGTTTCCACGGTGAGACCGGCGGCTGCGAGCTTCGAACCGATGCCATCGAAAAGCGCCGGATCGCAGTAGCCGTGGGTTTGATCGTTGGATTTGAGGAACTGCGTGAGCTCGTCCACACTGGACATCGGCCTGCCGTTCACCGCGCTGAAATTCCGGGCGAAGATTTCCCAAAGGTCGGAGCCTTCGAGTTTTGGCGCGGAGTGGGTGAGCGCGATGTCGTAATCCGGAAGAGGCGCTTTCGTTTTGAGAGTCGAGGTGGCGGCTTCGATTTTGGCGAAGATGGAGTCTCTCATGTCGGGTGAAGGTCCTGTGGGTTTCATGGGACCTATGATTTTGAAGCAGCGGCCAGCGCTTGATCGAGATCGCTGAGGATGTCGTCGATGTGCTCGATGCCCACGGACAGGCGGATGAGTTCGGGAGGGATGCCGGCGGCGAGTTGCTGTTCCGGGTTGAGCTGGGAGTGGGTGGTGGAGGCCGGGTGGATGGCGAGAGACTTGGCGTCACCGACGTTGGCGAGGTGTTTGAACATCTTTAGCGAATCGATGAACTTCGCGCCGGCGGCGCTTCCGCCCTTGATGCCGAACACGACCATCGAGCCGCCTTTGCCATGCAGGTATCGGTCGTTGAGCGCGGCTTGCGGATCACCGGGCAGGCCGGGGAAGCGCACCCACTCGACGGCCGGGTGTTTCTGCAGGTGCAGTGCGGTGGCGAGCGAATTCTCGCAATGGCGTTCCATGCGTAGCGGCAGGGTTTCGATGCCTTGCAGGGCGATCCACGCGTTGTCAGGCGAAAGGCAGGCGCCGAGGTTGCGGAGCGGGCCGGTGCGCATGCGCAGGATGTAGGCGAGCGGTGCCAGTGGGTCGGGCAGGTCGTGACCCCAGCGCAGGCCGTGGTAGGAACTGTCCGGGGTGTCGAAGAGCGGGTGCTTACCGGCGGCCCAGTTGAATTTTCCGGAATCAATCACGATGCCGCCGATGCCGGTGCCGTGGCCGCCGAGCCACTTGGTCAGCGAGTGGACGACGATGTCCGCGCCGAACTCGATGGGTTTGGTCAGGTAGGGTGTCGAAAACGTGGAATCGACGATGAGCGGCAGACCGAGGCCGTGGGCGGCGTTCGCAATGGCGGTGATGTCGGAGATTTCGAGCGCGGGATTCGAGACGGACTCGCAGAAGAACGCGCGGGTCTTGTCATCCGCGGCGGCGGCGAAGTTTTCCGGGTTGTTGGAATCCACGAAGCGGACCTCGATGCCGAGCGCGGGCAGGATGTCTTTGAACTGCGTATAGGAACCGCCGTAGAGGTTGCGAGCGGAAACGATGTTGTCGCCCGCTTGGGCGAGGTTGATGATCGAATAGAAAATTGCCGAGGTGCCGGATGCGATGGCAAGGCCTGCGGCTCCACCTTCAAGAGCGGCGACGCGTTGTTCGAGCACGTCGTTAGTGGGATTCATCAGACGCGAGTAGATGTTCCCGAGTTCGCGCAGGGCGAAGAGGTTAGCCGCGTGTTCGGTGCTGTCGAAGACGAAGGATGCCGTGCGATAGACCGGCACCGCGCAGGCATGGGTGGTCGGATCGGACGAATATCCGGCGTGGAGGCATTGAGTTTCGAGTTTCATCGGGTGTGTGTTAGTGTTTTGCGGCTTTGCGGCTTTTATACCATTTGCGGAAGTCTCCGCCGTGGGACTCGGGAAGCGTGCGCTGGCCGAGCCAGTCCTGAAGCGGTTTGATCGGCGCGACCTGGATCGGGAGATGGTTCATCGCCTTGGACATCGTCATCGCGGTGCGCCACAGCGAGGGTGAGGTGGCGAGGGTCGCGAACGGTGCCATCGGAATGGCCGCCGGGGAGTGGACGTGTTCGCGGTGGGCTTTGTCGCGCAGGCGGAGCAGCAGATCCGGGATCGGGATATCGACCGGGCAGACTTCGTTACAGGCCCCGCAGAGCGACGAGGCCTTCGGCAGGTCGGCGAGTTCCGGAAAACGATCGCCGAAGAGCAAGGGCGAGAGCACCGCGCCGACAGGGCCGCCGTAGGTGGAGCGGTAAGCATGGCCGGACGCCTGCCGATAGACCGGGCAGACATTCTGGCAGGCACCGCAACGGATGCAGCGGAGGATTTCCTTGCAGTTCGAGGCGAGCACGTCGCTGCGGCCGTTGTCCATGAAGACGACGTGCATGTGCTCCGGGCCGTCGGGCTGGTTCGCGGATTTGGGGCCGTTGATGAACTCGGTGTAAACTGTGAGTTGCTGGCCGGTGGCGGAGCGCCCTAACAAGTTGAGGAAAACCGAAAGGTCCTGCTCGCGGGGAATGAGTTTCTCGATGCCGACGAGCGCGATGTGGACGTTCGATGGTGCCATGCCGAAGCGCGAGTTTCCCTCGTTGGTGACGAGCAAGATGCGGCCGGTGTCGGCGCAGACAAAGTTCGCCCCGGTGATGCCGGCCTGGGCCTGCATGTATTTTTCCCGCAGGAAAACCCGCGCACGGCGGGTGATGACTTCCGGGTCGTCGTTGTAATCCCCGGCGATGCCCTCGCGCTGGAAGGTGCGGGCGATCTCGCGGCGGTTCTTGTGGATGATGGGTTTGACGATGTGGGACGGCTCGTCGTTGTCGAGCTGGATGATGAACTCGCCGAGGTCGGACTCCAGGCATTCGATGCCGTTTTCTATCAGAAACGGATTGAGGTGGATTTCCTCGGCGGCCATCGACTTGGCCTTGGTGAGCTGGGTGACGCCGTGGCCTTGGAGGATCGAGAGGATGGTTTGTTTCGCATCGTCGCCGGTGGAGGCGAAATGGACGTTGACGCCGCGGGAAACGAGCGCCTGTTCGGCTTTGGCGAGGTAGTCTCCGAGGTGGTGGAGCGTGTGGTCCTTGATGGATGCGGCGAGATGGCGGAGTTCGTCGGGGTTCTGATAGTCCTTGTGCAAGACCTGATAGCGTTTTTCCGTGCCAGCGGATGAGCCATCGAGGACCGAGTGCTGCTTTTCGTCCGAGATGGCCCGGGCGTATTGGTCGATGGGTTGGTTTCCGATCATGGCTTGAGCGTATCCCGCAGGATTTGGATGGTGTGCTTGTGGGGGACCGGTCGGCCTTGGGTGGTAGCGAGGCCGCTGAGGTGCATGAGGCAGGACATGTCGATGCCAGCGAGCATGTCGGGCTGGGTGTCGAGGATGTTGTCGAGTTTGAGGGTGCCCATTTGGCCGGAGATGTGGGGGAACGTGACGGAGAAGGTGCCGCCGAAGCCGCAGCATTGCTCGGACTGGCCGAAGGGGATGATCTCGGCGTTTTCGATGGAGGAGAGCAAGGTGCGAACGGCCTCGCCGGTGGTGGTGCCGCGGCTGTGGCAGGACCGGTGAAAGGCGATGCGCGTCGGTTTGTCGAACTTGCCGGGCCAGGTTTTGATGCCGAGGCCGTTGTAGATGAAGTCGATGAGTTCCCAAGTGCGGTTGGCGAGCGAGGTGATGGCGGGGTCCGGGTTTTCCTCGAACTGGAGCAGGTTGCCGTGGCGGTTCATCGCGGCGCAGGAACCGGAGGGCACGATGACGGGCAGTTCGCCGGCAAAGACTTCGGCGGCGTGTTTTGCGACTTTGCGCGAGGCGCTCCATTCGCCGGAGTTGAAGGCCGGTTGGCCGCAGCAGGTCTGGTTCTCGGGAAACTCGACGGAAATGCCGAGGTGTTCGAGTACTTCGACGGTGGCGCGGGCGACATCGTCATAGAAGGCGTCACAGAGGCAGGTGCCCATCAGGAGCACGCGTTTGCCGAGAGGGCGGGCAGTGGGATTGGCCATGGGGAATTCGTTGGCCGGAGGCTAGGGATTTGAGCCGAACGGGCAACCCGTAAAGCGGAACTTTCGGATCAACTTGCAGAAATTCAGCGAAAAATCCTCATGCCGTGGGGAAATCCGTCATCTCCAATCCAGATGCGATTTTCTAATGGGATGCGGCTGATGATCGTGCTTGCCTCGTCTCATGGAACCTCTTTCGCCTCACCGCACGTTTGTGGATCCGGGAAATGTCCGGGGTCTTCCCGGGGTGACCAAGCGCACGCCGATTCCGGAAAGGGAGATTCCGCTCGAGGGGACGAAGACGATGCTGTGCCCGAAAGACGAACATCTGCGGGACTTGGTCACCGGCCGGTCGATCGAAGTGATTCTGCCATCCCGCACAGCGAGGATCTTGGGCATTCTGGCGATGGTATGTGCGGTCTGGGCGATTGCAGTATATTGGATTTGCCAGATTCCCGATTTGCCGGAGGCTTTCGTCGGGTTGATTGCCTTTGGATACAGTTTTTTGGGATTGGGCCTGTTCCATCTGTTGGTGATTTTTTCGCAAATTCTATCCTCCGGCCGGAACCGTCTCAGTGTTTGGGCGATCGTGGTCCTCTATGCAGGCATGGTTTTGAACGTCCTGCTTGAATGGTGGTTCGCCTGACTTTTGGGCTTGGGGGGAAATCCACGCGGTGCGTCCGCCAAGACAAATTCTCTTGCAGATGGCGCTTTACAGCACGAAACGATGAACATGAATCGAATGATCCGTATGCTGGGGCTCGGCCTTTGCCTGGGTGGCATCTGCCTCCCTTTGGCGGCCCGTGAGCCATCGGCCAGTCTTGACGACCTGGTGCGGCTCGAAGCGAAAGTGGAGGAGGTTTCCGGTAAGGTGCTGCCTGCCACGGTGGCGCTTCTTTCGGAGCGGACGGGGTCTTCAGGCTCCGGCGTGATTACCTCGGAGGACGGATTGATTCTCACCGCCGCCCACGTGGTGCAGGGTGCGGAGGCGCTTCTGGTTGTGTTTCCGGACGGGAAGCAAGTGACCGGAAAAGTGCTGGGTGCCAATTATTCGAAGGACATCGCCATGGTGCGAATCGAAGAGGACGGCAAGTGGCCGTTCGTCGAAATGGGAGCTTCCAAGCCTCTTGAAGCAGGCGACTGGGTGATCGCGCTCGGGCACTCGGCAGGCTTCGATGCAAGTCGTCCGCCGCCGGTGCGGTTCGGCCGCGTAATTTCAAAAGGCCCCGGAAATTTCCTGACCACCGACTGCACTCTTATCGGTGGTGATTCGGGTGGTCCCTTGTTTGGCCTGGACGGAAAAATCGTCGGCATTCATTCCTCGATCGGCCAGTCGCTGACCAACAACAACCATGCCGGAATCGATGGCTTTCGCGACGATTGGGACCGGATTCGTGCCGGTGAGGCATGGGGCGAGCTTTCGTTGAATCCTTTCGCAAACCCGGAAATGCCGGTGTTGGGGATCGGCATGGGCATGGCCCGCGGCGTCAAAGGTGTGATCGTCGAGACCGTCGTCCATGGATCGCCCGCGGCTGCGGCCGGCGTAAGGGCGGGGGATCTGATCCGCTCGCTGGATGGCAGCCCGGTCCGCGATGGAGCGGAATTGTTGCAAATTCTCGCGAAACGCCAAGCGGGCGATTTGGTAAAGCTCGGCGTGCTGAGGGACCGGGACCGTCTCGACATGAACGTCACCCTCAAGCGTAGGAACGAACTTTTCGAAGCGCGATGAATCGATTCACAGGCATGAAAACCCACTTCCTTCCCCTGCTTGGGGCCATTCTTCTGCAAGACTTTGCGAGGGCGCAGGACGATATTCCCTTGCTCCTCCCCGAAGAGCGCGAGGCGGTGGACGCACAGACGGATGAATTCAACCGGGCACTCCTCCCGGCCCTGACGGATGCCGCGAAATCGACCGTGCGCGTATGGATGGGCAATCGCCGCATGGCCTATGGCACGGTGATCGGCGATGGAAACCGGATTCTCACCAAGTGGAGCGAGATCGCTCGGGCGAATGGGGCCTTGCGTGTGGAGGGTGCCGGTGGAGAAGTGCGTGCGGCCAGAATCTCCGGCGTGTATGCGGATGAGGATCTTGCGTTGCTGGAAACCAGTGGCATGCCTTTCACTCCGGTGAAGTGGAGCCACGAAAGCCCCCCGCTCGGCGGCTTTCTCGTCGCTCCCCAGCCGGACGGGCGGCCCGCCGCCTTCGGGGTGGTCAGTGTGCTGGAGCGAAATCTTCGGGATACCGACCAAGCGTTTCTCGGGGTGACGGGCTCCTTGAATTTCAAAGGTCCCGGAGTGAAAATTAACAAGGTGTCGCCCGATTCCGGGGCTGCCGCTGCGGGCTTGCGTGCGGGAGACATCATCCTGCAAGTCGGTGGCCGCAAGATTTCCGGGTTGCTGGAGCTGAAGAATTCGTTGGTGGGAGTGAGTCCCGGTTCGACCATCACGCTGCTGGTCCGCGTGGGCGGGGATGAGAGGGAGTTTGATGTTTTGTTGGGAAACCGTCCTTCTCTTCCGGACTTCCCCGGAGACCGCCTGCGGCAGATGGAACGCATGGGCGGTGCGATCAGCCGGGTGCGTGATTCATTCTCCAGTGCGATTCAGACCGATATGCGTCCGAAACCCAGTCAGGTCGGTGGACCGGTCGTCAATCTGAAGGGTCAGGTGGTGGGGGTCACCATGGCCAGGGCGGACCGCACACGATCGTTTGTCATGCCCTCGGCGGCGGTGGAGGAACTCTTGAAAAAACCGCTGGAGGATCCGGCGCTCGCGCAGATGCGCAAGGCTGACGAGGAGGCTTCCCTGCCCGTCAGGAGAATGGCGGCTCCGGGCCGTCGCCTGCCGCCCGGCGGTGAAGATCGCATGCGCCGCCATCTTTCCGAAATGCAACGTCTGATGGAATTCATGCGCGAGGAGATGGACGGCTTGGAGCCGGCCCGTTGACCATGCTTGCGCGCCCGTGGAATCCGGTCCATGTCAGTCCCATGCCCGTCGTGCTTGCATCCGCCTCACCTCGCCGCCGCGAATTACTTGAGCGCGCCGGCATGGTCTTTGAAGTCGTGCCGTCTCCGGCTGAGGAAATCCATGACGCTTCCCTGAAACCGGACGTCCTCTGCGAACACAACGCCACGCTCAAGGCCGAGGCTGTCGCCGCGCTCCGCCCGGATGCCACCGTGATCGGCTCGGACACGCTGGTGTTCATCGATGACGAACCGCTCGGCAAACCCGCGGATCTCACCGAGGCGCGCGGCATGTTGCGGAAACTTGCAGGGCGAGTGCACCACGTCTGCACCGGGGTGTGCGTGATTTTTCCGGATGGCGCGCGCAAGGTCTTTCATGGCAGCACGGACGTGACCTTCCGGCCGCTTGACGATGCGGAAATCGACGCTTATTTCGCTCTTGTCAACCCGCTCGACAAGGCGGGTGCCTATGGAATTCAGGAACACGGCGAGCGCATCGTCCGGAGTATCCAGGGGAGCTTCGACAATGTCATGGGGCTGCCGGTGGATCTGGTGGTCGAGGTTTTGAAAAACAGTCCCGGACGTTCGTCAGTGGGATAACGGGATGCGGAGGCCAAACCCACTCCTGAACAGAGACATGCACCTCAAAAGTTATTTTTCCGTTTTCTCCGCACGCTTCCTGCTTGAATCGCTCCGATGACTTGCGAACACGAACGGCTGGCCGAAGAAAAGGCCGGCGAGAAAAACTGGCGTCGCTGGGGCCCCTTCCTCAGCGAACGGCAGTGGGGCACGGTGCGCGAGGACGACTCCGACCACGGCCACAGTTGGTCCGCTTTTCCGCACGACCACTCGCGCCGCCGTGCCTATCGGTGGGGTGAGGACGGATTGCAGGGATGGACCGACCGCCAGTGCCGCCTTTGTTTCGCTCCCGCCCTTTGGAATGGCAAGGACGCCATCCTCAAGGAGCGCCTCTTCGGTCTCGGCGGCAACGAGGGCAACCATGGCGAGGATGTGAAGGAGTGCTATTACTACCTCGATTCCACGCCCACCCACTCCTATACCAAGGCCCTCTACAAATACCCCCAGGGCAAATACCCCTACACCGAAATCCGCGAGAAGAACCAACAACTCGGCCGCTCCGGCCCCGAACTGGAACTTGCGGACATGGGCATGTTCGACGACGGTCGGTATTTCGATGTTGTTCAGGAAGTTGCAAAACGTTCGCCGGAAGACCTGCTGTGGCGCATCACCGTGACCAACCGCGGCCCGGACCCTGCGGCGATCCATGTCCTGCCCACCCTTTGGTTCCGCAATGTCTGGGGTTGGGGGGAACACCGGGAAGCCCCCGTCAAAAAGCCGGTCATCACCGGCCAAGGAACCCATGTCACCGCGTTGCACGAAACGCTCGGCCAATACAACTTCATCGCCGATGCGCCGGGCCACCGCGCCCCCGTCGAATGGCTGTTCACCGAAAACGACACGAATATAGAAAGCCTGCATGGCACGCCGAATTCCACCCCCCACGTCAAGGACGCCTTTCACCGCCACATCATCCATCGGGAAAAAAACGCGGTTTCCGCCGTGCCGTCCGGCACCAAGGCGGCCGCTCATTTCACACTCACCGTCCCACCCGGAAAATCCGTGGTCGTCCGCTGCCGACTTTATGCCGCCGGAGATTCCAACGGCCTGATGGGCTTCGACCGGTTCGAGGAAACCTTCGCCGCCCGCATTGCCGAGTCCGATGAGTTTTATGATCAAGTCATCCCCAGCGGGATTTCCCAGGACGAGCGTTTGATCTGCCGCCAAGGCTACGCCGGACTGCTGTGGACCAAGCAATTCTTCCATTACGTCGTCGAGGACTGGCTCAAGGAAGGTAGCGCCCAGCCGCCCTCCGAGGCCCGCCTCAAAGGCCGTAACTCGGACTGGCCGCACTTCTTCGCCCGCGACATCCTCTCGATGCCGGACAAGTGGGAATACCCGTGGTTCGCCGCATGGGACACCGCCTTCCACATGATCCCCTTCGCGGCCGTCGATCCGGATTTCGCGAAACACCAACTCCTGCTCCTGTTGCGCGAGTGGTACATGCACCCGAACGGCCAACTTCCCGCCTACGAATGGAATTTCTCCGACGTCAATCCGCCGGTCCACGCGTGGGCCGTCTGGCGCGTCTACAAGATCGCCGATCACAAGGGTAAACGCGACCTGCTCTTCCTTGAGCGGGCTTTCCAGAAACTCCTGCTCAACTTCACCTGGTGGGTCAACCGCAAGGACGTCGAGGGCCGCCACGTGTTCGGCGGGGGCTTCCTCGGGCTCGACAACATCGGGGTCTTCGACCGCTCCCAAGCGCTGCCCGGCGGCGGCCACCTCAACCAAGCGGACGGCACCGCGTGGATGGCCTCGTTCTGCCAGGTCATGCTCATTATGGCGCTTGAACTCGCCCTCGAAAAACCCGCCTACGAAGACATTGCCTCAAAATTTTTCGAGCACTTCGTCAACATCTGCGATGCCATCAACTCGCTCGGCGGCACCGGCCTCTGGGACAGCGATGACGGCTTCTACTACGACCAGCTCATCATCAACCACGAGCAGCCCATCCCGTTGCGCATCCGCTCGCTTGTCGGCCTGCTCCCGCTTTGCGCCGTCACCGTGCTCAAGCAGGAAACCATCGACGCCCTGCCCGGCTTCCGCAAACGCATGGACTGGTTCCTCGTCAACCGCCCGGACCTCCTGAAATACATCAGCGTCCGCCGCGTCAGCGGCGATAAGAACGCCGGCCGTTGCATGCTCGCCATCCCGTCCGAGGAACGCCTCCGGAAAACCCTCGCCTATATGCTGGACTCCGACGAGTTTCTATCAGATTTTGGCATCCGTTCGCTCAGCAAGGCGCACGAGGAGGCGCCCTTTGTCTTCGATCACCACGGTCAACGCCACGAAGTGAACTACACCCCCGGCGAGGCCACCACCGACATGTTCGGCGGCAATTCCAACTGGCGCGGACCCATCTGGTTCCCCACCAACTTCCTCATCATCGAGGCCCTCGAACGCTACGCCT
>JBFEQB010000036.1:0-30176 GCA_041549835.1 Luteolibacter sp. | reverse complement strand
TTTTCGAGATCGGAGAGCGGGACGACGGTGTTGACGAGACCCATGTCGAGCGCCTGTTGGGCGTCATACTGGCGGCAGAGATACCAGATTTCACGGGCTTTCTTCTGGCCGACGATGCGGGCGAGGTAGCTGGATCCGAGGCCGCCATCGAACGAGCCGACTTTCGGCCCGGTCTGGCCGAATCGCGCGTTGTCGGCGGCAATGGTAAGATCACAGACGATGTGGAGCACGTGGCCGCCGCCGATCGCGTAGCCGGCGACCATCGCAACGACGGGCTTCGGCAACGAACGGATTTTCTTCTGTAGATCGAGCACGTTGAGCCGCGGGATGCCATCCTCGCCAATGTAGCCGGCGTGGCCTCGCACTTTCTGGTCGCCACCGGAGCAGAACGCCAGATCACCCGCACCGGTGAGAATGATCACGCCGACGACCGGGTCTTCATGCGCCATGTCGAAGGCCTGCAGAAGCTCCATCACCGTTTTCGGGCGGAAGGCATTGCGCACTTCCGGGCGATTGATGGTGATTTTGGCGATTTTCCCCTCATCCGTCGTTTCATAACGGATGTCCTCGAATTCACGCACGGTGGTCCACATGGGCGGGACCTTGGACGATCCCGCGCCGCCCGGCAATCCGGGATGTGGGCAGGGATTCAAAAACCCGCCCGCAGGAAATGCGCCACCTGATCCGCGAGCCACTCTTCCGCTTCCCATGGCACTCGGTGGCCGGCTCCGGGAGCGATCACGAGCTTGCCTTGGGGAAGCTGCGCGACAGCCCGCTCGGCGAGGGCGCGGAATTTCGCGTCGGTTTCCCCGGCCACCCAGAGCACGGGAATGGTAATTTCATGAAGCCGGTCCCATAGCGGCTCCTGCGATCCGAGCGACCAATCGACGAAGCTCCGGGCGATTTCACGGCGGCGCATGATCAGGCTGCCGGTGGCCTGCGGATCGCGGATCTCCGCATCTGCCAGAAGCGGTTGCGCGTTCCAGTCCTTGAGAAATTCCTGCCAGTTTCCCATCAGCGCCTTGCTCGCCCATGCGGCGTCCGCCCCGCTCCGGGCCTCGCGTTCGGATTGCGACTCCAGTCCCGGATGGGCGGAAACGATCACCGCCACCTGCCATGGAGGCTCATTTCCTAGCAACGCATGCAGCGCCAGCCGCCCGCCCATTGAATAGCCAAGCAGCGCCCGGCCGCTGCCGCGGAACACCTCACCGCCGGCGTCCGCGTTGAGCGCCGTGCCGAAGTCCGCCAGCGGCATCGGCTGGCAATCGAGAAACCGCCACAAATCCACCGCCCGGCTGCCGGTTTTTTCCGCGGCGAGGCGTTTTGCGAAGCTCCGCCAATCCGCCGCCATGCCGACCGCACCATGCAGGCACCAGCACTCCATCGGACCCGCTTCGCGGCGTTCATCCGCCTGTTTCGAAGTCTGTATCATTTCTTGCCCAATTGTTCTTGGATCATCCGCAGCGGTTCACGGAGTTGTTCCTGGATCTCGGGATTATCCACTGCGCCAAACATCAGCGCAATAACCGCCACCGCCACCAGGACCGTGACGACGACTGACAGCCAGTAGAGGATCGCAAGCAGGATTCCCACGCCATCAAGCTTTTTGTGATAGGCGTAGCCCGCCGGGCACGCGAAACACCGGTAGCCGACCCAGAAATTCAGCAAAGGAACGAAGTTTCCCAGAAACCACCAACGGCTCATGCCCAGGTTCACCAAGCGCATGAGGCTGAAATAGATTCCCGCGATCAAGGGCAGAATACCGGCGGCGAGTCCGATGTATTGCATGATCTCCGGACCCAGCTGGCTGCCGAGAAATTGCCCGATAAACGCAAAGAGAAAACTCCACAGGAACGGGAAGATAATCGTCATGAAAAGGAAACTACGGCGCCGCGCGCCCGGCCAATCGTCCTCCATGCCCATTCCCTCCAGCAGATTTCCCTGCGTCGGCGGGGTGTAAGGATCAGCCGGAGGTGCGAGCGACTCCGGTGCCGGGGCGGCCCGTTTTTCAAACAAGCCCTCGATCTCCCCGGACGGCTTCCACTCCGCCATGCCCTGCTTCCAGACCATGTCGAGCCGCGGGTCCAGCGCCGCCTCACCCGCCTTCTCCCTTAGGTCCGAAAATCCCACCGGGCCGATCCGCTGCCCTTCCCGTGTGTAATACCAAGCGTCCTCGGGATCCCGGCTGACGGCCGCAATCGCCGGTTCCGGTTCCTTCACTTCAGGCTCCTCCGCGGCGGCTGGCACCGGTGCTTCCTGTGGCTCCTCTGGTTCCTGTTTTTCAAACAAGCCCTCAATCTCGCCGGACGGTTTCCACTCCGCCATGCCATCCGTCCAGACCATGTCCAGCTGCGGGTCCAGCGCCGTCTCGCGGGCCGCCGTTTTCAAGTCCGCAAACCCCACCGGGCCGATGCGCTCTCCTTGCCGCGTGTAATACCAAATGTCCCCGAGCGGTTGATTCATGTATATTGATTATCGAAGTCTCTGAAGCCTGTCAAACCCCCGGAGGGCCGCCGCTCTTGAGGTCCGTCCTTGCGTGATCCGGCTGGGGCCGTTACACCACCGCCCGCCATGGCCGCCATCAACTCGAATTTCCTGAAACTCAAAGCCGGATACCTGTTCCCCGAAATCGCCCGCCGTGTGAAAGCCTACAGCGAGGCGAATCCGGACCAATCCGCTCGCATCATCCGCTGCGGCATCGGCGACGTCACCGAGCCGCTGCCCTCCGCCGTGGTCAAGGCGATGCACGAAGGCGTGGATGAAATGGCCGACCGCGCCACCTTCAAGGGCTATGGCCCGGAGCAGGGTTACGAGTTCCTGCGCCAAGCCATCGTGGACAACCAGTTCGCCGATCTCGGCATCGCCGCCGACGAGATCTTCATTTCCGACGGCTCGAAATGCGACACCGGCAACATCCTCGACATCTTCGGCAAGGGCAACACCATCGCCATCACCGACCCCGTCTACCCGGTTTACGTCGACACCAACGTGATGGCCGGCAACACCGGCGAAGCCAATGAAAACGGGGCCTACGCCGGCCTGCTCTACATGCCATGCAATGCGGAGAACGGCTTCGTCGCCGATGTCCCGAAGGAGCACGCCGACCTCATCTACCTCTGCTTCCCGAACAACCCGACCGGTGCCGTCGCCACCCGCGCCCAGCTTGAAGCCTGGGTGAAATACGCGAAGCAAAACGACGCCATCATCCTCTTCGACGCCGCCTACGAGGCCTTTATCCAGGACCCCTCGATCCCGCACTCGATCTTCGAGATCGAAGGCGCGAGGGATTGTGCCATCGAATTCCGATCGTTCTCGAAAAACGGCGGCTTCACCGGCGTGCGCTGCGGCTACACCGTGATCCCGAAAACCGTCACCGGCAAGGCGGAGGATGGCAGCCGCATCCCGCTCCACCAGCTCTGGAGCCGCCGCCACAGCACCAAGTTCAACGGCGCCAGCTACCCCGTGCAAAAGGCCGCCGCCGCCGTGTTCTCCGCCGAAGGCAAACAACAGGTCGCCACGCTCATCGAGCACTACATGGGCAACGCCAAGCTCCTGCGCGAAGCCGCCACCGCGCTCGGCCTCTCGGTCTTCGGCGGCGAGAACGCCCCCTACGTCTGGATCGGCTGCCCGGCCGGCCTCAGCTCGTGGGACATGTTCGACAAGATGCTCGGCGAGGCGCAGGTCGTCATCACTCCCGGCTCCGGCTTTGGCTCCGCTGGCGAGGGCTACTTCCGCATTTCCGCCTTCAACTCGCGCGCCAACGTCGAGGAAGTCTGCCGCAGACTGAAAGCGCTGGTCGCCTGAGCTCCAAGGCCCAATGGCGGGAACCACGGGTTCCCATGGCATCTCTCAAAACTTCACCACCACGCCGTTTCAACGGACATATTCACCCGACGCGCCCCCGCAACACCACCCCGCTTGCGGTTCATAAAACCCCACCTGACGTTCCATAGTCCCAAATTATGCCACTTAAAGTAGATTGGCACGGCGTTTATCCCGCCGTCCCCACCCAGTTTCACGAAGATTTCACGCTCGACCTTCCGTCCACCCAAAAGCATGTCGAAGCCTTGCTTGAAGAAGGAGTCCACGGCATGATCATGCTCGGGACTATCGGCGAGAACTGCTCGCTCTCACTCGATGAGAAAGTAAAAGTCCTCAAGGCCACCAAGGAGGTCTGCAAGGACCAGGTGCCGCTGCTCACCGGCATCGCCGAGTTCACCACTGCGAACGCCTGTGAAACCGCCAAAGCCGCCGCCAGTGCCGGCGTGGACGGTTTCATGGTGATGCCGGGCATGGTCTACAATTCCGACCGGCGCGAGACGGTGAACCACTTCCGCACCGTGGCCGCAGCCACCGACCTGCCCATCATGTGTTACAACAATCCGCCGGTCTACCGCGTGGACATCACGCCAGAGATGTTCGAGGATCTGGCGGACGTGGAGAACATCGTTTGTATCAAGGAAGCCGCCGGCGACACGCGCCGCATCACCGACCTGTTCAACAAACTCGGCGACCGCTATCTGGTCTTTTCCGGGCTTGATGACGTCGCTCTTGAAAGCATCATGCTCGGTTGCACCGGCTGGATCTCGGGGCTCGTCGACGCCTTCCCGCGGGAAAACCGTCTGATGTGGGACGCGGCCGTGGCCGAAGACTGGAAACGCGGCCTTGAGATTTATCGATGGTACATGCCGATGCTGCACTTCGACTCCAATCCGAAGCTGGTGCAATACATCAAGCTCGCCTGCGCGGAAATGGGCTACGGCACCGAAACGGTCCGTGCCCCGCGCATGCCGCTGATCGGTGAAGAACGCGAGGCCGCGTTGAAGATCATCCGCGATTCCGCCGCCACGCGTCCGGCGTAGGCTTCCGGAGAATGGACACCCTGAAGCGTGAACTCAGAATCCGTTTTCTCCGGTGATTTCCGAGTCGGAGCTTCAGCCGATCTTCCCACACAGGATGCGGCCACACGGTCGGCCTAATTTCCGCTCAGCGGCCGACCGTCTTGTAAACGAGCCCGGCGCCCACGAGATCGCTCATCGCCATCCCGATGGATTTGAACAGCGTGATCTCGTCGGCGCTTTGCCGCAGTGAGGCACATCCGTTGCACATCTCGGCAAGTTCGGCGACGATGTCCTCCTTTTTGAAAACACCCTCGCTGATCGGCATGAGAATTTCCCCGGCCTCCTTCATCGCGTTGACGTAACTATCCACGTAAACCTTGGACTTGGTGATCAAGGCCGTGTCGCACTCGCGCTTGGTCGCGTGGTGGTTGCCGATGAAGTCGGTGTGCGTTCCGGGTTTGATCCAATCGCCGAGCACTACCGGTTCGTGCGATCCGGTGGCCGCGACCACGATGTCGGATTCCGCACAGGCCGCCTGACGGTCCTCAATCGCCGCGAACTCAATGCCCGGCAATTCGACCCGCGCCGCGGCACAGACGGCCTCGGCTTTTTCCCGGCTGCGTCCCCAGACCATGACTTTCTTCAACGACCGCACACTGGCATTAGCGCGGATGATATAGCTGGCAAGGTTTCCGGTTCCGAGAACCAGCATCGTTTCCGAGTCTTCACGGGACAGCAACCGTGTCGCCAAACCCGAGATGCCTGCGGTCCGCCAGAAGGTCACCGTCGTGCCATCCACGAGCGCCAGCGGTTCGCCATGCGCGCGGTCAAACAACATGATCTGCGAATACAACGACTTGTAGGGCGCCTTGGCGGTCGGAAAGTAGGTGAAAGCTTTCACGCCGATGAACTCACTGCCCCATGAAGGCAACACGGCGAAGGCGTCGTGATTGGCTTCATCGTCATCCAGCAGGAAGACTTGCCGTGGCGGCATCTTGAACTCCCCGGCATAGGCCTCGCCAAGCGCGTCGACGAGGGCGGGGTAACTGAGGGCGGAGTGGACTTGTTCGGCGGAGATGACTTTCATTGGACTGGGCGGTTCGCGGGACATTTCGTGGGGCAACATCCCCCGAAACGCCAGCAGAAACCCTCAGTCCATGGATCTCTCCGGAAAACAGCTCCTCTCGGAACGAAGGCCGGGGAGGGCCCGTAAGAGTGGCTGTAACCCGAGAGCACAAAGTCCACGCGGCCAGCTGCGATGATGGGCAGGAGGTTTCCCGCATCCCGATCCACCCGGGCGATTCTCCCAGGGGCGGCCTCACCCGTCCGCCGCAAACTCCTCAAGCATCCACGGAGTGAACGTGTAAAACCGGCCTGAAAACCGCGTAGCCAGCGGTTTACTTGAGCGCCATTTTCGCCGTCCGAACTTCCTTTTTGAAGGCGGCAGTGGCCTTCTTGTCATTTTGGAGTTCCTTGCGTGACGCCTCCGCGAGGATCGTGGTCATATCAGGATTAAACACCACGAAAGTGACTGCGGCGCCGGTGGTGAAGCCCCTGCCGATGCGATCCTTGAGGGTCGGCGTAAAATCGCTGGTATCCGCCTCACGGATGGTTTCGGCACGAGCGAAGACTTTGACGACCCCTGAACCAATCGCTTTTTCGCCGTTTCCTAGCGCGGCGGCGCAGTTAGGGCAGGCATCATCCATGCCTTTGACGACGAGCACCACAAGCTTTTTGCCATCCGCCTTGACTTGGGCCTCCTGAAGTTCGGAAAGCGGAACATACCCGCGCGGAGCGTCATCCTTGGCCGATAAAGGGAGTAGCTGGGCTGCGGAGAGACACAATATGGCGATGAGCGGTTTCAGTCTCATAAGGAGATTTGTTTGGAGTCGGTGGAATCTTGGCAGATCCAGTGAAAAAGGGAAACCACGGATTAGCGGGGAGTGAAGGCGGCTGCCAGCGAGGTGAGATCCGCAGGGCCCGCTTTGTCGGCCGTGAGGATGGCGGCCTTTTGCAGGGAGACGATGTCCGCGATGCCCTTGCGGGAGAGTTCGAGCATGGCGGTCATTTCCTGTGAGGAAAACACGGCTTCCTCGCCACTGCCCTGGACCTCCACATACTCCTGCGCCTCCGTCATCACGACGTTGAAATCCACCGTGGCGTCTTTGTCCTCGGGGTAATTCAGATCGAGCACCGGATGCCCCTGATAGACGCCGGCGGACACGGCGGCGACGAGTTTCTTGATCGGGAAATCCTTCAGCTTGCCTTCAGCGAACAACTTGTTGAAGGCGATGGCCATGGCCACGCAGCCACCGGTGATGGAGGCGGTGCGCGTACCGCCGTCGGCTTGCAGCACGTCGCAATCGATCCACACGGTGCGCTGACCGATTTTTTTCAAATCCACCACCGCCCGCAGCGCGCGGCCGATCAGGCGCTGGATCTCGGACGAGCGCCCGTCGAGCCTGCCACGCGAGATGTCGCGCGGTTTGCGATCGAGAGTCGAGTAGGGAAGCATTGAATACTCGGCGGTGAGCCAACCGCCGGGCACGCGTTGGGCGCGCATCCAACGCGGCACATCGTCCTCGACGGTGGCCGAGCAGATGACCCGCGTCTCGCCGAAGGAGACAAGCACCGAGCCGGTGGCGTGCGGCGCGACGTTCGGGATGAAGGAAATCGGACGAAGTTGATCGGGCTGGCGGCCGTCGGGACGAGTCATGTGCGGAGTGAAGTCGAGCCCGGCGTTTGCCGCAAGCCCGGACCGGGTTGGCTAGGATTTCACGAAGTGATAGGATCGGTAAGACAAATCCCCATCCTTGAGCGCGTTGTAAACCCGGGAGCCGATCACGCCGGCGAAGTCACGGCCGAGGTTGTGCAGGAACTCCGGCAACTGGCGGTCGATCATTTCCTGGGATCGGGCGGAGTTTTTCTCCAGTCCTCGGATGACGCAGGGACCGATGTCCGTCATGTGTTTCATTTCCAAATCGCACCCGGCGATGGCCTTTTCCCACGCCGGAATGCTGTCATTGAAACGGAAATCCGCGTAGAGGAAATGGCCGCCGGGTTTCAGCACTCGGGCGACCTCTGCGAGAAAACGCGGGAAGTCGGGATAGCAGTGCGAGGCCTCTACATTGATGACGGCATCGAAGGATTCCCTGATGAAAGGCAGGCTTTCCGCATCGCCGCGAATGAATTCGAGGTTGGGGACCCGGTGACGCTTCTGGCAAAATGCGACTCCTGCGGCGTTGAGATCGAGGCCGGTGTAATGCGCGGGCGCGAAGGTGCGGGTCAGGTAGGACGCGCCGCCACCGTGGCCGCAACTGACTTCCAGGACCTTCTTGCCGCCGAGCGCGGCTTGGGCCGCGACGTGGTGATAAAGTTGGACGCAAGCGCGGTCTTTCTCATCCTCCGCGGTGAGCGGAATGCCCAGCGGCGGGTCGGTTTCATAGGCGTAGTTCAGGAAAACCACGCCCTCTTCATGCAGGCGGCGGGTTAGAAACGGATACCAGAGTTTCCAGATCGCCTTGCGGACGGTCTGGACCCCCAGCAGGTGGTCGATGAGAGGCATGGGTTTTGCGGGTTGGGTTTTTTCATGCGTTGCGGATGGAAGAAATGGCGGCCGCCATGTCGGGGGCGCGGAAAGTGGAGGAGCCGGCGACAATGACGTTCGCTCCGGCTTGGTAACACGGCGCGGCGGTCACGGCATCAATCCCACCATCGACCTCGATGTGAAACGAGTGGTTTCCTTTGAGGCGGAGCGCAGCAGCTGCGGCGATTTTGCCGAGCACTTCCGGCATGAAGGCCTGCCCGCCGAAGCCGGGCACCACCGTCATGCAGAGCAACAGATCGATCTGGTCCAGAAACGGCTCCACCTCGCCGATCGGCGTGGTGGGATTGAGCGCAAGCCCGGCCTGGACACCTGCGGCACGGATGCGGCGCAAGGTTTCCGCAACGTCGTGCCCGGCCTCGACATGGACGGTGATGAGGTCCGAGCCGGCTTCAATGAAGCGCTGCAAGTAATGATCGGGCCGGGAAATCATCAGGTGGACATCGAGAAAGACATCGCTCGCGGTGTTGACGGACTGGACGATGGCGGGACCAAACGAAATGTTATCCACGAAATGCCCGTCCATCACGTCGAGGTGCATCCAGTCGGCTCCGGCTCGCACCGCGCGCCCGACTTCCTCGCCGATTTTCGAGAAATCCGCCGCCAGCAGGGATGGGGCGATCACCCGCTCGTTGAAATTCCGTGCCATCACAGACGCATACGAACCACGAAGCGCCTCGGATGGCACGGAAAATCTTCAGCGCGGAGCCGGGGCTGCTCACGCCCTTACGCACGGCCAACCGCAGGCCGCTCAGTGCCAGTCGCTTCGCTGCCACTTCATAGAAATCCGCTTGTGCTCCGTCTCCCTGCCCGGTTTTGAACCGGCCCCGGCACAAACTGACCGGGAACCTTCGCCCGCGGCGAATGAGTCTACGTAAAAAGCCCACCAACCACCTCGGTCACAAGGCTGCTTCGGCGGGTTTTTCCTTTCTGCATTTCAGCTTTATTCCCTTGTTCTTCCCCTCTCCGATCTCCTCAACAGCGCCCACAGGGACGCCACCCCCCAAAAGCAAATTCCCAGCAATTGAACTGCAACGAGCCCCCCGCAGCCTCGGGATGGAGCCGCCATGCAATGTCCCGGCAGCCCTTTTCTGGAACCCGACCCAAGCTTGTCGGCGGCAAGGATCGGTCGGAGGCTGGAGGGAGCATCGTTTTCCACACCGGCTGCCAGCTTGCCGGACACCCCAATCGGCCTCACCCGATTGCGGGCTATCGATAACCAGGACACGCAGATCGCGGGAAGCCGGGCGTGGCTTGAGGGCCGCCCCGCCCCTGCTAAGGGAGACCTCTTTCAAGTCCACTCCATTGCAAGCAAGGCGATCCGGGTGCACTCGCTCTCGATCACGTTGGCAGTCTCGGATAGAGCCATCCCGCCGCCGTCCCATTGGATATCAAACTGAATTTATCACGACAATCAGCCTTCGGTTTTTTTCGGAATGGTGATGACGAGCATGCCATCCTTGCGATCCACCTTGAGCTGGTCCGCAGCGACCGGGCCGGGCAACGTTAGATGTTGCAAGTAGTGGGATTCGCGTTTCAGCACCGCCGCACCCTCTTCCTGCCCGATGCTCTCCTCGGCCTCGGCCTCGATCGTGAGGACGTTCCCGTCATCCACGGTGACCTTGACGTTTGCTGCCTCGCGGTCCGGCAGGTAGGCGCGGACGACGTAACTTCCCTCCTCTTCGCGCAAGTCCACCGAGGACCCGAAGCGGGAATGGTCGAACATCTGTCCGAGCCCCGGAACGGCGCCGAAGTCCTTGACCGACTGCTGGAACAACTCGTCCATCTCGTGGCGCATGCGCTCCATGCGCTCGAGGATGTCGCGGTCCCAGCGATCCGATGGAGCCGACAAGGGCTTCGGCGGCGTTTCCCCGGCTTCCGGCACGGACTCCTCCGCGACGGGCAGCTTGGAAAGGTGAATGACGACGAGTTCGTCCTTGGGTTTTTTCGTGACTTCCGGCTGCGTGCCGACGGCCACGCCTTCAAGCACGAGGATTTGTTCGTAAGGGCCGGATTTGCCATTTGCAGGCGCGAAGATTCGGAGACGGTTGCCGTTGATCATGCCAACTTCGACTTTCCCGATATCCCGGCCCGGCAGGCTGACGCGCACCGTGTAGCCGTCATTCCGTTCGCGCACATCCACCGAGGCAGAGGACAGCGAATGTTTCGGATGTGTCCTGGCCTCGACGGAATCCCGCAGTTCCTTCCACGTGTCACGGAACATGTCTGACATCCGGTCTTCGAGGCGCTTGACCTTTTCAACCACATTTTTGCGAAGCGAGTCGTCGGCCTCAGCCGCCATGGCCAAGGAACCCAACAGGCTGAACGTTCCGAGAATTGCTGCGATGAGGGGAATCCGGAGAGTAGTCGAGGTCTTCATGGCGGTTCGGGGGTTCAGGGTGATGCTAGCCCGGTCGGCGGGCATTGAAAATTCGTGGATTCCCTCGAGCGGCGTAGGCGAGCGGTGCCGACGGAGCGTACGGATTTTCCGCAAACTCCACTCTTTCCGTGCATCGCCCGGATTCATCCATTAACCATCCGGCGTGGACGCCGACGAACCGATCATCGATCTGCACAGCGATGCCTATTTTATGGGCCTGGCGCTGCGCGAGGCGCGCAAGGCCTATGCCGCCGGTGAGGTGCCGGTGGGGGCCGTGGTCACCCGCGAAGGCCGCATCATCTCCCGCGCATGGAATCAGGTGGAAACGCTCAAGGATGCCACCGCCCACGCGGAAATGCTCGCGCTCACCGCAGCTCAGGAATCACTCGGCGACTGGCGCTTGGAAAAATGCACGCTCTACGTCACCAAGGAACCGTGCCCGATGTGCGCCGGTGCGATCGTGCACTGCCGGCCGGAGCGGGTGGTCTTCGGTTGCCCGGATCCCAAAGGCGGCGCAGCCGGTGGCTGGATCAACCTGCTTGAAGCGAATCCACCGCTCAACCACCGCTGCGACGTGACTTCCGGCGTGCTCGGCGAAGAGTGCGTTTTCCTGCTGCAGAGCTTTTTCCGCGAGGCACGCGAGCGAAAGAAACTCGAGCGCGGAGCGTGCGACGACGTGATTGATCCGGAGAGTTGAACCGCAAAGCAGCAAAGGTCGCAAAGGAATGCGGAGATCCATGACGCGGGGATTTCCATCCAAGTAAATCCCGACACTTCTTCATTGGCTGCCTTTGGGTCTCCGCAGTTCCTTCTTTACCCGCGCTTGCAGTCCCGCCTCCATCCCGTTAACACCTTGCCGTGGCCGCGAAAGCAAAACCCTCACCCCCCAAAGCCGGAAACTTCTTCGCAGTGGTCGGCAGCGACGAGGGCATGGTCCGCGAAAAAGCCCTCGCACTTTACAACCAGCTCACCGGCGGCAGCGACGACGGTTTCACCCACGAGACCATCGATGGTATCGCGGACAACTCGGACTCCGCGTTCGAAATCTGCTCGTCCACCATCCAGGCCTTGCAAACGATTCCCATGTTCGGCGGCGACAAGGTCGTCTGGCTGCGCAATGCGAATTTCCTCGGGGACAACGTGACCGGCCGTTCGCAACGCACCGAGGCCGGGGTGGAAAGCCTGCGCGCCACCCTCGCACACGGCCTGCCCGACGGCGTGAAATTCCTCCTCACTGCCCAGGGTGTGGACAAGCGCCGTGCGTTCTGGAAGTTCATCGAGAAATCCGCGGACGTGCAGGCCTACGACCGCATCGATACCAGCCGCGACGATTGGCAGGAACAGGTCGCCGCGCTCGTCACCCGGCGCGCCGGCGAACTCGGGCTGGAGTTCGAAAAGGACGCGCTCGCCATCTTCGTTCTACTCGCCGGCGAGCAGTCGCAGCAAATCGGCAACGAACTGGAAAAACTCGACCTCTTCCTCGGTCCCGAGCGCCGCACCATCACCGAGGAGGATGTCAACATGCTCGTCCCACTCAGCCGTGCCGCCGTGGTGTTTGAAATCGGCAAGGCCATCCAGACCGCTAACGCCGCCCGCGCCATCCAGCTCATCGACCAGCAGCTCGAAGCCGACGAATCCGCCATCGGCATCATGCGCGCCTCGATCATCGGCGTGGTTAGAAATCTCTTCCTGGCGAAACTCATCGTCGAACGCTTCAAAACACCTACCGGGAACTATCAGGCATTCGCCGGCGCGCTCAACCGTCTGCCCGAGAACGACCGCGCATGGCTGCCGCAGAAAAAGGACGGCAGCGGCGTGAATGTCTTCCCGATCTTCCTCGCCCTGCAGAACTCCGCGAACTTCGATCTAACCGGCCTTCAGCACGTCATGGAGGCCACCCTCAAGGCGGACCAGGCGCTCGTCACCACCGGCCTTGACCACCGCCTCGTGCTCCACCGCCTGATCGTGGAAATCGCCGCCGCGCGCAGGAGCCCGAACCGCCGTCCCTCGACCACCCGCCGATGAAGCTCATTCTCACCGCCGCCTTCGTCGGCCTCGCCGCCGGTCTGCTTGGCGCGCTGTGCGGCGTCGGTGGCGGCATCGTCATGGTGCCGGCCTTCGTCGGCTTGTTAGGACTGGACCACAAGCGGGCCGTCGCCACCTCGATGGCCGTCATCATCGTCACCGCGATCACCGCCACCCTCAACAACGCTCGTACCAACCAGCTCATCGACTGGAAAGTGGTGGCCGCCACCAGCGTGGCCGCCGCGATCGCCGCATGGTTCGGCAGCGACCTCATGCGCAGTCTGAGCAATCAGACGCTCACCCGCATCTTCGGAGTGCTGCTCGTCGTCTTTGGCGCGCGGATGTTGTGGAAGGGCTGAAACTTCAAGGACGCGAAAAAACAGCGCCTGCCGCAGGAACAAAAAACCCGCCACAGCCTGAGCTCGACGGGTTTCCTTGGGTTTGGAGAAATGGTGGTTTTTACCAAGTGGTCACATCATCAGCGGGTTTGCCAGCACCGTCCCTTCCGTCGGCACCATCACTCCACGCAGCCACGCGGCGGCCGTTCAGGGTCTTCTTTCTTCCTCCTTTGGGCTGCACCTCGATTTTTTCGTCATAATCGCAATCCATCATCACGTTGTAGGGGCCGCCCCATGGGTCGAACAGGCCGACAACGGTACTGCCGTTGGAACTGTAAATCAGGCCGTTCTTTCTGGCTTTGCCTTCCTTGACGGAGAGGAACTTCACACCGCGCGTGTTCATCGTCGTTTCAAGACCCAGCAAGACGTTCAACAGTTCCGTGTCGGTGTCGGTCTTCGAAATGGTGTCCTCAGTCGCATCGCTCGGCATGCTGCCATATTCGGTGAAAAAATTGTTCACGGCACTCTCAAGGGCGGCGCAAGACGCCAGCGCGGTCACTTTCCTCGCTTTCTGAATCGCCGCGGTACCACCGGCAAACCCGGCGGCTGCAAGCACTGCGATGATCGAGATCACGACGAGAAGTTCGACGAGCGTGAAGCCGTGTGCGCGGCGGGAAGATGGGATTTTCATGACGGAGGTAGAATGGATTTTCAGAATCACGGGGCAAACACAAATTTCCGGAAGAACCCCAGCGTGACTGCGAAATCGCATTCACATGGTAAAGACCTAGCTTGCAATCATCCGCCCGCAACCGTTTATTTCCGCCTTTGCCGTTGCGGCGGGAACCCGCCGACGGCAAACTTCCCCCATGCTAGGCGAAAACCTCCGGGATGCGATTCTCGGCCTCATGCGCACCAATCCAAACCAGCCGGTGACCAAATCATCGCTGGCCCGCCATCTTGAAGTCCCCGTCGAACGTCGCTCGGAGCTCCGTAAAACCATCGAAGCCCTCGTGAGTGAGGGAGTCGTTCAGGAAGGCAAGAAAGCCACCTATGTGCTGCGTTCCAAAACCAACAACGCCCTCTCCGGCACGCTGAAGTTCCATCCCAAGGGCCACGCGTTCTTCTTCCCCGAACTCACCAACGAGGCGAATCTCGCCACCGGCATTGACCTCGTCGCGCTCGACCGCGTCCACATTCCCCGCCGCGACACCGGCACCGCGCTCGATGGCGACCGCGTGCTCGTTTCCATCCAGAAACCGAGCCCCAAACGCCAGTTCCGCACCCGTCAGGAACTCATCCCCGCCGCCCCGGAAGAATCCCGCGGCAAGGTCGAGAAAATCCTCGACCGCCGCTCCGGCCGCCTCGTCGGGACCTATCAGAAAAACAAGGGTTTCGGCTGGATCGATTGCCGGGACAAGGCGATCGACGGCCGTATCGAACTCGTCGGCGACACCACCGCCCAGCCGGGGCAATTGGTCGTCGTCGATCTCGAAAACTGGGAACCCGGCACCGATCCGCGCGGCCGCATCATCGAAGTGCTCGGCTGGCCCGGTGATCCCGGCGTGGACATCATCGGCGTGATCCACCGCTTCGGATTGCACACCTCGTTTCCCGATGAAGTGCTCGCCGAGGCCCGCGCCGTGCCGGAAGATCCCGAGCCCGCGGAAATCTCCCGCCGCGAGGATTGGCGCGACAAACTCGTCATCACCATCGACCCCGCCGACGCCAAGGACCACGACGATGCCCTCTGGCTCGAACCCCGCGGCGACGGCTGGAAACTCGCCGTCCACATCGCCGACGTCTCCCACTATATCAAGCCGAACAGCCCGATGGACAAGGAAGCCATCAAACGCGGCAATTCCACCTACCTCGTGGACCGCGTGCTGCCGATGCTACCCGTTGAACTCTCCAACGGCATCTGCTCGCTCAAGCCGGACGTCGATCGCCTGACCAAGTGCGCCGTGTTGGAAATCGCCGCCGACGGAAAAATCACCCGCGCCACCTTCATTGACGCCGTCATCCACAGCCGCGCCAAGCTTTCCTATGAACAAGCGCAAGCCATCCTTGATGGCAAGCCCGCGCCGAAAAACTCCGACCCGCAGCTCGTCCCAATGGTTAAAGAAGGTTGGAAGCTCGCCTCCACCCTCCGCCGCCGGCGTTTCGCCAACGGCGCACTCGATCTCGAAATGTCGGAAATTAAAATCCGCCTCGACAACCAGGGCCGTGCCTGCGGCGCGGATCCCGTCATCCACACCGAGAGCCACCAACTCGTCGAGGAGTGCATGCTCGCCGCCAACGACGCCGTCGCAAAAATCCTCCGCGAGCGCATGAAACCCGCCGTCTACCGGATCCACGACGACCCCGATCCCTCGCGGCTCATGGACTACACCGAGACCGCCAAACTCCACGGCTACCGCCCCGGCGATCTCACCAACCGCGCCCACATCCAGCGACTGCTAGACGAGGCCAAGGGCACGCCCGAGGAACACATCATCAAGCTCGGCCTGCTCAAGAGTCTCAAGCGCGCCGCCTACTCCGCCGAGCCCATCGGCCACTACGGCCTCGCCAAAACCGACTATTGCCACTTCACCAGTCCGATCCGCCGCTATGCCGACCTCATCGTCCACCGCTCCCTCCAGCCGCTGCTCGCCAATCCGCCGCCACGCCACGACACCACGCCCTCCCAAGCCGATCTGCGCGAGATCTCCCGTCACATTTCCGACACCGAGCGCACCTCCTCCGAGGCCGAGAGCGAGACCAAGCAGATCAAGCTTTTCGAATACCTCCAGCGCGTCGCCGAGATGCATGACCCCCACAAGTTCAACGGACTCATCACCGATGTCCGCCCGATGGGGCTCATGGTCGAGATCCCGGACATGGGCATCCGCGGTGTCGTCAAACGCGAGGATCTGCCCGAAGGCCGCTGGCGCCTCGAAGCCCATCGCGGTGCCTGGGTTTCCACCGATGGAAAGATGATCCAGATGGGCATGCGCATCCCGCTCCACGTCATCGGCTTGGATCGCGAGAAACGGTTCGTCGATTTCGCCGTCGCCGGTCGGCCCACCACCGAAGGCACCCGCCCGATCAACGGCCGCCCCGTCACTAAGTCCGGCCCGCCAATGAAACACCGCGGCAAATCCATCGCGAAACCCGGCCCAACCAAAAAGACCGTCAGGAAGAAGCCCAAGCGCCGCCGTTGATCGACCGTTGGACTGCGGCTGCCCTGCTGCCGCTTTCCGAACCGCAGCCTGCTGCGGGGTCTTCCCAAGACCCGCATTTCCCACCTCCGGAAATTTTTAGAAAATCGCCGCTTTTTCGGATTGCCACGGCTGCGGGGCGTCCCTAGGTTCCGCGCCCCGCGAATTTTTAACCACCTCGCAAGATGTCCAAGCACAACAGTCTCAAATCCAACGCCACCGTCGGCGGCAAACGATCCGTCCTCAAGCGTTTCGAGCGCGTCAAGCTGCTCAAATCACGCGGCGAATGGAAAGCCGGCAGCACTCCCATCGGCTTGCCGAAGACCAAGCAAGAGGGTTGATCCCTTTGCCTGACTTCTCCTTTCCAACGCGCGGAGCCCTCCGGGTTTCGCGCCTTTTGTATTTCCGCTCATGACCACCAAAGACGGCGTCCGCCTCAACAAATTCCTCGCCTCCTGCGCCGTTGGATCACGCCGCGCCTGCGATGAACTCATCCAGACGGGCCGCGTCGAGGTGAACGGGCAGCCCTGCATCAACATGGGCACCCGCATTTCGCCGGGCGACCATGTGCGTGTGGATGGCAGGCGGGTGGCGCCCAAGACACCGGTGATCGTCGCGTTCCACAAGCCCCGCGGCTACGTCTGCACCCGCGAAGACGAACTCGGCCGCGACACAATTTACGCGCTGCTCCCCGAGTCTTTGCGCTCGCTCCACCATGTCGGGCGACTCGATCGCGATTCGGAAGGCCTGCTGATTCTCACCAATGACGGCGACCTCTCGCAGCAGTTGATGCATCCATCCCAAGCGGTGGAAAAGGAATACCTCGTCACCTCGAACCAGGCATTTGAAAACGCCCACCTCGACCAGTTTCTCGAAGGGGTTTACACCCCTGAAGGCAAGCTCAAGGCCAAGGCCATCGAGCGGCTCTCGCCCCGCCGGCTCAGCGTCATTCTGGATCACGGCGCGAAACGCCAGATCCGCGTCATGTTCGACACTCTCGGCTATCAGGTCACCAAATTGCTGCGCGTGCGCGTCGGTGGCCTGTGGCTCGGCGATCTTGAACCCGGCCGCTGGGCGATCCTCAATCGCAAGGAAATCGCCATATTGCTCGGCGAAGGCACGCCGGAAGGCACACCTCGGAAAAAAAGACCGGATTAACCGGCTTTGGCGACTTGCCGCGCCCGGGTTTGCTCCCTAGATTCCCGGCATCATGAGCGAGAAGATCTCCTCATGACATCAACCCCCCCTCTCATGAGCTCCAAAAAATCCAATCCCAGCCACGATCACGACGCGATCCACAAGCCGTCGAAGGAATTTTCCGCCAAAGCCCGGATCCCCTCGATGGCGGCCTACAGGAAACTCCACAAGGAATCCATTGCCAAGCCCGCGAAGTTCTGGGCGGGCGAAGCCAAGGAGCTCACTTGGCGCAAAAAATGGAACAAGGTACTCGAATGGAAGGCCCCCTTCGCCAAGTGGTTTGTCGGAGGCAAACTCAACGTCTGTGAAAACTGCGTGGACCGCCATGCCACCGGCCCGCGCAAAAACAAAGCGGCGATCATCTGGGAGGGCGAGCCCGGCGACAAACGCGTGATCACCTACGGCCAACTCCAGCGCGAGGTCTGCCGTTTCGCCAATGTGCTTGAGAAAAAAGGCGTCAAGTCCGGCGACCGGGTGCTGATCTACATGCCGATGATTCCGGAAGCTGCCATCGCCATGCTCGCCTGCGCCCGCATCGGTGCCGTGCACAACGTCGTCTTCGGCGGCTTCGCCTCCGAAGCCATCGTTGATCGTCTGGAGGATTCCGGCGCGACCACCGTCATCACTGCGGATGGAGGCTGGCGCCGCGGCAAGGTCGTGGCCCTCAAGCCGGTCGTCGATGAGGCGCTGATGAAATACAAAAAGGTCAGGCACGTGATCGTGGTGAACCGCTGCGCCAACGAGGTGGCGATGAATTCCAAGCGCGACAGTTGGTGGCACGAGGATGTCATCGGGGTTTCCGCGAAACACGCGGCCAAGGCCTTCGATTCCGAGCATCCGCTCTTCGTGCTCTACACCTCCGGCTCCACCGGAAAACCCAAGGGCATCCTGCATACCTCCGGCGGCTATCTCACCGGCACCTACTCGACGTGCAAATACATTTTCGACATGCGCGACGAGGATGTTTACTGGTGCACCGCCGACGTCGGCTGGATCACCGGCCACTCCTACATCGTCTACGGCCCGCTCGCCAATGGCGTCACTCAGGTGATGTACGAGGGGGCGCCGAATTTTCCGGACTTCGGCCGTTTCTGGAAAATGGTCGAGGAATACGGCGTCACCATTTTCTACACCGCACCCACCGCCATACGCGCCTTCATCAAGGCGGGCGACCAGTTCCCCGCCGCCCACGATCTCTCGTCACTGCGTTTGTTAGGCTCAGTCGGCGAGCCGATCAACCCGGAAGCGTGGAACTGGTATCGCAAGCACATCGGCGGCGGCAAATGCCCGATCGTCGACACCTGGTGGCAGACAGAAACCGGAGCCATTCTGATTTCCCCGCTGCCCGGTGCCACTCCCTGCAAGGCAGGCACCGCAACACTGCCGTTCTTCGGAATCGACGCCGCCATCCTTGATGATTCCGGAAAAGAGTGCAAAGCGGACCAAGACGGCCGCCTTGTCATCCGCAAACCCTGGCCCTCGATGATCCGCACGATTTACGGCGACAAGAACCGCTACAAGAAGACCTATTGGTCCGATTACGAAGGCCTCTACACCGCGGGCGACGGCGCACGCCGCGACAAGGACGGCAACTTCTGGATCATCGGCCGTCTTGACGATGTGCTCAATGTTTCCGGCCACCGCCTCGGCACGGCGGAAATCGAAAGCGCGCTGGTTTCCCACCCCGCTGTGGCGGAAGCCGCCGTCATCGGTCGCCCGGACGACCTGAAGGGCCAGGCAGTCGCCGCATTCGTCACCTTGAAGGGAAACTTCGCGGAATCCGCAGAACTCCGGGAGGAACTCCGTGCCCATGTCGGCAAGGTGATCGGTGCCATCGCCAAGCCCGACGATCTTCATTTCGCTCCGGGCTTGCCCAAAACGCGTTCTGGAAAAATCATGCGCCGTCTGTTGAAGGAACTCGTCTCTACAGGGACCGTCTCCGGTAACGTCACCACGCTTGAAGATTTCTCGGTCATCGAGAGCCTTCAGCGGAAGATCTCAAAGTAGTTTATTTTCCCAATGACCTCGTCCCGCTACCTCCTCGCGCGCTTCGCACAGGCCTTCGGTTACTTCCGGAGGGCCCAGCGCATGGGAGACGCGGCGAGCGAAATGCACCTGCTGCGCGAGGCGGAAGCCCAGCTTGGCGCAACGATTTGGGAGAACACCGAAAACATCGAGGCCCTTTCCGTCGAATACTGGAATCTCCGGAAACTCATCAAGGAAAGCGACGACGTCCGCCAGCGGCTCGCCGCCTGCCTGGAACGACTCGACAAAGCCCATGAAGAACGGTCCGAGCTTCTCAATAGCATCCCCGAGGAGAACCAGGAATTGCTTGACGAGCGGGCCAGGCTGCTCGCCGGGCTTGAAGAACTCGCCTACACCCGTGACCAGATCGTCATCGACGCCCGCGAGGTGCGCCGCGCCTATATCGGCCTCAAGATGAAACTGGAAGTGCTCGCCAGTGAGGCCGGTGGCTCAACCGAAAAACGACAGGAGATGGAAGAAGCGAAAGCTCGCCTCGCCGAATTGAAAATCAGGTTTGCGGAACTCAAACAACAACGAATCAAAATCGGCCGGGAAATCGAAGAGGGGGACCAACAAGTCGATCAGGTGGATGAAAAGATCAAGGAGAAGCGGCAGGAACGGCGCATCCTGGCATCCGCCGCCTTCCAAGTGATCGGAGAAGGCAACAAGGAGATTTCCCTCCTACGTGCCGAAAGCGGCGTGATCGATACCCAGATGCGCCAGCTTTATGCCGAGATCGGCCGCTACGTCAGCCGGAACACGAGACGAGACCCGGCCTGTGCCGCCGCCGCCGCCGCCCATCACGGTCTCGTCGATGTGATGCGCGCGTTGCGCCGCTCCATCGCCCTGAACCACCGTCTCGCCGGCACCGCCTGATTCGAGAGCCAGGTGATATAAGGCTCCATGACAGGAGCCTTTCGGGGCCCATCGGGTGAGGCAAGGAATCCGATTGACCGCTTCGGGGAGCAATGTAATGTGCCGCCCATGATCCACGCTTCCAGCGGACTTCAGCGACGCCTTCTCCTATGGGGAATGGCCGCCCGTTGACGTGTTTCTTTGCTTCACTTCCGTCTTCAGGCCCGCCCATTCTTCCGGCGGGCCTTTTTGTTTTCAACCCTGCCGTTTTTCCTCTCATGCAATCGACCTCGCTTCAAAAATACCATGCGTTTCCAGCCGTTCACCTGCCCGACCGCACCTGGCCGGACCGGGTGCTCGACCATACGCCCGAGTGGTGCTCGGTCGATCTGCGCGATGGCAACCAGGCGCTGCCGCAGCCGATGTCCATCGAGGAAAAACTGGAGTTTTTCGACCTCTTGGTGCGGGTCGGATTCAAGCAAATTGAAGTGGGTTTCCCATCTGCGGCGGACACCGAGTTCAACTTCCTGCGGCGCCTAATCGATGAAAACCGCATCCCACCGGATGTGACGATTCAAGTGCTGGTGCAAACGCGTGACCACCTGATCCGCCGTTCGTTCGAGGCCATCAAGGGCGCGAAACGGGCCATCGTTCACATCTATAACTCGACCTCGCCCCTCCAGCGCCGGATCACCTTCTCTGATGCCTCGCGTGAGTCCATTCGCGACATCGCCGTCGAGGGCGCCAGACTGGTGAAGGAGCTCGTTCCCACCTTGCCGGAAACCGAAGTGGTGCTCCAATATTCACCGGAATCGTTCTCGGACACCGAGTTGGATTTCTCGCTTGAATGTTGCCACGCCGTAATGGCCGTCTGGCAACCGACGCCGGAAAACAAGATCATCCTCAACCTGCCGGCTACCGTCGAGTGGGCCACACCCAATGTGCATGCCGACCAGATCGAATGGATGTGCCGGAATTTGAAAAACCGCGAATCCGCCATTATTTCGCTGCACACTCACAATGACCGCGGCACCGGCGTGGCCGCCAGCGAGCTCGGCCTGCTCGCAGGTGCGGACCGCGTGGAAGGCACGCTGTTCGGCAACGGCGAACGCACCGGGAATCTCGACATCGTCACCGTGGCGCTCAACCTCAACAGTCACGGCATCACAACCGGCCTGGATTTCTCCGACCTGCAGTCGATCCGCGAGGTTTACGAGCGGGTCACGCGGCTGAACGTGCCCGAACGCCAGCCCTATGCGGGCGAGCTTGTGTTCACCGCGTTCTCCGGCTCGCATCAGGACGCCATCAAGAAGGGTCTCGACCGCCGCGAAAAGGAATCCGCCAAAGACCCGAACGTGCCGTGGGGCGTGCCCTACCTCACCATCGATCCACAGGACATCGGCCGCTCGTATGAGGCGATCATCCGCATCAACTCGCAGTCCGGCAAAGGAGGCGTCGCCTATGTGCTGGATCGCGAACATGGCTTCGATCTGCCGAAAACCATGCACCCGCAAGTCGGCAAACGCGTCTATGATCTGGCGGATGAGCTCGGCCGCGAACTGACGACCGATGAAATCCGCGACGCGTTCTTCCGCGAGTTCGTCAATGTGGCGAGCCCGCTGGATGTGATCGATTACGAACTCATCCATCAGGTCGGAGAGCGCGGCCGGGTGCAATGCAAGGCCAGCATCCTCAACCATGGCGTGCAGCAAAACATCGAGGGGCTCGGCAACGGACCGATCAACTCGTTCGTCCACGCCCTCGAAAGCATCGGCTTGAAGGACTTCAAGGTCACCGACTACCGCTCCCACGCCGTGCGCGGTGGATCGGACGCGAGTGCCGCCGCCTACGTCCAGGTCCAGCATGACGACGGCCGCCTGCTGTGGGGCGCCGGGGTTGATCCCTCGATTGAAATGGCAGGCCTCAAGGCGCTGGTCACCGCATGGAATTTGCTTCGCTGAAGCCTCAATCCGCAGACGCTGATTTCGCCTGAAGAGCTTCTTCAAGCGCTTTCACCCGCTCGACCAGCTTCGGCAGGCGGCGGACTTGTGCCCGGAGTTTCATTTCATCGCGAAAGGGCTTGGCCGGCCGGCCGGAATAAACCTCACCTCCGGGAAGACTCGTGGTAACACCCGCGCGGCCGGTCACGGTGGCCTTATCGCCAATCGTGATGTGGCCGACGGTGCCCGCCTGCCCCGCCATCGTGACATAGTCGCCGAGGCGGGTGCTGCCGGAAATGCCGCACAAGGCCACGATGAGACAGTGCTTGCCGATCACGCAATTATGGCCGATCTGGACGAGATTGTCGATTTTCGTGCCTTCCCCGATGATGGTCTTGCCGAAGCGGGCGCGGTCGATGGAGCTATTCGCGCCGATTTCGACATCGTCGCCGATTTCCACGATGCCGACCTGATCGATTTTGACGTGGCGGCCGCCGGAAAACTCGTAGCCGTAGCCATCCGAGCCGATCACGGCACCAGGCTGGAGAATGACACGATCCCCCAGCACACATCGTTCGCGAACGGTCACATTGGACATGATGAGGCAATCCCGGCCAATCACCGCATCCGCCCCGATGACGCTGTTAGGTCCGATTTCCGAACCCTCGCCGAGCACGGCTCCCGCCATGACAACGGCACCTGCATGCACGAGCACTTTTTCTGGATCGAGCACGGCCGAGGCGTCCACAGAGGCATGCGGATGGATGCCCGGGGTGAACTTACGGGTGATGGCGGCGAAATGTTCAACGACGACCGAGAAGGCCAGCGTGGGATTGTCCACGGCGACGAGGGCGGCACCCTCGGGGCCATCGGCCACCCCACGGGGCACAATTACGGCCGCGGCTTTCGTTTCGAGAAACTGGGAGTGGTATTTCTCGTTGCCCAGAAAGCTGACGTCGTGAGGGCCGGCCGTGTCGAGGGCCGCCATTCCGGTGAGGGACAAATCGAGCCCGCCCCGGACGATGTCACCATCGATCCACCGGGCGAGCTCGGAAAGCGTGAGGGCGATTGCCACTCGAAAGAATTGTGGGGTTGATTACTCGCCCGGAGCGGCATCTGGTTGCGGAATCTCCGGCTTGGCATCGCCTTCGGCCGGAAGCGATTCGGCGGGCGCGTCCTTGTTGAGATCCTTGAGAAGGCCGGCGGTGATGTCCGTGGCATCCTTGGTGTAAAGAAGGAAGGGAACTTGCGAAGTGCTGAGGCCGGACTTGTCGAAGACGTAGTCGTAGTTGTCCACCTTGGCCTGCTCTTCGACGAGTTTGCGGATTTCCTCAAGGATACCCTTCATGCGCTGGACCATTTTCTCGTTGAGCGCCTGATTGCGGCGTTGGAGGAATTCGCGGCGCTCGCGGTCGAGAGCGATGCCTTCCTGTTGCTGCATCTGCCACTCCTTGAAGAGCGTTTGTTTCTTGGAATCGGAAATCGAAGGGTCTTCGAGTTGCTTGCGGAGATTGCCGAGGTTTTCTTCAAGATCGCGGATGCGGGCGAGGCGCTCGTTGTTGTCCTTCTGAATGCGAGCGCGCTCGACGTTGATCTGCTTCTGAGCCTCGTTGGTGCGGTAATACTGTTTGAACAGCTCCTGCATGTCCACCGTGGCAATGTTAAGCTTGGCCCCTTGAGCGGCGGCCGAGGTGATGAGCGAGGCCGCGAAGGCGACGGCTAGAAAGCGGCGAATGAGGGTCATTGGATGAGCGGTTGGGGATTCGAAAACGGGATGCGGGCAGGATGCTGAATGGAAAAAACCAGCCCGTCAACGCTCATCCTGCCAGTTTCAGGATGTCGATCCCAAGGCTTGCCGGATACCCGGAACCCTCGCTATCAAAGGCCCGTGGCCGGGAAAAACATCGTCTATTTCGATCTGGAAACGCAACGCAGCTTCGGCGACGTGGGCGGATTTTCGCATAAGGACAAGATGGGCGTCTCCATCGCCGTCACCTACAGCACGGCCCGCGGAACCTACGAAATCTACACCGAGAGCGAGATGGACCAGCTCGCCGACGATTTGCTCCGGGCGGATCTCGTGGTCGGGTGGAACCACCTTCAGTTCGACTATCCGGTCCTGCAGCCCTACGTCTTCCACACCCTCGCCGACCAGACGATCAACCTCGACATGATGCTCGAGATTGAAACCCTGCTCGGTTTCCGCCTCAAGCTCGACTCGGTGGCTTCTGCCTCACTAGGTACCGGCAAGACCGCCGACGGTCTCGACGCGCTGCGCTGGTGGCAGGAACACAAGAAATCCGGAAACTTCGCCCCGTTGCGCAAGATCGCTGAATACTGCGCCTACGACGTGAAGGTCACCAAATGCGTCCACGAATTCGCGCTGGAGCACGGGTTTCTCAAATACGACGACAGGAACGGCGGGACCGCTGAAATCGCCGTGAACTGGGCCTGACACCCCGCCGGCCCCTCAGAACCATCCGAGCATCGAGAGCACCCGCGTCAGCGTCCAACCGAAGGTGACGATGAGGGCGACGATGAAAACCTTGATGCAGCGTTCAATGGCGGGGCGGGTCATGGCCGGGCCTTCTACCTCCCCGGCCCCGGTCCGCCAAGGGAAATGCCGGAGCGCCCGGAAAAAAACATGCCCCACGCACTCCCGTAAACGGAAAGAGGGTGGCCGCAGCCACCCTCCTTCATTTTGAAATTCTCACCGGGTAGCCTTACCAAGCGCTCTGCTTCACGTAAATCACGTCATACGGCCTGACGTAAAACGGGCTGCTTTCCGCGCCGGTCAACGCGTCGTTCATGTTCAGAACGTAGCGTTGCTGCTTTCCGTTTTGGTTGCGCACCACGATCACCTGCTTCGGGTTGGCCAGCTTCGTGAAACCACCGGCTTCCATGATTGCCTCCAGCAACGTCATCGGCCGGTCGAGCGGGACCTTGCCAGGTTTCAACACCTCGCCGGAGAGATAAACGCCCGCGGCGGCGATTTCCAAGGAAACCATCACGGTAGGGTCCTGCAAATGGGGTTGATAGAGAGAGGTCAGGCTGGCCTGCAGGCTGTTGATCGACCGACCCGCGGCGCCGACGTCACCCACCATCGGCAGGCTGACTTTGCCGTTGGGCTGGATTTTCTGCTTGGTGTTCATCTCGGGAGCTCCGGAGAACGAGACGCTGATCTCATCACCGGCCGCCAGATTCCCACTCGGCTTGGAGACATAAGCCTCAGCCGGGGTCACCGGAGCGGGACCCATGTTCCTGCAACCCACGGAGGTGAAGGCCGCGAACAACGCGGAAATGCAGATCAACCCGGCCGCGAGGCGCTGCCGGAGCGGCTTGCCGGCTCCACCGGCCATATCATTCATCGTTTTCGTTGTCATATTGGTGTTCAGTTGATGATTTGTTCCCTGGGATTCATTGGCAAAAATGTTAGACAACGGATCAGGTGGACTCATCCGCGAGATAGCCCGCCCAATCCGCGGGTAGCGGCGAGTTTTCGATGCCACTGCCGATGCGGCCCTCCCAATCGGGATTGAATGTGGTGCTCGTTCCATAAACCATGATCAAGTCCTCCGTGCCGATGCTGCGCAACGCATGACCCACCCCTGGTGGAATCACAACCGCCGCGTTGTCATTTCCCGGCTTGCTGTCACCTGAGATCGTGAAGCGCATGATCCGGCGTGTCAATCCATCCCGCTCGTCCACAAGGATCATTTCACAAAGCCCTGTGAGGAAAAACATGACGTCCCACTGTTCGCGATCATAAGGCCGACGGGAAAAATCTCCGGGGTTCTCGACAAACAGACCCCTGAACCATTGATCGGCCTGGATGCCCTCCGGAACGTGCGGCGGATGAATGTGAAAACCCTTCGCGCTGTCCCGGTGCATCAAGGCGGATGCCCATTGCTTCGGCGCAAGTCCTATCCGGTCCAGCACGCCTTCGTTCAGGCGGGTGAGTTCGGAAAAGTATCCGCGACCTTTCTGTTGGAAAACGCGGCGCGGAAAAACCTCCACTCCGGGAATCCAGGCATCGGCGAGATCCTCGCGGCTCTGGATCGCCTCCCCCACCCCCACGCCGCTTGTCGCGAGACGCCGGGCCAACACGTCTTTCGTATAATCCCGGGTTTCGAGTCTCGCGCGTGCGGCTGGCTTCAGGCCTTTCCAGCAGTCATTGGTGTTGGGTTCCATGGATTATTGGTCAAAGGGATTCCAGATAGTCGCCATACGGGGTGCCCGCATATTTGGCGGCTGATTCATCGAGCTTGGCACGACCAATGCGCCCCTGCGAGAACGCAATTTCCTCCGGACAGGCGATTTTCAGGCCCTGTCTCTGCTGGATGACCTGGACGAACTGCGTGGCATCGGCCAGCGAGTCCGGCGTGCCGGTGTCCAGCCAAGTGGTTCCACGGCCGAGGATCTCCACCCGCAGTTCCCCGCGCTCCAGATAGACCCGGTTGAGATCGGTGATTTCGAGTTCACCACGAACGGATGGTTTGAGGTTCTTCGCAGCGGCGACCACGTTCCTGTCGAAGAAATAAATTCCGGGAACCGCATAGTTCGACTTAGGCTGTTTGGGTTTCTCTTCAAGCGAAACCACCCGCCCGTCGGCATCAAACTCCACCACGCCGTACTGCTCGGGCTCCTTGGTGTGATAGCCAAACACCGTGGCTCCGTCCATGCGCCGGGAGGCCGCCAGTAGCGAGGCCCCCAACTCGTGGCCGTAGAAAAGATTGTCACCCAGCACCAGACACACCGCCTCGCCGCCGATGAATTCCTCGCCGATCAGGAACGCCTGCGCGAGCCCTTCCGGCTTCGGTTGTTCGGCATAGGATATCTCCAGGCCCCACTGCGAGCCGTCGCCGAGAAGGTTTTCAAATCCCGGCAGGTCCCGCGGCGTGGAAATCACGAGAATCTCACGGATGCCGGCCAGCATCAGGACCGTGAGCGGATAGTAGATCATCGGCTTGTCATAAACCGGGATGAGCTGCTTGCTCACCGAATGAGTCATCGGGAAAAGCCGGCTGCCGGTGCCACCGGCAAGGATGATGCCCTTGCGCAACGATTGCTCCGCGGGTGCGAGCTTCAGGTGACTGTTATCGATATCCCTCATATTTTCGGTTAGCCAAGGTTTCCGAGCCGTTCGCCGCGGTAGCTTCCATCCTCGATGCCCCGGATCCAGCCCTCGTGCTCGAGATACCACTCCACCGTCCGGCGGAGACCCGAAGCGAAATTCTCCCGTGGCGCCCAGCCGAGTGCTCGCTCGATGCGGGAGGGGTCGATCGCGTACCGCCGGTCATGCCCGGGGCGATCTTTCACGAAGGTGATTAACTCGTCGGCGGATCTCCTCACCTTCTCCGGCGCGAGTTCGCGCACGGTCCCGATGATGGCGTGCACCACGTCGATGTTCCTCATCTCGCATTTCCCGCCGATGACATAAGTCTCTCCCGGCACGCCGCGCGCGAGCGCCAGCGCCAACCCGCGGCAGTGGTCCTCCACGTAGAGCCAGTCCCTAACGTTCGATCCGTTGCCGTAGACCGGCAGCGACTCGCCTTTGAGAACCTTGCGGATCATCAACGGCAGGAGTTTCTCGGGAAACTGATAGGGACCGTAGTTGTTCGAGCAGTTCGTGGTCACCACCGGCAGTCCGTATGTGTGGTGATAGGCGCGCACCAGATGATCGCTGCCCGCCTTGGAGGCACTGTATGGGCTGTTAGGCGCATAGGGCGTCGTCTCGCAAAACGCCGGATCGCACGGCCCCAGCGATCCGAACACCTCGTCGGTGGAAACATGCAGGAACCTCGGGTTGGTGATCGCGGATTGCGGATCGCTCCAGAATCGCCGAGCTTCTTCAAGAAGTCTGAAAGTTCCCACGAAGTTCGTCTGGATGAACTCTTCGGGACTGTCGATCGAGCGGTCCACGTGAGACTCTGCGGCGAGATGCATCACCGAATTGATTTCATGCTCGCGCAACAGGGATGCCACGAGGCCGCTATCGCCGATGTCTCCATGAACAAACAGATGCCGCGGGTCCGACTCCACATCCGCAAGACTGGCACGGTTTCCCGCATAAGTGAGCTTGTCGAGGGTCACCACACGCTCGATTTCCACACCAAGCTCGCTGGCGGCCGCGCCCAAAAGGTAATGGACCAGATTCGAACCGATGAATCCGGCTCCGCCGGTGACGAGTATTCTCATAATTTGGGGGTGGAAATCAAATGCGCCGGACTTCATTGAAACTGCGCTAAATCATGAATCGGGAGGAGTCAGGGCGCGTGCGGAATCGACCTATACTTTGCAAAGGACTCACTTTGAATCACGAAATCACGTAGGGCCTCCCTCCAATCCCGGGGCTCTATCCCGGTCCATGCACTGAATTTTCGCGTGTTCATCGCGGAGTTGACCGGGCGCTTCGCGACAAACGCCGCAACCGAATCGACCGGAATCCCTTCGATTTCTCCAGTAATGACGGGAAACCCGGCCTCGCGCGCGGTGTCGATCGCGAACTGGCCCCAGTCCCGCCAGATGCAGGGGCTCGAGTTACACAAGTGAAATACGCCTGCGGCGGGACCATCCGCAGGCTTCAGAACAAGGGCCGCCAGCCAGTCGACCAGGTCCGCTGAATAGGTGGGGCAGCAGATCTTGTTTCCCGGGAGAGTCAGTCGACGCTCCTCACACGCCCTGCCGATGATCCACTCGGGAAACGCCGGCCTTCCCGGACCGAAGACCCAGGAAACCCGGGCCACGAGATTCCGTGCGGAAGCCCCCAGGACACGTTGCTCTCCTTCCAGCTTCGACGCGCCATAGACACTGATGGGTTTCGTCTCGTCGGCCTCCACATAAGGTTGCCCCTTCGTGCCATCGAACACCAGATCCGTACTGAGATATGTAACATGCGCCCCCTTCCGGGCCGATATTTCCGCGATCCGGCCCGGCCCTTCGCCATTCACTGCAAACGCCTCGTCCTCGTGGGTCTCACAGTAGTCCACCGCCGTCAAAGCTCCGGTTAGAAAAAGATGATCGTAATCGAGCGGAGCCAGCGTGTCCTCGATCGAGCGTGCCGATCCGAGGTCCAGACCACCCCGGTCAAACCCGATAACCTGATGTCCGGCTTGGAGGCTCTTCACCAGGGAACTTCCCAGACGCCCGCCGGAGCCGACCACCACGATCCGCTTTGGGCGGACACCGAACTCCGGTTGCGCATCCAGCTCGTCAGTCATGAGTAAATTAATTAGGCTCGAAAAGTAGACGGTAAAACCCAGTCGTTCCGCCCATTGAAATCTCCACATAAAAACTGGATCGAGCCGCCTTATCCATCGCCTCGATCTGCGCGCCGGTCAACGTCAGGACGCGACTCCATGGATTGAGTGTCCCGTCCAATTCCGAACTGGTTTCCAGATGATAGCTCCCCGTCGAAACCAAATTCGGGAAATGCACCCGCATCACACCCTCTTTCAATTCCAATCTCACCGCGAAACCCAAATCATCCAGTGGCTCGGTTGGATCCAATCCAAGGTAATACTCGAACCAATTGGCCAGACCGCCGTTATCGTAATCGTTGCCGCTGTCTCCAAAAGGGATCTCGTAGGAAGCCAGCCAATCTGCGAAGTTCTCGACGATCACCTCGCGGGTTATCTGGACCGCCGCGTTGCCCGCGGCATCACTGACATCGTAGGTGATGAGATAACTTCCGGCGGTCGCGGGATCGACCGCATCGCCACCGGTCACCACCGATCCGCTGATGTCGCCATCGACGTCGTCGCTGGCCGTG
>JBFEQB010000035.1:0-30240 GCA_041549835.1 Luteolibacter sp. | reverse complement strand
TTGCTTTCTCCCTGCATCGGGATGCCGGATACAGCGGAGGCTGTGTCATGGCTGGCGGTGGCGACCACCGGGATGCCGGCTTTGCCGATGAACGACGCCACGTCCTCGCGGATCGTGCCGAGCACCGTGCCGGGCTCGACGATTTCGCCGAAAATGCGCTTGGGCAGTCCGAGAGCCTCAATGACTTCCCAAGCCCAGTCGCCGGTCACCGGGTTGAGCAGCTGGGAGGTTGAGGCGATGGTGCGCTCGACCGCCTTGCGTCCGGTGAGCCAATAGGCGAGGATGTCGGGCAAGAACAACAGCTTGTCGGCAGCAGTGAGGGCGGGGTTGTTCCTTTTTAACTCGGCCAGCAGGTGCAGCGAGCTGTTATAGAAATTCGTCTTGATGCCGGTGTGGGCGTAGATTTCCGCTTCGGGCATCAGTGCGTGCATCGCCTCGGCCATGCCTCCGGAACGCGGGTCGCGGTATTGGTGCGGCATTCCCAACAATCTGCCGTCCGGGGCCAGCAGTCCGTGGTCGCAGCCCCAGGTGGCGAGGCCGATGGAAACGATCGAATCGCCATGGGCGGCCACCGCGCGGCGCAACCCTTCGAGGATGTCATGATAGAGGCCGATGATGTTCCAGAACGATCCGCCGGGGAGGTCGGTGCCCGGGTTGTTGAAGCGGTGTAGTTCTTCGAGAACGATTTTGGATGAATCGGTGACGGCTGCGATCACCCGGCCGCTGCCCGCGCCCAAATCCACTGCGATGAAGGTCTTTTGAGACATGATGCGAGGATGGTTGATGGCTGGTCGGGAATTTTCAAGGGCGGTTCGAGTCGATCACCAAAATCACCGCTGAGCGGGAGCGAATCGGTGAATCACCGGGCCGCATGCGGCTTGACCGTTTCCATGGCGGGAATCCATGATCGTGGGCATGCGAATCCTCACCGGCCTACAACCCAGCGGCAAACTCCACGTCGGCAATTATTTCGGTGCGATGCAGCCCGCCGTGCAGTTGCAGGAAAAGGGCGAAGCCTTTTATTTCATCGCGGATTATCATGCGATGACCTCCTCGCAGGACCCCGCCGCGTTGCGCGAGAACGTGCGAGAGTTGGCGGTGGATTTCCTGGCCTGCGGACTGGACCCCGCACGCGCCGTGTTTTTCCGCCAGAGCGCGGTGCCGGAGGTCAATGAACTGGCATGGATCCTCTCGACGGTCTGCCCGATGAGCCTGTTGGCGAAGTGTCACTCCTACAAGGACAAGACCGCGCAGGGCATTGCGCCGAATCACGCGCTTTTTGCCTATCCGGTCCTGATGGCGGCGGATATCCTGCTTTACGACTCGAACCAGGTGCCCGTCGGCAAGGATCAGAAACAACACCTCGAAGTCACCCGCGATCTGGCGGTGAAACTCAACGATACCTACGGCGAGGGCACGGTCGTCCTGCCGGAGCCGATCATCCGCGAAGGCACCGCCATCGTCATCGGCCTCGACGGGCGCAAAATGAGCAAGAGCTACGGCAACACGCTGCCGATCTTCGGCGAGGAGAAACCCTTGAGGAAACTCGTCATGAAAATCACCACCGACTCGACTCCGGTGGAAGATCCGAAACCGACGGAGGGGTCGACGATTCTCGCACTCTACAAACTCTTCGCCAGCGAGGCGGATTACGCGCTGATGGTGGCTGATCACGAACGGGGAGGGGTCGGCTACGGAGATCTGAAGAAGCGTTTGGCGGAGGCCTACTGGGATTATTTCTCCTTGATGCGGAAACGTCGCGAGGAGATACTATCCGACCCTGGATACGTCGATCAGGTGCTAGCTGCCGGTGCCGCGCGGGCTCGCGAGGAAGCGGCGAAAGTGCTGGATCGGGTGCGCCGTGCGGTGGGAGTCATCTAACTACGAACGATCATGAAAAAGAGCGTGCTTTGCCTGTTGAATGGCGGTTTTGAGGAAATCGAAGTAGTCACGCCAGTGGACCTGCTGCGCCGTGCGGAGGTCGAGGTGGTGATTGCGGCGATGGGTGGGAAAACCGCCACCGGGCGCGGAGGCATCCGCATTGAGGCGGACGTGCTGTTTGCCGAGATCGATGCCTCCGGCTTCGACATGTTGTTCATACCCGGCGGCCCCGGGGTGGGGGCGTTGCGCGAGGATGGCCGGGCGGCGACGCTTGCCAGGGAATTCGCCGCCGCTGGAAAACCGGTGGCCGCCATTTGCGCCGCGCCCTTGATTTTGATGGATGCCGGATTGCTGGAAGGCCGGCATTTCACCGCCTATCAATCGGTGCGCGAGGAACTCGGGGGAGGCCTCGATGAACGGGTGGTGGTGGACGGGGAGCTCATCACGTCCTGCGGGGCTGGAACGGCTCTCGATTTCGCCTTGGTGCTCATTGCTCATCTCGTCGGGCAACCCGCCGCAGACCGTGTGGCGGAAGAGGTCATGGCGTAGGCACGTCAATCCGCTTGCGTTCGGCGGCGCGCTCGGGAATGTTGCGCGCATCGTGCCCGCCGAGGATCGCAAGCCGTTATGGCTCTATCCCAACCTGTTGAGCCTGGATGCTCCGCTGGTGGCAGTCGCGTGGTTGCATGTGTTCGCGCAAACCTGGCGGCTCGGATATCATCCGTGGGAGGCCTACGTGACTCTGGCGTTGGCCGTGTGGGCGATCTATGTGGCGGACCGCCTGCTGGATGTGTCGTTGCTCGGCGGCCCGGGTGGGAAACTGGAGGCCCGGCATCAGTTTCACAACCGGCACCGGAAGCTATTTGGAATCGCGGTGATCGCGGCACTACTGGTCGCCGTGGTGCTGGTGGTCACCAAGATGCCGATGACGATCTACAGGCACCTGCTGCTAGGCGGGGTGTTGGTCGCCGGTTTTTTCGGGTTGTCGATGCTGTCCAGTCAGGATTCCGATGAGGTGCCTCATTCCAAAAACATCCTGGCGGGCGTGACGTTCGCATTCGGAACCGCGATGACCGCCCACCTGTATCGGTGGGAGTATGGTGTCTATGAACTGCTGGTTTCCCGCGAGTTCCTGAGCTTCGCGGTGCTGTGCGTGCTCAATATTTCCGCGATTGATCTGTGGGAACATGCCGCCCGCTCGTCGGACCTTGAAACCAAGGCCTCGGACGAGTTGGCGCTGACCCTTCCGCTCACCCTGCTGGGTGCCTTCGCCCTGGCGTCCGCCCTGCGGGACATGACGACCCGGCCGTTTTTCTATGCCATTCTCACCGGTGCCGCACTGCTCTATGTGTTGAACCGCTCGCGCTCCCGGTTTTCGCTCGACGCCCTGCGGGTGTTGGCGGATGTCTCGCTGCTGGTTCCGATACTGGTTTTTTGGGCGGCTACTGCCGGGTGATCGGTGCTTGCCCACCTATTTCCGGGCTGTAGGGTCTCCATTCGGATATGAGTTCAAACGATTCCCCAACACGAACACCCGCCTTTATTATTCTCGGTGCGCCGGGCTCGGGCAAAGGAACCCAAGGCAAGGTTCTTGGGAGTATTCCCCGGTTTTTCCATTTCGCTTGTGGCGATGTGTTCCGCTCGCTCGATACCCGCACCCCTATGGGCCAGCAGTTTGTAAAATACTCCAGCCGCGGTGAGCTGGTTCCCGACGAGCTGACCATCGGCCTCTGGAAAGCCCAGATCGACAATCTCGCCGCCACCCATGTTTACAAACCGGACATCGATTGCCTCGTCCTTGACGGTATTCCACGCAACGTCCGGCAGGCGGAGCTGCTGGACCAACACGTGGAGGTCCAACAGGTGTTTCATTTGTCCTGTCCGGATCGTGGGGAACTGGCACGCCGGATGCGCAAGCGTACCCTCAAGGAGGGCCGAATCGACGACGCCAGCGAGACGGTCATCCAGCACCGCATCGCCACCTATGATGAGGAAACCAGACCGCTTCTCGACTACTATCCGCAGGACCGTGTTTGCTGCATCGATGCCACCGCTCCTCCGGTCAAGGTCCTTTCGGAGATCGTCGGGCGGATCATCAGTCTGCCGCTTTACCAGCGGATGAGCGAGCAGGTGATCTAACGAAAAATCCGATGCGCCTGATCTTCATCGCCACCGGGGACATCGCCCTGCCGTCGTTTCGCCATCTGCTGGAGCACGGACCGCGTCCTCTGGCCCTGGTCACCCAGCCTGACAAACCGGTGGGCCGCCACCAGACCCTCACCCCTCCGGCGATCAAGACCGAGGCCCTCGCCGCCGGAATTCCAGTCTATCAGCCTGAGAAAATCGGCGATGCCGCGGAGGAACTCGCGGCGCTCGATCCCGAAGTCGTCGTCGTGATGGCCTACGGTCAGATCCTGCGGAAGAACATCCTGACGCTCGCCAGCCGGGCGATCATCAATCTGCACGCCTCATTGCTGCCGAAATACCGTGGCGCGGCCTGCATTCAGGCCGCCATTGATGCGGGGGATTCCGAATCCGGAGTGACCGCCATGCACGTGGTTCGCGAACTGGACGCCGGGGACATCATTCTCGCCAAGTCCATTCCCATCGCTGCGGATGAAACCGGCGGCAGCCTGCACGACCGCCTCGCGGGTCTCGCCGCAGGGGTGCTGGCGGAAACGCTCGCGAAAATCGCAGATGGAACCGCGCCGTGTATCCCGCAGGACCCTGCTCAAGTCAGCTACATTCCGAAACTCGAACGCGACGCCGGCCGGCTCGATTGGACGATGCCCGCCGCCGCACTCGAACGACGCATCCGCGCCTACGACCCGTGGCCCGGCACCTTCACCACCGCAATGGATGGCGGGAGGGAGAAACGCGTGAAAATTCATCCGCCCGCACGGGTGGTGGAACGAGAACTGGCACCCGGCGCGGTTTGCTGCGAGGGCGGCCGCCTGATCGTCGGCTGTGGTGAGGCAGCGCTTGCAATCACCTCCCTACAGCCCGAGGGCGGCAAGCGCATGAGCGCCGCCGACTATCTTCGTGGGAGAAATCCGGAGGGCTTTCGCTAGATTTTCGAACCCCATTCGCTCTCGACCCCCCGGTCACCCACTTTTATACGGCGACCCGCATGCAGCGCCCTTCTCCCGGACAACGATGGATTTCCACCTCCGAACCCGCCCTCGGTCTGGGGCGGATTCATGCCATTGATGGCGACCGGGTGGAGGTTCGCTTTCCCGCCGCGGAGGAAACCCGGGCCTATGCCTTCGAATCCGCGCCGCTTGTCAGGGTTCTTTTCGGTCCCGGCGATGTGATCTCGGATCGGGGCGGTCGCGAACTCACGGTCGAAACGGTCACCACCCACGGGGGCCTGCTCACCTATCACGGCGGCGGCTCACAGATTGCGGAGACCGAACTTCTGGACACCCTCAACTTCGTTCGTCCGGAGAAACGATTGCTTGCGGGCCTCGGCGACCATCCGCGGGATTTCGACCAGCGCCTGCAAGCGCTCGATTGGAACACCCGCATCCGCCAGTCCCCGGCCAGGGGATTCATGGGTGCCCGCATCGACCTGATTCCACACCAACTCGCCATCATCGCGGAGACGGCCGGGCGCCTCAATCCGCGGGTTTTGTTAGCCGACGAAGTGGGGCTCGGGAAAACCATCGAGGCCTGTCTCATCCTGCATCGTCTCCACCTGACCGGCCGCGCCGCCCGTATCCTGATTCTCGTCCCCGAGCCGCTTGTCCACCAATGGTTTGTCGAGCTGTTACGGCGCTTCAACCTGCTCTTCGCGCTTTTCGACGAGGACCGCTGCGCGTCGATCGAGGCGCATGATCCGGAAACCAATCCGTTTCTCGATTCCCAACTGATTCTCGCCGCCACCGATTTTCTTGCGGCCGCTCCGGAACGTGGCGCGCAAGCCCGTGGCGCCGGATTCGACCTGCTCATCGTGGATGAAGCCCACCACCTCGAATGGTCGCCGGGGGAACCGTCCGCTGCCTATTCCATGGTCGAAACGCTCGCCCGGGAAATTCCGTCGTTGCTCCTGCTCACCGCCACACCCCAACAACTCGGCCCCGCCGGCCACTTCGCCCGCCTGCGGCTTCTCGATCCTGACCGCTACTCCGATCTTGAGGCCTTCACCGAGGAGACCCACTCCTATGCGCCGCTCGCCGGAGTGGTCGAATCCCTGAAAAACGGCGACATTCCCGGCAATCTCGACGCCTTCACCACCCGCTCGCCCCGTGCGGCAGAGCATTTGGCAGCGCTCCGGGCCGGCGACGATTCCGCCCGAGCCCCGCTGATCGCCGAGTTGATCGATTCCTTCGGCACAGGTCGAGTGTTGTTCCGGAATACCCGCGAACACCTGCCCGGGTTTCCCGAACGCCGGCCACGGCTTCATCCGCTCCAGGCAGGCGAGTCCCCCTACGCATGGCTCGCCGGGTTGCTCCGATCCCTGCCGGACCACGAGAAAATCCTACTCATCACTGGATCGCCGGAGGCCGCCATCGCGGTGCAGGAAAAACTGCTCGCGGAAATCCACGTTGAGGTCGGTCTTTTCCACGAAGACCTGAGCCTGCTTCAGCGCGATCGCAACGCCGCTTGGTTCGCCGATCCCGAGGGCGCGCGCATCCTCATCTGTTCGGAAATCGGCAGCGAGGGTCGGAATTTCCAGTTCGCTCACCACTTGGTGCTCTTCGGGCTGCCGCGCGATCCGGAGTTGCTGGAACAACGCATCGGGCGGCTCGACCGCATCGGCCAGACCGGCACCATCCACATCCACGTGCCCTACGGCGTGGGCAGTCGTTCCGAGCTTCACGCCCGCTGGCTTCACGAAGGGCTCGACGCCTTTTCCCATCCACTCAAGGGGGCCACCGCCCTCGCCTCCGAGTTGCTCCCGCTGCTGGATGGGATCGAGCCGGAACACTTCGACTCGTTCCTGAAACGCAGCCGCGAACTCAAGGAACGCATCACCCGCGAACTGGCCACCGGGCACGACCGCCTGCTGGAACTCGGCGCTCCCGCTTCGCAAAAGGCCGGGGCTTTGTTAGGTGCGATCCGCTCCGCCGATGCCGACCTGCGTTTCGAGCGCTTCGTCGTCCGGATCTTCGATCACCTCGGGCTCGATGTTTCCGATCTCGCCACCCGTTCCTATCACTTTCACCGCGGCCAGCGCCACGGCGAGGTCTTCGCCGATCTTCCAGACGAAGGGCTCTCCGCTACTTTCGCCCGCGAAACAGCGCTCGCCCGCGAGGATCTTGCTTTCCTCACCGCCGATCATCCTGTGTTCCTCGGGGCGCTCGAACAATTTCTCGATGGTGAATCCGGAAATGCCTCCTTCGCCGTGTGGAAAACCGGCAAGGGCAAGGCCGTCCTGCTCGAGTGCGCCTTCGTGCTCGAAGCGCTCGCTCCCACCCGCCTGCACCTGGATCGGTTTCTGCCGCCCACCGTCATCCGGGTGCTGGTCGATCACCACGGTAATCCCGTTTCCGCCAATCCTCCGACCGCAGTCTTGCTTCCGGGGGATTCCCGCCGCCTCGTGGGTCAGGAAACCTTCCGCCGGGATCTGTTTCCAAAGATGCTCGGTGCCGCCCGCTCGCTGGCCGCCGCTGCGGGGGTGGCTCCTTCCGAAACCGCCCGCCAACTCGCCGCAGACACTCTGGGCGCGGAACTCACCCGTCTTGAGGATCTTGCCAGCCGCAATTCGCAGGTCTCCGATGCCGAACTCTCCGAGCTCAGCAAGCTGCGGGATGAAACGCTCGCTGCTTTGGCGGCCCCGCGCCTACGTCTCGATGCCTTGCGGTTGATCTGGTGCGCCTAGGATGTTCTCCCCTCTCGATGTTTCCGCGGCATGGGGAAAGGACTTGATGGACCATGGAACTCAGGCTGTGACGCAGGATGACAAGCCGCTCACCGGGAATTGGTAGTCGGCATTCATTCGCAACGGCATGCTGCCGATCCGCGAGGCAAAGCCCGGACAGGGATTGCGCCTTGGCGGCGGGTGATCGTCGAATCCACGAGAGCAAACCGTAGACGAGGACGTCTTATGATTTTGGCGAATTTGTCCGCTTTCCAAATCCGTGGGATCTTGTCACGGTTGCCCCATGGAAAGTCATGAAGTCTTGAGGCAGGCGCTTCGCAAAACCTCTCCCAAAGCCGTAGCGTCGGATCTGGGGGTTTCGCTCTCATTGGTTTACAAGTGGGCGGAAAAGCCCTCGGAAGATGGTTCCGGCAGCCGCAATCCGCTCGACCGTTTGCTCCAAATCATCGAACTCAGCGGCGATACCGGCATCGTCGAGTGGCTGTGCCTCCAACAGGGAGGTCATTTCGTCAAGAACCCGGACGTCGAGGGCCAACAATTCAACCATGTCCTGCCCGCCACCCAGGAAATTATCGGCCAGTTCTCCAACCTGCTCGCCCGGATTTCGGACGCCGCCGAGGATCACTCGGTCAGCCCTCAAGAGGCTGGTGAAATCCGCGGCTGCTGGGACAAGCTCAAGAGCTATGCAGAGGCTTTCGTCCGCTCCTGCGAAGCCGGCGCTTTCCACGCCATGCGGCGGATGCCCTAGGCTTGGGCCGATCTTGTTCCACCGGGTGGGATTGAAGGTGCACGGAGGCTTGAGCCCGGACAGCTACTTCACTTGGTATTGGGAGCGGAGTTCGTGATAGAGCTTCTTCATCTCGGCGAGAACTCCGGCGCTGGAGGGATCTTGGTGAATGCTCTTGAGTTCCTGCGGGTCGTTTTTGAGATCGAAGAGCTGCCATTCTTTGGTCTCGGGAATGTAGAAGAGTTTGTAGCGGTCGTTGCGGACGCCGTCGTGCGCGGCGACGCGGTGGGTCTCTTCTCCGTAGTAGGCGTAGTAGATGCCCTTGCGCCAGTCGGTCGGGGCGGCCCCGTCGTTTTTGAACACGGGAATCAGGCTGCGGCCCTGGATTTCCGCAGGAACGGGGACTCCGGCGGCTTCGAGAAAGGTGGGCGCGTAGTCGATGTTCTGGATGAGGGCCTGCGAACGGGTGCCGGGATTGATGACACCGGGCCAGCGGATGAGGAAGGGCATGGAGAGGGATTCCTCGAAGATCCAGCGCTTGTCATACCAACCGTGTTCGCCGAGGTAGAATCCTTGGTCGGAGGAGTAGATGACGATGGTGTTTTCCGCGAGGCCGGATTCATCCAGGTAGTTGAGGACGCGGCCGATGTTCTCGTCCAAGGCGCGGACGCAGCGCAGGTAGTCCTTGATGTAACGCTGGTATTTCCATCGGGTGACTGCGGTGTCATCGAGTTTGCCGGCGTCAAGGTCTGCGAAGAGTTGCTGGTTTTCCTTGGCGTAGGCTTTTTTGAAGACAGCCTGCTGGGCGGGAGTCATGCGGTCGAACTCGCGGTTGGGCAAACCGGGCTGGAAGCGTGGGTCGGTGGGTTTTCCGGGTAGCAGCATGTCCCAGCCCCAGAAGAAGTCTTTTGCGATGCTCATTTCCTGCTTGGCGAGCACCTTGCTGCGGTTCGAGTAGTCATCGAAGAGGGTGGGGGGCTCGGGCATTTGCCGGCCATCGAAGAGATGGTAATGCCTCGCGGCGGGCACCCAGTTGCGGTGCGGGGCTTTGTGCTGGCACATGAGAACGAAGGGCTTGTCCTTGGGGCGCTGGTTTTTGAGCCAGTCGAGCGCCTTGTCGGTGATCAGGTCGGTGACGTAGCCTTCGACGCGGTTTTTGGAGCCGTCCATTTCGAGGAAGTCCGGATTGTAGTAGCTCCCTTGGCCTGGCAGGATTTCCCAGTGGTCGAAGCCGGTCGGGTCGCTGACCAAGTGCCATTTTCCGATGATGGCGGTCTGGTAGCCGGCCTGTTGGAGGTATTTCGGAAATGTCGGCTGCGCGCCATTGAAGCGGCTGTGGTTGTTGTCGGTGTAGCCGTTGATGTGGGAATGCTTGCCGGTGAGGATGCAGGCGCGGGAGGGGCCGCAGATCGAGTTCGCGCAATACGAACGCTCGAAGATGGCACCATCCTTGGCAAGGCGGTCGATGTTCGGGGTGGGGGCGATGTCCTTGAAACGGCCGCCGTAGGCGGAGATCGCCTGAAGCGCGTGGTCGTCCGAGAACAGGAAGACGATGTTCGGACGATCCGCCGCCGAGCAAGATAACAGGGAGAGCAGGAGAAGTGAAAGGCTTCGCATGATGTGAACGCATACGTGGGAGGGGACGGCGATGTTTCGGAGATTCCGGGGTTTTTCTCGCGCCAGTGCTCGACTCCGGCGAGACAATGGTATGGGGTTTGCCTCGAAATGAGTTTGAGCACTCCCACTCCCACGCCTACGCCCGCCGACCTCGAAATCAAGGACGCCCATTTGATTTTCAACCGGGTCTGGAAAGGGCTCGAAAGCGAGTTGGGCCGGGAACAACTCCATTTTCCCAAGGAACTCATCCTGCTTGGTGGCGCGCCGGGTGCCGGTAAGGGCACCAACACCGACTTCATCCGGAAAGTCCGCGATATCACCGCCGAGCCGATCGTCATCAGCGCGTTGCTGGACTCGCCGGAAGCCCGTAAAATCAAGGCTGGCGGCGGCATGGTGGGCGACGAGGAGGTGCTCCGGCTGCTTTTGCGCGAGTTGCTCAAACCGCAGTTCCGCGACAGCACGGTGCTCGATGGATTTCCCCGCACCAAGGTCCAGGTGGAGTGCCTCAAGATGCTTTATGATCAGATGATCGTGCTGCGCCGGGAGTTCGCCAACACCCCGCAGGCCCACCATTTCCGGCAGCCCACCTTCCACATCATGGTGCTCTTTGTGGACGAGGCGGAAAGTGTCGCCCGCCAGCTCAAGCGCGGCCGCGAAACCCTCGCCCACAACGCGGAAGTCCGCCAGGCCGGGGTCGGGGAACTGTGGGAGGAGCGTAATACGGACTTCGACGAGGATCTTGCGCGAAACCGCTACCGGACCTTCAAGGAGAAGACCTATGACGCGTTGGTTTCTCTCAAACAGATCTTCCACTACCATTTCATCAACGCCCAGGCGCCCATCGAGACTGTCCAGCAGAACATCATCCGGGAGCTCGAATACCAGAGTTCGCTCGAACTCGATCCCCGCACTTATGACTCGCTGCGGCACATCCCGCTCGCGGATGAAATCGTTCAGCACGCGCGCCAGGAACTCGTCAACCGGCTTGACGGCTATCAGATCAAGCACCCGGACCTGCTCAAGGCGGTCGTCGATTTCATTCAGGAGAAAATGATGCCCATCATCAAGCGCTATGCTGTGAGCGGCCGGGCGATGATCAACACCGAGGACAAGTTGTTCGGAGATCCGGTCGCGCTGGCCATCCTGATCGACATTTTCTCCGAGCGTGGATTCCGCGCCAGCGTGGACATCCACTATCAGGACATTCCCGAGCGCTTCGATCCCGCCACCGGCCTCATTCAGGTTCGCACCAAGCGGGTCTATCGCATCACGGTGTTTTTCAACGGTTCCCAGATCCGCCGGGGGTGATCAGGGTTCCTCGGGCGTTTGAAGGGCCGCACCTTTGATCATCCGGCAGAACTCCTTCTTGGTGACCCGGTGGAAGGTTCCCTCCCCGGATTCGAGGTCAGGCATCACCTTGTATTCAATGGCCATACGCTCCCATTTCACGATGCGGAGGTATTCATCCCCTTGCTTCCAAACCTGCCCTTGCTCCAAATGCATCCGCGCTTGTAGGGCGGCGCGCCGGATTTGGCCATGCGAATCAACGGCCGCAGGGATTTTCGGGCGATCGCGATTTACCGCTTGGAACCCGGCGGACCGCAGGTTGAGATGATCCCGCCATGGCCTACCTCGACGAAAACTTCCTGCTTCATTCCCCGACGGCTCGCAGACTTTTCCACGAGGTCGCGAAGGATCAGCCGATCATTGATTACCACTGCCACCTTTCGCCCCGCGAGATCGCCACCAACCACCGCTGGGAAAACCTCGCGGACATCTGGCTCGGCGGCGATCACTACAAGTGGCGCCTGATGCGTGCCAATGGAGTGGACGAGGACAGGATCACGGGAGACTCCACCCCGCGCGAGAAGTTCCAGGCATGGGCCGAGACCGTGCCCTTCACGCTGCGCAATCCGATCCACCACTGGACCCACATCGAACTCCAGCGCTATTTCGACATTGATCTGATGCTCGGCCCGGACACCGCCGAGGAGGTCTGGGAGCGTGCCAACGCGAAACTTGCGGAGCCTGATTTCTGTGTCCATGGCATCCTGAAAAAATTCGATGTCCGCATGGTGGGCACCACCGACGATCCGGCGGACCCGCTCGACGACCACGCCGCCATCGCCGCATCGGGTTTCGCCACCCTGGTGGCCCCCACGTTCCGGCCGGACAAGGCGCTGCTCGTGGATCGTCCCGATCTCCTGATCCCATGGCTGGAAAAACTCGAGGCCATCACCGATATGGACATCGTCCATCTATCCGACTTGCTGGCCGCTCTCCAGAAACGCCACGATGATTTCCATGCCGCTGGCGGGCGCTTGTCCGACCACGGCCTCGACCGCCTGCCCGCACTGCATTGCTCGGACGAAGAGGCGGCGTTGATTTTTGACAATGCCCGCGCCGGCCAGGCCGTCACGGCGGAGGAGAAGGAAAAGTTCTCGTTCTATCTGATGGTGTTCTTCGGCCAACTTGACGCCGCGCGTGGCTGGACCAAACAGCTGCACCTCGGGGCCTTTCGTAACACCAACTCGATCATGTTCGGAAGACTCGGCCCGGATTCCGGATTCGACACCATCGGCGACACCACGCAGGGGGCCGCGCTCATGACCTACCTCGACGCCCTGGCCCGCGAGGAATCGCTGCCGAAAATCGTGCTCTACAATCTCAATCCGCGCGACAACTACCTCTTCGCCTGCCTGACCGGTGCTTTTCAGGACGGCACCTTCCCCGGCAAGATCCAGTTCGGCTCCGGGTGGTGGTTCCTCGATCAGAAAAACGGCATGGAGCTCCAGCTCGACGCTCTTTCCGCCACCGGCCTGCTCTCGCGTTTTGTCGGCATGCTCACGGATTCCCGCTCCTTCCTGTCCTTTCCGCGCCACGAATACTTCCGCCGTATTTTGTGCAATCTGATCGGCTCCGAAGCCGACCGCGGCGAGCTTCCGGATGACTTCGACCAGCTCGCGGGGCTGATCCGCGCCGTGTGTTTTGGTAATGCGAAACGGCACTTCGGATTCGAAGTGTGAACCAAGACAAGAGTCCGGGCTTGAACCCGATCCGCCTTTTGCTGGGTGAGGATCGAAAGGATGGGTGAGATCAAGGGGGAATCAGGGGAACCCGGGGTGAGGGAGGGTTGATCGGCGTATGGCGTGTTGCGGGAATCACGTACTAAACATGACTTGACGATTCCTCCCTAAGTGGGTTGATGATATAGATTGCGTGGGGCGGATCAGTCTCTTGTGATGTGCGAGGGGAAATCTGATTCCGGTTCCGCGAGATCGAACATGAACTAACAAGAGAGGACAGAATCATGAAATCAATACCCGTGAAGAATAAAGCCCTGCTGGCGGGATTGCCGGCGATTGCAGCAGCCATTCTGGGTGGCGTCTTCCTGTCTCCCCGGGCGGATGCCGGTCAGGAATCGATGGCGGAAACCATGACTCCCGCGCCGAGTCCGATCTGGAAGTGGGGGGTGAGCGTCGACTACATGTATCGGAGTGTGGATCGTGAAGAGGATTATATCTCGTTCCCCGAACTCTGGCATGTCGATTACGACGATTTCGATGGTGATCTCTGGGGAGGCTCGATCTTCGTGACTCCGCCATGTTTTTGGGACATCATGATCGATTTCTCTTATCGAACCGGTGACCTGGACGGCAACTTCACGAATTATTCCCTCGAGACTCAGAGTGCGCTCGAGACTCAGAGTGAATACGGAGGGCGCTACGACGGGAATGCTCGTTTTGACCGTGACGAATACGTGGTCGGGCTGACTTACCCGTTTCCGAATTTGGATTGGTTGTATGCAAGGCTCGAATACTTCAATTTCCAAGAAGATGGCGAATGGGACTACGGCGGAGGAGAAATTGAAAAGCAGGAATACACCCTGTGGGGTATTACCGGGGGTCTCGGAGCGATGTATGGCTATCCGCTCGGAAATAGCGGTGCGATGCTGGACCTGAATGCGTTCCTCGGCCTGGTTTACTTCGACTTCGAACACGACGAGGTCGGTTACAAGACCACCGATTGGAGTGACTGGGGATTCCTCGGCCGTGCCGGCGCGCGGATTTCCTATCCGCTCCAGAGCCAACTCGATGTCTTCCTCGGATGCGGCTACGAGTATATCCAAACCGACTCCGACGATCTCGAAATGAGCAACCAAGGCGTTTTCGTCAATCTGGGACTCAAAGGAGAATTCTGAGTTCCCAATCGTTTTATTGGGGCGTTTCGCCACCCTGTGCCCCCCCTCGGGGTGGCGGCGCGTTTCCAATCCGTGCGCCCGACTGCCGGGCCCCGAACCTGATTTTGAGGTTCGCGGGTTTTGACAGCCGGGCGCAGTTGCGTATGTTCCGCCCGTTCAAACCACTTCCCACGACTCATGAGCGAAACCACACTCGAAAAACACGCCTTCCAAGCCGAGATCCAGCAACTGCTCGATCTCGTCGTCCACTCCCTCTACACGGACAAGGAGATCTTCCTCCGTGAGCTGATTTCCAACGCCTCGGATGCGATGGAGAAACTCCGTCACATCGAGGCAACCGAAAAAAACATCCATCAGCCCACTCTCCCGCTGGAAATCCACATCACCACCGATGAGGAGGCAAAAACCCTGACCATCGCCGATCACGGCATCGGCATGTCTCACGAGGACCTCGTCAAAAACCTGGGCACCATCGCCCATTCCGGCACCAAGGCCTTCCTCAAGGCCGCCAAGGAGGGTGGTGGATCGCCGGCCAACATGATCGGCCAGTTCGGCGTCGGTTTCTACTCCGCCTTCATGGTGGCGGACAAGGTGAGCGTGTCTTCCCGCGCGTGGCACTCGGACTCGCCAGAACTCATCTGGACCAGCGATGGCAAGACCGGCTACGAAATCGAGGAAACCAGCGGTCTTGAGCGCGGCTCGAAACTCGTGCTGCACCTCAAGGAGGATTGCGCCGAATACGCCACCGAGGCCCGCGTCAAGCACCTGATCGAGACTTACAGCAACTTCGTCGGCTTCCCGATCCTGCTCAACGGAACGCGCATCAACGAGGTGGAGGCACTCTGGCTCAAGAACAAGTCCGAGATCTCCGATGAGGAATACAAGGCGTTCTATCAGTTCGCCTGCAAGGCTTGGGACGAGCCGTCCTACCGGCTCCACTTCGCCGCCGACGCGCCACTCGCGATCAACGCGCTCATTTTCGCGCCGTCGGAAAACCCGGAGCGCATGGGCTTCGCGAAAGCGGAACCGGCCGTGGCGCTCTACAGCCGCAAGGTGCTCATCGACCCCTCGCCTGAAGGTCTGCTGCCGGAATGGATGTGCTTCGTGAAGGGGGTCGTGGACAGCGCGGACATTCCTCTCAATATTTCCCGGGAAACGATGCAGGACAGCGCGCTCATCCGCAAGCTGGGGGCCGTGATTTCCAAGCGCGTGATCAAGATGTTCGAGAAGGAAGCGGATTCCGATCCTGAGAAATACCGCGGATTCTATCGGAAGTTCGATCGTTTCTTCAAGGAGGGCATCGCCACCGATCACGCGAACCGCGACGCGCTCGCCAAGTTGCTGCGCTTCGAGTCCTCGCTCACCGAAGCCGGAGCCGTCTGTGGTTTCACCGACTACGTTTCCCGCATGAAGGAAGGCCAGGAGTCGATCTATTATCTCGTCGGTCAGAACCGCGAGCAGATCGAAAGCAGCCCTTATCTGGAAGCGTTCAAGGCGCGTGGTCTGGAAGTGGTTTACTTCATGGACGCGGTCGATGAATACGTCGTCGATTCGCTCGGCGAGTTCGATGGCAAGAAACTCGTGTCCGTCCGCCATGGCGGCGTGGAACTCGAGGATCAGGAGGCCGAGGGCGAGTCGCTCACCGCCGAACAAACCACCGCGCTCTGTGACTTCCTCAAGGAGGAGCTCGGCGACCAGGTGACCAAGGTTTCCAGCGGCAAGCGGCTGGTGGATAATCCGGTGATCGCGCTGGTTCCCGCCGATGGCATGAGCCCGCAGATGCGCCAGATGATGAAGGCGATGGATGAGAATTTCAAAGACGAGGTGAAGGTCGAGCTTGAGATCAACCCGCGCCATCCGCTGGTTAGAAAGCTCGCCGAGGCCAGGGAATCGAGCCCGGAACTCGCGAAACTCGTTTCCCGCCAGCTCCTCGACAACGCCCTCATCGCCGCCGGCCTGCTGGAAGACGCCCGTGATACCGTCAGCCGGATGAACACGCTGATGGAAAAAGCGATGGGTGGGGATTAGTGGAAATCATGCGATGCCGGTGCGGGCTGTCCGTCCTTGCCGGCGAGCGCTTCGAGGCGGGTGACATAGACCGTCGCCTGTCCGCCTTCGCCCCGTTGCACCCGGCCGTGGACCATCAGGTAGGCCTCGGTGGTGATGATCGGGCGGTATTGCTCGAAGGTCTTCTTCGGCACGAACAGGTTCGCGATGCCCGTCTCGTCCTCCAGCGAGATGAAACAATGGCCCTTCGCCGTGGAGGGGCGCTGGCGGCAGATGGTCAGGCCGGCGATGGTCATGAAGGCACCATGATCGAGCCCATGCAAATCACGAGCAGTGCTCAGGCTCTTTCCTGAAAACTGGAAACTGGAAGCTGAAAACCTTTCCCGCCAGAGCTGCATCGGGTGTGGGCCGGTGGTGGCTCCTTGCGCCGTTAGGTCCGCATGAAGTCGCTCGGCCGGCGACATCGCGGCCAGCGGCACGGTCTTGTGGGGGTTGGGGTCATCGCGCAGCACTCCTCCTAACAAATCATCGTGCGCTGGCAGTTCCGCCTGCCACAACGCCACGCGGCGGTGGGTGGTTTCCGGCAGTCCGTTGAGGGCTCCGGCGGCGGCGAGCAGGCGTTTTTCCGAAAGCGACGGCCGCACGCGCAGGAAGAAGTCCGGCAACGAAAGGAATGGGGACTTCCGGCGTTCCTCCACGATGCGCTCCGCGGCAGCAGCGGAAAGCCCCTTCAAGCGATGCAGACCGAGGCGCAGCGTGCGCTCGTCATCGACGGTGGTTTCCACCTCGCTGTGGATGCAGGAAACCGGGCGGACTCGGATGCCGTGGTGTTTCGCGTCCTGGATGAGCGTGTTCACCGAGTAGAATCCCATCGGCTGGTGGTTGATGAGTCCGGCGTAAAACTCGACCGCGCGATGCGTCTTCAGCCAGCAGGACGCATAGGCGATGAGTGCGAAGGAAATCGCGTGGCTCTCGGGAAACCCATACAAGGCGAACGATCCGATCGCCTTGATGACCTTGTCCTGGGCCTGCGCGGGGATGTCCTTGTGAGTCATCCTCAGGCGGAGCATGTTCGTCATGCGCTCCATGCGTTCGCCAGACCGGCTGGAGCCCATCGCGCGGCGCAGCTCGTCCGCTTCGGCTCCGGTGAAATCCGCCAGAACCATTGCGATGCGCAGGACCTGCTCCTGGAACAAGGGGACGCCGAGCGTGCGTTCAAGCACCGGTTTCAGCGCTGGATGGATGAAATCGACGGGCTCGTGGCCGTTGCGCCGGTTCAGATACGGATGCATCAAATCCCCGGCAATCGGGCCCGGTCGGATGATGGCCACTTCGATGACCACATCATAAAACGTCTTCGGTTTCATGATCGGCAGTGTCGCCATTTGGGCGCGCGACTCCACCTGGAAGGTGCCGATGGTGTCCGCGCGGCCGAGCATTTCGAACACCGCCGGATCGTCCTTCGGGAGCACCGCGAGATCCACGGGGCGTCCGCGTTTGGCGCAGATTTCCAGCGTGGTCTCCATCGCGGCGAGCATGCCGAGTCCTAACAAATCCACCTTCACGATGCCGAGGTTCTCGCAATCCTCCTTGTCCCACTGGACGATGTTGCGTCCCGGCATCCTGGCGGGTTGCAGCGGGACGATGTGGTCCAGTCCGGCATCGCAGATGATCATGCCTCCCGAGTGCTGCCCGAGGTGGCGGGGGAGTCCGAGCACTTCCTCATAGAGCGCGCGGAGTTGGGAATGCTCGTCGTCCGCCCATGGCAGGCTGCGCGTTTGGGAGAAACGATCCGCCATGGATTCCGGCAGTCCGAGCACCTTGCACATTTCCCGGAACGCGGACTTCGGCTGATAGGTGATGACGTTGGCGGTCATCGCCGCGCCGCGTTCGCCGTATTTGCGGAAGACGTATTGGATGACCTCCTCGCGGTGCGGGCCGGACGGGAAATCGATGTCGATGTCCGGCCATGAGCGGCGGTTTTCCGATAGAAAGCGCTCGAATAAAAGCCCGCCGCCGATGGGGTCGACGTGGGTGAGCCCGAGCGCGTAACACACCGCGGAGTTGGCGGCGGAGCCCCGGCCCTGGCAGAGGATTCCGCGTCCGCGGGCAAAGAGAATGAGGTCGTGGACGATGAGGAAATATCCGGAAAAACCGAGCCGGTGGATGAGTGCGATCTCGTGCTCGAGTTGCGTTCTGATGGCAGTCGTGATCCTGCCGTAACGCACGTTGGCACCGGCATAGGTGTGCCGGCGCAGCAGGGTGGTTTGCTCCGGAATGGAAAACGGCCGTCCCGTCCCGTCCTGCCAATCCGGGAAACGATAGCCGGGTTTATCCAATGTGAACTCGCAACGCTCCGCCACGCGAAGGGTGTTTTCCACGGCCTCGGGAAGGTCCGCGAACAACGCGGCCATTTCCTGCGGTGACTTGAGGTGGCGTCCGCCGTTCGGTGCCAACAGGGAGCCCGCCTTGTCGAGTTTCGTGTGATGGCGCAGGCAGGTGAACGCGTCCGCCAGCATCCGCGCGCCGCGGGTGGCGTGCAGCGGTGCGTTTGAGGCGATGAGCGGCAACCGCAGGTAGCGGGCCAGATCAATGAGCAGGCGGTTGAGGCGTTCATCGTCGCGCAAGTGGTGGCGGTTGAGTTCCACATACACGTTGTGCTGCCCGAAATCCGCGATGAGACTCTTGGCGGCGGCCAGTGCGGCGGCCTTGTCGTTTTTCAAAAGGTGTCGGGAGAGGGGGCCGGAACGATCACCGGTGAGGGCGATGAGATCACCGGGATGGGATTGGACCTCAAGCATCGGGGATGGTGAATTCACAGACAGCGCGTGATCGGTCAGATGTCGGCAAAGCGCTGAGTAGCCGCGGCGATTGATGCAGAGAACCGGCAGGTGGAATGGCGGATTGGCACTTGGAAGTCTGTCGTCTGAAATCTCAAGCGTGGTGCCGACGATCGCCCGGATTCCCACATTACGGGCCGCACCGTGAGCTCGGGCGGAGCCGTAAAAGCCGCCGTGATCGGTCAGCGCGATGGCCGGGATCCCTAGATCCGCCGTCCGCTGGACCATCTCCTCAGGCGGGCTGGAACCGCGCAGAAAGGAAAACGCGGAACGTGCGTGAAGCTCGGCGAAAACTGCAGCCATGAACGGAAAGTGACTTGCTGAGAAAAATGTTCAAGAGAACACTTTAAGCTTCGGGGGGGATCCGCGTTTGTGTCCGGACGGGATTGGCAGTTCGGCTTCGGATTGGCCTTGCCGGGTGAGGGTCCAGGCGGCAAGCATCGCTGCGTGACCACCGAACTCGAAGATCTGTTTTCGTTCCTGCGTTTCCCCAGCATCTCAACCGATTCGCGCCATGCGGGCGACGTGCGTGCCTGCGCCGACTGGTTGATTTCCAAGCTCAGCGGAATGGGGCTCACCAGCAAACTTCACGAGACGCCGCAGCACCCCATCGTCATCGCCCGCAACGCCCATGTGCCCGGGCGCCGCACGGTCCTCATCTACGGCCATTACGACGTCCAACCGGTCGATCCGCTCGATTTATGGACCAGCGATCCATTTCAACCGGAAATCCGCGAAGGCAGAATCTGGGCTCGCGGTGCCACCGACAACAAGGGCCAGATGATGGCCCACGCGCTTGGCGTCGAGAAAACACTGCGTGCACACAAAGAACTCCCGGTGAACCTGATCTTCCTCTTTGAAGGCGAGGAGGAAATCGGCAGCCCGAGCCTCGCCTCGTTCCTCCTCCAACATCGCGATGAGCTCCGCTGCGACGTGATCGCCATTTCAGACACCGGCATGGTGGCACCCGGCGTGCCCACGCTCGGCTACGGACTGCGAGGTGTGACCTGTTGCGAGGCCATCCTGCGCGGCCCGAAGGGCGACCTTCACTCCGGACTTTTCGGGGGCGCGGTGGCGAATCCCGCCGCAGCCATCGCGCGCCTCGTCTCCAGCCTGCACACACCCGACGGCCGCGTGGCGATCGATGGATTCTACGATCAAGTCCGCCCGCTGGAAGATTGGGAGCGCCAAATGTGGGCGAACGTTCCAAGTGTGGGCGACGAGGATTTTCTGAAAGTGACCGGTTCGCCCGGATTGTTCGGCGAGTCGGGTTATTCGTCCGCCGAGCGTGTCTGGGCGCGCCCGACCGCGGAGGTCAACGGGATCGGTGGCGGTTATCAGGGCGAGGGTTCGAAGACGGTGATTCCGGCGGAAGCGTTTGTGAAACTCTCGTTCCGCCTCGTGCCGGACCAAGACCCGAAGGATATCATCGAGTTGGTGAAAACCCACCTCGAGCGGCATTGTCCGCCGGGCGTTCGGATCGAGGTGGTTCCTGGTCACGACGGCAAGCCCTACATCACCGATCCCAATTCCAAATTCGGGCTCGCCGCCCAAGCGGCCCTGCGTTCGACCTTCGGCGCGGAACCCGTGCTCATCCGCGAGGGGGGGAGCATCCCGATCGTGCAGACCTTCCGCGATATCCTCGGTGCGGACACGTTGTTGCTCGGTCTCGCCCTGTCGGACGCACAGATTCACGCTCCGAATGAAAACTTCCCGATCGAGAACTTCGAAGCCGGCATCCGGCTGAACCAAGCGCTGCTCACGGAGCTCGCGAAATAAATAAAACAAACCGCAGATGGTCGCAGATGCACACGGATAAGAAAAGAGGATCAAGGTGTCCCAATGCGCCGCCTTCCTCTGTTTCTTCGTGATTAAAAACCAATTCCTTCTTCCATCCGCGTTGATCTGCAACCATCTGTGGGTGAAAATATTTCCAAATGTCCGAATCCGCCACATCTCCCAAACCCGACTTCATCCGCGAGATCATCGCCGATGACCTTGCTGCCGGCAAACACGCCACCGTCATCACGCGCTTCCCGCCGGAGCCTAACGGCTATCTGCACATCGGTCATGCCAAGTCGATCTGCCTGAACTTCGGCATCGCCCGGGAAAACGCCGCGGTCGGCGCGAAGTGCCACTTGCGCTTCGATGATACAAATCCCGAGAAAGAGGAGACCGAATACGTCGAGAGCATCAAGACGGATGTGAAATGGCTCGGCTTCGATTGGGCCGACGATCTCTATTTCGCCAGTGATTACTTCGAGTTTTTCTACGATTGCGCGGTTCATCTCATCAAACAGGGGCTGGCATACGTTGAGCAGGACTCCGCCGAGGAAATGCGGGTGAAGCGCGGCAATGTCACCACGCCGGGAAGCCGCTCGAAGTCCGCCGAGCGCCCGGTGGAGGAAAACCTCGCGTTGTTCGGGAAGATGCGGGCCGGGGAGTTCAAGGACGGGGAATGCGTGCTGCGCGCGAAGATCGACATGGCTTCGTCCAACATGAACCTGCGCGATCCGGTGCTCTACCGGATCATGCACGCGCATCACCACAATACCGGCGACGCCTGGTGCATCTATCCGATGTATGACTTCGCGCATCCGCTGGAGGACGCGCTTGAACACATCACCCACTCGCTCTGCACGCTGGAGTTCGAGAACCACCGCCCGCTCTATGACTGGTTCATCCAGAACTGCCCGGTGCCGTCCAAACCGCGCCAGATCGAGTTCGCACGGCTGAGCCTCAGCTACACCGTGATGAGCAAGCGCAAGCTGCTCCAGCTCGTGCAGGAGAAACATGTCGACGGCTGGGACGATCCCCGCCTGCCGACGATTTGCGGTCTGCGCCGCCGCGGCTATCCGGCCGCCGCCATCCGGGATTTCTGCAAGCGCATCGGCATCACCAAGTTCAACGGCACCACCGACGTCGCGCTGTTGGAGTTCGACGTCCGGGATTTCCTCAACCGCGAGTCGCCGCGGCGCATGGCGGTGCTCGACCCGGTGAAGGTGGTTCTCGAAAACTGGTCTGCCGAACCGCTCGGCCATGCCGACGTTTCCAACCATCCGCAAAACCCGGACATGGGCGGGCGCCAGGTGCCGGTCTCCGGCGAAGTCTGGATCGAACGCGAGGACTTCATGGAGGACCCGCCGAAGAAGTTCTACCGGCTGGGTCCGGACCGTCACGTCCGCCTGCGCGGCGGGCATATCATTCATTGCACCTCGTTTGAGAAGGATGCCGATGGAAGGGTCACGCTCATCCGTGCCGAAATACTGCCCGGCACCGTCGGCAAGGATGCTCCGGAAGGCGTGCGATGCAAGGCGGCGATCCACTGGGTGGATGCCGCCACCGGCGTCGATGCCGAGGTGCGTCTTTATGACCGCCTCTTCAGCGTGGAGGATCCCGATGCCGCGGATGGCGGGTTTCTAACGGTGCTGAATCCGGATTCCTTGAAAACCGTGAACGCCAAGGTGGAACCCGCACTCGCCGCCGCGGAACCGGGTTTCTCCTGCCAGTTCGAACGCGTCGGCTACTTCGTGGCTGACAGCAGGGATCATGAACCCGGCGCCAAGCCCGTCTTCAACCGCAGCGTCGCCCTCAAGGATTCCTGGGGCCGGCGGGCGGGTGCTTAGGTCCGCCGCCCTTTGAAGAGCTCATCGTCTTTCCATTTCGGGGTCGATCATGGCCTTTTTCCAACGGGCTGCGATCCAGCGTTCGTATTGAGCGGAGGTCTTCTTTTTTCTCACCCGCTCTTCGACGATGTCGCGGACTTTCTCGAGCGAAGGAGACGGGCCGTATTCGATCTTGGTCGGCTTGACGATGGTGAAGCCCTGCGGGTCCAGCAGCGGTCCGACGATTTTTCCAACCGGGGCGTCGAAGAGAATGGCGGCGAATTCCGCCGAGAGGTCGGTGCGCGGGACGTTCTCCTGAATTCCGCCCTGGTCGGCGAAGGCGTCTTTGGAATTGGCCTTTGCGAGTTCCGTGAAATCCGCGCCATCGGCGAGTTGTTTGACGAGGTCTTCGGCCAGTAAGAGTTGCGTTTCGGGGGTGGCGACCGGGTTTTGTGGATCGGATGCCGGGATGAAGATCTTCTGGAATGAAATCTCGTCCTTGGAGGTGTCCCGCATGGTACGCTTCATCTCGTTGTATTCGTTTTGAATCTCGTTGGGGAGTGGCGGCGGAGCGTCGGAGAACTGCTGGGCGCGCATCGCCTGCACCACCATTTTCTCAAGGGTCATGGTGCGGTAGCCATCCATGGTGAGTCGGCTGCGCTTGAGTTCCTCGCGGAACTTGGCCCGGTCGCCATTGTAGAGTTCCTGGACCTGGCGTTTGATCTCGTCATCAATGATGTGAGGCTTGATGGAGGCTCCGATTTTTTTGAACTCATCGAGAATGATCTGCCGCTCGACAAGTTCCTGGAGGATGTTGGCTTTGGCCTCCTTGAACTGGCTTTCAAACCGGGGGCCGCGGCGCGGGAACTGGGCGGCGAGTTGGGCGTAAATCGGGGCCAGCATGAAGGAGACCTCGTTCTTGGTGATGACCCGTCCGTTGACCTTGGCGGCGATGCCGTTGACCTCTACGGGGCCGCTGGGTGCCGCGGCTTCCTGGGCATGGGTTGGCAGTCCGGAAAGGAGGGCGGTGGCAATCACCAGGGAAAAAACGGGATGCGGTTTCATGAATGTGTTTCGGGAATGGAACATTGGGCGATTGCCGCAGGATCAGGTGGGAACGTTTTCCCAAGGAGCGGTGGATTGCAAGCGGGGAAACCCGGAAACGGACGAGGCGGGTGCGGCCACCTGAAATCGTGATGAAACCCATTGGCTTCCGCGGGAAAAGGTGGATAGACTGGTTGCAGCGGATGGAAGCGGAACCCACGAGGAGATTCTGGCGCACCGAGCCTTTGCTGGGGGGGCTCGCGCTGCTGCTGTTGTTGGGCGGATGTTTCCTCGTGTTGAAGCCGTTCATGACGGCGCTGATGTGGGCGATCATCCTAGCGTATTCGCTGCATCCGTTGCAACGGACCTTCACCCGCTGGTTCCGCGGGTCGCGGACTTTGGCGGCCTGTCTGGTCACGCTCACGGTGGCGGTCCTTTTCGCCGGGCCGGTGGTGCTGATCGGGGTGAGTCTGGCACAAGATGGCAAGGATTTGGCGCTGGCGACGCGGAATTGGTTCATGGAGGCACCGGAAACCCCACCGGCGTGGGTGACCCGCGTGCCGGTGGTCGGCGATGAGATCGAGGGCTACTGGACGGCATTCGCGGAGGATCGGAACCGCTGGATCGAACAACTCGACCAAGAAGTGAAAAATCCGCCGCGAGCGAAGATCGCAAGAGACGTGGGGGACGGGCTGGTGGGGCAGGAGCGGCCGCTGCCACTGCGCAATGGCTTGGGGGATGAGACGGCCGAGGGCGAGCGTGAGTATGAATCTCCACACATCGTGGTGTTGCTGGGCAGGTTTCTTTCGTGGGCGAGGATTTGGCTGCTTTCTGCGGCCAAGGCGGTGGGGCAGGGGGTGACGCAGGTGCTGATCAGTGCGTTTCTCGCGTTTTTCCTGCTGCGGGACGCGCCGGAGTTGTCCGAGCGCCTGGCGGTGGCGGTGGAGCGTCTGGCGGGAAACCGTGGCCGGCATTTGATCAAGGTGGCGGGTGACACGGTGCGGGGGGTGATTTACGGAATTCTGGGAACGGCGATCGTGCAGGCTTTGGTGGCGGGTTTCGGTTTCTGGATCGCCGGTGTGCCGGCGGTGGTGTTGCTGTCGGTGTTGACGTTCTTTTTCGCGGTCCTGCCGTTCGGCCCGCCGTTGATCTGGTTGCCGGCGGCGTTTTGGTTGTTCGCGCAGAACCGCATGGGATACGGGATTTTCATGCTGCTGTGGGGCGTTCTGGCCATCAGCAGCGTGGATAATTTCCTGCGTCCTTATCTGATCAGCCAAGGCAGCAAGATGCCGTTCGTCCTGATTTTCTGTGGCGTGATTGGGGGCGCTCTGGCCTTCGGATTGGTGGGGGTGTTTCTGGGGCCCACTTTGTTGGCGGTGGCCTTCCGTTTGATCGACGAATGGTCGGCTGGCGGGATTGGGGATGAGGGGGATTCACCGTCGCGCGGAATTTCGGAATTGCCGGATGGCCCGGGATCGGCCACACCGCCGCATGGCGGTGAGTCCCTCGGCGTTGGGTAAGGTGGTCGAAGTCTTCGAGCGGAATTTCCGTGATCGGGGCGAGCTCGGTGCGTCCGTGAGCATCTGGTGGGAGGGTGCGGAGCTGATTTCCCACGGGCATGGCTGGTGTGAGCGCGAGAAATCGCGGAAATGGACGAGCGAGACGATGGTGCCGGTTTATTCCGCCACCAAGGTTCCGGCGGCCGCCACCTTGTTGCTGGCCTTGGCGAGCCGTGGCTTGAACGAGGACACTCCGGTGCGCGAGGTGTGGCCGCGGTTTCCGGTGGCGGCAGCACGGTTCTCGCATCTGCTGTCCCACCAGTGCGGTTTGTCGGCGCTGGACAAGCGGGCGAGCGTGCTGGATCACGCCGCAGTGGTGGAATCCATCGAGGCGCAGACACCGGCTTGGATGCTCGGCGATGGTCACGGCTATCACCCGCGGACCTTCGGGGCATTGGTGGATGAACCGGTGCGCCGTCTGACGGGACTGCCCCTCGGCGGCTATTGGCGGGAAATGATCGCCGGCCCCTTGGAACTCGATTTCTGGATCGGCCTGCCGGAAACCGCGTGGTCCCGCGTCGCCCGCCTGTATCCCGGGAAGGTGGGCAAGGACGATCTCGCGGATGCGTTTTACAAACAACTCACCACTTCCGGCACCTTCACGCGCAAGGCGTTCTCATCACCGCGCGGGCTTCATGCCATCCATGAAATGAACGAGCCGCGCGCATGGGCGGCCGGTTTGCCCGCGCTTGGCGGTGTGGGCACCGCTTCGGCGCTTGCGAAGTTCTATCAGGTTGTGATCGGCTCGATCCCGAGCCCTTTGCCAGTGTGGGTGAGGCATGCGCTCGCCACGCCGCAGTCCTGCGGTGACGACCGCGTCCTGCTCCGTCCCACGGTGTTTACCTGCGGTGCCCAGCAGGACCCGCTGGATGGAGATGGGCGCAAGCTCCGGAAAATCTACGGCCCTTCGATTTCCGCCTTCGGGCATCCGGGCGCGGGTGGGAGCCACGGTTTCGGAGACCCGGAAACGGGGGTTTCGTTCGCCTACGTGATGAACCAGATGGACCTCAGCGTGATGCCCGGCGTGAAGTGCGTGGAAATGGTGGACGCCTTGTTTTCCGAGCTCTGACGCCCGGCGCGCTCACTTGAGTTCCTGCCGGAACTCGTCCTTGTCCGTTAGGGAGGTCACGAACGATGTCAGCAGGTCGATGGTGTGGTTGATGTCATCAAGGTGGGCGGTTTCCACGACCGAGTGCATGCAGCGCAAGGGCAGGGAAACGAGGGCGCTGGGGACACCGCGGCGGGTGTGGAAGATCTTGTCGGTGTCCGTCCCGGTGGTGCGGCTGCTGGCCTCGTGTTGGATCGGGGTTTTGGCTTTGGCGGCGATTTTTTCCAAGCGTTTGACGACAAGCGGATGGTTGGAAGTGCCGTGGGTGAGGGTGGGGCCGTCGCCGAGTTTGACGCGCCCGTGCTGCGCCGCTTCAAGCCCCGGCGTGTCGGTGGCATGGGTGACGTCGAGGCAAACGCAGACCTCGGGCTCCAACCGATAGGTGGCCATCATCGCGCCGTGACCGCCGATTTCCTCCTGAACGGCATTCAGGCAGACCAGGGTGAACGCGGGTTTCCGCTTGCTGGCGGCGACCCGCTTCATCACCTGGGCGATGATGTAGCCGCCGATCCGGTTGTCCAAGGCGCGGCTGACGATCCGGCGGTTCGCGAGTTCCATGGGACCGTCCTGATAGACCGCGGGGTGGCCCACGCGGATGCCGAGTTTGGCGACTTCGGCCGCATTCGAAGCCCCCACATCCACCCACAGTTCATGCACGGCCGGCACCTTTTCGGGGCTGTGATCACCGCGCCGGAGATGAATGGCGGTGTTGCCGATGATGGCGGGAACGGGGCCTTTTTCTCCGAGAATGGAGAGCCGCCGGCCACGGGCGGTGGCGGCGTCGGAGCCACCCACCCGATCGATGCGAAGGAAGCCTTGGTCGTCGATGTGTTTGACCATGTAGCCGATCTCATCGGCATGGGCGGCCAGCATCACAATCTTGTCGGACCTGCCGGGCAAGGTTGCCCACGTGGAACCGTAGGCATCGCACTCGACGGTGACGGCGTGTCCCCCGATCCATTCCGCCCAGACTTTCTGGCCTGGCATTTCAAATCCGGTGGGGCTGGGGGTTTCCAGCAAACGATAGAGAAACTCGCGGTCTTCCTTTTTCACGGAGGGAAGTTCAAACAGGGACGCCCCCGTTGACAAGCGCATTGGGCGTTTGGTCGGATCGATCGTGCCGGTCCGGCAGCATTCCGGGGCCGGTGCCCCCCGGGGCTGAAGTTTGTTAGGAAGTTGGCCCGCAGGGATTCACGTCAGTGACGTCAGGAGGAAAGATCGGCGGCGGGGGGAAAAGTGGCGGCGGCGGGCGATCGAGCGGATTCGGCAGGGCCGGCGCGACGATGGTGGCGACTTTGGCGCTTTTCGCGCTTTTCGCACTGCTGGCGGATTCGCCGGCGTTGGGGTCGAGCTTGGCGAGCAGTGCCTGCACTCCGGCGACTGAATCCGGCATCGCCGCGATGGCGCACTGGGAGATGATGCGCATCGAGTCGGGGGCGGCGTGGATGGCGACTTCTGCGATGGCGACCACTTGGTCGGTGTTCGCCTCGCTGGTGGTGATGGCGGATTTGACCAGCTCGCAGGCGCATCCGGGATTGGCCGCGACCTCGCGCTCGACGAGTTCGAGGATCTGCGAGGGGTCGAGCTTGATTTGTTGCCGGACGGAAAGGGCGATGGCGGAGCAATCGGAGGTCGGCTCGGACTTGCCGGATTCACGGTAAACCGCAGAGATCAGGGCGAGACCGGTCTGCAGGCTGTTTTCGGAAATCTGATAGGGTTGGCCTTGAGCGCTGGTCCGAAGCTTGCGAAAGGGAGAGGGATTGCGGAGCACGCCGAGGTCGATCACCGAGTCCACCTTGCGGGATGAGTCCTCTTTGACTTCCAGCGTGATCAAGTCTTGGGCGGTGATCACAGCCGCTTCGTCGGAAAGATCGCCTTGGGCACGTTCCGTGGCAGGAACCTCGTAGGTGCCCGGCAAGATGGAATCCACTGGACTGGGGTTGCTTGCCAGATTCTGGGCCGAGAGCGGAGCCATCAAGCCAAGGGCGAGGAAAGCGACCGTGTGGGGGGACACAGGTTTTTTCATGGAGGGAGTGGGGGGGACCGCAGGAAATCTAATGGAAATGGTGGATCCTTGGCAAATGCTCAGATTCACGCGATCACGGAGGTAGTCCGGTTGGATTGTAACATGCGGGAAATGAGAAGGTTGTGACGATGTTTCGGTTGAGCGTTCCGAATGGTTTTGATTGATTGAATGTATGGGTGAAGGGAATGAAGCGCGGAACGCTGGAAATGTTCCAATGGCTTTCAGTGCCAGATGCTTTGGATTCGGGGTGGTGAAACCGGGGAAATGTGATTTGCTGCGGATGGGCCTGTCCGGGTCCACACTGATCGAATGGACCGTGTTTCGAAATGATTCCAACCCCCAGCCAGCTTGTTGCTCAATTCGAGCGTGGTGAACTCGAGCGCGAGGAATTCCAAGCGTTGATGGCCGTGCATGCGCGGGACTTGATCGCGGAGATCGAGGAGGATTATCAGAATCCTGCGGCGGCGTGGATCGAGAGCCTGTTGGCGCGGCAGGCGGCGGGGCGTCTGGTGCGCCGTCACGGCGGCCGGTTGATCCGGGAGGTGCTGGTGGCGCTGGCCGAGGTTCCGGGTTTCCCGCCGGCACGCTACTTGTGGAATGCCGCGCATCCGGATGTGCCGTTGCATTGCTTTTTGAGAATCCGGCGCACGCCGGTTTTCAGGATTCTCCATCTGGATCACCGTCAGGATTCCATTGAGATCGTGGTCGAACACGGCCATGCGGGCCGGGGGAGGGGCACGCGGCGCAGATTCCGGCTTGCGCGCGACGATCGCTGGCGGCTGCGGGCGGAGCCCGCGGATTAGGCCGTGCCGGTTGTCCGCAATTCCCGGCTTTTCTTCTGTCGGCACGGGGCCGGTTGTGGCCTCCCGGGTTCCGGCATGGATCGGTTTGGAGGCTGTCCGCCGATGATTTCTTGGGCGGGATTTCGCCGCCCCTGACGAGGTTGGCGGTGCGCCGCGGGCTGCGGAATCGAGGAGAGATCGCCCCGCTGAAGCCAATCTGCAATGGGAGAGAGACGGGAATCGGAGAGAGACGGGAATCACTCAGTCAAGGGGGGCGGCCGCTGCCACGCGCCATGAGCGCCTGCCTCCGGATCAATGGCATCCGCGCGAGAGAACCTGCCCCGGCCGGATCCTCCCGGCGTTGTGTGCGGTCTGCGGATTTGCGGAATCGAATTTTTTTTTCAACATTCTCTTGCCTAGTCCCGCGCCGGGTCGTAACAAAGCCGCCCACCCAACCGGATGCTCGGATGGCGGAATTGGTAGACGCGCTAGACTAAGGATCTAGTGGGAGAAATCCCGTGGAGGTTCGATTCCTCTTTCGAGCACTTCTCATATGAGAAGAAACGAGTCCCGAAGCTGAAAGGCCGCGGGATTTTTTTGGGTCCACACCCAGGATTGGGGGGTGGGTTTTGGGTTATTGGCACCGGGCGATGACGCGCAGGCGGGAGTTGTTGACGTTTCTGAAGCCATAGGCGCGGCGTTGAAGGAGTTTTATATGGCGGCAGGCCCGCCGCGCATCTAAGACGGGGCTCAGCGACGCGCAGCCGGTCCGCCGTAGCCCAGAGGGCGAAGGAGGAAGGCGCGGAGTTCGAGCGAGAAAACGTGAGCGCATTCGTGAGAATGCGATTTTCACCCCTCCCGCCGCGTTCTCACGAACGCGCCACGGGTTCCACCATCCCGGATCCGCTCCGGCGTCCTTTGCCTGGCGGGGCCGCAGTCTCCAGCGAGAGGAAAGTTTCGCGGTTTCCGCTGCTGCAATCCAAAAACGAAGCCGCCTTGGTGGCTGGCACCAAGGCGGC
>JBFEQB010000034.1:0-30303 GCA_041549835.1 Luteolibacter sp. | reverse complement strand
GCCGAAGCCACCGCTCGCGCCGATGGCGACACCACGTTGCAAGGCAACATCGACGCTGAGGCCACGGTCCGCGCCGACGCGGACACCACGTTGCAAGCCAACATCGATGCCGAAGCCACCGCTCGCGCCGATGCCGACACCACGCTGCAAGGCAACATCGACGCTGAGGAAGCGGCCCGCATTGCTGCCGATGAAGGTCTCCAGGCCAACATCGACGCCGAAGCTGCCGCCCGCGCAGCTGCTGACACTGCCGAGATTCTGGCTCGCGCCGATGCGGATACCACGTTGCAGAACAACATCGACGCCGAGGCCACCGCTCGCGCCGACGCGGACACCACGTTGCAAGCCAACATCGACGCCGAAGCCACCGCTCGCGCCGATGCCGACACCACGCTGCAGGACAATATCGATGCTGAAGCTGCCGCCCGCGCAGCTGCTGACACTGCCGAGATCTTGGCTCGTGCCACCGCGGATACCACGTTGCAAAACAACATCGATGTGGAGGCATCCACCCGTGCTGCTGCCGACACCGCGCTGCAGACCAGCATCGGAGTGAACTCCACGGCCATTCAGAACGAGACCAACCGCGCCACCAATGTCGAAGCCGGTCTACAATCCAACATCGACATCAACTCCGCGGCGATCAGCGCCGAAGCGGTTCGTGCCAGCACTGCGGAAGCCGGTCTGCAAGACAACATCAACGTCGAGGCATCCGCCCGTGCGGCCGCCGATATCGCGCTGCAAGACAACATCAACGTCGAGGCATCCGTCCGTGCGGCCGCCGACATCGCGCTGCAGGACAACATCAATACCAACTCGGCGGCCATCAGAGTCAACGAGTCGGTGATCAATCAGGAGATTGCCGATCGCACCGCACTCATTCGTCAGGATGAGGACGGAGCCATTCACATCGGGCCCAATTCGCTGATTAACAAATACAATCAGGAAGAGGGCAGGGAAGAGTTGTATGCTCAAGATGGATCCAGCAACCCGGTCGACATCAACGTGACCAACGGTACTAACCTGCTGGTGGAAGGCGTGAGAGTCGCCACTGTTGACGATGTCAACGAGGCCGTGAACATCGTTCAGAATACATTCAACACCGTTCAGAATGACATCAACAACGAGACCTCCGCACGGAAGGCTGCGGATAGGAGCCTGAGCAATCGCATCGACAAGAACACCCGCGGGATCGCGATGGTCGCGGCGATGACCAACACCACCATTCAACCGGGAATGAGTCAGGCCGTGGACTTCAACGTGGCTCATTTCGAAGGAGAAACCGGCTTTGCGTTCGGTTACGCGAACAAGATCAACGAGAACCTGCAGATCAATGCCGCGGCTGCCTCAACCGCCGATTTTGAGGAGTCGGTCATCCGTCTTGGCTTGAGTTATCAGTGGTAACATCCACACCGGCAACCTGCCGAACGAATCGGGGTGCGGTGCTCATCGGGCATCGCACTCCTTTTTTTTCATTGTGCGACCCGCCCGCTGCTGGTTGAACCAAACAGTGCTTTCCCTATGATCCAGTTACGCAGAATCGCCGCGATCGTCCGGCAAGGCCGTCTCTTGTTGCCGCTGGCGCTATGCCCGCTGCTGGCGGTCTCCTGCGCGAGCAAGCCGCCGGATGCGGTGGTGATTAAAACGAGCCTGAATTATACCGCGGTGTCCCGCATCAAACGGGAGAGGCTCCCGTCAAGGGTGTATCTGTTTCCGCCCCTCCGTTGCGACGCCCAGGGAAAGCCTAGGGAGTCGCTCAGCCCGGTTGAGGATCCGAAGCTTGGAATCGTCGACTGGGCGGCCCCCTCCGCCACATCCAAGAGGGTGCGCCGACAACTGGAGGACTATTTCCGTTCGTTCGGCAATCAGGTGGTCACGTTCCAGGATGTCCTGGCGGCGGAAACTCCCCACTCCATCCTGATCGTCAGTAGTTTTTATTCGGCACCGCTTTCCGTGGATTCCCCAAAACCCGGCCAAGCGGACAAGTATGTCTTGTCCATGGTGAAAGCCAGCACGTTCGGGGTGGATCTGGATCCGGCGAAAAGCAGGCAACTCGCGAGTATCGACGGGGTCACGATTTTCGATTCCACACGCAAGCCTGCGGATATCGAGGGCCGCAGTCTTGGCGCGGTCATCCGCTGGCTCGGCGACAACGTCACAGGTGTGACGTCGCTTGCTCCGTGAGGCCTGCTCTCACGCGGACTTCGTTATCGCGCCTTGGGGGCGGGCTTGGGGGACGGGTCCTTGGAGGGAGAACCGGCGGCAGGCTTGGCGGTCTGGAACGGAGCGGAAATAAACACGACGGTGTTGGTGTTGAGCCAGTATTTCTCGCCGGCTTTCCATCCGGCGTTGTTCGCCTCCCGGCACTCGACCATGACCCAACCGCCCTCGCCCATTTTAATCACCTTGAACTTGGCGACACCCAGACCGACCCCCACCTTATGGATTGAGCCGGGTGCCATGCCCGCCTGTTCCGCAGCGGATTTGGCGAATGCCTGGGGCAACAGGAGACCGATGCCGATCAAGAGGGAGCGGACCGTGGTCGAACTGCTGAGTGCGAGGAGATGACGGTTTGACTTCATGGCAAAGCGGGTTGGGAAGGATGGATTGGAGGAGGTGACGATGGGAACAGGTCCATGTGCCGGGGGCAAGGCGGGATTGTCGGCAGGCACTCAGGACTGCCCGCGGTCCAAGGCCTTCGGGCAACAAGGTTCAGATGAATCTAACCGCATGCTTTTTCGAGAGCTTCAACACATCCCCGGCAGCGGGTGAAACGGTGGCGGTGGGATCGGTGAGTTTTTCGCCGTTGAGTTGCACGGAGCCACTGGTGATGAATTGTTTCCTGAGCTCACCGTTGGATTTTTCGAGATTGAAGGCGGCCTTGAAGGCGTGGGCGCTGAGGCTGAGCACGGTGAGATCCGCAGGAAGGTCCGGGACGGCGATCTCCGGTAATTCGGCGTGGGCGAGGTCTTTTTTGGAAAAACGCGTGTCCCAGTCCTCGCGGGCGGCGGTGCCTGCGGCTTCGCCGTGGTAGCGGGAGGTGAGCTTTTCCGCGAGCGTCTTCTTGGCATCCATCGGGTGGCTGGCAGGATCGCGGGTCCAACCTAACAACAGCAGGTAGTAGCGGTCCATCAGCTCGTCGGACACGCTCATGAGCTTGCCGAACATTTCCTGCGGCGGGTCGCTCACGCCGATATAGTTGCCGTAGGACTTGGACATCTTGCGGACGCCGTCAAGGCCCTCTAACAAAGGCATGACCATGACGACCTGTTGCGGCTGGCCTTCTTCCTTCTGGAGATCGCGGCCGACGAGGATGTTGAAGAGTTGGTCGGTGCCGCCGAGTTCGACGTCGGCTTGGATCTCGACGGAGTCCCAGCCCTGCATGATCGGGTATTGGAGTTCGTGGAGGCGGATTTCCTGGCCGGCGTCGAGGCGGTTGCGGAAGTCCTCGCGCTGGAGCATCTGCTGGAGAGTGACGCGGGAGTTGAGTTTGAGGATTTCCTCGTAGGTCATTTTCCGGAACCAGTCGCCGTTGTAAACGATCTCGGTTTTGGATTTGTCGAGGATCTTGAAGGCCTGGTCGGTGTAGGTTTCGGCGTTGGCGAGCACCTCGTCGCGGGTGAGCGGCGGACGGGTGGCGGAACGGCCCGAGGGATCGCCGATGGTGGCGGTGAAGTCGCCGATGAGCAGGACCGCCTGATGGCCGAGTTCCTGGAAGTGACGGAGTTTTTCGAGGGCCACGGTGTGGCCGAAGTGGATGTCCGGTGCGGTGGGGTCGACGCCGAGTTTGACGCGCAGCGGCCGGCCGAGGCGGAGTTTTTCGAGCAATTCCTTTTCGGAGAGCACCTTGGCGGCACCGGCGGTGAGGTGGGCGAGTTGTTGTTCGGGAGACATGGCGGAGGACGTGAGGTGGAGTTTCAGGATGCGTTTGAGTTCGAAGGTGGCTTGCGGGTTGTCGGGCCACTGTGGCTGCTCGGGGCGATGAGCTCGGATTTCGCGGATTCGACATGGGATGACCAGTAGAGGGCGACTCCTTCGCTGCTGCGGGTGGCGCTTCCTGGGATCTCCCCATCGTGGCGAGTGGAGGCCGGCAATGAAGCGGTCGGCATCCACGAGGCCCGCGGAACGCTGCGGCATTGCGGCGGCTGAGGCGCACCGCATTGGCAAATCACCAGCGTGAGAAGCAACGGGGCGGAGCGGCGAAGGACGGGAATCATGACCGGGGCCGGAAGAATGCCTTGTGTGAACGTGCTGCCAAGCCCGGAAAACGGTCATCGCCCGCGCCAATTTTGGCTTTCCTGCGACTGGCGCGATTTTTCCCTTTCCAAAATCCAGACAAGCGAATAACTCTGCCGCCCGCCTTCAAATGGTGGTCGTAGCTCAGTTGGTAGAGCCCCGGATTGTGATTCCGGTTGTCGCGGGTTCGAGTCCCGTCGATCACCCCATCTTTCCCATCGGGATTTTGAATGAAGTTCGGGAGGGGAGGAAGGAAATCAAGCCATTCGACTGATGCAGCCGCTGGAAAGCCGGATTCACTACAAATTTCGCAACTCGCTGCTGTTGGCGGAGGCGCTGACTCATCCCAGCCTCGCATACGAATCGCAGAAGCCGCATTTCGACAACCAGCGGCTGGAATTCCTTGGTGACGCAGTGCTGCAGCTCATCGTGACCGAGGAACTCTACAAGATGTTCCCGGATTTTCCCGAGGGCCGGTTGACCAAGCTCCGCTCTCGGGTGGTTTCCCGCAGGGCGCTCGCCCGTTTCGCGATGGTCATCCATCTCGGCGATTACGTTCTGCTAGGCAAGGGCGAGGAGGCGACCGGTGGCCGCCGCAGGCTCTCCACACTGGCGGATGCCTTCGAGGCGCTGATCGGCGCCGTGTATTTGGATTCAGGACCGAAAGAGGCCGCCGAGTTGATCTTGCGCCTGTTCGAATCCGAGATCGGAAACATGGTCACCAGTCCCGAGGAACGGAATCCGAAAGGCGAACTCCAGGAACACCTGCAATCGATCCACCCGCAGGCACCGAGTTACAAAATCGTCAGTGAGAGCGGTCCGGACCACCGGCGCGTGTTTCTGGCCGAAGTCTCGTGGCGCGACCTGGTGCTGGCGACCGGCAAGGGCAAGAGCAAGAAGGAGGCCGAAGCGAGAGCGGCTGCGGAGGCGCTGCGCATACGGGCGTGGGAGGCGTGAGTCATTGGCGCATCTCCGCATAGGCCCTCAGGTAGCCGGCGCACTGGGCGACTTCTGCTAGATTGGTGTTCCAGTTGTGTTCGTATTCGATGCTGACGTTTCCGGTGAAGCCGTGTTTGCGGACTTCATCAAGGATGGTGACGAGGTCGATGACGCCGGTGCCGAAGGGGCGGTCGTGGGTCCATTTGCCGATCGATTCGCGGTCTTTCATGTGGAACGAGCGGACGCGCGGCGCGACTCTACGGATCACGGCGAGGGGATCGAGTCCGGAGCTCGCCCAGTGGCCGATGTCCGCGCAGAAGCCGAGGTTTTCGTGGCGGTCCTTGACGGCCTCGAAGATGAAATCCGGATTCCACATGTTGTAGAACGGGCGCTTGGGGTGATTGTGGAAGGAAACCTTGAGGTCGTATTCGATCGCGAGTTTTTCGAGCGTGTCGATGGCGCCGATGGATTCCGTGGTCACGCCGTAGAGGCCGAGTTTTTTCGCGAGTTCGAAAATGGCGCGGGCCTTGGCCTCATCCTTGGGGATGGGCGCCACTCCGAAGTTGACCGCGCTGACGTAATGTTTCTTGAGATGGTCGATGACAGACTGGAGCAAGTCATCCGGGAGACCGGTCCCAAACTTCGCGTCGCCGTGATCGCCGCCGATTTTCTGGCCCGGATATAACTCGACGCTGCCGGCACCCGCGGCGGCCGCCATTTCGATGGCCTCAAAGAGCGTGAATTCCTTGAACGACCAACATTGCACCGCGATCGAAAACCCGGCCGGGGTGAGCGCGGCCTGAGAAATCGGCGCCGCCTTGGAGCGAAGAGCGAGCAGCACGGAGGCGGCGGGGATCATGGTGAGCAGAGAACGGCATTTCATGGGGCTCTGCCGATCAAGGTCGTGGGTTTCCATGACAAATCAACCCGCTGCTCGTTCCGGCCAGGCTCACTTGGCCGGATCCATCGGCGTGCCGAGCAGGCTGAGGTTTTCGATGCTGAACGGGACGTCGAAGGTTTTCACCTGATCGTAGGTTTCGACGACGAGGGAGCCCTTCTCCGGAAACGCGGTCTTGGAGCTGAAGGTGAAGGTCGTGACACCTCCGGAGCTGCTGTAACCGCGGCGCTCCAGTTGGACTTCCGGCGACTTGTTGTCCACTACCAGACTGATGGATTTCAAATCATCCGGTTTGAGTTTGAGCTTCAACTCCATGTCTTGTGATCCGTCCTTGTTCCAGCCGTCCTTGATTTCCTCGATGCTGGCACCGAATTCGGTGCCCTTGGCACCGGCTTTGAGGGATTTCAGGCCGAGGTCGGTTTCCTTGGAGGCACCCGCCACGCGGTATTGCAGATTACCGGTGATTTCCTTGAGCCCCTTCGCGGAGGACGGGGGAAGTTTGAGCTCCACATCGAAGATTGCCGATGCCTTGTCTGCGGAAAGTTTCGGGAAACTCAGACGGCGGTCCCAATCGCGGTCGCCCTTCAGCAGGTTGGTGCCATCGCTGGCGGTCGCGGTGGTGATGGAGCTCTTGTCCGTGATGTCGAGCACGCTGCCGGGGAACTCGGCGAGCACCGAAAGGGTGTAGCCGGCATCGTAGTTGAACGGACGGATGTCGAGTTTCTTGTCCACGGCGGTGACCATGCGGACGCCGACGACCCGGATGCTCTTGAGCGGCTCTCCCATTGCCGGTGGTGCGACAGTTACGACGCCGAGTTGTTTTTCGATTTTGGCGAATTCCTTTTGTGCCGCGGCTACTTCCGCCGCGTAGTCGAAGAGTGGTTGGCCGGCGCCGGACACAGTGGCGTTCACCGGGGCTTTCTCACCGAAGAGCATGCCGCTGAGTTCGTTGTCCAGAGCCGGAGTGTTCTGGGAATCGAAGCCATTCTTTGCGATCCACGCGTCATCGTTCACCAGCGATTCCAAGGCTTCGATCATCTTGATGCCTTCGAACGTGAGCTCGAGCGCGCCGGATGAGGATGCCTTGAAGTTCGAGCTTGTCCCGATCTTTCCGGGAAGATGAAAGGTCACCGATTGTTTCAGTCCGCCGAGCATGGCGGCAAGCATCGGCTTGGATTGCTGGAACTTGGCGCGCTCGGCTTTGAGCTTTTCCGCCTTTTCGCCGGGTTTCAGTTCGGCGGCTTTTGGCTCGGGCTTGGAGTTCTCGTCGTTCTTCAAGTTCAGAGCCAGTTCCGCCTTGCCTCCGCCTTGGTTTTTCCACGCGAATTCCAGCATGCTCTGGTTTTCAATCTCAAGTTCGTCGATTTTCTTGAAATAGGCGGTTCCCCGGAACCACATCCGGCCGTCATCGAGTTGCTTGAAGCTCACGTCGCTCCAGGCATCGATCCCCTTGGAATCCCCGATCAGCTTGGCGATCGCTGATTGCAGGGCTTCCTCCGGGTCCTCGTCATTGTTCGTGAGATTGACGTTCTGGAAGGAGCACTCGTGCAGAACCTTGCCGGAGCCGTCCGGATTAAGGGTGAATTCCTGCTTGGTTTCATAACATGAGGCTAACAGCATCATGAAACCCAGCCCCAGAGCGCCCTTTCGGGCATGTGATAGTGCGTTGGTGATCATTGCCGTGAAGTAAGGTCCTGTCCGTGCCCAAGCCGCAATTCCAAAATCGGTTTGGAATTGCAGCGCCGTCATTTGACTTGGTGACGGGGCGTGCGGGATTTATACTTCCGACGATGGCGGATCCGGACGAGCGCGCGTTTTTCGATTTCATGGCCACCGAGCGGAGTGCGTCTCCGCGGACCATGGCGAACTACCGTGACGCGCTCGCGGCATACCGCACATGGTGCGGCGAGGGTTTCACGACATGGCGCGAGGCGGAGGAAGATGACTTCAGGGACTACCTCTTCGCGTTGATGAAACAAGGGTTCAAGCGGGCGACAATCCGGCTGCGGTTCGCGGCACTGCGCTCGTTCTACAAATACCTCGTGCTGCGCGGCGGACTCGGGCGCAGCCCGGTGGCCGGGGTCCAGCTACCGAAACCCGAGCGCAGCCTGCCGGTGGTGCTGACCGTGGCGCAGATCGACGACTTGTTAGGTGTGCCGCTCAAGCTGCCGGTGGACAAGAAGTCGCCGCCGTGGCTGGCGGTCCGCGATGCGGCGATCCTCGAGCTTTTCTATTCCTGTGGCCTGCGCATTTCCGAACTGCTCGCGCTCGACGTGAAGGACGTGGATTTCATCGGCGACACCGTGCGCGTCACCGGCAAGGGTTCCAAGGAACGCATCGTCCCGATCGGCGGGCCTGCAATCAGCGCGGTCCAGCGCTACCGGCAGGAGGCGGTGGTGACGTCCGGCGCGTTGTTTCTGAGCAAGCGCCGGACCCGCATCACCCAGCAGGCGGTCGATCAACTGCTGAAAAAATACCTGAAGCACAGCAGCATTCCGTTTGCCATCAGCCCGCACAAGCTGAGGCATAGCTTCGCCACCCATCTGCTGGACGCCGGGGCCGATCTGCGCAGCGTGCAGGCCCTGCTCGGCCATGCCTCGCTTTCCACCACCCAGATTTACACGCATGTCACCAAGGAACGCTTGAAAAAGGCCTATGATGACGCCCATCCGCGCGCATGAATTTCCTCCGTCATGTTCTGATCCCGTCCGCCGTCATGGCGCTCAGCGCATGCGGCGTCACCAAGCAGTCCAAGCCGGGCGACATCCGGCGCGAGCTCGTGAGCCGCAGGCAGGCGCGGACGGAGCTCAACGTGCTCTTCATCGGGAACAGTTACAGTTTCGGTGTTCCAAAAGCATTCGCTGAAATTGCGGGAAACCAAGGCAGGCGCGTGCATGTGGATCAGGTGACTCGCAGCGGTTGGTCGCTGGCACGCCATGCGGCGAATCGGGAAACCCTTCAAAAAATCAACGAGCGGCACTGGGATGTGGTCGTGCTCCAGGAACAGAGCCGGCTGCCGTCCCTTCCTGTGCGGCGGGCATGGATGATGGTTCCCGCGGTGATGAAACTGGCGGAGAGGATTCGCTCCCGGGGCGGCGTTCCTGTTCTCTATCAGACATGGGGCCGCCGCGAAGGCGATTCGAAACGGGCGCACGATGACTTCCATTCGATGAACGGCCGGTTGCGCGAGGGCTATCGCGCCGCAGCTGGAAAAGCTGGCGGCCTAACCGTCGTGCCGGTGGGGGACGCGTGGGAGCGGGAGGTTTCGGCCGGACGCGGTGACCGGTTGTTCCAGCCGGACGGCAGCCACCCGAGCCGCGCGGGCGATCTTCTAACCGCCGAGGTGTTCTGCGGGCAATTCTTCGGAACCTGAGTTCCCTCAAACGCTCCGCCGTCCCTGCATCGCGCGCATCAGGGTGAGGTCGTCGGCATGTTCGAGGCCGCCGCCCGCAGGCAGACCTTGGGCGATGCGGGTGAGGTCGCAGTTTTTTCCACGCAGGAGTTCCGCCAGATAGTTGGCGGTCGCCTCGCCCTCGACATCGGAGCCGAGCGCAAGAACCACTTCGATTCTGCCGGTCGCCGCTTCGATGCGACGAAGCAGCGACGGGATGCGAAGGTCTTCGGGTGAGACGCGGTCCAGCGGCGAGAGTTTGCCGCCAAGGCAATGGTAGCGGCCACGGAAAACGCCGGAGCGTTCCAGCGGAAGAACATCGGTCGCCTGTTCGACGACGCAGAGCATTTGATCGTCGCGCTGGGGGTCGTCACAGACGCCGCAGCCGTCCCCGGTGGCGAAGAATCCACAAATCGGGCAGGGGCGGATTTTCTCCTTGGCGATGAGCAGGGAGGAGGCGAGCGCGGATGGATCGGCTTTGGGGCTTTGCAGCAGCCAGACGGCGATGCGTTCCGCGCTGCGGGGGCCGATCCCGGGCAGGTGCCTGAGTTCGCGGATCAAGTTTCCAACGGGTTCCGGGAAGTCAGCGCGTTTCATCTGGGGAGGGAATGGATCGATCGCAGGCCATGCGATGGTTTGCGGCATAGACGATGGAGCAGACACCGGACCACACGGTGGCGATCCATGGAGCGGAGATGTCCGGCGAGTGGGATGCGAGACTGAGCACCGGAGCCCACGCCGCCATCAGGACGGTGGCGGTGATCCACAGGACGACTCTCCGCCAATGGCCGGGTGTGCCGAGGATCGCCACGGCCAGAGCGAATGCGAAAAGCCCTGCCGTGAGCCAGATGGTCCATTCGGGCAGGTGCTTCGCGAAGGTTTCGGCACCGCCCCGTGAAACGAGCCGGGCAAGGCCGGCGTTGGCGCGTTCGAGCATGCCGAACAGCTCAAGTCCGGCGGCGAGGGCCATTGACAGCCCGCAAATCGCGGCGGCCGGCACGAGCACATGACCGGCCGGACGCTGATGGTTGGTTTGCGGGCGACTCACGCGGGGACCGTAGCCGATTGGCGCGGGCAAGCAAGCGGAGTGAGGAGGATCAATGTCCGTTGCCCTGCTGCTCCTGGATGTATTCCTGCTTGAGGCCAAGCGCTTCGGGGGCGTGGAGCACGAGCATCTTCATGCGGGCGTCCGCCGGAATCCGTTTGCGGGTGGCCTTGGAAACGACCACCATTAGGATGATCGCCGCTGGCACTGTCCAGATGGCTGGTTGTTCGGAGAGGATACGGAGCAGAGGGTGGCCGCGCCAGAACAAGGTGAGGCTGTCCGGTGCCCAGACGGTGCCGGCTTTGAGCGCGGCGGCCTGGCCGGATTTAGCGATGATGTCGCTGACACTGGTGAGGGTGACGCAACCGAGCGCGAGCACTCCGCCGCCAAGCATGCCGGTGGCGGCGCCGGTCATGGTCATGCCGCGCCACCAGGCGCTCATAAAGAGCAGCGGGAAATAACTGGCGGCGGCGATGGCAAAGGCTTGGCCAACCATGAAGTTGATGTCGAGCAGTTCGACCTGGGTGCCGATCAGGGTGGCGACTCCACCGCACAATACAGCGGCGATCTTGAACATGCGCATCCGCTGCTGGGGCGTGGCGTTCGGCTTGAGCATGCGGCCATAGATGTCATGTGCGACGGCGCCGGTCATAGAGACAAGAAGTCCGCTGAAGGTGCTCATGAACGCGGCGAAGGCGCCCGCGCAGGTGATGCCGCTGAGCACGGAGCCGAGCACGCCGCCATTACCCAGCAGGGTGGGAAGTTCCAGCACCACCTTGTCCGGCCCCTTGGAACCGGTGGCGTTGTAGAGTTCCGGCATGAAGTTTCGCCCGAGCACGCCGAAGACCGGAGGGAAGACATAGAAGACGCCGATGAGAATCATCACCCACATGGTGGTTTTCTTGGCGGCCACCCCGTCCGGGTTGGTGTAAAATCTAACGAGAATGTGCGGCAGGCCGGCGGTGCCGCAGACCAGCGCGATGATGAGCGAGTAAGTATAGAGCAGAGACAGCGGGCGGGCTTCCTCCTTGGAGAGCCCCGCGGCTACGGCGGCCTTGGTGGTGAGCGGGCCGAAGGGGGCGAGCCACGCGTCGTCTTTCGGGGCTTTTTCGGGGAGCGGTTTTCTCGCGTGATCCTCGGTTTCCACACTGCGGACGATGGCGGGTTCGTTGAGCGCCTGGTTGAGCGAGAGGTTTTTGCCGTAGCCGCCATAGACGGAGAGCAGGACGAAGACCGGCAGGGAAATCGCGAACATCTTGATCCAGTATTGGACCGCTTGCACGAGGGTGATGCCCTTCATGCCGCCGAGCGCGACATTGAGTGTGATCACCGCCCCGACCACCACCACGCCCACCCAATAGGGAAGTCCCGGCAGAATGTAGGAGAGGGTCGTGCCCGCGCCTTTCATCTGCGGCATTGTATAGAAGAAGCCGATGAACAGGACGAAGCAGACCGCGATGCGGCGGAACAGCGGCGAATCGAACCGGCCTTCGGCGAAATCCGGAATCGTGTAGGCGCCGAAGCGCCGCAGCGGACCGGCGATGAAGAGCAGCAGAAACAGATAGCCGCAGGCATAACAGACCGGATACCAGAGCGCGTCATAGCCCATTGACATGACCATGCCGGCGATGCCCATGAAGCTGGCAGCGCTGAGGTATTCGCCGGAGATGGCGGAGGCGTTCCAGCCGACGGAGACCGAGCGGCCGGCGACGAAGAAGTCGGAGGCGGATTTCGAAGTCTTGGCGGAGCGGAACCCCATCCAGATGGTGACGAAGACAGTGATTCCAGAGAGTGCGAGAATCCAGGGATTGATTTGGGAGAATTCCATGAGTTGTGGGGAGGGCGGAGGGTTTTCAGGAAGGGCGCTTGTTTTCAGCGGCGGCGAGGCGCACCTCGGCGTCTTCCAGGGCGATCGAGCGGTTGATGAACCATTTGGCGATGATCCACACGTAGGGGAAGAACAACACCCCGAGCAGCAGCCAGCTTAAGGTGAATCCGCCGACGCGGCGCGCCATCAGTTCCGGCGCGAAATAATTCAGGAGCGGCAGGCCAAGCAGCAGCAGCAGAAAGGCCGAGGCGCATGAAATGGAGAGCCGGAGCTGGCGTTTCATCAATTCCCGCAGGAAGCGCTCGCTGTGGATGAAATCGGATTCGTCGGGTGGTGTGTTGGGCATTGTGTGATGGATGGGTTTGGTCTGGAGGTGCGGTTGAGTGAAGCATGAAACTGGATTCATGAGGCAGGGCGTCAAGAACCATTTGGAGCCCGATGCGAACGCAGGCGGAGCGACGGCGGGAGCAACTTCGGCATTCCATCATTCATGGATTCCCATACAATCCTGGCATGTTGTTACTCGAACGCTTCCTCGCCCCCGCACAGGTTTCGCTGAAAATCTGCGGGGTGACCGTTCCGGCCGATGCGGACCGGCTGGTGGAACTCGGGGTGGATGCGGTGGGTGTCAACTTCTGGCCCCGCTCGAAACGATACGTCGCGCCCGAAGATGCGGCCTGGCTGGGAGGGCTTGCCGGAAGGGTTCTGCGGGTGGGTGTATTTGTGAATGAGCCGGCCGCACTTCCACTGCGTCTCGTGAGGGAGGGCTTGTTGGACGTCGTTCAACTCCACGGGGACGAGACACCGGAGGATGTGGTTTCCTATCAGGAGGCCGGAGTTTCGTTTTTCAAAGCCATCGGCGTCGGAACGATGGAGGATCTCGGGCGTGCGGCGGACTTCAAGGCTTCGGCGATCCTGCTAGATGCCCATGCGCCCGGCGTGTATGGAGGCACCGGTGAGACCTTCGACTGGAATTCAGCCAATGAGTTCAAGGCACGGCATCCGGACATTCCGATCATTCTGGCGGGCGGAATCGTGCCCGGAAACGCCGAGCTTGCCGCCACCACGGTGCACCCCGCCGCACTTGATGTCGCATCCGGCGCGGAGATTTCCCCCGGCCTCAAGGATTTTTCAAAAGTCGCCTCATTGCTCGCCGCGCTCAAGCACTGAACATCATGCTTACGGATTCCCACTGCCACCTTGCTTCCCATCGTTTTCCAGCCACGGAGGTCGCCGGGTTGATCGAACACGCGCGTGCCGCGGGTGTCGGCCGATTGGTCACCCTCGCCACGAGTCTCGAAGACATCCAGGCGAACCTCGCCCTTGCGGAGAACCCGCGTGTGCACGCTTGCCTCGGCATTCATCCCTGCGACGTGCATCACGCGCCGGACGATGCGGTTTCCCGGATTTCCGCCTTTGTGGACGATCCACGGGTGTGTGCGATCGGCGAGACCGGCCTCGATTACTACCATCCCGCGCCTGACGGGTGGGACGAGGATTCGTTCCGCGCGCGCCAGCGGGATTTCCTCCGCCAGCATTTCGAACTCGCCGCCAAGTGCGGTCTCAATGTGGTGATCCACACCCGGGACAAGGAGGGGCACGCCTCGTTTGAAGACGCGCTCGCGATCTATGAGGGCTATCGTGATTCGGTGCGCGCGGTGTTTCACTGTTTCATCGGGCCATGGGAAAACGCCGAGCGTGTTCTTGGCCTTGGCGGCCTTGTGTCGTTCGGCGGTGTCGTGACCTTCAAAAATGCCCGGCAAGTGCGTGAGACCGCCTGCAGATGTCCGTTGGGTTCGTTCATGGTGGAAACCGACGCCCCATATCTCGCGCCCGAACCTCACCGGGGAAAACGCAACGAACCCGCGTGGGTCCGCGCCACTGCGGAATTCCTTGCCGCACTGCGGGAAGAGACGACTGAGGAACTTGCATCGCATACCAGCGCCACCGCATCTGCGTTTTTCCGCTTCCGATCCGATCGAAATTGAATAAATCGGAGCTTCAGCCACGTTTTATGAGACGTGACGGAACGGCTTCAGGGTCCATCCGTGATCATTCCGAACTCCAACATCTCAATCCCGACATGAATCCCATCCGCATTTTCACTCCGCCGTTGCTCGCCGTCGCGCTGGTTTCCTGCGCCGCGCACAAAGCCAGCGAATATGACACCTCGAATCCATACGGCACGCCCGATGGCGGCCCGATGGACCCATTCATGAGCGAGTCGGCGAATCCGATATACGATACACCTGCCGCGTATGAAGAAAGCAGCGGGTTCTCCGACACCGCCGCCTACCCGGAAATTCCAGCTGCGCCGGCGAACGCCCCCGCCACCATCCACACAGTGGTTGTCGGAGACACGCTCTCGGGCCTCAGCGCCAAATACAAGGTTTCCATCGCTTCTATCAAGCGGGCCAACCGCATGACCAACGATATCGTGGTGCTGGGCCGCAAGATGGTCATTCCTCCTCATTGATCCGATCTCATTCCCAGCCGGGAGCGGTTCTGCTCCCGGCGTTCCTTCCCGATTCAATCTCATGCGCTGCCACGCCGCCGCCCTAACGCTGTTCGCAACCCTCGCCACCTTGATGGCGCAAACCACATCGCCGGAAGCCGCGCTCGCCTCGGCGGGGATCGCCGCCAGGGAAGCCGCGCTTGATGACCTGTTGTCCGAACGTGAGTCCATCGCGGCGCTCGATACCACGATCGCCGCCGCACGGAAATCCGGCGTCAGCGAGCAAGCGATCCTCGAAGCGCGTTTTCTCTTTCACGTGGATCGCCGCGAGGACGGGGCGATCGCCGCAATGCTTCCGGAATTCCTACGCCAGCGCGACGTCTTCAAACTCGAAGAATCGGCGATTTTCGGAGTGAAGGAAGATTGGCTTGCCGTCGTCGAATACGTCCAGGCGATCGCCTCGCTCGAAAAAGGCGACACGGATGCTTTCAAGCAGCACATCACCGAAGCGTTCTGGCTCGGCCCGCGCCAAGCCGCGGCATTCGCCCCGCACATCGAACGCCTGCGTCTCGAAGAATCCATGAGGTCGGTGAAAATTGATTTCGCATCCACGTTGGCGCCGCTTGATGGCGGTGTGCCCGTTGCCTTGCAGCAACTCATCGATGGAAAAAAAGCCATGCTCCTTCACTTCTGGGCGCCGCAGAGCCGCGAGTGTGAGGCGGCCATGCCCGACTTCGCGAAAACCGCGGCCGTGCTCGCTTCTAACGGACTTGCGGTCGTTTCGCTGGTGCCCCCGGGTAATCCGGAATCCATGGCCCGCGCCCGCGCGATGATTCTTCCATATGCGGGAACGCCTTGCGGCGCCTTTCTCGTGGATTCCGTGGAGACGCCTCTAAGCCGCGATCTCAGGATTCAGAATCTTCCTAACATGGTGATTGTCTCCTCCAATGGGGGGATCCTGTTCAACGGCGATCCGACCGATGAAGTGTTCTGGGAAGCGTTGAAAAAAATCGACGCACGCATCACGCGTCCCGAGTCGGTTGGTGACGACTACAAGTGATTTCACGGCTCTTAAATACGGCTCCCATCGTAGATGGAAAAACGCCGGAACAGGTCGTAAAGATTTCTTGATTGTCAGCGCGTTTCAACTTGACGGAAATCAGGACTACTAGTTTCATCGTCACTAGCAACGAACTTGCTGACACATGGCTAGGCCCATCCATCCATCCAATCTAGAACTACAGGCCCTCTCGGTCCTGTGGCATGACGGACCATCTACGGTAGCCACCGTACATGGGACACTGCCTGATGGGAAGGACCGCGCGTATACCACGGTGCTCACCATCATGCAGAATCTGGAGCGGAAGCACCTCGTGAAGCGTTCCAGGGTCGGGAGGGCCCACGTTTACGAAGCCGTTTACTCCCAGGAAGTGATCGTCCAGCGAGCGACCTGCGATTTCCTGACCAATGCTTTTGGAGGACGCCTCGGTGAGGCGCTCCTCGCGATCCTCTCCGCTGGCACATTAACGCCGGATGAGAAAACAAACATAGAACGCGAACTCCAACGACACAAAACCATGGCTGCAAAAAAAACAGCGAAGAAAGTTGCCAAGAAGGCACCAGCGAAAAAAGCCGTAAAGAAAGTTGCCAAGAAAGCTCCGGCTAAAAAGGCAGCCAAAAAAGCGGCCCCCAAAGCCCCCGCCAAAAAGGCTCCTGCAAAAAAGGCAGCCAAGAAAGCGGCTAAAAAAGTAGTGAAGAAGGTTGCAAAAAGCGCCAAGAAAACTGCCAAGAAGCCGGTGAAGAAAACAGTCGCCAAGAAGAAGGCCCCCGCAAAGAAGGTCGCTAAGAAAGCGGTCAAGAAGGCACCTGCGAAGAAGGTAGCCAAGAAAGCGGTCAAGAAGGCCCCCGCAAAGAAGGCCGCTAAGAAAGCGGTCAAGAAGGCACCTGCGAAGAAGGCCGCTAAGAAAGCGGTCAAGAAAGCCCCTGCGAAGAAGGTTGCCAAGAAAGCAGCCAAGAAGAAGTAATCCCAGCGCCCCGCCGGAACTCAAGGTGGAGGGGTCTGCATGGGCCGCCATCCCGCCGTTCCGAACCGGGGTTTGTCAACGGCGGGAGATCTGCGGATCTCCCGCCTCTCTTTTGCTCAAAAAAGGGATTGCATCCCACATTCCCCCCATCCTAGCTTCTCGCGCCCCGGACGAGACGGCAACGCGCGGTTAGCTCAGTGGTAGAGCACCTCCCTGACACGGAGGGGGTCACTGGTTCGAACCCAGTATCGCGCACCATTTTTCCTCCAACCTTTCCGAGCCGCCCACCTTCCGATTCGTTTTGACTTCCTCGATGAGTGAGGTGCCGCCGGCACCTGAAGAATTGGACGCGCTTCTGAGACTGCTCGACGATGAAACTCCCGAAGTCCGTGCCAGGGTGGCGGAGCGCCTCGCCTGCCATGGCGGCGATCTCAGCGAATGGCTCGCCACACACCCGCGGGCTTTGAGTATGGCGGAGAAAGCCGTGCTTGCGGGGATGCTCGGTCTGCCCCGCCGCAAGACGCTGGAGCGCGAGTGGTTGGTTCCTACCGGCGGTGCCGCCGCATTGCGCGAGGATTGGGAATCCTTTGAGGCGATGTTGCGGGTTCTTTCGGATTTTCTCCACGATGGCATCACCATGCGGCAGCCTCTGTCAGACGCACTCGACCTGCTCGCCGAGGAGGCCGATGAAAGCGGAGTTGGCTCTGCCAACGAGCTGCGTGCGTTCCTGTTCCAGAGCGATCGTCTCGCGGGCAATCAGGACGAATATGATGATGCGAGAAATTCCGATCTCGCATGGTGCATCGCCGAAGGCAAATCAAACCCCCTCGGGTTGTGTGTGATTTTCACTCTGGTGGCGCGCCGAATGGATCTTGTGGTGGAACCTGTGAATTTTCCCGGGCATTTCCTCTGCCGCATCTTCGAGGACGGTTATCCCGTCATCATTGATTGTTTCGATAACGGGCGGCTTCACCTTCAGTCAACGCTGCTGGAAAGTCCGGATATGGGCCGTGCCGAAAGGGCGATCCTCCGTCAGGCGGCCGACCCCGGCACTGTTCTGTTGCGCTTGCTCAACAATCTTGTGAGCGCTCTCGAGAAGGCTGATCGTGTGGATGACGCCCGCCTGATCCGTAAACTGCGGAAGACGCTGAAATAACAAGTCCGGCCCCAAAAAACCCAATGCATCAGAAACCCCGCTTTGAAGAACTCGACTACCGGAAGACGGCACTGGGTGAGCTGATTCTTCGCCGCCGTATACTTCCGACACTCGAAAACATCGAGGTGCATGAAATCATTCTCGGCGATGCGTTTCTCATGACCAGCCTCTTCACCGCGGTGGAAAAGGCGCTGTCCAAGCTGGGACTCTCGGCAGTGGCGGAGGCTTTCCCGGGCGATGGCGCAATCGATGTTGTCGTCGGTGGTCTGGGCCTTGGCTACACCGCCCGCGCCGCTCTGGATCATCCGGGAACGCGCTCGTTGATCGTTGTGGATTTTCTCGCGCCGGTCATCGAGTGGCACGAAAAGGGGCTTGTGCCACTCGGTCGGGATCTCAGCGATGATCCGCGCTGTCGGTTCGTACATGGCGATTTTTTCGAACTCGCTCTCGCATCCGATGGCGAGCCCGGCTTCGACCCGGATGCCGCCGGGCGGAAGTATCACGCCATCCTGCTTGATATAGACCACTCGCCGACGAACCTGTTGCATGAACGCCATGCGGGCTTCTATCAGGCCGATGGGCTCCGCAAGCTGGCGGCGAAAATCCATCCCGGCGGAGTGTTCGCGCTTTGGTCCGATGATCCGCCTGCCGAGGCGTTCATGAATGCGCTTAACGAAGTGTTCGTTTCCTGCGAGTCACACGTGGTCGAGTTTCACAATCCCCACCAGGACCGGACCTCGGCGAGCACCGTGTATGTGGCGCGGACCATGGGGGATGCGTGACTCTACCAGACGCCGAGTTCCGTAAGCTGGCGGCTGGCGGCCGGTGCCCATCCGCGGTTAGCGGCGGGTGACGCGGGCGAGGGATGCAGGATGCGGCCGATGTGCGCGTCGCTCCCGGAGACCTCCGCGGCCCGGCGCAGGCGCTCTTCCGCGAACGCGCCGATGCCGATCAGAAATGACGGACGCAGCAGGGAAATGACTTCGCCGAGGTGCTTGAGGCACGCTTGTTCGACCGGAGCCATCTCGGTGGCCGGGAGTTTGTCGGGTGTCAGGTTCGCGCCGGTTTCACTCATCCACACCAAGGGGCAATAGTTGAGCACGAAGTGGTCCTTGAAAAACGCCTCGGCAGTGCCGAAGCGTTCGGCGAACAATCCCCAGAACCGGCGGCCGCTCACTTCCGAGCGCTCACACTGGAACCCCTGAACAGGTCGTTTCGGATGTTCGTCCGCCGGTTTTCCGACGGCTTCGCCGATGCCCATCCAATCACGGACGGCCGCCACCTCGCCGAAAGGAACACCCGTTTGCGCCATGCCATAGGGGCCTGGATTCATCCCGAGGAACACGACGCGCTTTTTGCCTTTTGCGAAGCGCTCGAGATACCGCTGGTGGGGTTTCCACGCGTATTCGAGCGGCCGGTAGACACAGGCTGACGGCGGGCCGAATTCAAGATGCTTGAGCTCCTCCACGAGGTGCCGGGTGGATGCGATGAGCGCCTTCATGAAAAAATCAAGGGATGGCCTTCCATGCGATCACCAGCACGAGAAGCGCGACCGGCAGATAGAGAAGCGTGAAGAAGAACAACCGTCTTGCGGATTTGCGCTCGCCGTCGCGTGCGAATTTCAGTGCGAGCGCCATCATGATCAACGCCAACAGGGGGCCGGTGATCGTCCACAACACGTTGGCGAATCCGCGCAGGGCGGGGGTCAGGGAAAAGGCTGCGAGCGCCAGCGCGTAGGCGGCGGAGAGCAGGCCGCTTTTGCGGCCCGATAGATCACCGTTGGACCACATCTTGTAGCCTACCGATTCATATTCCTCGCGGCACAGCCAGTTGATGGCGATGAAATGCGGCAGCTGCCAGAAAAACAGCAGCCCGAAGAGGAAGCCGGCCTCCCAGCCGAGAGCGCCGCCCGCGCCCACCCAGCCGATCACCGGGGGAATCGCGCCGGGAATCGCGCCGACCAGGGTGTTGGCCGAGCTGACGCGCTTGAGCGGCGTGTAAACAAACACATAGATGGCGATGGTGGCGGCCGTTAGATAGGCGGCAAGGTTTCCGACCTTCACGGCGAGGTGGATGATGCCGATGGCGCAGAGCACCCAGCCGATGCCAAAGGCGACCACCGGATCCATCCGGCGCGATGGCAGCGGCCGGTCGGCGGTGCGTTTCATCCGCGCGTCGAGCTCGATCTCCATGAGCTGGTTGAAGGCGGCGGAACCGAAGGCGGCGGCCGCCGCGCCGAGGATCGTGTGGACGAGTTTCATCCACTCGATCTGCCCGCCTCGCGATGCCAGGACGAATCCGAAGAACGCCGTCACCAGAACGAAGAAATTCAGGCGCACCTTCATCAGGACGGCCAGATCCTCGCGGAGGCCGGGTGCGGGAGAAATTTCCGGAGGTTCGGTTCCGGCGTCGGGTTGGTGAGGTTCTTCCATGGGGAGCGGCGGAATCATGCCCACGATCGGCGGATTTCCAACCTTTTCCGCCAGCCGGGCGGTGGAGAGTGCTTTCGGTTGGACTCTATTTGCGGGTTCGGGAAATCCGCTCGTGGTGGGTGATCACAGAGCCCAAGCACCGGCGTTGTTGCGCTTGGCCGCTTGTTCGAGTTCGCGAAGCTTGTTGCTTTGGCGTGATGCGGCTGAGCCGTCAGGGAGGTCCGCGGCTTTCGTTTTGATCCGGGCGAGCCCGCGTTCGATCAGTAATTCGTGAAGCCAGCGGGCTTTCCGGTCGTCCGTCACGCGCACGAACGCGTGGAAGCGGTCATCGTGGAACGGACTGTCCCAGCGGGTGAAAATGGTGAACGGCCCACTGCCTAAGAGCCCGAGCGTGAAAGCCTTGCCTTTCCTTCCAATGGCGACCGCTTGGTCAGGGGTGATGCCGCCCAGGTCGGCGGCCTGCTGGCGGATGCGTTCGTGGTTGGTATGTCCGCCGGCATAGCTCTTGAAGGCGCTTTCCGGAGTATCCACGAAGTAGAGACGGAATTCCGCGGTTCGGCCATCGGGCAGGCGGAGCACGAAGCTGTCGCCGTCGTTGTTGCGGGCTTTGACGAGCGAGCACTGGTGATAGACCTCGTAAGGTCCGGCGGTTTCCCTTTGCCAGGGTTTCCGAGGAGCCGGTTCCGGGGCGTGCTTTCCGAAACTGGAGGTGCCCGTTTTTTGAGGGGTGTCCGCGGCCCGTTTTTGATCGAGCGCCCACAGTGTGACGGCCGCGATGACGAGCGCTACGGAGAACCATGAGGTCTTAGCGACAGGCCGCCGGTTCATATCACAGTCCCCGCGCGCCGTTGTAGTCCTTGTAGGTGCCGGTTGCCACGACCACCGGACGCCACTCGCGGTTGAGGCGGCGGTGGGCGTTGATGAACTGGGTGGGGTCCGCCCAGTGGGTCAAGGTGGCCGGGACGCTGCTGCGCTGCATGCCGATGGTGATGTCATGGCGCATTTCGAAATGGAGGTGGGCGGGATACATTCCGAAATTGCTGCCGATAGTGCCGATTTGCTGGCCGCGTTTGATCGACTGTCCGGATTTCACCATGATCTGGTCGAGGTGGCCGTTGAGGGTATCGATGTATTTCACCTTGCCGCTTGAAGGATCCCGGTAGGCGTGGCGGGTGAGGACGACGTTCCCCCAACCTGCGCGGACGTTGGCGGCAAGAGTCACGATGCCGTCGGCAACGGCATAAACGGGAGCGCCGAGATCACTATCTCCGCCACTGCGGCCGTTCCAGTCTTCTCCGAAGTGTCGGGGAGCACGCAGGCGCAGGCCGCGCGCCTTGTAGTAGCCGGCCGCATTGGGTTTTCCGACCGGAAAATCAAAACCGTCCGCCAGATTCACCTTGGCTTCCACGGCGAAGGCGTGTGCGCCACAGACGCAGGAAAACGCCAGAAGCCATGCCGCGAATCGCGACCGCCAGTTTGTCCTCAGGTGAAGCACTGTGGGGAGTCCACCGTCAGGATGGCGGGGCCGCAAGGGAAAAAACGGCTGCGAAAAGTCCGCTCGGTTCGTCGGGTTGGCGTCAAACATCCTTGTTGCGGTGGGTGCCGGTGATGGGGGTTTCCGAACAAATGATGCAATGATCGAGCTCCGCGTCGCCTGACACACGTCCACCGGGCCAGACGATGGAATTCCGAACGATGGCGCCTGAGGCGATGACCGCACGAGGTCCGATCACGGAGTTCTCAATGGTGGCACCGGCCTGGATGTCCGCGAGCGGATGAACCGCTGGCGCGAGTTCGAGTGAGTCATGCGCCTGCAGGTAGGAATCCCGATCCCCGAGGTCGAGCCAGACGCCTTCATCGAGCACGACGGCGCCGAGGCGGGCGTTTCGCGCGAGTTCGAGGAACGCGGGAATGACCGAGATTTTTTCGCCCGCCGGCAGCAGGTTGAGGAAACTTGGGCTCACGCAATAGATTCCGGAAAACACGTGGGTGCCGTCCGAACGGCCCAGCAGGTGGCGGATGTCCGTGACGCGGGACATGGAACCATCCAGCGCGATGTGTTTTGCCTTGCCCGTGGAGCGCAGTGCGAGCGTGACGGGAAGACCGGAGGCCTCATGGGTGGCAATGAGTTTTTCGAGGGGGAGGGTGGAGAAAATGTCACCGTTATGGACGAGGAGTGGTTCGTCGCCGATCCACGCGGCGATGTTTTTCAACCCGCCGCCGGTTTCCAAAAGGATGGGTTCGTGGAAAAACGTGACGTCGCGCCCGCCGTTTTTAAAGTCATTCCAAGCCTCCGGCAGATGGTGGGTGTTGATGGCGAAACGCCGGATTCCCGCGCGGTTGCAGGCATCCATCGCCCATGCGGCGAGTGGTTGGTGGAACAGCGGGACGAGAGGTTTCGGCAAGCGGTCGGTGAGAGGTCGCAAGCGGGTTCCGAGGCCCGCGCCGAGTATGAATGCCTGAGTCACGGAATTCCTGTGGCGCGTGTTTGGCTGTGTTTCAAGTCCCGGAGTGGGATTTTTTGAGCCGCCGGATGTCCGCTTGCCAATCTGGAATCCAGTGCGAAGCTCCGCTACCATGAGCCCGCTCGCAAAAATAGTGACCGCCATCACCACCGGCGTTTTCGCCGCCAATGCCGCGGCCGAGCCGGTCTCCGAGGGGGCCGCCTTACCGGAGGTGGCCCAGAAAAATCAGAACGATGTGTCGGTGACGCTCTCCGAGGCCGGGGCTTCCGGCTACCTCCTGGTGTATTTTTACCCGAAAGCGGACACGCCGGGCTGCACCAAGCAGGCCTGCAGTCTCCGTGATTCATACGCGGAGCTCACCGAAAAAGGGGTCAGGATTCTGGGTGTGAGCATGGACTCGGTGAAAGCTCAGAAAGCCTTCAAGGAGAAATACAAACTGCCCTTCGATCTGCTCGCCGATGCGGATGGAAAAGTCGTCACCGCCTTCGGAGTTCCCAAGATGATGGGATTCGCGAAACGGCAGGCATTCCTGTTCAAGGACGGCAAACTCGTCTGGCGCGATCTCTCCGCATCCACCGAGCAACAGGCGGCGGATGTCCTCAAGGTGATTTCCAAAACCCCCTGAGCGGGTGATCCTTCAGGCCTCGCCTGCGGCCTGGCTCCGGGTTTCTTGTTTCATTCCTCCTCCGCCGCGCCAGCTTTCCGAAGGTATTCGCAAATCACGGGGATTCGGGTGCCCACGGATTCCATTTCCAGCAATCGTTGCCGCAGGTCGGCTTCGTGAATGAATTGCTGGCAAACGATGTCCGTCATCAATCCCGGGTCCTCCGCCCGGTCCAACAGCTCGAACACGCCCGCTTGCACGTCGTCCGGCAATGAACGGATGGCGTCCTCCACGGCCCCGCGCAATGTTTTCATCGCGGCGACGGATTGGTTTTCCGGCGTGAAGACTGAAGCCACCGGCTCGATGCTGGCATACGGATAGGGATGGTCGTCGTGCCATTCGCTGAAGCGCACGCGCATCACCCCATGGAGCAGCAGTTGCGAGGTGCCATCCTCCTGCTCGTGCGAGGCCCGCACCAAGCCGATCGTGCCGACCGGTGCCACGCATTCGGCCGGCCCCGCTTCCTCGTCGCCCGTCAGGCGCGCCACTGCGAAAAAACAATCTCCTTCCAAGGCGTCCTGCAGCATTTTGCGGTATCGGACCTCGAAGATATACAAGGGCAGTCCGCCGTGTGGAAACAAGGAGCAGTCTGGCAACAACATCACGCCGCAGCGCTCGGGAAGGTGGATGTTCGGCATGTTCCGGAAGCCATACACATGACCGTCACTGTTGCAAGGCGGTTAGAGCCTGTCTTGTCTCCGGCCGGTCAGGGTTGCATTCCGAGCTTCGCGAGCATCTTCTCCATCAGGCACCATTTGGTGAATGCGGATTGCAGCAGGTTGGCCCCGACGAATGCCGCGAACCAGAGCCAGTTGGCATTCACGTAATGGGCGAGTGCCAGTGATGAGAGAATGAATGTCCCGGCGATGGCGCGAATGGCTTGTTCGATTTTCATAATCAACCTCCGGTGGAAGATCACATCAAACCTGTGTCATGGACAGAAGTTTCATTGAATCGGCAGATCGGAGGGGCGCGGATTCATGGTTTGGCAAGCGCCCGCGATTGCGCCATCTTGCGCCTGCCATGATCCGTTTTCTCCATACCCGCATCCGCGTTCAAAACCTCGACGCCTCCATCGCGTTTTACGAAAAACTCGGCTACGTCGAAAAAGAGCGCAAAGGCTCGCCTCAAGGCAACCAACTGGCCTTTCTCGAGCTTCCCGGCAACGAGGTGTTTCTCGAACTCACCTGGTCGGAAGACTACAGGACCACCTGCCCGGAAGACCTGATGCACACCGCGCTCGGCGTGCCGGACATCATCGAATACTGTGATCAGGTGGAAAAGGCCGGCATCGAAATCTGGCCTTCCGGCTGGCGCGGGAAGTTCAGTTCCGGGGGCCGCAAGATGGCCTTTGTTACGGATCCCGACGGCTACGAAGTGGAGATTCTGGAAAGATAGGCCGCTTGCGAGGCACCGCCTCGGCCGGACTTGCTGTGATGCCGGATCCTCTAACGAATTACCAGCTTCGCCGGCAGGCCGCTCCAGCCTGAAGCATTCCTCTTCAGAAACCCTGAGGGTCGTTATGTCGCAACGCCCGGCGCTGACAAGCGATGCCCGATGGTGGTTGGAACAAAGAAGCGGCCCGGCTGTTTGCTCCGCAGGAAAAACCCATTAAACCTGCTGGAGCTCTAGCCGGACCGCCTTGTGTGCGCTTTGCGCAAGAACAACAATTCACAACCCGTGTCTCCTGTATAACGCCACCAAGGTGCGAATATTTCGCTCGAATTGCGTTTTCCGGATTTTTTTTTGCAACCGCCGGGCTTCAGGTGGATTTCGCTCGTGAGCCACGCCGGTAGGATGCCGGTGGTGCTCCGACGGAAGCCCGGAAGTTCACCGTCAGCCGTTCGTTGCTTTGGAATCCGCAGCGCTCGGCGATGAGCGAAACGGGGAGGTCTGTCGTGCTCAGCAGGTATTTCGCCCGCTCCACCCGTTCGTGAAGGATCATCACATGAGGCGATCTGCCCAGTGCCGACTGAAAACGCCGTTCCAGAACCCTGCGGGAAACCCCGGCTTCGGCGGCCCACTCCTCCACTGAGGCCAGCGTGGAAATCCGCTCCACCAAGACCTGCATCGCGCGCCGAACCACAGGATCACTCACCGCCTCATACGAGCTTGATCCTCGGGCGACGATCTCCATCGGCTGGACGAGCACCGGCGAGCCCGCGTCTTTGCCCGCGTGGATCCGCTCGATCATCTGCACCGCCTCCGCCGCCAGCCGCCGCCATGGCAAGCGGATGCTCGACAAGGCCGGCCGCGCCATTTCACAGACCGTTTCATCGTCGTTGGCCGAAATCACCCCCACCGCAAACGGCACTTCCAGTCCCGCCTGAGCCGCGGCCTCCAATACATGCCGACCGGTCGGATCATGTGCCGTGAAAATTCCGAGCGGCGCGGCCTGCTCCGCCAGCCAGCCGACCATATCCTCGTCCGGTTCCCGCCAATACTCGTCGTATTGGCGCCAATCGCGAAACTCCTCCCAATACACCGCCACTTCGCCTGCCACCGACTGGAAACCCTCAAGCCGCTGTTTCGCATAATGCGCGTCGCCCCGGCCGACGAAGGCTAAATTCCGATACCCCCTCGCGATCAAGTGCTCTGCGGCAATCCGGCCGATCGCATGGTCATCAATGTCGATGTGGAAAGCCCCACCCAGCGACTGGTCCGATGGCACGAGAATGACCGGGCAGCCCAGCTTCACCAAGGATTCGGTCAATCCCGGAAGGTATTCGGTCACAATGGCGCTCGGTTTCCAATCCCGCAGACTCTCAAGCAGCAAATCGGGCTGCCGATACAGGTCGATGATCCAGAAGTCGTATCCCATTCCTGCGAATGGCGCGAATCCCGGTGTCAACCTCCGGACGTTTACCGGTGACTGGACAACGGCAATCCGCTGAGGTTTGTCAGAGCTGAAACGTCGCATTTCATCAAAAAGATACCGGATTTTGCGGTGGAAACGCCAGCGAATTCTCCGCTAGCTTGTCCGCACGATCGTGCCAGTTGTGCCGTCCTCTTCAAACAACCCTCAATCCATCGACCTTATGACCACGTTTCCCTGTGATGCCGTTTCCTACGAAGGCCCGTCTTCGAAAAACCCGCTTGCTTTCAAACATTACAACGCCGCCGAGGTGATCGCCGGCAAGACCATGGCCGAGTGGTTCCGCTTCGGTTGCGCCTATTGGCACACCATGCGCGGAACCGGCGCGGACCCCTTCGGTGCCGGCACCGCCGCCCACCCGTGGGACGATGGCTCCAACTCGATCGCCAACGCCCAGAACCGCGCCCGCGTGTTCTTCGATTTCATGGAGAAAACCGGGCTCGATTATTACTGCTTCCATGACCGCGACGTGGCACCGGAATGCGCCACGCTCGCCGAGTCCAACAAGGCGCTCGATGCCGTCGCCGATGTGCTTGAGGAAGAGCAGAAACGCACGGGCAAGAAACTCCTCTGGGGCACCGCCTGCCTGTTCGTCCACCCCCGCTATCAGCAGGGTGCGGCCACCAGTCCGAACGCGCAGGTTTATGCCTACGCCGCCGCCCAGGTGAAAAAAGCGATGGAAGTGACCCACCGTCTCGGTGGTGAGGGCTACACCTTCTGGGGCGGTCGCGAAGGCTACGCCACCCTGCTCAACACCGACATGAAGCGCGAGCTCGATCACCTCGCCCGCTTCCTCCACATGGCCGTGGACTACAAAAAGGAAATCGGCTTCAAAGGCCAGTTCTACATTGAGCCCAAGCCGCAGGAGCCGACCACCCATCAATACGATTCCGACTCCGCCGCCTGCCTCAATTTCCTCCGCGAATACGACCTGCTCGACCACTTCAAACTCAACATCGAGACCAACCACGCCACCCTCGCCGGCCACACGATGGAGCATGAGCTCACCGTTGCCTATGAAGCCGGCGCGCTCGGTAGCATCGATGCCAACATGGGCACCCCCAACGTCGGTTGGGACACCGACCAGTTTCCGACCGACCTCTATCTGACGACCCACACCATGCTGGTGCTCATGAAAATGGGCGGCTTCACCACCGGCGGTCTCAACTTCGACGCCAAGCGCCGTCGCGAATCCTGGGAACCGGTCGATCTCGTCCACGCCCACGTCGTCGGCATGGATGCCTTCGCCCGCGGTCTCAAAACCGCCGCCGCGATCCGCGCCGACGGCCGGATCGGCGAATTCATCCAACAGCGCTACGCCACTTGGGACAGCGGGGTGGGAGCCGATGTCGAAGCTGGCAAGACCTCTCTCGCCGACCTCGAAAAATACGCGCTTTCCAACGCCGAACCGATGGTTGCCAGTGGCCGTCAGGAAATGATCGAAGGCCTCATCAACGAGTTCATTTAATCCGGACTCACCGCGCATCGGCCACCCGGTTCCACGGGTGGTCGGTTCCTCGCGGGCGGATCAACCGGCGTTCGTCCGTGGGTGAAAACGGCCCCCGGAATTGATCGCCCCCCTCGCTGGGAACCAGGGTGAAATCGCCCGGACTCACTGGATCTCCACGGCTTGGCCGACTGCGGACTCGTAACACTGATGCAGCAGGAAGGTCTGCCGGGCGCCCAGTTTCTGGCCGAACTGTGCGACGAGATAAAGAGTCGCCGCAGCGATCAACATCACCCCGAAGAGCCACAAACCCCAAGGGTGGTTGCCAAGCTTCCACTGGCAAAAACCGAGGATTCCCGAAAACAATCCGAGTGATCCGACGATCAGGTATCCGTAAAGATAGAGCGACCAGACATTGCCGTTCGGCCCGTAAATTCCTTGGATCATGGTTTTCCCATGGCCTGCGGCTTCCAGACTCAGACTCAGCCGGGGAGACCAGAGATGCCGATCCTTCTCAGGGATGCGCAGACAGAGGTAATCCGGAAAACTCTTCAGCTCCACACGGTCGCCATCCCGCATGACCTGATCGGCGAGATTCTTCCGGACGGCCTCCGCATCGAGGTCAACCGTCTGGTTGAAGCGCGGACGAATGAGAAAGCTGCTCATGTGACTGCGAAAGTGAGGCCTTGCTCCGGCTCATGTCAATCTCGCGGCTGCCGACTCCGCCTACACGGCTGCGGATGAGGTCCTGACTCCGGATCTCGAATACCAACTCGACGCCCTCGGTCGCCAAAAATCCGTCTCCAACGGCCTCGCCAGCTCCTCCTTCACCTACGCCGCCGACCTCGGCCCTGACAAGGAAACCATCACCTACACCCTCCCCGGCCAGTCCGCCTTCACCCGCGTCCTCGACCGCCACGTCCGCTCCCTCGGCCGCGACACCGGCTGGACCCTGGGAACGCCGACATCCCCGTCGGCTATCGAAAACACCGTCACCTACGGCTACTCCACCACCAACGGCCGCCTCGAAACCGTCGCCAACGCCGCAGATACCTTCACCTACGGCTACGCCTACAACCAGACCGCGGCCGACCCGGATGCGGTTCCGCCCGTGCCCACAGGCGCCCGTGTCGGTTCCACCACCGGCACCAACCAGGACTTCATGCCCTACACCCTCACCAAGAGCGGCAGCAGCGCCCTCCAGACCATCCGCACCTACGAGGCCACTCGTGACGTCCTCGCCTCCATCCAAAACAATGCTGGCGCCACCACCCGATCCGCCTATGATTACTCCTCAGTGAACGGAGGAGTCAACAGTCTCGGCCAGCGCATGGGCGTCCGCACCACCTTCGACCTCGGCACCGGCAGCGGCATCACCGCCAACCCCGGCGACACCTCATGGGACTACGATTCCCTCGGCCAGGTCACCAGTGCCAACCACAATACGGAAGACACCATCGACCGCGCCTATCGATATGATTCCATCGGCAACCGCCTGTTCGCCGAAAAGGGAAGCGCACAGATTCCAGCTACACCGGGCCTGAACACCACCGGCTACACACCGGATGTGCTCAACCAATATGACGCCATCACCTCATACAACGCCAGCGGCGTGGCGGGAACACCAATCGCCCCCGTCTTCGACGACGACGGCAACATGAAAATCGGTCCGCTTTCAGGGACGGGCGGCAGCTCCGCAAACCACCTCCACTGGGACGCCGAAAACCGCCTTGTCGAGGTCCGCGATGCCAATGACAGCGCCGTCGTCGCAGCCTACGCCTACGACGCGCAGTCGCGCCGCATCGGCAAGACGGCCGGAGGCGTCACCACCCTCTATGTCTACGACGGCTGGAACTGCATCGCCGAATACACCGGCACCACAATTTCCAAAACCCGCACCTGGGGGCTCGACCTCAGCGGCACCCTCCAAGGTGCGGGCGGCGTCGGCGGCCTCCTTCTGATCACTGATCACTCGGCACTGATCACTTCCTACTACCCCACCTATGACGGCAACGGCAACATCAGCGAGTACCTCGAATCCGACGGCGATGTCGCCGCCCACTTCGAGTATGATCCGTTCGGCAACACCGTCATAGACAGCTACGGAAACGGCTTCAACGCGGCGAGTTTCGCCTACAAATTCAGCACCAAACCGCTGGATGCGGAGACCGGCCTCTACTATTACGGGTACAGATACTTTGATCCGCTCACCGGCAGGTGGCCATCCAGGGATCCGATCGGGGAAGAGGGTGGAATGAACCTCTACGGCTTCGTGGGGAATGACGGGGTGAATAAGTGGGATCTCTTGGGACTGCGATCCTTTTCTGAAGCTGCAAGGGAGGAGGCTCAAAAAATCTGTGCGGAAAAAGGAAGTGAGTGGGAATATTCAGAAACTCGTATAACAAAAGATCATGAATGGACTGATTGGGAAGAAGTGGGGTTCAATCG
>JBFEQB010000033.1:0-31573 GCA_041549835.1 Luteolibacter sp. | reverse complement strand
GTCGGAGCGACAACCAGACTTGCCCAGTTAACGAGGGGGGTGTGAACCTTCGGCTTTTCCCGTAAAACAGTTTCTCCCCGACTACCGCCACCTCGGCACCGTGAAATGGCCGTTCATGAGCGGTGAGGCCTGTGGTTTGGTCGATGCGCGGTGGCGAGCGCACGGGGCTGCCTCTGAATCCCGTTCATTTTCCTTATCCGCGCGCTTGCGACTGCTGGAAACCATTCGGAACTGACTTGTTCGTGAAGCTGCTGCGCCTGCCTGCTGAGCGATACGGAAGTCCTCCGACAGGGGATTGAGCGCTTCGAGCGATTTGATCAAGCAACCCACCACGCTGGTGGGCGAACGCGGCGATCAACTCTCCGGCGGCCAGCGCCAGCGCATCGCCATTGCCCGCGCCTTCCTTCGCGACGCGCCGATCCGGACCCTCACCTTCCAAGGTGGGAAGATCGCGGCGGGCGGGAATCACGAACCACTGCGCATGCGCAATCCGGTCTATCAGCCGATCATCAGCAGCCAGGCTTCAGCCCGTGCCGTTTGGTTCTTCCGCAGCGAGAAACGACTTCCGGCAGAGCTCCGCGTATTTCCCGGCCTCAGCGAGCAGCGTGGCGTGCGTGCCTTGTTCGATGACGGCTCCTTTCTCCAACACGTAGATACGGTCCGCGTTCTGGATGGTGGAAAGCCGGTGGGCGATCACGAACGCAGTGCGGTTTTGCATCAGGCGGTCGAGCGCGTCCTGGATCTGGCGCTCGGTCTCGGAATCGACCGAGGCGGTGGCCTCGTCGAGCAGCAGAATCGGCGCGTTTTTGAGCAGGGCACGGGCGATCGAGAGCCGTTGTTTCTCTCCGCCGGAAAGTTTCACGCCACGTTCACCGACGTTGGTGTCGAGTTGTTTGGGCAGTTCGCGGACGAAAGTCCCGGCGTGGGCGGCTTCAAGAGCGGTCCACATTTGTTCCTCCGAGGCGTCTCGCCGGGCTAGCAGGAGGTTTTCGCGGACGGTTCCGTTGAAGAGGAACGGCTCCTGGGTGACGTAGCCGAGTTTGGCCCGAAGGGAGGATTTGGCGAGGCCGGCGATATCGATGCCGTCGATGGTGATGCGTCCTGAGTTTGCTTCATAAAACCGATTGAGCAACGAGAGGATGGTGGATTTCCCCGCACCGGTGGAACCGACCAAGGCAATGGTTTGGCCCGGCTCCGCTTCCAGATCGACGCCGTGAAGCGTCGATTGCTCGCCATAGGAGAAAGTGACGTTTTCGAAGCGCACGTGGGCGCGGATTTTTTCAGGGAGGGATTCACCGGCAGCGGCGTTCGGTTCGTCCTCCGAGTCCATGATTTCAAACACCCGGTCACCTGCGGCGCGTGATGAGAAAATCATCTGGTTGAGCTGGCGGAGCTTGGCGACGGGTTCGTAAAACAGGCTGAGCAGCAGGAAGAAAAACGTCATGTCGCCGATGGTCATGCGGTTTTCGATCATCGCCACGGCACCGAAGCCGAGGACGAGCACGTAGCCGAGCATGCTGGCGAAGGACATCGAGGGATTGTAGATCGCCCACCATTTCATCAGGTAAAGGGTGGCGGAGCGGACTTTGCCGGACAGCTTGTTGAAATTGGCATGCTCCTCGGCTTCAGCGGCGTAGGATTTGATCTGGCGGATGCCGGCGATGTTGTCATGCAGCAGGGAATTCAGTGCGGAGGTCGCGTTTCGTTCCGCCTTGTGACGGTGGCGGGCGTCCTTCGAGTAGATCCAGGCACCGATCACGAGGATCGGAATGGGGAGGGTCGCCCAGAGCGCCACCTGCCAGTCGGTGAGATACATCACAACGCCGACCGCGACGAGCTGGATGAAGGCGACGAGGCCCAACTCGATGCCATCGATGAGCACCCGCTCCATCGAGGTGACGTCCTCGACGACACGCGTCATGATGTCGCCGGTGCGGCGGGTGTCGAACCAGTTCAGGGGGAGGCGTTGGATCTTGCGGTAGAGGTCCGAGCGGATGTCGAAGATGACATTCTGCTCGAAGTGGTTGTTCACGAAAATGCGGGCGCAATTCAGGCCGTCCTTGATGAAATAGCTGCCGAGCGCGAGCAGGATCCACATCAGAAGTTGCCCGTGTTTCTCCGGATGGGGGATGACGTCGTCGATCACGATCTGGGTGATTTTCGGGAAAAGAATCACCGAAACGGCCATCAGCGTGGCGCAGAAAAACTGCGCCGCAGCGAGACCGGGGTAGCGGCGGAGGTAGGAGAAAACACGGAGAACGGACTTCATCGGACTGCCCGACCGTTGGCTGCCAATGGATTTTTTGTAAAGCCAAGCCCGAGCGAAGTTGCGTCAAGTGGGGCCGAATACGCTTCCGGCAAGCTGAAAGCAAAGAGATTTAAATATTTTACAGGCCTTGAAAAAGTGGCACGTTCCCGGGCGTGAAATTTCCGCTGCTCATGCTGCTGACGCTGCTCCCCATCACGGGTGGCATGATGTCCTGCTCGCATCAGGTGAAAGCCCGGCGGCCGGTTTCCTACAATTTCCAATACGGGCGCACGGCTCTTTTGAAAAACGGCCTTGCCTACGCTCCCAGAAGCGCGCCGTCCGCCGTGAAGCGCGCGATTGCGGCCGGCAATCGCCTGCAGGGCAAACCCTACAAGTGGGGTGGCGGCCACGCGCGGCAGAATGACAGCGGCTACGATTGCTCTGGTGCGGTCTCCTACGTGCTGCGGGAGGCTGGACTGCTCCGTGGCTCAATGCCCTCCAACGGCTTCTTCCGCTACGGCAAGAAGGGGGAAGGAAAATGGATCACCATCTATGCCCGCAAGGGCCACGTTTTCATCACCGTCGCCGGCCTGCGGCTTGATACCGGCGGTTCCGGCGGCCGCACCGGCCCACGCTGGAAGACCAACACCCGCCCGGGACGCGGCCACGTCATGCGCCACCCGGCCGGGCTGTGAGCGCGCCACCGTGAGTTCTCACTTTCCGTCGTAGAAGTTCTTCACGACCCACCAGGCTTTTTTCCGCTGTCCCTTATCCGAGACGAGTCCCTTGCGGTTCCAGCCATCCTGGTTGCGCGGGTGGCAGCGGGTAGGCGAACGGAAATCGAACAACACCCACGGGCAGGTGCCACGCAGGTTGGGAATATTTTCAAACATGCGGTAGTTTTTCCGGTAAACCGCCTCCTGGTATTCCTCGCTCCAACTGGAGGCGACATCGGCTGGGCCATGCTGGCCGTAGAGCGCCTCGCATCCAAATTCCGTCATGATCAGCGGCTTGCCGGCGGCCACGTCCCAATGGATTTTCTCCGGCTCCACTGGGAACGGGTTGTACCAACCCATGTATTTGTTCACCCCCACCACGTCCACCGCGTCGGCCACCTTGTCGTTGAGATGGAAGGTGGAGGTGGCCTTGTCGAACCTTGGATTGTCGAAAGCCGCGCCCACCAGACGGGTGTCGTCCAACTCATGGGTGAGGGAGGCCAATCCGGTGAGCACCTTGTCCCGGTATTCTGACGGTGCGGTCTCGTTGGCGATGCTCCAGATGATGATGCCGGCGCGGTTTTTGTCGCGATAGATCATTTCCCGCAGCATGGTCTCGGCCTTCTGGAGGATGGCGGGGTTCGAGAACTCGATGCCCTGCCAGAGCGGGATTTCCTCCCAGACGAGGATGCCCGTTTTCTCGGCCATGCGCACGATGCGTTCGTTCTGCGGGTAGTGGGCGGTACGGATGAAGTTGCAGCCCAGGGCCTTGACTTCGTTCAGAATCATCGCGGCATCGGCATCGGAATAAGCGCGCCCTTGTCGCTGTGGGATCTCTTCGTGAAAGTTCACCCCCTTCAGAAACACCGGCTGGCCGTTAAGGAGGATGTCACTGCCTTTGGTCTCGATGGTGCGGAAGGCGATCTCGTCCTCCACGGCATCTCCGGCGGTGGAAACCCTCACCCGATACATCGTGGGCGAGCCGGGTTGCCAAAGCCGGGGTTTGGCGTTGATTTCAAACGACGCCCGGCCCTTCGCGTCGGTGGCCAGTGCGTGTTTGATACCGAGCCCCTCGATCGTGATTTCCACCGGCTGCGGTGACGTCGCACCATCAAGCTGGATGAACCCCGCGATGAGATCCCGGCAGCCTTTTTTGAGCTGGAGCTTGTAGTCGCGCACATACACCTGCGGTCTCTCGACGAAAACCACGTCCCGCAGGATGCCGCCATAGTTCCACCAGTCGAAGTTCATGGCGGGGATGCCGTCCACCCGACGCATGTTGTTGACCATAACGACCAAATCGTTCTGTCCATCGACCACCAGATCCGTCACATCGAACTGGAACGGTGTGAAACCGCCCTCGTGACGGCCCACCTCGGTGCCGTTCAGCCAGACCGCGGCCTCATAGCTGACACCCGCAAAGTAAAGAAACCGGCGGCGGCCCTCGGTTTTCCGCGCGCTGAAATACCGCTGATACCAGACGTTGCCCTCATAGTATTTCAACTCCGGAACCTGGGAGTTGAAATCCCCCGGCACATCGAGCCGCAGCCCGTTGTGAAACGAATACTCCACGAATTCGGTTTTCTTCTGCGGCTCCCTGTTCTGATAGAACTTCATCACCTCGCCCCGGCTATAGAGATCGATAATCGCGTTCCACTTGCCGTTCAAGAGAGTGGCGTTCTTGCAGCCGTACGGATTCATCATGAACGACTGGGCCATCAGATTCATTGTGAAGCACAGAAAGGCGGCGGCGAGGGCGGTGGATTTCATGGTCATGGAATCGGTTGGGGAGTTGCTGGCGGGACGCAAATTGAGCTCAGGGCCGTGGAGAGGCAAGGTTGGAGTGGCGTGGCCCGGTGCCTCCCAGTCGATCATGCGGCATGCGCCGCGCGGATCAAAACTCCGCCTCGCACTCCGCCAACGAGCGGAAAACCCGGTCCGCCGGAGAGAAATCGAGGCACTCGGTCACACGGTTTGGCACCACCCAAACGGACATCCCGGCGGCTTTCGCGGATTTCACGCCGTTAAGTGAATCCTCAATGACGAGACAATCCTCCGGCGCGACGGCGAGGCGTTTCGCCGCCTCAAGATACAAATCCGGAGCCGGCTTGATGCGTGGCGCGTCACCCCGGCAAACCGTCGTCTTGAAATGCGGTGCCAGCCCGATCTTCTCCAACCAACCGTCCACCCAGCGATGGGACGAACTGGAAACCACCGCGCCGGGAACGCCCCCTGCCGAGAGTTTTCCGAGAAAGCACGCGGCACCGTGCATCGGCCCCTCGTGGACGAGATCCTTGGTGATTTCATCCTGCCTCCGGGCATCCAGATCATGCCAGTCAAAAGCCAGCCCGGTGAGCTCCTCCAGATGTGTCTTCGGCGACCACGTGGCGAAATCCGAGCCAATGCAGCGCGTGTAGATCTCCAGCGGCAGGTGCTGGCCGTGCCCCTCGAAGACACGCCTCCAAGACTGATAGATCGCCCACTCGGTGTCCACCAGCACGCCGTCAAAATCGAAAAGAACCGCGGAAAACGCCATGCGGGAGGGATGCCTTGCGCCACGCTCCGCGGCAAGCCCGATGTGCCGGGGCCGAGATGGGTTGCGCTTTGAGCCCCTTCATTTTTCTCCGCGAAATCCTCGGAGTTCTCTGGCAGCTCCGCGTTTCGATTTCTTGCATTCAACAGGAAATTCAGCTGCGTGGGCCCTGCCCGATGTGCGGGCGCGGAGGCAACCGCCTTCAGCCAACGGGTTTGACCGCCCCCCTGCGGATCAGGCCCAAAGGCCTGCCGAGCGGCAGCAGGACGCGACCGAAGTAGCTGTTTAGAAACACCGCGCCAGCGGCGTAGAAGCCGAGCAGGGAGATGGACAATTCCGACCATGCCGCCATCACATGCGCGATTTCGCCCAACGGCGTGCCTTTCTTGAGGATGCTCACCGCCAGCGATGGCAGCAGGATATTGATGAGCACCAGAATCGCGGCAAACACCTTGTTGGCCTCGAACGCGGCGACCATGATGAACAGCGAGAAAAACGTGTAGCCGATGCAGGCGAAGGCAAGTTGCCTGGGATCTGCGGCCGCACCCGCAGCTCCAAACCAACCGAGGCCAATGGCCCAGTGCATGGCCACCGCCACCCAGAAAAGCCCGTAGACCCCGAGCACGATCGCGCCGAAGTAGTTGTTCTTCCGGAAATCGATCGTCGAGGCCCAGATCTGCGCCAACGACCCGAGGATCAGCGCCCACGGAATCAAGCCGGCGACCCCCGTGGTCCAGCCCATTTTATGGGAGGCGGCGACGAAGGTGACCATGGAGAGCCCGAAGACCCCCAGAGCCGTGGGATCGGACATGACAATGCGGGTCTCAGTGATGTTAGCGGGAGGCGAATGATCCATCCGCAGCGGGTATGGCGGACTGCCGCGCCGAACAAGAATGAAGAGTGGAATGACAGATTAGGCGGATGATTTCGGAATTCACTGCCAGTCGGCGGCGGGTTGGGCGGATCTGAATCAGTCAAGCAGCATGAACTGACGCGGAGGAAAGGCCCGCCCGTTCAGCCGCGGTTCGAACTTGTGCAGCCCGGCATGGTAGATGCGGGTGGTGACCGGTTTCAGCCCGTGGCGCCCGGTGATTTTCCAACGTTCGCCGGCCGCAAGCTCCTTGATGCTGCCTTTAAACACCTTCGGGCTGAGCGTGCCGTTGGCTTTCCGGTGATGGATGGCGTAATCGAACATCACCTTGAGTGGGCGGTCCGACGTGTTGCGGATGACAAGCCGGTATCCGAGGTGACCGCCGAGTTTCACCTCGCTCGCTGTTAGATCCACGGATTCGAGTTTCAGCAACCCGGCCGAACCATAGCCATGCAGCGCCAGCGCTCCGGGATGCCCTGCTTTCAACAATGTGCGGCAGGCATGCCGGGCGAGTTTTTCCAAGCGCGCGTCCTCCGGCGCGTTCGCCTGCCAGCGAGTGAGGGTTTCGATCACGAGTTCCGGATGATGTTTGCTGAAATCGTTCAGGTGGTTCGAGACTGAGAGCCGGACATAGTCGCTCGGATCGCGGTGCAGCTTTTCGAGCAACCGAAGCGTCGGATGCGGCGCATCCAGAAGCTCCGCCAAATTCCCACCCCACGGCAGCAACGGTCGGCTGCCTTCCGAAACCAGGCGGCGCACATGCTCGTCCGGGTGCCCACACCATGCGTGCAACTGCTCCAACGTCCGCTCCCGATCCTCCCGTAAAAACACCCGGATTCCAAACTCCGCCGTGAATCGTTTCGTCATTTCGCTGAATAACTCCATCGACTCGGCGAAGTGCGGGAGGCCTCTGCGGGCGACGATTTCGCTTAGCGGCCAGACGGGGAAACCTCGCAGGCCGTGGGTGTCGGCTTCATCCTTCGCGAGGGTTTTCGCGAGGATGGCGAACATCTCCGGCGGATGGGCGGGCAGCCCGGCCTCGATGCGGTCCGCGATGAGATGCATCCGATCTTTCAGTTCCAACGGCCCGAGCGCGTCCTCAAGCCCACGGCAGAAGCGCGGCAACGAAAACTCCGGATGGGCGCGTTTCAGGCGATCCGCGATCCGCCGGGTATTCGGGTAGGAAAACGCGTTCTTGAGGGGCTCCATGCTGACTCCTGATACGAATCACGCCCCCTGAAGTCTACGCGTGATACTCTTGGATGCTCTTCACCGTGAAATTGTTGCCCTTGAGCGAGCGGATGGCTTTCACCGAGGCCTCGGCGGCGGAGAGATTGGTGGCATGGGAGATCTTCTGGGCGATGGCGGTGGAGCGGATCTGGACTTCATCGGCACGAGCCTCGTGGGTGCTCGGGGTGTTGATGACGAAGTGGATCTCGCGGTTTTTGAGCATGTCCAGGACGTTGGGGCGGGCCTGCTCGTGGAGCTTGAAGAGGCGCGTGCTCGGGATGCCTTCCTTGGTCAGGCGTTCGTGGGTGCCGCCGGTGGAGTAGATGGAAAATCCGAGTTCCACCAGATCGTGAGCGACCGGAACGGCGCGGTCCTTATCCCGATCCGAAACGGAAAGGAAGACGTTGCCGGTGGTGGGCAGCGGGTTGAAAGCGGAGATCTGGGATTTGGCGTAGGCCATGCCCCAGTCGGCATCGATGCCCATCACCTCACCGGTGGATTTCATTTCCGGGCCGAGCACGATGTCGATGCCAGGGAAGCGGTTCCACGGGAAGACGGCCTCCTTCACCGAAAAATGCGTGGGGACGATGGTTTCGGTGTAGCCGAGGTCCACGAGCTTGTGGCCGAGCATCACCTTGGCCGCGAGCTTGGCGAGGGAAACGCCGGTGGCTTTCGAAACGAAGGGCACGGTGCGGGAGGCGCGCGGATTGACCTCGATGACGTAGAGTTGCTCGTCCTTCACGGCGAACTGGATGTTCATCAAACCTTTCACCTCAAGCTCGCGGGCGAGGTCTTTGGCGGCGCGCACGATCTCCGCCTTGATGTCTTCTGACAGGGAAAACGCGGGGATCACGCAGGCCGAGTCTCCGGAGTGGATACCGGCCTGCTCGATGTGTTCCATGATCGAGCCGACGACGGAGGTTTCGCCATCGCTGATACAATCGACATCCACCTCGGTAGCGTTGTCGAGGAAGCGGTCCACTAGCACCGGGCGCTCGGGTGAGGCGGTGACGGCCTCGTTCATGTAGCGCGAAAGCTCGGTGTCGTTGTAGACGATCATCATCGCGCGTCCGCCGAGCACGAAAGACGGGCGGACCAGCACGGGGTAACCGATCTTGTTAGCAACGGCGAGCGCTTCGGCTTCATTGGTGGCGGTGCCGGCTTCGGCCTGCTTGAGGTTGAGCTTATCGAGCAGCGCGGAGAAGAACTTGCGGTCCTCGGCGAGTTCGATCGACTTGGGCGAGGTACCAATGATCGGCACTCCGTGGCGTTCGAGATCGGCGGCGAGATTGAGTGGAGTCTGGCCGCCGAACTGGACGATTACGCCATGCGGTTTTTCCTGGTCACAGATGTTGAGCACGTCTTCGAGGGTGAGTGGCTCGAAGAAGAGTTTGTCGGAGGTGTCGTAGTCAGTGGAAACGGTCTCGGGGTTCGAGTTCACCATGATCGCCTCGTAGCCGAGTTCCTTCACGGCGAAGGCGGCGTGCACGCAGCAGTAGTCGAACTCGATGCCCTGGCCGATTCGGTTAGGGCCGCCGCCAAGGATGATGATCTTCTTTTTCTCGGACTCGCGGGCTTCGTTTTCGTCACCATAGGTCGAGTAGAAATACGGCGTGTAGGCTTCGAATTCGGCGGCACAGGTATCGACCAAGCGGTAGGTCGGGATGATGCCGTGCTGCTTGCGGAGGGCGCGGACATCATCCTCGGTCGTGCCCCAAGCCATGGCGATCTGGCGGTCGGAAAATCCAAGTTTCTTGATGCGGCGGAGATTGGAAGGGAGCGCGGAAGTCTCGCCCGCATTCGGGGAAGAAGCGGGCAGGATGCCCGCGCTTCCTTCATCGGCGATCTGCTTGAGGTGGCCGAGGAACCAAGGGTCGATCTGGGTGGCAGCGAAGACTTCCTCAATGGTCCAGCCATTCACGAAGGCGGTTTGCAGCCAGAAGATGCGCTCAGCGTTCGGGATCTGGAGCTTGCGGGTGATCTCGTCCTTGGTTGGGTTTTGCGGTTCCTTGGAATCGAATCCGAAGCCCCAGCGGCCGGTTTCGAGCGAGCGCAGGCATTTCTGCATGGACTCCTTGAACGTGCGGCCGATCGACATCGCCTCGCCGACGGACTTCATGGAAGTGGTGAGGACCGGATTCGCAGTCGGGAATTTCTCGAAGGTGAAGCGAGGGATCTTGGTGACCACGTAGTCGATGGTCGGCTCGAACGAGGCTGGCGTCTCGCGGGTGATGTCGTTCGGCAGTTCGTCGAGCGTGTAGCCGACGGCGAGTTTCGCGGCGATCTTGGCGATCGGGAAGCCGGTGGCTTTCGAGGCGAGTGCGGACGAACGGGAAACCCGCGGATTCATCTCGATGACGATCATGCGGCCGGTCTTCGGGCAGGTGGCGAACTGGATGTTCGAGCCGCCGGTTTCCACGCCGATCTCGCGGATCACGGCGAACGAGGCGTCGCGCATGATCTGGTATTCGCGGTCGGTGAGCGTTTGAATCGGGGCCACGGTGATCGAGTCGCCGGTGTGGACGCCGCAGGGGTCGAGGTTTTCGATCGAGCAGATGACCACGCAGTTGTCCGCGCAATCGCGCATGACTTCCATTTCGTATTCCTTCCAGCCGAGCAGGGACTCATCGATGAGCACCTCGGAAACGGGCGATAGATCGAGGCCGCGGGTGATGATTTCCTCATACTCCTCGCGGTTGTAGGCGATGCCGCCGCCTTGGCCGCCGAGCGTGAAGGCGGGCCGAACGATCAGCGGGAAGGTGCCGATTTCCTCAGCCACCTTGCGGGCCTCCTCCATGGTGTGAGCGATGCCCGAGCGCGGCATGTCGAGGCCGATCCGCGTCATGGCCTCTTTGAAAAGCTGGCGGTCCTCGCCCTTGTCGATGGCGTCGGCCTTGGCACCGATCATTTTGACACCGTGTTTTTCGAGGGTTCCGGATTTAAAGAGCGCCATCGAGGTGTTGAGCGCCGTCTGGCCACCGAGCGTGGGCAGCAATGCATCGGGCTTCTCACGGACGATGATCTTCTCCACTACTTCCGGCGTAATCGGCTCAATGTAAGTGCGATGCGCAAACTCCGGATCGGTCATGATGGTCGCCGGATTGGAATTCACGAGAATCACTTCGTAGCCTTCTTCCTTGAGCGCCTTGCAGGCCTGGACTCCGGAATAGTCGAATTCGCACCCTTGGCCGATGACGATGGGGCCGGAGCCGATGACGAGAATTTTGTGGATCGAGGTGTCTTTGGGCATGGTGGGAGGCTGGTTCGCGGCGCGCCGGGGCCGCTAAATTGGACGGGGTTTGGCAGGGATTTTCTCGCTTGTAAAGGGCTGGATTTGCGAAGATCCAACATCGTGCAGTTATCCCCAAGGTCCGGCGGCAAAAACCGCCGCTCATCGACGTTTCATGCCCGGAGGCAGCCAGTCCTTTGACATTGGCCGGGTGACGGGCTCCGCCGGCTTCGATGTCGCGGGATCGGCGGCCTCGACTGGCAGCGGCGGGAGCCCTTCGAGTTGCTTGGCAATCCGCCGCCGGATTTCGGCCTCGCCCGGCATCCCCACGAAGCGGTCCACTTGTTTTCCATCGCGGAAAATCCGCACATCCGGGATCCCTTTGACACCGCTGCTCGAAGCGAGGTCGCGGGCTTTGTCGACATTGACCTTCCCGACCAGGACGAGCCCCTGCTGCTCGGTGGCGATGGCCTGGAGCACGGGGCCGAGCCTGCGACAGGGACCGCACCAGTCGGCGTAAAAGTCGATTAAGACCACCCTGCCCGGTTGCTGGCGGAGGGCATCGAATCCGCTCCCGGTGATTTCGGACACCCACTCGCCCGCATAGGGCGTGGCGGCGGCAGCGGGAGCCTTGTCGCCGAGGTTTTCCATGAGGTTCCGAACCTTGTCACAGGACGACAGGACGGCCAGAGCCACGGCGATGAGGAAGAGGGAAAACTTCACAGGTTCGGGGAATTTCAGGGGTTCGCAGCCGGTTGCATGCCTTTCACGTTGGGTCGCCAATCCTTGCTCATGCGTTCGAGACCGCGCAGAATTTCCTCCACCTTCCACTCGATCTGGGCGTAGGTCCAAACTCCCTGGAATTTACAGGCCCGCACCTCGCCCGCGATCATCACCACCTTCGGCGGTTTGGTCACCTTCTCCGCCTTGGCGAGTTCCGGATGCGCGGTGATGTCCACCCGGTTGACACGGACGTATTTTTCATACTTTTTCCCGATCTTGTTGAGGCTGTCGGCGATCTGTTCACTCTCGAATTTTCCGGGCACATGATAGTGATAGATTTCGAGATCATAAACGACGGCGGGCTCCGTCGATGCCGTGACGACCGACTTGCGTTCCGGGAAAAGCCAAACCCCGGCCGTAATCGCGATCGCGAGAAACAGCAGGGAAACCCGCTTGATCCAAGTGGCCCGTTCTTCGTGAGTCATCGGGCGAATTTAATTGGTTTATCTTAAATATCAATGGCTTTGTGCGCCGCCTGCTCGGGGAGAGGAACGCCAGAGCCGACGCATCAAAAGAAAGGGTTCCCGCATTTCGATCCTGTCATTCAGAGGGATTTTTGATGCGTCAGCCCTCGGAGGAACGCCCTGCGCTCTATCGCGCATCGAACACGAGGCGGAATCCGAGGTCGGCACGGCGAAGCGCCCGTTCATCCGTCCATTCGCGGGTGAGGGCGTTGCTACCCGGCTTGAGATAGGAGCCTCCGATGATGACCCACTTGCGTTCGCCGAGCGGATTGGTGGGGTTTGGAGCGGGTCTCCGGGTCCATTCGGAAACCGATCCCGCCATGCCAATGATGCCTCGCGGGGTGCGATCGGTGGTGGCCGAGGAAACCGGAAGCCACCCGGAAGACTTGATGGCGGCGGGCACCTCCACATCAATGTGGAGCGCGGCGAACCATTCCTCTTGAGAGGCAAGGCGCGCGTGTTTCCACTCGGCGTAGGCACTGGCGTCCCACCAATCGACGCCGACGACCGGGCAATCGAGCGTCACCGGGTGTTGGTTCCAGACACCCTTGGTTTTCGCAGCGGCGAGCAGAGCGGTCCAATCGTCCGGGAGGTGCGAGATTTTCTCCGGTGGTTGGCTTTCGTGATCAAAGAGACGGTGGCGGTGATCGCGCGAGAGGATTTCCAAGGTTTCGAGGAAGCCGGCGTATTCGCCGATGGTGACTTCGGAGGCGGCAATCCGGAACGCTTGGAGTTCTTCTTCGGTGCCGTCCGGAGTCGGATGTATGCCGGCAGGAATCAGGATGGAGGTGGGTGGATTCACTCGCTGCGGCTGGGGCGGCGGAGCCGAAGGCCGCATCCGCAAGGCGAGGGCGAGAATCACGATCAGGGCCAGGCTACCAGCCACCGAGATGATGGCGACCGGCGGTTTCCTCCTTGCCCGGAGAGCGGCTTTCGTCGGAGAAGCGGGTGGCGGCGGATTGGCGAGTTGCTGCTCGATCTGCCCGCAGAAATCGCGCACTTGCTGCCAGCTGAGAGGCGTTTCAATGCCTTCTCCACGCATCCAGCCCAACAGGGTGAGCACCCGCGTGGCACCCGGTTTGCCGTCGGCGACGAGCGAGCACAACGCCTCACCGAGGTGGCTGATGTCGCGGCCGGATTGATCGCCATTTCGAGGTCCGGCGATGGCGAGATTATCGAGGCGCATCACTCCGTGTTCATCCACATGGATGTGCTCCAAGCCCATCGGCGAGGTCGCCTGGCCAAGCGACTCGTGCTGGAGATGGGCCTCTGAAATGTGGCGCAGCAGATGCGCGAGGCGCGCGGGCTCGAATGGGGCGGCGGCTTTTTTCCGATCATCCAAAGTGGCTCCCGGCAGCAGTTCATGGGTGAAATAACATTGGTCCGGTTCCGCGACCGCTTCGTAAACCGAGCCGACGAGTGGATGATCGACGGCGGCCTTCACCCTAACATCAGCGAGGAACGCCTCGCGTTGGTCAGCCTGCTCCAGACGGAGTTGATCCAACAACACCCGGCGCGCCACGGAAACCTGCTCGGCCAGCCATCGGCGGCTGAAGGGAGTTTCGGAAATCAGTTCCTTGAGGCGGTATTCACCGAGGCGGGAGTCGTCGGGGACGGGAGTCATGAAGGGGAAAAACGCGGTGGAAACCCTACTCTGGAAGCGGCGGCGGCGGCAGCAGCGGCATGCTGGGATCAAAATCTGGCGGCAGGGTGTCCTGAAACTCCGGCGGCAGCAGGTCGCCCTGCCCGGTGAAGGGCTGTCGGGGAATCTTTGCCGCCAGATCGCGCGGCCACGCCTGCACATCGAGCACCTCGCCCTGATAGGTGAGCGTCACCACCTGACCGTAATACGTCCGGCCCCCGAACAAGTGTTCGGTTTGCGCATCCTGCGGCGGAATGACGTAGGTCATGCGCAGGCTCTCCTCGCCACCCGCCCAGTCGAAGGGCAGGGTGACCCATTTGTCACTGACCCACGATTTATCCTCCAACTCGAGGATCTCTCCCTTGGTGGTGCGATTGAAAAACCTGACCTCCACCGCAATTTCCGCGACATCGATCTCATCGGCGGGCGCCTTCTGGACCGGGATGGTGAGGATGACCTGCTGGCCCCCCTCGTATTTTGGGTTGTTGAAAATCCGGACCCGTCCGAGTGCCAGCTTGCCGAGCATGTCGCCCGGTTGTTCGAAACCGTCGCGCAGTTTCGCGGCGGCCATCTGATAGAGCGAACCGGCACCGGAAATCCCCATCCGGAAGACCTGCTCGAAATACCCGGACGCCATGTCGAACACGCCCATCTGCTCGTGCACGAGGCCCAGTTCGTAGAGGACGCCGGCCTCCTCCGGGGACTTTCCAAGCGCCTCCTCGAGCTTCACGATCGCCCGGCCCATGTCCCCGGCCACACGGGCCTCGCGGGCTTCGTTCACCAAGCGCTCGGACCGTGGATCCGCCACGCGCGGCACGCTCAAAGGCGTGGGCGCCACCACCATCGGAGCCTCTGGCGCGGGCGGCAGGGGTGGCCGGGAAACCACCGGGGCTTCAATGGACTCGGCGCGGACGGGTATCCGCACGAGCACCGGTTTCAGTACTTCCTTTTCCACCACCCGGACCTGCCGGGCATCCTCCAGCCGCGTCGCCAACGCCATCCCGGCCACCAGCAACTGCGCGAACGCCATCAAACCCAGACTCCAGCATGCGATGGGAAACACGGGCAGTTTCATGCCCGGTCCGCTACGCCGCTTAGCAGAAACCATGGCCGGAAGATGAGTCCGCGACTTCCCGCTGTCAATCCGGGCGAAGCGGAGCGCTTGCGAGCCGCCATGATGTGGGCGGGATTCTTCAGCCGTTCGTCTCAAGCCGCGTCCTTCTGCTCCTCCGCGGCGGGTTGAGCCTCCTTTTTCGGGATGTCCCATGCGGTGAGCCACTCCTGTTTCACACGCTTGAAGCCCATCTCAAGCAGGCGCTTCTCCATATCCGGAAAATGGGCGGCACCGTAAAAAATGCCGAGCTTCCGGTGGCCTGCGGCGAGTTCGCGCTTCATCACATCGAGACAGCGCTGGTTGCGGTCGCTGATGATTACGCTCTCGCCGACGAAGGCCGCGATCTGATCGTCTCCCTGGCCGAGGGTGTGGACGATCTCGAGTTTCACGAGATTGGATTTCCCGGAGAGCAGGGCGGCGAGCAACTTGGTCGCATCCGGTTGCCTGACGGGCTCGGGCGCGGTTTTCGCGGCATCGAGCGCGAAGCCTAACAACGACTCGCCGCGCTCCTCCTGCAGCTTGGAGAATTCCTCGTGAGTCAGGTCCGCGTGGACGAAGTTCTTCGCGGTGTAATCGATGTTTTCCGCTTGGCCGGTGAGGTTGAGGAACCTGGCGACCATGTTGTAGACCTTGTGCAAACCGGAGAGGTCTTGCCCCTTCTCCCCGGGTCCAGGCGCCGCGGCTCTCGTGGCGGCGATGTTTTCCCCGCCGATCATTTCAAAAAGCACCTCGTCGTAGGTTTTAAAACGGGTGGTCAGGGCCTCGTAGTAGTTCTTGTCCGCGATGTGCACCGCGCCGATGAGATCCACCGTCGCGCCGTCCTTTTCGAAACGGGTGACCGCCGTCTGAAGGCGGGCCGCGGTGGCGTCCTCATCCACGCGGATGAAACCCTCCGCTTGGGCGGCGATCATGGCGACCATCAGGGTGAATGCGCTTGCGAGCCGTTGTTTCCGAGCCATGGGAATGTTTTTCGCACGGGAAATGGCCACGCGCGAGGGGCAATTTCCGATCCCTCACACCGCCGTTGCCGGGGGGCGGTTTCTCGGCTATATCCCGCCTGACGATGAATTCCCCCACGCCACTGAGTTATTGCCCGGACCTGCTCCACTACACCCGCCGCCCGACCCGCGAGGTAATGGTGGGAAACGTCGGCATCGGCGGGCAAAACCCGATCCGCGTGCAATCGATGATCACCTCGGACACCCGTGACACGGTGGCGTGCGTGGCCGAGGTGCTGGCATTGGCGGACGCCGGGTGTGAGATCGTCCGCATCACCGCACAGACGAAAGTTTACGCCGCGAACCTCGAAAACATCGCCCGCGAGGTCCGCTCGGCCGGTTGCCATGTCCCGCTGGTCGCCGACATTCATTTCAAACCGGACGCCGCGCTCGAAGCCGCGAAATGGGTGGAAAAAGTCCGCGTCAATCCGGGCAACTACGCCGACAAGAAGAAGTTCGAGATCCGCGAATACAGCGACGCTCAGTATGAGGAGGAGCTCGAACGCATTCGCGAGGAGTTCACGCCGCTAGTGCTCCTCTGCAAGGAACTTGGCCGCGCCATGCGGATCGGCACCAATCACGGCTCCCTATCAGACCGCATCATGAACCGCTACGGCGACACGCCGCTCGGCATGGTGGAAAGCGCGCTCGAGTTCGCCCGCATCGCCCGCGAGAACGACTACCACGCGCTGGTGTTCTCGATGAAGGCGAGCAATCCGAAGGTGATGATCGAGGCTTACCGCCTGCTCGTCGCCCGCCTGCGTGCGGAAGGGCCGGATTGGAACTATCCCATCCACCTTGGCGTCACCGAGGCCGGCGACGGCGAAGACGGCCGGATCAAGAGCGCCATCGGCATCGGCTCGCTGTTAGCCGACGGCATCGGCGATACCATCCGCGTTTCGCTCACCGAAGACTCGGTGCACGAGATCCCCGTCGCCCAGGCGCTGGTGGAACCGTTCAACGCGAAGAGTGGCTGGGACTTGCAGTCCCAGTCCGTCGCAGGGACATCCTGTCCCGATCTAAACACCCTCGCCCACGCCATCCGCCCGGACTGGTCACAACTCGACAAACGAACTTCCGCCTATCTCCCCCACTGGCGGATTCCCGGAGCGACCTATGCCGTCACGTTCCGCGCCAAGGACTCCCTGCCCGCATCCGTCCTTGAGGATTACGAGCGCAAACGCCAGACCCTTATGGAGCGTGTGGCGATGATCCGGAAATCCGCCGGCGCGCGCGACGCCACCTGCGAGTTGCTTCCGCTGCGTGACGAGTTGGAATCGCTCACCGAAACCATCATCGAGCCCGCGCTGCATGCCGCGGAAGGACCACAACCGCTATCTGATCCCCGCATCGCGGAAATCGCATGCAACGCGCTCAAGTTCTTCGACGGGGAACGCTACGATCTGCTCGCATGGTCCGTGATGCCCAACCACGTGCACGCGCTGCTCACGCCGCGCGTGGGACATGATCTCGCAAAGATCCTCCAATCTTGGAAAACCCACTCGGCCAAGGAAGCGAACCGCATTCTCGGCAAATCCGGCACTTTCTGGCAGGAAGAGTATTACGACCACATCGTGAGGGATGGGGAGGATTTGAAACACCAAGTGGGATATATTTTGAGGAATCCGTTACGAGGGAGGGTTTCGGCGGAGTGGACGGGGAGTGTGTTTGGTGGCGGGACAGGATGTCCCGACGAAGAACTGGGACTGCAAGTCCCATCCACTTCCTCCTTCACCCCCTCCTATGATCCATTTTCCTACGAGAGGCGTCGTAGTTCGCCGCTCACGATCATGGGCCACCATCTCGGCGGGGAAAACACGGTCCGCGTGTTCACCACCCAGGACCGCTGGAACGCCCTCGCCCACAAGATCTCCGCGATGGGCGACTTCAAGCCGGAGATCATCGTCGAAAAATCCGGTGTCGTGGAAATCGATCCGACTGACGCCGACCAAGTGGCGGCCGTAAACGCAGAGCCCAAGCCCTGCCTCGTGACGGTCACGGACAGAACCGGGCTGGAAGTCATCCCCGCATTCCGCCTGCTCGCGGCCAACGTGGACTCCCGGCATCCGATCCTGCTCAAAGACACGCTGCACCTGCCGCACGAAAACAAAGACTTCCTCGACGCCCTGCTCCCCGCCGCGCAAAACCTCGGCTCGCTGCTCTGCGATGGCATCGGCGATGCCGTGCTTGTGAGAGGCGAAACAGCACCCGGACAATCGCTGCGTCTCGCCTACAACATCCTGCAGGCCGCTGGCACCCGGATTTTCAAAACGGACTATGTCGCTTGCCCGAGTTGCGGCCGTACGCTGTTCAACCTCCAGTCCACCACGCAGAAAATCCGTGCCGCCACCGGCCACCTGAAGGGCGTGCGCATCGCCGTCATGGGCTGCATCGTCAACGGTCCCGGCGAAATGGCCGACGCGGATTTCGGCTACGTCGGCGGCGCTCCTAACAAGATCAACCTCTACGTCGGCAAGACCGCCGTGAAATTCAACATCCCGGAAAGCGAGGCCGTCGAGCGCCTGACCGACCTCATCCGCGAACACGGCAAATGGGTGGACGCCCCGGAAACCGTCACCGCCTGAGACGATGGGAGATTCCGACACCCTGACGAAAACCCGAGAGTCCACCGCGCTCGACGTGCCGTGGAACGTCGTGGTCCATGACGACCCCGTGAACCTGATGGGCTACGTCACCTACGTGCTGATGAAGATATTCGGCTACGACGAAAAGAAAGCCGCCGTCCTCATGCTGCAAGTCCACCAGCAGGGCCGCTCGATCGTCTGGACCGGCCAGCGCGAGAAGGCCGAGTTCTACACCCAGCAACTCCAGTCCCACCAACTCAAAACCTCGCTCGAAAAAGTCGCGTGAAAATCACCCCGACATTGGAAGGCGGCCTCCGGATCGATGCCGAGGAAGCCGGCGACTGGCTGCTCCTCAGCGGCATCGCGAACGACGCCCTTGCCTGCGATGAAACCCTCGCCCATCGGCTGGGAAACCTCGTCAACGACGAGGACGTGGCGGACGACTGGCATGACTTTGTCGTTCCTGATCTCGAGGAGCAGTTTTCCTCCGCCCTGCTCTACGTCACCACCGCGATCGCCTCCGCCCGCCTTGCCGCCACCGATGGTCCTGGCCCGCTTTGGATCACCCGCGAACACGGTCACGAGTGGTTCAGCGCACTCAATCAGGCGCGTCTCGCGATCGAGGAACAATTCCACTTCGGCCCGGGCGAGACCATCGATCCCGCCAACCTGCCACCCAAGCGCCGCGCCGCCTTCCTGCGCTCGCAGTTCTATTGCGCCATCCAGAGCCTGCTGCTCGAGCATGTGATGCGGTAGAAAACGGAGCGGTGGAAAATGCGCGCCGCAATTACTTGAGCGCCTCCCACTCCGCCTCGGTGCCTGTCGCGGTTTGGTTTTCGACGAGGATTTTCCACGCGCCGTCGCGCTTGACGAGCAGGGCGTCGAGGTGGACGCACTCGCTCGTCGTGCCGCCGTCCGGCTGGCGCGAGGTGTAGCGGAACATGCCGGTCTCGCGGGCGGTGGTTTGATCCCCGAAACGCTTGGAAAAACGGAACTCTACCGTGGCATCCACACTGCCCTCGCGCGCCGCGTCGAAATCCTTCCGCCAACGCTCCAATGCCACCGGATACGGCTGGCTCAAGCACTTGCTCTCCGCGATGAGCACGGCATCGGGATGGCTGGCCGCCTTGTAGGATTCGAAGTCGCCTTCGTGCACGGCACGCGAGACCTCCCCCCAGTAGGCATCCAGTTCACGCAGGCGCGCCTCTTCAACATCGGCGAGTGGAGTGACGCGGAGGGAACGGATGGCGATGGGGCCGTGATCGCCCTGGATGGCAACGGGCCCCCGCGTCGTTTCACCCTCCAGCGGCGCCGAGCGGGTCGGTCCGGTGGTGGTGGCGTTTTGCTGCACCAGCACGCCGTTGACGAGGACTTTCTCGAAAGTGGCGTCGGCGGTTTTCCTGCCGGTGGCATCGAAGCGCGGCGCATGAAATGTAATATCAAGTGTCTGCCATTCGCCGGGTGCCTTGGCGGCGTTCGCCAGCGGCCGGGAGCCTTCAAAGCTCTGTTGCCCTTCGGGCCGCGTGGGATCCCAACGCTGATAGATGCCGCCCAGATCTCCGGCAAACATCCGCGGCCTGCCGAAGCTGTCGAGAATCTGCACCTCGTAGCGCCCCATCACATAGACCCCGGAATTCGAACCCTTCGGAACCATGAATTCCATTTCAATGCGGGCATCGCCATAGTCGTCCTTGGTGAAAAGATAGGGGATGCCGTTATTTTTGGTGGTGCCATTGACGAGGATCCGCCCCTCTCCCGCAGTGGTGAATGCGGTTTCTCCGGCCACGGCCTCGACATTGGCAACGCCGTGCCAGTCATTCACCGGGCGGAACGAGTCGAGCGCCCCGTTCAGGATCAACTCCTGGGAAACAGCGGACGTAGAAAGGATGGCGAAGATGGCCGCGCCAAGCGCTTGGGCGGAATGGTTTGGCTTTGCGGAGCTCATGGGCACGAACCATACGTCGCACAGAAAGTTGATCAACCCCGATTCCGGCCCTCACCACGGTCAGTTGCGGTTTTGGCCCCATACTCGTGCAAAGTGATCATAGTTACGCCGAATTTCCCTGAACGTAGGCTCGTTCGTGAGAACGAGGAGGGCGGACGCCCGCGGGCAATAACGAGTCCTCCTCCCTTGAGCAGTTCGTAGCTGCGGAACCATCACTCGCCGAGCTTCGCTCCGTTGAAGCGGGCGCTCCGCGCTTACTTGTTCCGGCGGGAGGTGTTCCGCGCCGTGGTGGTGAATGTTTTTCCGCGGCCGGATCGTCCGCCCAATTGAACAGAAAGCAAAATCGCCAGTCGATAGGGACTGTAGGCATGAAAGGGCTCCGCATCGGCAGCGCCACCTGCCTAGGGGGCGAGCGCAAGAGACTACTGACACAAAGGCCCATGAAAACGAACACACCTACCGACCCTGTCGAAACTTCCTCAGGCCTCCTTTTGGCGTCATTTTTTCTGGGCAATGCGCCCGACTGACCGATCGGATTCGATTCTCGACGCATCGCCGAACCCCCGTTATTCCTCGGAGGTTCCAGCAAATGTCCGAGCCATCACCATCCGCCGACCCTAATTCGCTCAAGGAGCGGCTCTGGCGCATCATTTTCCTGTCCGACACCAAGGCGGGGCGCGCATTCGACGTGCTCCTGCTGGTGCTTATTTCCGCCAGCGTGTTGGTCGTCATGTTGGAAAGCGTGGAGTCCCTGCGTGCCCGGCATCTACCGTTGTTCCGCGGGCTTGAGTGGTTCTTCACGATCCTGTTCACCATCGAGTATGTGGTGCGCATCCTGGTGGTGCGGCGCAAGAGCCGCTATGTGCTGAGCTTTTTCGGCATCGTGGATCTGCTTTCCGTCCTGCCGACCTATGTCGCAGTTCTACTAACAGGCACCCATTTCCTGATGGTCATCCGGATCCTGCGCCTGCTGCGGATGTTCCGGGTCTTGAAGATGGCGCGGCATTTCGGGCAGGCCAACGTGCTAATGAACGCCCTGCGCGCCAGCAGCGCGAAGATCGCGGTGTTTCTCTTCGCCGTGCTCACCCTCGTCTCAATCGAAGGCACCCTGATGTATCTGCTGGAGGGCACGGCAAACAACCCGGGATTCAGCTCCATTCCGCAATCGATCTATTGGGGCATCGTCACCATCACGACGGTCGGCTATGGCGACGTGGCGCCACTGACCGTGGCGGGAAAAATCCTCGCCTCGATCATCATGCTGACGGGATTCTCCATCATTGCGGTGCCCACCGGCATCGTCACCGCGGAGATCGGCCGCAGCATGAAGCCGGTGGACATGGACGACCGCAAGTGCGACGAATGCGGATGGACCGGCCACGATCCCGCCGCGAATTTTTGCAAGCACTGCGGCCGCCAGTTGGGGCGTCAGGATTCGCGGGAAACCGGATGAAGTGAGCCGTCCGGAGTCATCACGAACAGATCCGTCGCGCCGCGTTTCACATATCCCAATGCGTAGCGGAGACCATTTTCCGCCTGTGGCGAAACGCTCGTCAGTTCGCCTGCCGGCTGGCCGGCGGCATCGATCAGGGTTCCGCCTTCAACAGGCACGTCCGCGGGCAAGGACAGCCTTTCAAGCCGCTTGTTCACCCTACCGACGGACTTGATTCGTGAAATGACCTCCTGGCCGATATAACAACCTTTCTGATAGGAGATGTCCGTCGCGTCGAGACCGGCTTCCGGCGGCAGCAGGCCTGCGGTGAGCTCGCAGCCCCAGGCCGGGATGCCACGGGCGATGCGGAAGGCCTCGAGTTCGTCGCCCGCGAATGGCGGGATGTCTTCAGGGAAGGTAACCGTTAGATCTCCGGGGATCCACCAATCGGTGCCGGGCATTCCGAATCTCGCGCTTTCGCGAACGAGCACGCCGGCCGGTGCGTCCGGCACCGGTCCGGTGAAATGCACCAGCGACCATTCCCCCGTGAGATCTGTTACTTCGACATCGTCTGCAATGAGATAGCGGGTGAGCCGGGCTTCCAGCACTTCCGCGGAACCGGCCGGGCCTTCCACCCGGATCGCGCCATCGGCGGTGCCGGTGATCCAGACGCGGAACTGCAGGCGTCCTTTCGCATCGGTCACGCAGGATGGCAGTGAAACATCCGCGCCCGCGACGCGGCGGACTTCCTGGGTGAGTTGGCCGTTGAGAAAGCGAACGGCATCCGGGCCGCGGAATTCCAGCAGAGTCGGGGTGCCGGAGCTGATGCGATGGAGGACGCTCATGACGGATCGAGATAAGGTTTCGCAAGCGCCGAGAAATCCAGATCACCGAGACCGGTTTCACATAACTCCGACATCCGGCGGGAGACGGCCGCGATCGCGGGGGTTTCAACGCCGGCCGCTTCCGCGAGGGCGAGCATGTAACGTGAATCCTTGCCCATGTTGGCGAGCGAGAAATGCGTCTCGAAGTTTCCGGCGATCATTTGCGGGAACTTCATCGTGGTGAGTGCGGATGAGCTCACGTTTTCCGAAACCGCCTGCACCAGGAGCTCCGCGGGCACGCCGTGGCCGGCGGTGATGGCCAGTGATTCCGCCATCGCCTGCACGATACAGGCGGAGAGCAGATTGGTTGCGAGTTTCACCACGGTGGCCGCACCGACCGGACCGCAATGCAGGCGCGACTTGCTAGTGGCGGAAAGATAGGAATCCAGTTCCTCCGCCAAAGCGGGATCGCCGCCAATGTAATAAACGAGTTGCCCGCAGCCCGCGGCCACCTTGCTGCCAGTGAAGGGAGCGTCGAGAAAGCGGCAACCGCGCGCCTGGCAGAGGCTCTCCAGCCAACGGGTGGTTTCGAGATCGAGGGTTGCGTGATTCAACACGGTTTGTCCGGGATTCAGCACGGGCTCGATTCTCGCCACCACCTCACGCAATGCGGGTGCGTCCTTCAAGTAGATCGAAACCATCGCACTTCCTTCGACCGCTTCTTCCGGGGTGGCCGTCTCGCCGGGAAGGCCCTTGGTGGTGCGGTTCCAGCAGGTGACGTTCCAACCGGCCTCGATGAGGTTGGCGCAGGCTCGGGATCCGATGATGCCCAGCCCGAGCACCGCGACCTTTTCGGTGGGTTCCGGGTTCATTGGTTCCTCCGCAGTGCGAGTTCCACGAGTTTCGCCGCCTGTTCGCGGATCTCCTTCATCATTTCCGGCGTCGGGGCTTCGCCTTGCCTGAGCGTCATTTCCGTGCGCAGGCCGGCGAGCAGGTCGCGCATCTCGCGATAGTTCGGCCGCTCGGAGACCCGCGGCTCCAGCCCCGCCACCGATTCGCTGTAATAGTCCGCAATATCCTCGCGCATGACTTTCCGTGCACGCTCTTCGGAGAACTGCTTGTCCACCGCCACGGTCGAAACCTGGAGCGCGCGGATCCATCCTCCGAGAGAGATCAGGTGGGCGAGGTCCCCGTCACGCAGGGTGACGAGCTCTTGCTCGACATCACGCTGGGTGGAAGAGAGCTCCGTTTTCAACTGCACCACGTCCTTGTTCTTCGCACTGTCCAACAAACTTGCGGCGTGGCGGTTCACCCGGTCGCCTGCACCGAGCGCCTTGCCATAGCGCGTCAGTTCCTTGGCCAGGTCCTCCACCTTGTCGAGTTGTTCCGCCTGCACCACTAGAAACCCGTCCGCGATGAGAAACCCCAGCTCGATGGCGAGGTCCGCGCGGTCCAGCGGCATGCGCTCGGGCAGTTTCAGCTCGGTCTCCAGAATGGGCAGGGGCATCAGGAACTGGAGGGTGTCGAACAGCTTCGAAATCGATGGCGCGGTGAATTCATTCACCGCGAGTTCCTCGCGCACGTGGGGATCATCCAGCAGATCCGCGGGGATGCCGCCGGAGGCCCCGGCAGCATCCCCCCGAGTGACGGCGGGTTCCTCCGGAACGGATGGCGCCTCCTCTTCCGCGGATATTGGAAGGGCGAATGCGGCAACGGCCCCTAACATGCATGCCAAACGAATCTTCATGCCGGAAGATAGCCACTCCCAATCCGGTTCCGCAACCGGCAAAACACCCGCAGAACGACCTCCGGACGCAGCGTTTGCCGGCGAAAGTTTGGGATTGCCAAGAGTTCCCAAGTGTTCCAAGTTTCCGCTGTTGGAACGACGGAGCGGCACCCCGGGATGATTTTCCGTAAACGCCACTCAGTTTGACGTCACCCTGCCCTACCGGGTTCAGCATGCCACTCAGGCACCTCTGCCGGTTTCCGTGCAGGACCCATTTCCCACCCCGCCCCGCGGACCTGCGAGCGTTTCCCTGCTCCCACGACCGCCTCCCAATGCTTCACCCGAACCCCCATTTCCAATTCCCATGGCCGGTCACAACAAGTGGTCCAAGGTCAAACACATCAAGGCCAGAGTCGATGCCATCAAAGGCAGGGTTTTCAGCAAGTGCTCACATGAAATCGCACTTGCCGCCCGCGCCGGTGGCGGCGATCCGGCCGGAAATGCCCGTCTCCGCACCGCCATCGACAATGCCAAGTCCGTCTCCATGCCGAAGGACAACATCGACCGCGCCATCAAAAAAGGCACCGGCGAGCTCGGCGGCGACGCAATTCAGGAAGTCGCCTACGAAGGCTACGGCCCGGCTGGCATCGCCTTCATCGTGGAAATGGCCACCGACAACCTCAACCGCTCCGCCGCTGACATCCGCTCGCTCTTCACCAAAAACGGCGGCAGCGTCGCCACCCAGGGCAGCGTTTCCTATCAATTCAACCGCAAGGGCGAAATCCGCATCCCGGCCGACGCCATCGATGAGGACCGCCTCATGGAGGTCGCTATCGATGCCGGGGCCAATGACGTCCAGAGCGACGAGGACGAGCACATCCTGTTCACCGCGCCCAATGAACTCGGCACCGTGGCCAACACCCTGCGTGATCGCGGCCTGCCCGTCGCCTCCGAAAAACTCGTTTCCATTTCCCAGAACCCGAGCGTGGTCACTGATCCCGCGATCGCCCGCCAGATTCTCAAACTTTACGACCTGCTCGACGACTACCCCGATACTGTGAACGTCTTCACCAACTTCGAGGTGGCCGACGAAATTCTCGATCAACTCGACACGTGAGCCACATGCCGCGCCACGCACCCACCACCTTTCCTCTGATTTCCGGATGAGCGACAACACCCAAGAGCAAAACCTCCCGCAGACCACTGCGGGCACCGATGGCGACACCCCGCCTGCACGCAAACGCGCAGCTAAAAAGACCGCAGCTAAAAAGACCGCAGCCAAGAAAGCCCCGGCCAAAAAGACCGCAGCCAAGAAAACCCCGGCCAAAAAGGTCGCGGAAAAGACTCCCGCACCCGAAGCGGCGGACATCCAGACAAGCACCCCGCCCGCGCCGAAAAAGCCGGTCACTCGCGCAAAACAGACCGTTGATGCGCCAACCGTCACTGAACCCGCTGACCACGAGCCCGCCCCTCCGGCCCTAGGACAGTCCGTCCCTCCGGCGGAGCCCAAACGCTTCGGTCGCGTCCCCGGAGGTGGTCCGCGCGTGCCTCGCGAAACGCCGCCTGAGACGCTGGCACCACCAAGCCCGGGCGAGGCTCCCGAGCGCCCGGATCAGGATGACACGCCACGGAATCCCCAACACCGCGATCATCCACACCGCGACGGCCAGCAACCCGTGAGCCGCAGCAAGCGCCGCCGCGAGAAACGCAAGCGCCGCAACAACGAGCGCCAGCCACACGGCCAAGGCCAAGGCGGAAATCGTCCGGATCAGCGCCAACGCCGCGATGCCGCGGACTTCCAAGACCGCGAGCCGCGCGAGCGTCCGTCCCAGCAACCCACCGGCCCGAAGATCGAGGCGGACGGCATGCTCGAACTCGCACCCAAGGGTTTCGGCTTCCTGCGCGTGCCCGGCAAGAATTTCGAACAGGCGCGCGACGATGTCTTCGTCACTCCCGAATCGATCCGCAAATACAACCTGCGCCTCGGCCAGTGGATTCACGGACTCTATCAGGAAGGTCCGCGCGGCCCGCAACTCGTGGAAATCACCTCGATCAACGGCATGGCGCCCGAGGAGGCCTCCAAGCTCCCGCATTTCGACGAACTCAAGGCGGTCAACCCAGCCAAGCGCATCAGCTTCGAGACCACGCCAGAGCGCTTCACCACCCGTGTGGTGGATATCATGGCCCCCGTCGGCCGCGGCCAGCGAGGACTGATAGTTTCCCCACCGCGCTCCGGCAAAACCACGCTGCTGCTACACATGGCGGAGGCCATCCGCGAGAAATACGACGAGGCCATCCACCTGATGGTTCTGCTAGTGGATGAGCGGCCGGAGGAAGTGACCGAGTTCCGCCGCGCGCTGCCCGGCGCGGAGATATACGCCAGCTCCAATGACGAGCAGGCGCGCAACCACTGCCGCATCGCCGAACTCGCCATTGAGCGCGCCAAGCGCCTTGTGGAAGCCGGCCAGGATGTCTTCCTGCTGATGGATTCCATCACCCGCCTCGCCCGCGCCTATAACAACACCATGGGCATGGGCAAATCCCGCGGCCGCGGGACCGGCTCCGGTGGCATCACCATCGGCGCGCTCGAAGTGCCGCGCCGCCTTTTCGCCGCTGCACGCAACACCCGCGGCGGAGGATCGCTCACAATCCTCGCCACCGCGCTCATCCAGACCAACTCACGCGCCGACGAGGCGATCTACATGGAGTTCAAAGGCACCGGAAACATGGAGCTCGTCCTCGACCGCAAGATCGCGGAAAATTATATTTATCCGGCGGTAGACATCTTCAAGTCCGGCACCCGCCGCGAGGAGTTGCTGCTGCCCGAGCACATGCTTCACAAGATCCACCTCATCCGCCGCGGCCTCTCCGGCCACCGCCCGGTCGAGGCTATGGAGCGCCTGCTGTTCTTCCTGAAGAAATTCCCGAACAACCCGCAGATGCTGCTCGAAATCAAGGGGTAAATCAAAGTGGCGGCGGACTTTAAGTCCGTCATTCCCGGACGAAGTGCGGATGGCCGGATCTGCTCCTCGATGAGGAAGCAACGGTGAAACCTGATGAGGAGGGGCGGAATCCGTCCGCCCGTTAAAGATGCGGGTCGCTGCGAGGAGCGCCGCGCAATCCATCGTCTTTCCGTCCTCGTGTCGGCGAACGGATTTCGCCTCTCCGTGGGGGGCTCGGCATTCCGTCGAAACCGCCGGCCTTGATTTCATCACCGGGGGCTACTTTTCGATCCGGAAACCGGTGTGGCCTTCCAAAAGCGGGATGGTCTCCGCGAAGTGGTTCTTGATGCCACGGGCGACAGGGGACTCCTCGACGATTTCGCGGATGAAATCATCGACCTCGTCTGGCTCGCCCATCGCTTGGAGTTCGACGCTGCCGTCGGGCAGGTTTTTCACCGTGCCGCAGACGTCGAAGCCGCGGGCCAGATCCTTGACCGTGTAGCGGAAGCCGACGCCCTGGACGCGGCCTTCAAAGATGACGCGTTTGGCAATCATATCAGCGACCGACCGGGCGGGCGTTGGGATTGGCGGTGCCGCCTGGGGCGTTCCCATTGAAGGGATTGGTGCCGAGGGCGGAGGATTTCACACCAAAGACTTCCTCGAAGGTCTTACCGGGAAGCAGGTTGTATACGATGGGGGCGCTGCGGTTTCCCTGGGCGTCGTAGACGTAGCGGATGCGCTGGACGGGCATTTCCTTGCCGGTGTTCGGGTCCTTGCGGGTCACGCGGGCGTCAAACATGCGCTCCTCGACGAGCTGTCCGTCGGATTTGCGGTAGCCGTAACTCACTTTGAAAAGCAGGTCGTTGTGGCCGTCGAAAATCTTGCACCCGATGGGATTGGCGTTGGAGTCCATGCGATAGATCGTGAGCATGATGAGCCGACCGTTGGCAGAGTATTTCTTTTTGGTGAGCGTCCGGTTGTCCGGGGTGCGGGTGAACAGGGTGCGGGCACCGTCTTCGTGGCGCATGACGCGGACGTTCGGGCCATCGACGGCATCAAAGCCCTGGTCCGGTGCGCCACTGCAGACGGCGCTGAGCAGACAGGTGACCAGCGCGAGGATTTTCCATGTTGCCAGTGGATGCATGGGGCGCAAAGTAGGCCTGCCCGGCGGACGCTGCAAGCCGCCAATTCCCGGATGATTTGGAAGACACGACGAACTACGCTGGAGCTCACCCGGCGAGGACAGGTGATGGGAATTCTCAACGTCACGCCGGATTCGTTTTCGGACGGCGGCTGTCATTCCAATGTCGGGGCGGCGCTTGTCCACGCCCGATCGATGATTGCCGAAGGTGCCGGGGTGATCGACATCGGCGGGGAGTCGACGCGGCCGGGAGCGAATCCGGTTTCCGCCGAGGAGGAAATCAAACGTACGGCACCGGTGGTGGCCGCCTTGCGGGAGTGCTGGGACGGACTGATTTCCATCGACACCTCAAAGGCCGCCGTCGCGGAGGCGGCGCTCATTGCCGGGGCGGACATCGTGAACGATGTCAGCGGGTTGCGTGCGGATCCGGAGATGATGAGGGTCTGCGCGGCAAGCGGGTGCGGGGTGGTGGTGATGCACATGCAGGGCGAGCCACGGACGATGCAACAAGCGCCGGTCTATGTGGACGTGGTGGCCGAGGTGCGGGGGTTTTTCAACGAGCGGATGGAGTCGCTCACCGGCGCCGGAATCGATCCGGGCGCGTTGTGCTTCGATCCGGGCATTGGGTTTGGCAAGGCACTGGATCACAATCTGGCTTTGTTGCGCGTGCTGGACCGGATCAGCCCGCCGGGCAGCCCGCTGCTACTGGGAGTGAGCCGGAAATCCTTCATCGGAACACTCCTCGGGACGAATGATCTGACGATGCGTGACTGGCCGACGGTGGCCATCACTTCCACAGCGCGGGAACAAGGAGTGATGCTGCACCGGGTGCATGCGGTGCGGTCGAATGTGGAGGCGCTGCGCATGACCGAAGCGATCCTCGGATTTCCGGCGGTCTCCGGCGAGCAAGTCAGTTCGGCACCCTGACCGGGGGTTTTCCGCCCACGGCGTAGCGGTATTTGGCGATGGCCTCAACGATGCCGCTCGCAATCGCGTTCTGATACGACTCGTTGGCGATCAGGCGGGCCTCGTAGGGATGTGTCATGAAGCCCCCTTCGAGAAGGATCGCCGGATGGCGCACGCCGGAGAGCACGCTGAAGCGGGCACGCTTAATGCCGCGATCAAAGGTGTGGGTCTGGAGGCGGCGCAGAATGGAGCCGTGAACGGAGGTGGCGAGCGCGATGTTCGCGGAGTCATGCTCGTTGCCAGCGCGCTGCTGATTGTCTGCAGGGACAAACCCACGCCCGTAGTGGGCGACTCCAGGCGGAGAGAGGGTGAAGGTTTCGATCCCGCGCGCCGCTCCACGTCCACCCGAGTTGAAGTGGATGCTCACATAGACCGCCTTTTCCCGCACGGAGTTGGCGAGATTGACGCGTTCCTGAAGTGTGAGGTAGCGGTCGCTGTCCCGGGTCATCACGACCTTGAACCCCCGGGCCTGAAGCTGGGATTTCACCCGCTCGGCGACTTTCAGGTTGTAGGAAGCCTCGGTACCCATCGAGTTGGTGGCGCCCGGGTCTTTGCCTCCATGGCCGGGATCGAGGATCACAGTGCGGAAATCTCCGGCATTCTTGATGAAATTCGGCCTCAGGACCGGATCAATCAGTTTGGCGAGGTCCATCCGTGAGACATAGACCTTGTTCCCGGACGATTCCACCGCGTTGCAGAACACGAATTTGACGCCGTTCATCAGGCATTCGCTGCTGCCGACCTTGAGTTTCATCTCAACCTTGGCGTTTTCGAGCAGGACGGAGTTTCCAACGCGCTTGAGATGTGTGAAATTGTAGAAACGCTTCATGCTCTCGACCGAGACGTAATCACGGCCATCGATCTTCGCGACATCCCAGCCTGATCCGGTGGCGGCGGTTGTCTTGGATGCCATTCCCGCGAAACACAGCCCCGCCATCGTCAGCACACGGCAGGCGAGTCGGACGCGCAGGTGGAGAATATGGAAGGATTTCGACACGGTTTTTCGGGAGATTGCCACTCGGCATCCCCCCTGACAATGAGATTTATGAGACAAACGTGGGATTACAGCTGGTGGTGGGCGCCTCCAAGAATGCTGCGCGCGTCGAAGCCATGGTTGGCGAGGATGCGTGCGGCGAAATAACTCGTTTTCCCCATTTGGCAGACGGTGAAAACCGGTTGCCCACGGTCGAGCTCATCGAGTCGGCCACGGAGTTCGGCCAGCGGGATGTTCTTCGCGCCGGGGACCGGATGTTTCGCCGCAGCGGCCGCAGGACGGATATCGACGATCTGTGATCCAGCGCTTCTGAGATCCGGCACGGGGATGAGCAGGCCGTCGCGAATATTGCCAGCGGCGAAACCAGCGACGTTGACGACGTCCTTGGCATTTCCAAATGGAGGCGCGTAGGCAAGTTCAAGGTGGGCGAGGTCATCGATGGTGAGTCGTCCGCGCAGGGCGGTGGCGATCACGTCGAGGCGCTTGTCCACTCCGTCCCTGCCGTTGGCCTGGGCGCCGAACACGCGACCGTCGTCCGGCGCCCAAAGCAGCTTGAGGGTGATGGTTTCCGCGCCGGGAAAATAACCGGCGTGTGACGAACCATTCACGGTGACGGTCTGATAGGAGACGCCCTCGGCCTTGAGCCGCGCCTCGGAATACCCGGTGATACCTGCGGCTTGGTCGAACACGCGGACGATGGCGGTGCCGATGCTACCTGGGTAGCGCAGCGCTTTTCCACCGAGGAAAATGTGGTCGGCCGCCGTGCGGCCCTGGCGGTTGGCGGGGCCGCCGAGCGGAATGGCGGTGCGCTGGCCAAGGATGGCGTCCTCCGTTTCGCAAACGTCTCCGACGGCGTAAATGTCGGGATCCGAGGTGAGCTGCCACGGGTCCACCACGATGTGGCCGCGCGAATCGAGCTCAAGGCCGACATCTTTGGCAAGGCCGCTTTCCGGGCGCACGCCGATGGAAAGGATGATCAGTTCGGTATCGAGGTTGCGACCGGATTTGAGCTTGGCCGAAATGCCGTCCGGGTTGGTTTCGAAACCGATGATGCCATCGCCCAGAATCAGTTCGACGCCCTTGTCCCGCAGCGTGATCTCGAGCGGGCGGACCATTTCCGGATCAAGTTGCGGCAGCACGTGGGGTTGCAGTTCGATCACGCTGACCTGCTTGCCGATCGCATGGAGTTG